>NZ_RQYH01000049.1 GCF_003860215.1 Desulfovibrio sp. OH1186_COT-070 | reverse complement strand
TACAACCGGGAATGGATCATTGGACGCCACGACTACAAGACTCCGTCAGCGGTGCGGGCCATCCAGAAAGAGGCCGTGAACATCGCGGCTTGATCAACAAAAAACGTGTCCAAAAAAACGTAGACCGATACACTAATAAGATAGTTTAGGAAAAGCTTATGCATCGATATCTACGTCGCAATGTATTATTGGAAACAGGGATTGCCATGTGTAGTTTCTTGTTTTTCGTGGTGGTATACATAAAGGCAGATGTATGGGTTATCGAAGCAATACCTTCAACTATCAGCCAGTCTTTTTTTCCGTCAATTGTTGCACTTTTGATGTCTGGTATAAGTTTTCTTCTGGTTATTTTTTCTGTACGTTCTGCTTGGCATATAATTAACGGAAATGTGAATCACGAGCAAGAATTGATTGAAAAGTGCGTGGGCAAGTCTCGTTTTTTTGCACTGTATTCTTATATTGGATCTCTTTTTTTATATTTTATATCTATGCATTATATTGGATTTTTATATTCAACGCCATTTATTATGATGATAGTTGCAAAATTGCTTGGTCTTCGAGGTTGGTTAGTTCCATTTTTTTTCTTTGTAGCATTCGCGTTGATCATTGATTTCTTTGTCCTAAATTATATGAAAATTTTTCTCCCGGTAGGAGTTTTGTTTGAGCATTAAATATGAATATAACTGGATTAAAATATGATAGCTGATATTTTAACGGGCGTTTTATCAACTTTTACATGGCAAACCATTGGTGCCATCACCTTTGGTGTTTTTACCGGCCTCATGTTCGGTGCTATTCCTGGTATTTCGGGCATCATGGCTATCTCTATCCTCTTGCCTCTTACTTTTTATGTTAGTCCACTTGTTGGCATCCCAATGTTATTGGGAATATACAAAGCGAGTATGTTTGGAGGATCAATCACTGCAATTTTGCTTAACACTCCTGGTGCTCCCCCCGCCGTATGTACGGCCATGGACGGTTACCCCCTCGCTGAACAAGGGAAGGCTGGCAAGGCTCTCAATGCAGCTCTTGCCGGGTCAGTTTTTGGAGATACATTTAGCAACATTCTCTTGATTTGCGTGGCAGCCCCCTTGTCTTATCTGGCGTTAAAAATAGGCCCCACAGAACAGTGTAGCCTGATTTTGTTGGCTTTAACTGTGGTTGGAAGCATTTCGGGGATATCAATAACTAAGGGGTTAGTGATGGCAGGTCTTGGATTGCTACTTTCAACTGTTGGCGTTTCAGGATCAACCGGAGCCATGCGCTTTACTTTTGGTAACGAGTACCTCATGCAGGGAATTGCCCTTATTCCTATGGTAATAGGCTTACTTTGCCTGCCTGAAGTTATTCATCAAGCTAGCACAAAGATACAGCCTGCAATCCAGAAGAAGTTTACGCTTACTGGAAGTGATGGCACTTTTTCCTGGGGAGAATTCAAAGCTCTCCTTCCCCTTTTTTTACGATCTTCTGTTATTGGTTCCGCAATTGGTGCCTTGCCTGGGCTTGGCGCTTCTCCAGCAGCCTATGTCGCCTATTCGGAAGCCTTGCGTACCTCCAAAAATCCGGAGAAGTTCGGGAAAGGCTCAGTTGAAGGGGTAATCGCACCTGAAGCCGCAAATAATGCCGTTACAGGTTCCGCAATGATTCCACTTTTAACGTTGGGAATCCCGGGGGATGATGTTACGGCGGTGCTTATGGGGGCCTTTCTCATTCAAGGACTCACACCAGGGCCAAACATCTTTTTTGAAAACACGGTGGTTGTTTACGGATTGTTTGCCTCTCTCATTATCTGTGATGTGATTCTTTATTATGTTTCAAAGTTTGGTTTCAGGATCTGGATGCGGATATCCCAATTGCCTAAGTCTACAATTTTCTCTGTCGTGACCGTCTTTGCTATGGTTGGTACCTACTCTATTAACCAGAGCATGTTTGATATATTTTGTCTCATCATATTTGGGGTTTTCGGTTATGGAATGCGGCGTTTTCAATTCCCCGCGGGGCCAATGATCATTGGTTTCATCTTGGGGCCTTTACTCGAAGCCTCGTTTGACCAGACCATGACCATTTCAGACGGTAGTTTTATGATTTTTGTAGCTAGACCTGTTTCTGCAACCCTTATCCTTTTGACGATTGCCGCTGTTTTCAGCATTGCTCGGGCCCGAATGCGTCGCGCGAAAATTACCCGGCTGGCGCAAGAAGGATAACCATATTTATTTTTAGGGGGTTGGGTATGTTCAAAAAGGTTTTGGCAGTATTAGTGGTTCCGTGTCTTTTGACTCTGTGCATGGGTATGCTCGTATCTGCTGCGGAGTACCCTGACAAACCAATCCAGTTGGTTAGCCCTTTTGGTGCTGGAGGTGATTCTGATTTGACTGCTAGGGTCTGGGCAGAATTTGCTAAAGAAAAACTTGGACAACCTGTTGTTGTGGTCAACAAAACTGGAGGTGGTGGGTTAACCGGATCATTATTTGCTGCACGGGCAAAAGCTGATGGTTATACTTTGTTCTTGGGACAGGCTGGTCCAAACATCATCATTCCTCTAACCGTTAAAGGGGCGGATTATAATTTTGATAGTTTTGAGTACATTGCTCGAATTATGGTCGCAAACTGTGCTGCTGTGGCTCCAGCAGATGCGCCATGGAAAAACCTTAAGGAATTGGCTGAAGCAGCAAAAAAAGAGCCAAGGAAATACATTTTTGCTAGCCCCGCTGCTACATCATGGCTAACTTTTGCAATGCGTAGTTGGTTTAGCAAAAACGGTGTGCAAATGAAGATTGTTGAATATAAGAGTGGCGGTGAAGCTGCCGCGGCTGTTATGGGTGGACATGCACACATGACTTTTCTTTTTCCACAAAACTATTCTTCAATGACTTCTGCTGGCAAGATGAAGATTCTTGCCATGGGCACCAAGAGCGAATTGTATCCTGAAGCACCGACATTTTCAGAACTCGGTTATCAAGGAAATTACTATGGATGGGGTGGCATTGTAGCCCCCAAGGGAACTCCAAAGGAAATTTTGGAAAAGCTAGGAAAGGTCACCGAAGAAATTACAAAAAACCCTGAATTTGTAAAAGCTATCAAGAATATGCAGGCATCTCCTGACTATACTTCAGGAGAAGCATGGGTGAAGCAGATTAAGGATCAATATGGTGAGATGAAGCAAGTTCTCACGGATATGGGCATTGCGGTAAATCAATAATTATAAAATGGAGCGGCATTGGGAAAATTTTTCCAATGCCGCCAACTTGTAAAGGAGATGCGAATGTCGATCAAGAGAAATGGGTTGCCGACCAAACCGGATGCTTTGCCATTTTGTCAGTCTGCTGGCGCAAATGGATGGCTTTTTGTAAGTGGACAAGTTCCTCGAGATGCGGATGGAGAGATCGTTTCCGGCAACATCACTGTTCAGGCAAAAGTGACTCTGGACAACCTCAGAAAAGCCTTGAGTAGTGCGGGTTACTCCATGGAAGATGTCGTTCGTGTAACAGTGTACCTTGATGATACACGGGACTTTGCTGGCTTCAACAAGGTATATGCGCAATACTTTACAGTTGAGCACGCACCAGCTCGGGTTTGTGTTCAGGCTCAGATGATGAATGATTTGCGGATTGAGGTAGATTGTATCGCCTTTAAGGAATAAGGTCTACGCTGGTATGGACACGAAGATTTATGACGTTTTGGTAGTTGGTGGTGGTATTTCCGGAGCCGCTGTTGGTTATGGACTTGTAGGGAAAAAAAAGAAGGTTGCGGTTCTTGACGCTCCAACGGAAACCAATATGGCTACAAGGGCAAATGTTGGATTAATTTGGTGTCAATCCAAATTTTTGCATTTACCCAACTATGCCAAATGGGCGTTTATTTCATCGAACCTGTATCCAGCTTTGGTCAAGGAACTTGAAGAAGTTGCGGGCCTTTCCATTCCTGTCAATTTTACAGGTGGGCTTATCCCAACATTGAGTGAGGAAGATTATAAGAAGCGAGGAGACTACATCGAAAAATTGCGGATTGCTTTAGGCGAGTACAAAGGCAACATGATTGATCGTGCCGAGTTGGAAAGGAAATTGCCGAAAATCTCTTGGGGCCCTGAAGTTTGCGGAGCTGCTTGGTGCGAAGATGATGGCGTGATTGACCCTTTGACACTTTTGCGCGTCTTTAGGGCTGCCTTACCAAAGGCAGGTGTCGAGTACGTTCAAACTTTGGTTTATGAAGTGGAATCGAATGGTGGTGGCTATAATGTATTCACCGAACAAGGGGTATTTGAATGTGAAAGGTTGGTGCTTGCGGCGGGTTTATCTAATCGTCGCTTCGTGCAGTTTGCCATGCCTAGCTTGCCGGTCTATCCGGATAAGGGACAGGTCCTTTTAGTTGAGCGTATGCCCTATGTCATGCCTATTCCCGTGCTTGGCGTTACTCAAACCTTTGGTGGAACGACTATTATAGGTTTCAGACATGAAAGTTCCGGCCATCATACCCCAGTCGTGCCGGAAGCTGTTGCTTTAGAAGGAGTATGGGCAATGCGAGTCTGGCCGGAACTTGGGCACAAACGTATTTTGCGTTCATGGTCGGGATTGAGGGTTATGCCTGAAGATAAAATGGCTATTTATAGCCATTTACCTGGGCATCCAAAGGTAACCATTATAAACACACATAGCGCCATCACCATGGCAGCTGCCCACACAAGGCTGCTTCCTGATTTTGTCCTAGGAGGCGATTTGCCGGAAACGGCACGAGGGATGACGCTAAAACGTTTTGGCTTTGACTGCTAAAGGATGGCATATGCAAACCTCCATATCAAATATTCATATCACCCTTGATGGCCAACCAATGGAAGTTCCGGCGGGAATAAGTGTGGCATCTGCTGTCCTCGGCTTCGGCAAAGATCGTCATACATGCAAGCATCCAGTTAGCGGAAGAGAGCGGGCACCATATTGTCTTATGGGTGTCTGTTTTGAATGCTTGATGGAAATTGACGGAGAACCAAATGTTCAGGCTTGTCTGGTCAAGGTCCGTGAGGGAATGTCAGTACGCAGACAACTTCAGACAATAGAGGCAAACTGATGGACAATAATGTGGACCTTGTGATTATAGGAGCGGGCCCTGCCGGTTTGTCAGCGGCCTGCACAGCAAGAGCCTGCGGGCTAGATGTGACCGTTATTGATGAACAGGCTTGTCCGGGCGGACAACTTTTTCGTAATATTGAAAGGCCTTCTACTTCACATATTGGAGATTCTAAGGAGCGCGCAACCGGCTTGGAGCTTGTTGAAAAATTTCGAAAATGTGGAGCCAAGTATTACTCGGATACCACGGTTTGGGGTGTAGAGAGGCACAGAGTTTTTTGTACCATAAAGGGGAAAGCTGAGACCCTTTCTGCAACAAATATCCTTGTTGCCTGTGGCGCAATGGAACGTCCTGTCCCTTTTCCAGGGTGGACGTTGCCTGGAGTTATGGGGGTCGGTGGGGCGGATATCCTCTTGAGAGACATTGGCAAGCTTTCTTCGGGGGTGACCGAAGTGGTGTTGGCTGGTAATGGGCCGCTAATGCTTCTTGCCGCCTGTCATTTGATTGATTCGGGTATACGTATCTCAGCAATTTTGGATACTGGTGACTGGATCCAGCGGTTTAAAGCTGTCGCATTAATGCCTGGTGGAATAATGGACCTACCATATGTCAAAAAAGGCATTGGCATGTTGCTCAGAATTTTCAAAGAAAATGTCCCTATTTACCGCAATGTCGAAAAAATTCGAGCCGTGGGTACGGATTGTGTCTCCAATGTTGAATTTTTTGTTAAAGGGCAAAAAAAGGAAATTGCAACTACATGTATCTTGCGGCACGAAGGAGTTATCCCGAGGACACACATTCTTGGTTCGCTTAAAACCAAACTCATTTGGGATAATGTGCAACGTTATTGGTATCCTGAAACTAACATTTTTGGAATGACTAGTATTCCTGGGATTTATGTGTCTGGAGATGCTGCATATGTACACGGAGGAGATGCAAGTATTTTTAAGGGACATCTTGTTGGTTTAGGTGTTTCTAGACATTTGGGAGTTCTGAGTGATGCTGAATTTACATATAAAAGTAAAGGAGATAGTAAACGCTTGAAAACTTTGTATGCTGCTCGGGCTTTCTTGCGTTATGTATTTGCGCCCAATCCCCAAGTTTATAACATTCCAGATGAAACGATTGTTTGTCGATGTGAAAACACTACCGCAGGCGAGATTCGCAAGGCAATCCGTGAAAAATTCATGAATGCTGATGAAGTAAAAAGGATGACTCGCTGTGGAATGGGACAATGTCAAGGCCGTATGTGTGGAACAGTGTTGTCTGAACTTGTTTTAGAGGCCTGTGGGTTAGATGATCCGGCGAAAGGAAGGCTAAAAGTGCAACAACCATTTAGACCGGTAACACTTGAAAATTATTGTAGTCTTCACGCTTCTCACAATTAACTGTTTAAGCCATCCAAAGTCTCACTCCCTACCTAATTTATTTTCTAGATTAGAATTGGAAAGAAGAGACAATGAATAACGAGGAGTAACGAGATGATCGTGAAGGGCGGAAAATTATACTATGATCTTCCAATAGGCATATTATGCCTAGAATCTCAATTTCCAAAGCTACGTGGGCATCTACGTAACCCCATAAGTTTTTCTTTTCCAACAGTTACGCGGGTTGTTGAGGGAGTTGATATCCCCTGTCTGTTATTTAATCCCACATTGGACCTTGTGGAGCCATTCATAAAAGTTGCTAAGCAGCTTGAGGAAGATGGAGTGCAGGCAATATCCGGGAGTTGTGGTTTTATGGCTAGATTTCAGGGCATAATTGCCAGTGAGCTCAAAATTCCAGTCATTTTATCAAGCCTAGTACAGATTCCAATGATACGGATAATGCATGGAAAGAATGCAAAAATTGGTGTATTGACGGCAAGTAGCAATGCTTTGACAGTTGACCATTTTGACAACTGTGGAACATGTATGGATGATGTCATCATACACGGTATGGAGCACAACACAGAGTTTCGGGAAACGATACTCGAAGGAAAAAGGAATTATTTCGATATTGATGCGTTAAGAGGAGAAATTGTTGGCACAGCCAAAAATTTTGTCAATAAAAAGCAACTTGACGCGCTTGTTTTGGAGTGTACTGATTTATCAGTTTTTTCTCATGACATTCAGAAAAAAATTGAAAAACCCATATATGATATCAATTCGTTGATAGAGTTTACGTATTCTGTTGTTTGCAGGAAGCAATATTCCTAATTTTCGATTAATTTTCACATTAAGCTGAACTGGTTGCGAGGTAGTGTCCAGAAATTTTCGCACTTTTCGTAGCAGCCGCATGGTGTGGGTTTTGGCTCTGCCTTGAGGAGTCGGCGCGGGCCTTGTGAGCGGGATGCGAAGCGGCAATCCCGCGCTGCAAGGCCCGTGACGGCTCCGGTTCTATGCCGACATCTCTGTTTTCATATTCATGTACCGTTGCGTGCCCCATTTTTGGCCTGCCATATACCTGAGCCTGGCCGTGTAATCTCCCCATTTGTGGTAGTGCTCAAAAGTAGAGCCTATGCCGCCCGTTTCAGTTTCATGGCCGGGGTGATACCACCGATGCCCATATGGGGC
>NZ_RQYH01000048.1 GCF_003860215.1 Desulfovibrio sp. OH1186_COT-070 | reverse complement strand
AAAAGTTTTTGCCCCACAAAAGTCCACAGCGCGAAACCTCCTTATGAACCAACCCCACCCCTCATGTCAATCGGTTTCTTGCCCAAAATCAAAAACTCACCTGACAATCACAAAAAAACGCGCCCTGTACAGCCGCCTGCCATTGCGGTATCCTCCCGCCATGAATGTGCCCTGCCCATCCTGTCCCCCCTGCCGCGATGCCGCCACACGCCATCCCCACCATGAAGCGGCGCTGCACGTCCGCGCGGCCGGGAGGCTCTGGCATATGGAGCGAGCCGCAAACCTCGAACAACTCTGGCAGGAGATGGGCGAGGACGACTTTCACGACGAAAGGCTGCCCTACTGGACGGAGATCTGGCCGTCCAGCATTGCCCTGTGCTCCTGGCTCGCCCGCCGCAGGCGGGAGATTTCCGGGCGGATCTGCCTTGACCTCGGCTGCGGCTTGGGCTTGTGCGCGCTGACGGGCGTATGGCTGGGGGCGCGCGTACTGGCGGCGGATTATGAACCGGAAGCCCTGCGTTTTGCCAGGCGCAATGCCCACCACAATGCTGCGGGCCAACCGTTATGGACAGTCATGGACTGGCGGCACCCGGCTGTCAAGCCGGGCAGCATTTTTCGCCTCTGGGGCGGCGACATCATGTATGAAGAGCGCTTCGTCCCTCCTGTAACGTGCTTTCTGGGGCACGCCCTGGCCCCGGACGGCGCAGCATGGATTGCCGAGCCGGGCCGCAGCATATACGGAACATTTCTGCGGTCGCTGCGCGAGAGTGGCTGGCGCACTGAGAGCGTGCATACAGAAGAAGTCCCGCCTGTTTGCGCCCAGCCGGTGCCCGTAACCGTCACGGTGTGGGAAATACGGCGCGGCGCATCGGCCGGGCAGGCATGACCGGCGGAACTGGCAAAAACCGTGGAGGGGGCGCGCACAGCACTTCCCCCGCAAAAAAATGCCACAGGATTTTTTATGGGAAAGCTTGTACGTTTTGGCGTTTCCTTGAGCGAAGACCTGCTGGAGCCCTTTGACAACCTGTGCAGGCACAAGAGCTATTCCAACCGCTCCGAGGCCATACGGGATCTCATCCGCAAGGCCCTGATCGAGGAAAGATGGCAGAGCGACGCCAGCGGCGCGGGTACGCTCACGCTGGTGTACGATCACCACAAGCACGACCTTGCGCGACGCCTCATGGCCATCCAGCACGATGCGCACGATCTCATCGTCACCACGCTGCACGTTCATCTGGACCATCACAACTGCCTTGAAGTGCTTGTGCTCAAGGGAGAGCCGCAGCGCATACGCGCCCTGGCCGACAGGCTCATCTCCTGCCGCGGCGTCAAGCACGGCACGTTCACTACCACCACCACGGGGCAGGATCTGGCATGATGGAAGACGTGCAGAGCCATAGCCCCCGGATCGCCATGCCCATAGACCGGGTGGGCATCAGGGAACTCCGGCTGCCCCTGCGTGTGCGTGACAGAAGTCAGGGAGCCCAGCAGACTGTGGCCAGCGTGGACCTTGGGGTGGACCTGCCCTCGGCGTTCAAGGGAACGCACATGAGCCGCTTTGTGGAAGCCCTGCAACACTGGAACGACGAAATTTCCTACCAGTCCATACGGCGGCTGCTCCTGACCATCAAGGAGAAGCTCGGAGCGCAAAAGGCATATGCCCGCTTCAGCTTTGCCTATTTCATCACCAAACCGGCTCCGGCATCCTCCATCCCCGCGCCCATGAGCTACCAGTGCTGCATTACGGCAGAACTGGACGACGAGGGGCAGTCCTTTCTGCTGGGCGTTGATGTGCCCGTCATGACAGTATGCCCCTGCTCCAAGGCCATTAGCCGGGAAGGGGCGCACAGCCAGCGGGCGCTGGTGCGCATGCGCATGCGCATGCGCACGTTTTCCTGGCTGGAAGATTTTATTGACATGGCGGAAAGATCCGGATCTTCAGCGCTCTATACCCTGCTCAAACGCGAAGACGAGAAATTTGTTACGGAGCAGGCCTTTGCCCACCCGCTCTTTGTGGAGGATGTGGTGCGGAACGTCGCGCACAAGCTGTCGGAGCACGCCCAGGTAGAATGGTTTCGGGTGGAGGTGGAAAGCATGGAGTCTATCCACAACCACAATGCCTTTGCCTGCATTGAGCGTACCTTGCGGACAGGAACGGCCTGAATTGAAAAGATTTTTCGCAGGCCAAATTTTTTTTGCAATTCCCTTTTTCCTGTGCTAACGTCTTTCAGGCTATTTTTATGAGCGGAACCATATCCAGCACTCTGCACCTCGGCGCAACGGCCATGAACGTCCACGCAAGGGCGCAGGCCGTCAGCGCGCACAATATAGCCAATATCAGCACCAACGGCTATATTCCCCAACGTGCGCGCTTCAGCCTTGATCCGTCTGTGCCTGCCGTCCTGCGGCAGGAAGATCCGCCTGTGGCCGGGGCCGTTTTTGATGTTACCAGCCGTGTGGCGCGCGATATACGGCCAAGCGGCACTGATCTTGCCACGGAAATACCGAGGATGATCTCCAACCAGCATGCCTACAAGGCCAACGCGCAAGTGGTGCGTACTGCCGACGCCATGCTGGGAGTTCTGCTGGACACAAGAGCATGACGTTTACCGCCAGCGCGGGGTGTGCGGTTTTGGCCGCCTTGAGCAGCCTGCCGACCCTGCGGTACATGGCGTCCCCAACGGAGCAAGGATGGGCAATCTTCTGAAGTTGTGTTTACTGGCGGTTCTCTGTGTGCAGGTTTGCGGTTGTACCGCCGCGCGCAGGCAGAGCGAGGATACCAGCGCCCGTGCGGACAACGGCATGTACGCATACAGGAACAGCAAAGCCGACTACGCAAAACGCTTCCGGAGCTCCTACGAAGCTTCTTTTGACAAAAAACAGCAGCAGGGCAGCCAGCAGCTTTTGCGCAAGGCCCGTTCCGCCATCGGCACCCCCTATGTGCCCGGCGGCAAGGCTCCGGGCGGGTTCGACTGCTCCGGGCTTGTGTGCTGGGCCTATGACAGTGTGGGGGTGAAGCTGCCCCGCACGGCGCGGGAGCAGTCTGTTGTTGGCCAGCGCATCAGCAGCGTGGAAGACATGCGCGCCGGAGATATTGTGGCTTTTCGCCATCCGCGCCGGGGATACCATACGGGCATCTATGTGGGTGACGGCCAGTTCATCCACAGCCCGCGCAAGCGCAGTTCTGTACGCGTCAACTCCCTGAATGATCCGTATTTCAAAGACACGTTCCTGGGCGCGCGCCGGGTCAACCTGCACGGCAACGAAGACCTTGTGGCGCAGGCAGAAAGCCGCCTCACCGACTTCCGGGCGGAAAAGGCCGCCCGCGAGCTTTCGCGCGACCGCAAGGCGTCCTCCCGCAACTCTGCAAAAAACAAACAGAAAAAATCCTCCCACGTGGCGGACAAAAAACAGAAGAAAAAGTCCGCCCATGTGGCGGAAAACAAAAAGTCGCGCTCTCCCCTTGTCGCCGATGCGCGCAAGCCTGAAAAGCAGAAAAAACAGGCTGACAACACAAAGAGCCGTCAGGCCGACAACCAAAAGAAAAACTCCCAACAGAAAGACAAAAAAACCGACAAGAAGGCCGACAAAAAGGCTTCGGCCCCCAAGGTGGCGGCCAAAACAGACAGTCGGAAAAAACCTTCCCCCAAAAACAAAAATTCCTGACGTAACGTGGCTGCGCACGCCGCAGCACGCGAAACACCTGTTGCAGGATTTTACACCGAGGCGGCCTGCCCGCGAGCATTGGCGGCCAACAGGCTGCACGGCAGACACAATGCCCAGCATTCGCGAAAAGCGCATGGCAAATTGCTCTCGCCGCTAGCCCTTGGGGCGACACAAACTCACACAGCATTCACGAGAAACGCATGCCCGGTGAAATTCGTGGCAGGCTGGCCCCCAGCCCCACCGGCCGCCTCCATCTGGGAAACGCTTGGGCCTTTTTGCTGGCATGGCTGTCGGCACGAGCCTGTGGCGGCACGCTTGTTTTGCGGCTGGAAGACATTGACCCCGAACGTTCCAAAGACCACTACGCCCAGGCAATTATTGAAGACCTTGCCTGGCTTGGCCTGGACTGGGATGCGGGCGTCGGCGTTTGCTCTGCCGACGAGCGCGGGCCGTACCGGCAGAGCGAGCGCGGCCATGTGTATGCCGCCATTCTGGATCGGCTTGCCCGGCAGGGGCTGACCTATCCCTGCTTCTGCTCCCGCAGGGAACTGCGCCTTTTGGCCGCGGCTCCGCACATTGATGACGTGGGAGCGCCCTACCCCGGCACATGCCGCCATTTGTCCGCAGGGCAGCGCGAGGAACGCCTGGCGCAGGGGCGGCCCGCCTGCCTGCGCCTGCGCTGTCCTCCTTTTCCCATAGCCTTTGCCGATGCCGTGCAGGGGCCGCAGAATTTTCTGCCGGAGCACTATGGAGGCGATTTTGCCCTGCGCCGCTCCGACGGCGTGATTGCCTATCAATTGGCGGTGGCGGTGGACGATGCGCTGATGGGCATCACCCAGGTCGTCCGGGGACGGGACATCCTGCCCTCCACGCCGCGCCAGATTGCCCTTTTGGAAATTTTGGGCTACCCTCCCCCCCAATATGTGCACTTCCCCCTGCTGCTGGATGCAGAGGGGCAGCGCTTGGCCAAAAGGCACCACAGCCTCACACTGCACGCGCTGCGGAACATGGGAGTTCCCCCCCGCCGCCTGATCGGTTTTTTGGGGTACAAGGCGGGTTTTCAGGACACAGTTCAAGAGGTCAGCCCCGCAGAACTGCTACCCGCTTTTGATCTGGCGCGCCTGCCCAGGCACGATGTGCGCATTGACGAAAACGATATGCGCCACCTCACGCACGGCGGCATGTAGACGGGGTGAAAAGCGGCTCCGGTGCTGCCGAAAAAACAGACTGTCCCTGTCGCCCCCTTTCGGCACGATAGCGCACAGGCACGCAAAAGCGCATCAGGGGGGCCGCCTTGCCCGCGCGAAAAGCTTCAGACACAAAGGAACCTCCATGAACAGCCTGGATCAGACTTTTTTGGACAAGGTTTTTCCCACAGAAAGAACTGACGCTTTTTTTGACGCCCTGTTCGGGGGCGCGGAAGAAGGCGCGTACGACATTCGCCTTGTCTGCCGCCATGTTTCTCCCCGGGAGGCGCGCCTGGACTTCGAGTTGCGCCAGCGCCCCGGGAAATGCCTGGCATGCAACCTGACATACGGCCTGCCCCAGGTCTTTGCGCGCCACCCGGTGCTCAATGTGGCAGGGATTGTCAGGGAAGTGGCCGCAAAACTCGGCTGGGAAGCCGACAAAACCACCTGGCGGCTCGGCCGCACGGAAGAGCAAACCCAGGAGGTGCACCTCCTTCCGCTATTTCTGGAGCAGGCGTGAACTGAAGCCGTTTGTGCCATTCCCTCCACGCTTCCGCATGGGGCGTGCCTCCGCGCCCCGGCTAACGTGCCGCACCCGCCATCCCCTCTGACGTGAATGACCATCGCGTTAACCGTAAGGCCCATTCCCGCCCGAGCCGGACCCGTACACACCGCGCGCAGTGCCCGAAAACAGGGCCAGATGCGCAAAAAAATCTCCCACTTCAACGCCGGTGGCAGCCGCAAGGGCGAGGGCCGACATGACGCCCGGCTCCTGCCTGCCCCTTTCTACCGTATTGACATTGCGCAGATTGTAGCCTGCGCGCCTGGCCATGGCGGTTTGCGACATCCCGGCTGCCTGCCGGGCCTGAACCAACAGCGGCCCGAAAAAACTCCTCATACCTTCCGCAGCTTCCGGCTTCTGGTACGCCACGTCCACGCTGCCCGGCAATACTGACGGGGCAGTATCGCTTTTTTCCGTTGCCTCAACGCAAAGCAGGCGAAAAAACTCTCCGGGATCAGCGCCTATGGCTTCCAGCATGCGCAGAGCAAGTTCCACGCCGGGCTGGCGCAAACCTCCCTCAATGCGCTGGATATTACGCGTGTGGTAGTCCAGACGTTTGGCTAACATCCATTGCGAAATTTCCCGTTGCTGGCGTTCGCGCCGGAACGCCGCTCCGAAGGGGCATACGGAACCTTCCATCGTACAAGAATTCCCTGAAACAGCGCCCATTCGCTAGTAGTATATTGACCGGCGTCCAATTTTACATAATTGTGGTCGCAAGATTTTTTTGAGGAGGTCTATATGCAGTTCAGTCAAGCCGCTCTGGGCATGCTTGTGCAGCGGTACCGGGCGGTTCTGAAAAAATGCCGCGTACTCAACGCGCTCGGCGGCATGCTGCTCGGCGCAACCTTGCTTGGCGGCACGGCTTTGGCCGCTGGGCCCGCTACTATTGACACTCCGCAACAGGTGGCGGACGGCGTTGAGGAAGAATACACCACCATTGATGTGGAAAATGGCGGTACGCTGAACATTGCGCGGCAGGGAAAGGTGACCGGAACAACTGTGACCGTGAAGGCTGGCGGTGCGCTGCACTCGGCGAAAAATCTGCACATCGGCACGCCGGGAGTGGGCAGTCCCGGGACAGGTTTGCTGGCGACAGACACTCTCATCATTGACGGCGGCACGGTGACAGGCTCACATCTGGGTTTTCTGGAGCCCGACGCTGCTCTGACCATCACAAATAAAGGCTCTCTGACGGGTCTGGAAACTCTGGAACTGCATCAGGGCACAATCACTCTTGGCGGCGGAGAAGAGTGGAGTAGACTCTCTGTGGAGAATCTGACCGTAGCGAAAGACGGCATCGTTGATACTGGGGCCGCCAATGGAAAAATCTTTGTTGACGCCAATGGGCAGCTTGTAGTCCGTGATATGCTGAAGCTTACCGACGGCGATGTGAATATGGCCCTGGGAGTGGACAGGATGCTTGATGTCGGCGGGATTACACTGGATACGGACACAAATACCTATACGCACACGGGAAAATCGAACGTACAATTCAGTGGTGTACAGCAGGGCACTTTTTTCAACGGCGAAATGATAGAAGTGAAAGCGGGCGCGGTAGCCTTCAATGACAAGGGCTCGGGGCTTACGCAAACGGCCGATGCGGAAGTCAAGGCTTCCAGCACTGGATCGGGGCCCGGTCATTTCAGGGTGGAAAGCGGAACATGGGTTATCGAAAAACTGACCCAAACAGGCGATGGCCTTGTGCTGGTGGGCGACCCTCAGGCGAATGCTCCCGCCAGACTGGTGGTCAATGATGCGGTGGCTTCCCAAGCTGTTGGCGTATGCCCTGACCCCAATGACTCTGCCCATACCAATAGCAAAGGTATTGTCATAAACGAAAGTGGCACACTGGGAGTACAGTATAGCGCGGTGGTTGACAGTTCTGGAACCTCTCCCGTGCGCAAGTCCACTGTGGCAGAAATTCTGGTACTGGCTGGCGGAACTCTAGATCTTGTGGGCAGCGCACCTTTGAGCTTGAGCACCCTCACCACACTAAAGAACAGTCTTTTGGCGGGTGACAGCAAGGGAACCATTGCCGGTGTTACAGTCAGTGATATGGAGAACAAGAAATTGCATGAGCTTTCCGACGCCAGTGTCGCCCTGCCTGACGCTGTTGTGGAAAGTGACGGAACTGCTATTTCCCAGGGCGTTGCCGTGAGCGGTATCACAGGCTCGGCAACAACCACAGTGCAGGACGGAGCGGGCCTGACCCTCACCGGCAATACGTCAAACTTTTCCGAGGCCGGTATTGCTCTGAATGACGCGCTCCTGCAGTTGGGCAGTGCCGCTGCGGCCAATGCCACCGCACGTACGCTGGAGGGCGGCATCACCATGCAGGGAGCCGTTGCGAGCAGCAACACCCTCACCGTCACTTCCGGCAGCCATATCAGCCATACCATCAACGGCGGCATCAGAGCCGCTGGAGACGGCACCAACACAATCAGCCTGCAGGGAGGCAGCCATACCATCAACGGCGGTATCACAACTGCGGGTACCAGCAAAAATACCGTCAATGTGCAGGGCGGCAGCCACACGGTCAACGACGGTATCAACGCCTCCGCAGCAGGCACAAGCACCACCATCAACGTGATCAATGACGCCACGCTCACGGTCAAGGGCGGCATCACCGGCAATGCCAACACGCACATCACCGTGGGCAATGAGGAGAGCAAGGGCACCATCATTGCCTTGGGGCTGGACATGAAGGGCGGCCGTATTGATTTTGACCCGCCCTTTGTGGCGGACGGCGACACGTCCAACGCGTCCATGGGCGGCCTGACCTTTGCTTCCGACTCTGTGAACGCCCTCATGAACGTGGGGCAGAACAGCATGGTCTCGTTGGGCAGCACCGATGCCGGATGGCTGCGGAACGAAGTGGCAAACTACCAAAATCTCGGGCACGGTTTCTGGGGCAAGGACGTTACCGCGGCTCTGGCCCTGCGCGCTCCCCAGACCCTGGATGCCGCAGGCGGCATCAATGTGGACGGAACCTGGACGAATCCCGGTGCTCCGGCCACTGCCGACACCGCAAAATTTGCCGCCAAATCCCTGCTGGTGGTGGACGCCGCAGGTATAGGCGACAATGTGGCCCTGACAGGCGATAGCGGAGGCACCAGCACCCTCACCGTGGACGCCGGAGCCAAGCTGCACATCGTGGGCGGCAAAGACAATGCCACAGTGCACATCACCGACGGTTTTGGCGCCTCCACCAAGGCTGCCGACAGTTGGACAGACGATAGCCTGACCACCAGTTCTGCCCTGCTTTCCGCCACAGGCGGCACGTTTGCTGCGGCCACCGGTACGTACAGCGTGACCCTGAAGGCCAATGCCGCCGCAAGCCGCTTCCCCCGCCTGTCTCACGAAATGGGAACGCTGGTGGACACTATGGTGGCGCAGCCGGGCATCAATCCCGATTCGGACAATGCGGGCGTGCGCTTTGTTTCCCGCGCGGTGAGCGACAATTACATCGGTCGGCAGGATCGCGACAAGGCCGCGGCCACCATCGAGGGTGCAGCCCAGATCGCCCCGGTGGGCGCGGTGCAGGCCAGCACCATGAACGTGGCCAACGTGGCTTCGGGCGCGGCGCTGAACCGTACATCCCTGGGCCGGCCGCGCGTGGGCAGGCAGCACGCCGTGGCTCTGCGGCGGGATGCCGAAGGCGTGAGCCTTTCCGGCATGAGCGCGGGCGACGGCATGAAAAACGGCCTGGGCCTGTGGCTCATGCCCCTCTACCAGACCAACCACGTCTGGGGCATGGAGTCCGGCAACTTTGAGGGCGGATACCACAGCAGCCTGGGCGGAATTGCCTTTGGCGCGGACTATACTGTCAACGACATGTTCCGCTTTGGCGCTGCCTTCAACATCGGCGCGGGCTATGCCCAGTCCAGCGGGGACTTCAACAGTACGGACAACCGCTTCAACTTCTGGGGCGTGAGCCTCTACGGCGGCTGGGTATACAACAACTTCGGCCTCACCGCCGATGTGGGCTATACCAGCAACTA
>NZ_RQYH01000047.1 GCF_003860215.1 Desulfovibrio sp. OH1186_COT-070 | reverse complement strand
CTGTCTGTAAACCGTGATTTTTTCATGTAAAATCTCCCGCTTCATGAGTATGGGAAATTCTACTTTCAAACGCTACCATTTTTTGGGGGGATTACACTGTATCGGGAGGGAAAAAGTGTTCGTCAGAACCGATCCAGTCGGCCAGCGTTATCAGTCCGGCCACGCTCCACAGGACAGGGTCATTTTTGTCCACCTCGGGCAGGGTCGGCCTGCCGCAACGCTCCCACATTTCCTGCAGGCAGGTCTGGCGCTCCTGCTCCAGCACGCGTTCCTGCACCCTGGGCACATAAGGAGCGGAACTGTACCGCCTTGTGATGCGGCCGTGGTGCGCGCCCACCACTGCGGCCCAGCATGCGGCGCTTTTGGGGCTGCAATGCCCGCCTTCATGGCAGAACTTGTGCAGGCTGTCCCGCGAGACAAGAGAGGGAACGCGCGTAGAGCGCCTTCCAGCCTTCCCGGATGGCCCGGCGGCTCAGCCCCTGAGACTCCAGCCAGGCGCGAGACAGTTGCAGAAAGTCCAGTGACAGTTTGCCCACATCGTGGCTTGCCGCCAGAAAAAGCACGGCCTGTGGCGTGATGCGGCACTGCGCGCAAAAACGGGGGAAGCGCCGCAGCAGTTCTTCCGCCACATGAAGCACGGCCAGCAAGTGCTGGCGAACCGGGATGCCCGGAGCTCCGTTGCAGGTTTTCGCCCAATCACGAAGATTTTCGGGAAGTTCTGTCATATTTTGTCCTTTTTCGGAATTGGTCATGTGACAGTGTGTTGACAATGAACTTTGTTTTCATTATCCAACAAAAAGTCGCAACGGAACAGGAGGCGCGCCAATGACACTCAACGACCTGCAAACAACAGCCCGCTGCACGGTGGCCCGCGTCACCGCAGGCGGCATGCTGGGGCAGCGGCTCTGCGATCTCGGCTTCTGTCCCGGCGTGAGGGTTCTTTTTGTGCGCCGCGCGCCCCTGCGGGATCCCGTGCATGTGCAGATCGGCTCCTATCATGTGGCATTGCGCGGTGAGGAAGCCCGGCAGATTGAAGTCGAATCCGTGCAGTCCGTCAAGGCCTGACAGCAGGAAGGTGCCAAATGAAACAACTGCTGACTGTTCTGGCCGGGCAGCCCAACTGCGGAAAATCGACGATTTTCAACATGCTGACCGGCGCGCGCCAGCATGTGGCCAATTATCCCGGCGTGACCGTGGAGAAAAAATCCGGCGTCTTTGTGGAAAGCGATGTCAGGGTTGATCTGGTGGATCTGCCCGGAACCTACAGTCTGGCTTCATGGTCGCCGGAAGAAAAGGCCGCGCGCCAGTTCATCGTGGAGGAAAATCCCGACCAGATCGTGGCTGTGCTGGACGCCTCCACGCTGGAAAAAAGCCTGTACCTCTGTTTGCAGCTTATGGAGATGCAGCGCCCCACGCTGGCGGCGCTGAACATGCTGGACGTGGCTGCCAAGCGCAAGGTGGATGTGGATGCGGATGCGCTGGCCAGGGCTCTCGGCATTCCTGTGGTGCGCGTACAGGCCAGCAAGGGCGTGGGCAAGGCGGATCTGCGTGCGGCCATTGCTCTGGGCAAGGGGGTGGCCGGTGACGGCGCTCCCGTAAATTATGGCCCGCTTGAGGGAAGTATCAGGCGCATATCCGCCCTGCTGCCCGCAGACGGAGTTCAAGGTTATCCGGCACGCTGGCTGGCCGTCAAACTGCTGGAAGACGACAGCCTTGCCCTGGACATTTTGTCCCGACTGGACAATGCGGTGAGCATCGCCGAAAGCGTTGCCGGAGAGCGCGAGGCCTTTTTGCGCGACCAGAACGAGGATGCCGTGCGCGCCATTGCTCATGCCCGGTATGCCCGTGCCCGCGAGATTGCCTCTCTCTGTTCCCGGCGCGAGGCTTTTGTCAGTTCCATGACCGAAAAGGTGGACGCTGTTCTCTGCCACCGTCTGCTGGGGCCGCTGATTCTGGTGGCCGTGCTCTTTGTTTTTTACCATGCCTCGGTGACTCTGGGCAATTATATGGCCGCCCAGATCTGGCCCCTCTGGGGCAAGCTGGAGGTGCTGGCGGCCACTCTCCTGCCAGCGCAGGGCTTTCTGGAAGACCCGCTCTTGACCTCACTGGGCGTATGGGTGGTCAAGAGCATTACCGCTGTGCTCAATTATCTGCCCATTTTCGTCATCATGTTCGCGCTGGTGGCCATTCTGGAAGACTCCGGCTATATGGCGCGCATCGCCTTTGTTCTTGACCGCGTTTTTCACCGTTTCGGCCTGCACGGGCAGTCGACCCTGCCGCTCATTCTGGGAGGGGTGTATGTGGGCGGCTGCGCCATCCCCGGCGTCATCGCCACGCGGGCCATCCCCGACGAGCGGGCGCGTCTGGCCACCATTCTCATCGTGCCCATGATGAACTGTCTGGCCAAGGTTCCCCTCTATCTTTTGCTGGTGGGGGCATTTTTCAGCGCGCACGCGGGCTATGCCATGTTTTTCATCGGCACCGTGACCCTGCTCATGGGGCTTGTCATGGCCAAGCTGCTCTCCATGACGCTATTGCGCGGCAAACCACGGGCCCCCTTTATCATCGAACTGCCCATCTACCACATGCCTTCCGTGACGGGCGTAGTGCGCCAGACCTTTGACCGCATCTGGATGTTTGTGCGCAAGATCGGTTCTGTGGTGGTGGCTGTGGCAATCATCGTTTTCATGCTTGTCAGTTTTCCCGGTCTTCCGGCAGAGCGCATGGCGCACTACCAGAGAGAACAGCAGTCCATGGAGGACGAATTCGGCGCAGCCGTAGCCAAAACCTCCCATGCTGACCGCCTCTCTGCCGAAGATATCGTGCCTCTGCTGCTGTATCAGGAGTCCCTGCGCGAGGCCAAGCGCGGCGTATCGCAGGAGGAGGCTGATACCATCAACGCCCGCGCCCTAAAGGAGCATCCCGTCTATGCGGCTGTGGCCCTGCGCCAGGGCAAGGACGGCAAGGATCTGGCAGGCGCTTTGCGCAAGATCGACAGCCGGCGGAAGACCCTGCGCCGTGAAATGCGGCAGGAGATTTTTGAAAACAGCTTTCTCGGGCGCGCGGGCAAGGCTCTGGAAGGCGTGACTGCGGGCGCGGGCTTCACCTGGCGCATCAACGTGGCCCTGCTTTCCGCCCTGGCCGCCAAGGAGAACAGCGCGGCCACCCTGGGAGCCATCTACGGCCTGGACGGCACGAGCGTGGGCGAGGGCATGGCCGCCCTCAGCGGCTTTACGCCGCTGCATGCGCTGGCCCTGATGCTTTTCATGGCCCTGTACCCGCCCTGCCTGCCCGCAGCCATCATGGTCAAGACGCAGGCTGCCTCAACGGGCTGGATGCTCTTTTCCATTCTTTTCCAGATGAGCATCGGTCTTGCTGTGGCCACCCTGGTGTTCAGCGGCGGCATGTGGCTCGGATTGACGGGTTTTGAGGCCATGTGGGTTTTCTACGGCCTCTGCCTCCTCGTTCTGCTGGCTTTGGCCCTTGTGCCCCAGCGGGACGAATTTTCCCCTCCGGTTCTCCGGACAAAAATCACCCCCCAGTAAGGAGTTTGATCATGGTCAAAGTTTTTGCCTCACTGTCCCTTGCCGCTTTGCTGGCGCTACCCGGCATGGCCCTTGCCCACAGCCCTGTTTTTGACTGCTACGATAACGGCGACGGAACCATTTCCTGCCAGGGAGGCTTTTCGGACGGCTCCTCCGCCGCGGGCGTGACCGTGAAGGTGCTGGACGGCAAGGGGGCTCCCATCGAGGAAGGCAAGCTGAACAGCAACAGCGAAATTTCTTTCAAAAAGCCTTCTGGCGACTACAAGGTGATGTTTGACGGCGGCGAAGGCCATTCCATCGTGCTGGACGGCAAGAAAATCGTGCAGTAGCCGCCCTTGCGCGGGCATTTCACGAAAATGAAATTCTTTTTGGAGGACGCAATGAAAAAAACGGTGTTTGCTGCTCTTGGTCTGGCCGGTGCTCTCATGCTCTCTGCTCCCGCCCAGGCGCATTTCATGATGGCCTATACTCCGCAAACCGCCCTTGAAAAGGCGCAGGATCTTGATTTTCGCATTGTCTTCACACACCCTGCAGAAGCGGGCCACATGATGGACATGGGCGGCGTGAAGGAATTTTATGCCCTGCACCAGCGCGGAGAGGGAGAACCCCAGAAGATCGATTTCAAGGGCCTGCTCAAGGAGATTACCTGGAAAAATCCCGAATCCAGCGCACCGGCTTTTTCCGCGCTCATTCCCCGCAAGGATATCCGCAGCATGGGCGACTACATGTTCGTCATGATCCCCGGCTACTACTATGAAAAGGAAGAAGGGGCCTACATGCAGCAAATCACCAAGCTGCTGGTCAACGTGGGGGGCGTGCCCGGCAACTGGAACACCCCTGCGGGGCTGCCCTGCGAAATCGTGCCTCTGGCCAAGCCCTACGGCCTCTGGACGGGCAATGTATTCCAGGGGCAGGTGCTGTCCGAAGGCAAGCCCGTGCCCAATGCCGAGGTGGAAGTGGAATACATGAGCCATGCCCCTGATCTCAAGAAGAACGGGCTTTCCGCCAAATCGTCGGTCAAGTACCCCAACGGGGTGCTGGTGACCCAGGCCATCATGGCCGATGCCAACGGCGTGTTCAGCTTTGGCCTGCCCAAGGCGGGATGGTGGGGCTTTGCCGCTCTGGGCGTTGGTCCCGACAAAAAGTACAACGACAAGGAATTGTCCCAGGATGCCGTTATCTGGGTTCAGGCCGTTGACATGAAATAAGCCGTTCCTTTTTCCTTCCATACCAAAGGCCGCGGGCTGACGCTCGCGGTCTTTGAATTATTCTCTCATGCCGGGGCTGTGAGCAACGGTACAACCGGGCGGACTGCGCCTGCCTCCGACAGCCATATCCACCGTTTCTCCGGTTTCTGGACAGCACTCTGCAACTTCCCTATATTCTTTTTGCGGCATGGTGGTTCCGGGCCGCAGAGGAGACGGCATGTCCTTTTCTCGTCGGTTGTTGGGCATCGGGGTGGCGCTGGCTTTTGCGCTGGCTGCCTTTGGGGGCTGGCAGTGGTGGAGCCGTGAGTCCGGTTCGCTGGTCCTTTGGGGCAATGTGGACATCCGTCAGGTGGAACTGTCCTTTCGCGTGGACGGGCGCATCGCCCGGGTTCTGGTGGACGAGGGGGCGCAGGTTGCGCCCGGTCAGGAACTGGCGCACCTGGAAACGGATATCCTGACACTGCAAAAAGATCAGGCCGCAGCCCTTCTGGAGCAGCAAAAAGCAGCTCTGCTGCGGCTTGAGCGCGGCTACCGCACCGAAGAAATCGCCCAGGCCCGCGCCGCTGTGGCTGCTTCCCAGGCTGTGGCCGACAATGCCCTTGTGCATCTGCGGCGCGTCACGGCCATGCGTTCTTCCAACGCCATTTCGCAGAAAGACTTGGACAACGCCCGCGCCGGAGAGCGCGAGGCCCGCGCCCGTCTGGCTTCCGACAATGATCGTCTGCGCATGCTCCTTGCCGGCTATCGCGAAGAAGAAGTTCTGGCGCAGAAAGCCGCTGTGGACTCTGCCTCCGCTGCTCTGGAACTGGCACAAACCCGCCTGAACGATGCCCGCCTGCTCGCTCCCCAGGGGGGAGTGGTGCTTGTGCGGGCCCGCGAGGCCGGAGCCATTGTGCAGGCAGGGCAGACCGTCTATACCCTTGCCCTGACCAGACCCGTCTGGCTGCGGGCCTATGTGGACGAACCCCGCCTGGGGCGCATCAAACCCGGCATGTCCGCCAGGGTTCTGGTGGACGCCGCGCCGGGGCGGAGCTTTGCGGGCACAGTGGGCTTCATTTCTCCTGTGGCGGAATTCACGCCCAAAACAGTGGAAACCGATGAGGTGCGCACGGCTCTGGTCTACCGTGTGCGGATACAGGCGGAAGATCCGGAAAATGTCATGCGGCAGGGCATGCCCGTGACCGTCATTCTGGGGGAAGAACCCGCGCCATGACAGGCCCGGCCGCAGAGGATACCGCCGTCAGGCTGGAGGGGCTTGTGGTGCGCTTCGGCACAGGCGCACGTGCCCTGACGGCCCTAAACGGCGTGGACGCCGCGCTCCCCGCAGGGCGCATCACCGGGCTGGTTGGCCCGGACGGAGCGGGCAAGACGACCCTCATGCGCATCCTGGCCGGGCTGATGCGCCCCAGCGCGGGACAGGCCCGCCTGTTTGGCGCCAGCCCCGAAGAATTTGTGCGTCTCCAGCCCAACAGTGTGGGCTATATGCCCCAGCGGTTCGGCCTGTACGAGGATCTTTCCGTCATGGCCAACCTGCGCCTGTATGCCAGCCTGCGCGGCCTGGAGGGGGACGAGCGCGATCGGCTGTTTGCGCGCCTGCTGGATTTTACCGGGCTTGCCCCCTTTGGGCGCAGGCTGGCCGGCCGACTTTCCGGCGGAATGAAGCAGAAGCTGGGCATTGCCTGTGCGTTGCTGGGGACGCCGCGGCTGCTCCTGCTGGACGAGCCTGGCGTGGGCGTGGATCCGCAGTCGCGCCGCGACCTCTGGAACATGGTGCAGGAATTGAGCCGCGGCGGCATGACCGTTGTCTGGTCTACCGCCTATCTGGACGAAGCCGAGCGTTGCCCCGGCGTGCTCATGCTGGACGGGGGCAGGGTGCTGTATGCCGGGCCGCCACAGGAATTCACAGCCAGGGTTGCGGGCCGCGTCTGGCTGCTGGAGGTCGGGGCAGGGCATCGCCGCGCGGAACTGGCAGGGCTGCTCACACGGCCGGGCGTTGAAGACGCGCTGATCCAGGGCAGCCGCATCCGCCTTGTGCTGGCGGCCGATGCGCCTCCCGCCCTGCGCGCATATCTGGAAGAGCGGGGGGCGCGGACAGCAGAAGCGCGTCTGGAAGACGCGTACATGAGCGCGGTGGGCGGCATCAGCCACGCGCCTTCCCCCTACCGGCGCGCGCACCCCGCGAAAGATGCCGCTGTGGGCACAAAAAAATCGCGCATCGCAGCCCGCGGCCTGACGCGCGCCTTCGGCTCCTTTGTGGCTGCGCGTGACATCAGCTTTGATGTGGCTCCCGGCGAGATTTTCGGGCTGCTCGGCCCCAACGGAGCGGGAAAGTCCACCACATTCCGCATGCTCTGCGGGCTGTTGCGGCCCACCGCCGGAACCTGCTCCGTGGACGGTGTGGATCTTCTCACCGCAGGCAGTGCGGCCCGCGCGCGGTTGGGCTACATGGCGCAGAAGTTTTCCCTGTATCTGGACATTCCTGTGCAGGAAAACATCAGGATATGCGCCGATCTCTATGGTCTGGACAGCGGGCAGCGCGCCCGCCTGCCGCGACTGGCGGAAGCCCTGGAGCTTTCCGCTTTTCTGCGCAGCCCCACCCGCACCCTGCCGCTGGGGCAAAAACAGCGGCTGGCCCTGCTCTGCGCCACGCTGCACCAGCCCCCTGTGCTCTTTCTGGACGAACCCACATCCGGCGTGGATGCCCGTACCCGCCGGGACTTCTGGAAGCATATTTCGGCCATGACCGAGGAAGGGGCGGCGGTGCTGGTGACCACCCACTTCATGGAAGAAGCCGAATACTGCGACCGCATTGCCCTCATATACCGGGGGAGCGTGATCAGCATGGGCACTCCCGATGAACTCAAGGCGTCCTGTGCCAGCGCGGAAACGCCCACACTGGAAGAGGCGTTCATTGCCAGTATCGAGCAGCACGACAGGGAGATGCCCCAATGATGCGGGCGCACGGTCCGGCAACGGGGCGGGAGGCAAAGCCGGAGGCGCGGCAGAGCCGGGAGCGTACGCGCCGGAGGCTTTGGCTGCGGCAGTACCGTGCCCTGGTGGGCAAGGAATTTCTGCAAATCGTGCGGGACCCTTCTTCCTGGCTGGTGGCGGGCGTGTTGCCGCTGGTTTTTCTTCTGCTTTTCGGCTACGGCATCACCCTGGACGCCGGTGTGCTGCATCTGGGTGTGCTGAACCAGAGCGGGGGCAGGCATTCTCTGGGGCTGACTGCGGACTTTCTCCATTCTCCCTGGTTTTCCGTAAGATCCGTCCGCAATATGGACGAGGGAGCGCGCCTGATGCGCGATTCGCAGGTGCAGGGGCTGCTGGTTTTCCGGCAGGACTTTGATGCCGCCCTAGAGCGGGGCGGCACAGGCACGGTGCAGATTCTGGTGGACGGGTCCGAACCCAACACGGCCCAGTACATCCAGAGCTACAGCCAGGGGCTGATTGCCGTCTGGCAGCGCGCGGTTTCCGGTTTCGGGGGGGCTGATATCCGGCCGGTCAGCCTGCACACGCGCCACTGGTACAATCCGGCGGCAAAAAGTGTGCAATTTCTGGTTCCGGGAGCCATCACGGTCATCATGACGCTCATCGGCACCCTGCTGACATCGCTGGTTTTTGCGCGGGAGTGGGAAAGGGGCACCATGGAGGCCATGTTCGCCACTCCCGTAAGCCGCATGCAGCTTTTGCTGGGCAAACTCACCCCCTACTTCTGCCTCGGCATGTGCAGCATGACATTGTGCGCAACCGCTGCGGTAACGCTGTTCGGGGTTCCTCTTCGCGGTTCCGTGAGCGCGCTGGCTCTTTTGTCGTCTGTCTTCATGTTCTGCGCTCTGGGGCAGGGGCTGCTGATCTCTGTGACCCTGCGGGGGCAACTGGTGGCGGCCGAAGCCGGTTTGTTCTCGGGATTTCTGCCCGCGCTGCTGCTTTCGGGTTTTGTGTTTGACATCAACAGCATGCCGCCTTTTTTGCAGGCCCTCACATGGCTTTTGCCCGCGCGGCACTTCAACTCCTGCCTGCGCACGGTATTTCTGACCGGCGACGTGTGGGAGGTCTTTCTGCCCGGTCTGGCTTTCATGGTATTGCTGGCTGCTGTTCTGTTGTGCCTGGTGTACAGGAATCTCGTCAAAAGGCTGGATGCCTGACATGGCCGTGGAATCACCGCTCAACTGGCGGCGCATGGGCGCCATTGTCCGCAAGGAAATGCTGGTGCTTTTCTGCAACAGAGTTTCGCGCATGCTCCTCATCATTCCGCCGTTCATGCAGCTTGTGATTTTCGGCTGGGCGGCCACCATGGAAGTGCGCAATGTGGACGTGGCTGTGCTCAACCACGACAGCGGCCGCTGGAGCGGCGAAATCGTCCGGGCCTTGCAGGGGTCGCCGTCGTTCCGCAAGGTGTTCTTTCTGGAACGGGAGGCGGACATAGCGCCGACGCTGGAGCGGGAAAAGGCTCTTTTCGTGCTGGTGTGCGGGCAGGACTTTTCGCGCGGGGTGGAGCGGGGCGATCCGGTCAACGTGCAGGTCATCACGGACGGGCGACGGTCCAATGCGGCGCAGATTGCCGTCTGGTATCTGGAACGCATTGTGAGTGTTCTGGGGCAGAGCATGCCTCTGGGGCAGGCGGCAGAGCGGCACAGTGCCTTGCGGCTGGATGTGCGGCTGCGCTGCTGGTTCAACCCCAATCTCGAGTTCCGCTGGTTCTTTCTGCCCAATCTCATCGGCATGCTGAGCTTCATGCTGGGGCTGGTGGTGACCGGGCTTTCCGTTGCGCGGGAGCGGGAAATGGGCACGTTTGACCAGTTGCTTGTTTCCCCGGCAACTCCCGTGGAGATCGCGCTGGCCAAGCTTGTGCCCGGTTGTCTGGTGGGCATGGCGCACGGCACACTGTTTCTGCTCATCTCTGTTCTGGGTTTCGGCGTACCCTTTACCGGTTCACTGGCCCTGCTCTATACGGGAATGCTGGTTTTTTCCGCAGCCTCGGGCGGGGTGGGGCTGATGGTTTCCTCGCTTTCCTCCACGCAGCAGCAGGCCTTTCTGGGGGCGTTCACGGTGGGGGTGCCCTGCATTCTCATTTCCGGGGCGGTCACGCCCGTCATCAACATGCCCGTTTTTCTGCAATATGCCAGCCAGTTCAATCCCGTGCGCCATTTTACCGCCCTTGTGCAGGGGATTTTTCTGAAAGACGTGACGGCGGCCGCAGCCGCCGTCAGTCTGGGCAAGATCGTCTGTATCAGCGCGGTGGCCGTGAGCGTTGCCGTATGGATGTTCCGGCGCCGGGCCTGAAGTCTGGACAGGCGGTTTGGGGCTTCGTGGCTTTATCCACGCGTTTTTTCAAGCTCGGTTTTTGCGGCTGACCTCAAACAGCGCCTCAACTCAGTTTGTTTGATAGCGGTAATATCCTCGGAAATACCCATAATGCGGCAACCATTGGATATATTTTCGATTTCGGCTGCAAGGTTAGATAGTGTCGTCAAATTATAGTTGCCCACAATGAGATGCACCTGATTTGCACGGCGGCAAGGAAGGAAAGGCTTCGTTTTGCGTAGCGCGTAGCG
>NZ_RQYH01000046.1 GCF_003860215.1 Desulfovibrio sp. OH1186_COT-070 | reverse complement strand
GAAAGTCGAGCGGCGGTTCGCCTGGCTGCAAAACTTCCGCCGCCTTGTCGTAAGATACGAGTTTCATGCAGAAAACTTTCTGGCAATGGCGCAACTGGGCTGCATCATGATTTTGCTCAGATTGATTATGAGATGACTTCTAATCTAATAGGCCGTACCAGCTCTTGCGGTGTGGATTTAAGCAACGCAATCGCTTCAAGCAGGTTGGATTTTCCAGAACCATTTGCCCCGATGATAATATTAAGTTTTTGCAAGGCCAGAGGTTGAGAATTTGGCCCGTAGGACAAAAAATTCTTCAACTGGATACTGTGTAACAGCATGAATATTCTCCTTGAGGTGTAATCTCCCCATTTGTGGTAGGTTTCAAAAGTAGAGCCTATGCCGTCCGCTTCAGTTTCATGGCCAAGGTGATGCCACCGATGCCCATGTTGGGCCGTTCATTGGTATAATTCCAGAGAGATAAGCTGTGGAAAAACCTGAATCCAAAGATTTAAAGAGATACTGATTCAACCAGTCATACCGCACGGTTCGGTTATAGCGTTCGGCATAGCCGTTTTGCTGCGGTTTCCCCGGCTTGAATGTATCGGATGCTCATTTTTTCTCATCCACGGCTCTTTGGCCATCTCTGCACGCAGAGATGGCCTCACCACTTTTTTGCAAGAGCCTCCTGCACGACCTCGGCACGCAGTTGCGCATCTGCGTACATCTTTTTCAGGCGGGCGTTTTCCCGCTCCAACTCCTTCATCCGTGCCATCAGTGAGGCGTCCATGCCGCCGTATTTTGCTCGTCGCTTGTAGAAAGCTGCACTGCTCATCCTGTGCTGGCGGCAAAGTTCCGTTACCGGCATACCGTTTTCGGCCTGCTTCAAAATCGCCAGAATCCGGCTGTCTGTAAACGGTGACTTTTTCATGTAAAATCTCCCGCTTCATGAGTATGGGAAATTCTATCTTCAAAAGCTACCATTTTTTCGGGGGGATTGCACCTCCTCACCCCCGGAGTCTTTCCAGCCGGGCGGCGGTTGCCTGCCCGTACCGCGCGCGCAACCGCCAGCGCCGAAAGCGCAGCCGCAACCGGTCAAGGGCAAGGTAGACCACAGGCGTGGTATACAGCGTCAGCACCTGACTGACCAACAGCCCGCCCACAATGGTCACGCCCAGGGGGCGGTGCATCTCCGCGCCGTCGCCCTGCCCCAGGGCCAGGGGCAAAGCACCCAGCACCGCCGCTGCCGTGGTCATCATGATGGGCCTGAAGCGCAGCATGCAGGCCTGCCGAATGCCTTCTTCCGGCGCAAGCTTGCGCTCGCGCGCGGCCGCCAGCGCAAAATCCACCAGCATGATGGCGTTTTTCTTCACAATACCGCACAGCAGCAGCACGCCGATGAGCGCAATGACGCTGAATTCCATGTCAAAAAGCATGAGGGCCAGCAGCGCCCCGCAGCCCGCCGACGGCAGGGTGGAAAGAATGGTCAGCGGATGCACCAGGCTTTCGTACAGCACGCCCAGCACAATATAGAGCGCGGCCAGCGCGGCCAGCAGAATGATGACCTGATTGCCCGCCGTATCGCTGAACATTCTGGCCGTGCCCTGAAAGCCGCCCACCACCGATGCGGGCATGCCCAGCCGCACCCGCGCCTCGTCCAGCGCGGCCTGCGCCTGCGAAGGCGCCGCGCCCGCCGCCAGGTTGAAAGACAGCGTTACCGCCGCAAACTGCCCCTGATGCGCCACGGACAGCGGCGCGAAACCCGGCGTGACTTCGGCCACGGCCAGCAGGGGCACAGGCCCGTCCCTGCCGGGCAGAAAGACCTTTTCCAGCGCCTTTGGCCCTTCCAGCCAGGCGGGGGCATATTCCAGCACCACGCGGTACTGGTTCCTGTCGCGGTAGATGGTGGAAACCTGGCTCTGCCCGAAGGCATTGCCCAGGGCATTGTCCACATCCCGCATGCCGAGTCCCAGGCGGGCCAGGGCATCGCGGTCGGCCGTGACCAGGGTTTGCAGGCCGCGTTCCTCGATATCGCTGTCCACATCCCGAAAAACGGGCAGTGAGGCCATTTCCTGCTGCAAGCGGCGGCCCCAGGCGCGCAGTTCGTCCAGATTGTCCGCCTGCAGGGTGTACTGGTACTGGGAGCGCGCGCCGCGCCCGCCCATCATGATGTCCTGCGCGGGCTGCAAAAAAATCTGCATGCCCGGCTCGGCCATGAGCCTGCCCCGCAAACGGTTGATGACGCCCGTGGCGCTGATTCCCCGCTCCTCCAGCGGTTTGAGGGCAATGAAGATACCCCCGCCGCCGCGCGATCCGGAAATATGCCCCGAAACCTGCTGCACCGCCGGGTCGGAACGGATAACGCTCACAAGGCGCGCGAATTTTTCTTCCATGACCTGAAAGGACGCGCTCTGGTCGGCACGCATCCCCCCCAGGATCACGCCCGTGTCCTGCACGGGAAAAAAGCCCTTGGGCACCGTCACATACATCCAGACCGTGCCTGCCATGACCAGCACGAGCGAAAACAGCGTCAGGCGCGGATGGCGCAGCACCACAGGCAGTGTGCGGGCATAGCCCGCCCGCATTCCCTCCGGCAGGCGCGCCAGCGCATCCCCCAGCCGCGCCGCAAGGCCGCGCAGCCGCCCGCGTGTGCCGGGCGCGCGCTCTGCCGCGCTGTCTGCGGCCACCGGCTTGAGAAGAAACGCGCACATCATGGGCGTTGTGGTCAGCGAAACCGCCATGGACACCAGAACCGCCGTGGTCAGCACCACGGCAAACTCGCCAAACAGCCGCCCCACCATGCCGCCCATGAACACAATGGGCGCAAACACCGCCACCAGCGAAAGGGTGATGGACACAACGGTAAAGCCCACCTCCCGCGCCCCGCGCAGGGCCGCGCGCAGCGGGCTGCACCCGCTCTCCAGCCGCCGCACGATGTTTTCCAGCACCACAATGGCGTCGTCCACCACAAAGCCGGTGGAAACCGTGAGGGCCATGAGCGAAAGATTGTTCAGGCTGAACCCGCACAAATACATGACGCCGAAGGTGCCCACCAGCGAAACCGGCAGCGCCGCCGCGGGAATGGCCGCCGCCCGGCCGTTGCGCAAAAAGAGAAAGGTCACCATGACCACCAGCGCCACGGCCAGCAGCAGGCTTTTTTCCACCTCGCGCAGGGATGCCCTGATGGTCCGCGAGCGGTCCATGCGCACTTCCAGATCCGCGCTCTCCGGCAGCCAGGAGCGCAGTTGGGGAACCAGCCTCCGGATGTTGTCCACGGTCTGGATGATGTTGGCCCCCGGTTCGCGAAAAATGATCAGCAGCACGGCAGGCCGCCCGTTGGAGACAGCCATGACCCGCGTGTTCTGCGGCCCGTCCTCCACCCCGGCCACATCGGCAAGGCGGATGATCCTGCCGTCCTTCACAGCGACCACCAGCGAGCGGTAGTCCCCGGCCCGGTGCAACTGGTCGCTGGCTCCCACAAGCCAGAATGTCCTGTCGTTTTCCAACTGGCCCTTGGGCAAAAAGGCGTTGGCCGCCCGCAGGGCCGCGCGCACGTCCTCCATGACCAGCCCGGCGCGGTTGAGCGCATCGGGGATGACCCGCACCCGCACCGCAGGCAGCGCGCCGCCGCCCACAATCACTTCGCCCACGCCGGAAAGCTGCGAAATCTTCTGGGCCAGAACCGTGGAGGCCGCATCGTAGAGCTGCTCGCGCGTCAGGGCGTCGGACGTGACCGAAAGGACCATGATGGGCGCGCCCGCGGGATTCACCTTGCGCCAGGAGGGATTGGACGGCAGCGAAGGCAGGGTGGCCCAGGCGGCGTTGATGGCCGCCTGCACGTCGCGGGCCGCCCCGTCGATGGAGCGATCCAGATCAAACTGCAAGGTCACTTCGCTGGAGCCGAGGCTGCTGTGGGAAGTCATTTCGGTGATGCCCGCAATGCGTCCCAGCGCGCGCTCCAGCGGCGCGGCCACCGTGGCGGCCATGGTTTCCGGCCCTGCGCCGGGCAGGGAGGCCCGCACCACCACCACCGGAAAATCCACCTGCGGCAGGGGAGCCACGGGCAAAAGGCCAAAGGCCACCACACCGGCCAGCGCAATGGCGAGGGTCAGCAAGGTTGTGGCCACGGGCCGCCGGACAAAGGGCGCGGAAATGTTCAGGGGCAGACTTTCCGGCCCCAGGCGGTGGCGGCGTCCGCCGTCCTCTCCGGCCGCAGCGCGGGCGCCTGTGGTCATGACCGCTCCCGCGCCTTGGGCGCGGCATGGCCGGATGCTCCGGACATCTCCGGGTCGGACAGCGGGCCGGACGAAAAAAGCGGGCCGGGCAAAGGTGCAGGGTCGGACGGTGCGGGCGTGCCCGGCGAAGAAGCCGGGGCAACCCCCCGCAAACGGCGGCTCAAACGGTCAAACCAGAGGTAAATGACCGGCGTTGTGAACAGCGTGAGCACCTGACTGACCAGCAGGCCCCCCACCATGGTCACGCCCAGAGGCCGCCGCAGTTCCGCGCCCATGCCCCAGCCCAGCATGAGCGGCAGCGCGCCCAGCAGGGCCGCCAGAGTGGTCATGAGGATGGGCCGCAGGCGCAAAAGGCAGGCCTGCCTGATGGCTTCCAGCGGGGGCTTGCCTTCCCTGCGTTCGGCCTCCAGGGCAAAGTCGATCATCATGATGGCGTTTTTCTTGACAATGCCGATGAGCAGGATAATGCCGATAATGCCCATGACCCCCAGTTCCATCCCGGCCAGCAGCAGGGCCAGCAGCGCCCCGATGCCCGCCGAGGGCAGGGTGGAGAGGATGGTCAGCGGGTGGATGCAGCTTTCGTAGAGCACGCCCAGCACAATATACATGGTCACCACAGCGGCCAGAATGAGCCACAGCCTGTCGCTTGCCGAAGCGGCAAAGGCTCGCGCCGCGCCCTGAAACTGGCTGCGCAGGGCCGGGGGCATGCCCAGTTCCCGCTCCGCGCGCGCGATGGCGTTCACCGCCGCGCCCAGAGACGAACCGGGGGCCACGTCAAAAGAAATGGTTGTCGCGGGGAACTGCCCCTGCCGCGCCACAGAAAGCCGCGCAGACCGTTCCTCGGCGCGCACCAGAGCCGTGAGCGGCACAGGATTGCCCTGACCGCCGGACACATACATGTTTTCCAGCGCTTGCGGCCCGTTGCGAAAACGCGGCGCAGCTTCCAGCACCACCTTGTACTGGTTGGTCTGGGTGAAAATGGTGGAAACCTGCCTCTGCCCCAGGGCATCGTGGAGGGCATTGTCAATGGCCGTCATGCTGATGCCCATGCGCCCTGCGGTGTCGCGGTCAATATCAAGCCAGAGCATGCGGCCGGGGGGCAGAAGGTCGCTGTGCACGTTTTCCAGTTCGGGCCGCGCGCGCAGGGCCGCCACCAGGCGCGGGGTCCATTCCTCCAGTTGTTCCGCGCCGAGCGCCTCCAGAGTCATCTGGTAGTTGCCGCGCGCCACGCGGTCCTCGATGGTCAGGTCCTGCACGGCTTGCAGCGCGAGGCTCATGCCCGGCAAATCACGGGCTGCGGCCTGCATGATGCGGCGGGCAATGGCGGGAGCGCGCGCATCGCGCCGGGCAAGGGGCTTCAGGGTCACGTTGCAGCGAGAGGTGGCTGTGGTCTGGTTGATGCCGTCCACCCCCACAAAAAAGACCACGCTTTCCACGGCAGGGTCCGCAAGAATCAGCGCAGCCAACTCCTGCTGGCGTTCGCTCATGGCGGCAAAGGACGTGTCCTGCGGGGCCGTGGCCACGCCCAGCAGAACGCCCGTGTCCTGCACGGGGAAAAAACCCTTGGGCGTCGCCACATACAGAAAGGCCGTACAGGCCAGCGTGCCCGCCGCCACGGCCAGCATCAGCCCCTGCCGCCGCAGCACCGCGTCCAGGGCTTTTTCGTACCAGCCCAGAAGCCCCGCAAAAAAGTCCCCGCCCCCTGCCTGCCGCCCCCTGCCCGCCCCGCGCAGCATGAAGGCGCAGAGCATGGGCGTCAACGTCAGAGAAATGACCGCCGAAAGAAGGATGGTCACGGCCAGGGTCACGGCAAACTCGCGGAACAGGCGGCCTGCCACATCCCCCATGAACAGCAGCGGAATGAGCACGGCCACCAGCGAAACCGTCAGCGAAAGAATGGTAAAGCCGATCTGCCCCGCGCCCACCAGAGCCGCGCGCGCGGGATTCATGCCTTTTTCCAGATACCGGGAAATGTTTTCGATGACCACAATGGCGTCGTCCACCACAAAGCCGGTGGCAATGACCAGGGCCATCAGGGTGAGGTTGTTGAGCGAATACCCGGCCAGATGCATGACGCCCAGCGTGCCCACCAGCGAAAGGGGCACGGCCAGCGCGGGAATGACCGTGGCCTCCGCATTGCGCAGGAAAAGCCAGATGACCCAGATGACCAGCGCCACTGCCAGCAAAAGCTCCACCTGCACGTCGCGCACCGTGGCCCGCACGGTGGTGGTGCGGTCGGCCAGCACGCGTACTTCCACATTGCCGGGCAGGCTCTGCGTGAGGCGGGGCAGAAGGCGCGTCACGCTGTCGGCCACGCCGATGACGTTGGCTCCGGGCTGGCGCTGCACCGAAAGCACAATGGCCGGGCGCAGGTTGCCGCCCTCTTCGGCCACCCAGGCCGCCAGGCGGGCGTCCTCCACCCCTTCCGTGACTTCGGCCACATCTTCCAGGCGCAGGGCCATGCCGTCTTTGTGGCCGATGACCGTGCGGGCGTACTCCTGCGCGGAAGTCAGCTGGTCGTTGGCGTCAATGGATCTGGCGCGCAGGGGGCCGTCAAAACTGCCCTTGGCGGCATTGACGTTGGCTGCGGCAATGGCCGCGCGCACATCGGCCAGGGTGTATCCGGCGCTGGCCAGAGCGGGCGGATTGATCTGTACGCGCACCGCCGGGCGCTGCCCGCCGGAAAGCGTTACCAGCCCCACGCCCGGAAGCTGCGCGATTTTCCGGGCCATGCGCGTGTCCACCAGGTCTGACAGATGCGGCAGGGGCACGGTATCGCTGGTGACAGCCAGAGTGATGACCGGCGGATCAGCGGGATTGACCTTGTAGTAGACCGGAGGCTGGGGCAGTTCGCCGGGCAGCAGGTTGGCGGCGGCATTGATGGCCGCCTGCACGCTCTGTTCCGCCACATCCAGAGCTAGGGAAAGGTCAAATTGCAGGGTGATGGCCGATGCCCCGTCGCCGGACAGGGAGTGCATCTGCAACAGGCCGGGCATGACGCCGAACTGGCGCTCCAGCGGAGCCGTGACCACAGCGGCCATGACTTCAGCCGACGCGCCGGGATAAAAGGTCTGCACCTGAATGGTGGGATAGTCGATCTGCGGCAGCGCCGCCACGGGCAGATAGCGGTAGCCCAGCAGGCCCGACAGCAAAAGGGCCGCCATGAGCAGGGAGGTGGCCACAGGCCGGAGAATGAAGACGCGCGAAAAATTCATGGCGTTTCTGGCTCCCGCGGGCGGCCCTGCGGCGTCAAAAAAAGCCCCGCCGTCCGGTACGCGGCTTTCAGGGGGCTGCCGCCTCTGCCGCCGGAGTGTCCAGCGTTGCCGCAATGCTCACGCCCAGGCCGTCGCGCAGTCGGTCCAGCCCGTCCGTCACCACCTGTTCGCCAGCGGCAAGCCCCTGGTCGATAACCGTCACCTCTCCGGCTTCCAGGCCGGGCGTGACCACGCGCAGGGAGGCCACAGGGCCGCCCCCTGCGTCAGGAGCCGCCACATACACGTAAAAACCGCGCCTGCCCAACTGCACCGCCGTGGAGGGCACGGTCACCGCATCGCGCACACGGCGCAGCAGAAGGCGGGCGTTGACAAACTGGTTGGGATACAGGCTTTCGTCGGCATTGGCAAAGCGGGCCTTGAGGCGCACGGTGCCCGTGGCCGCGTCGATCTGGTTGTCCAGCGTGAGCAGATGCCCTTCGGCCAGAAGTTTTTTCTGCTCCCGGTCCCAGGCCTGCACCAGCAGGGCTTTGCCCCCTTCTGCGCCCTCTGCGTGCGCGGCGGCCTCACGCAGGGCGGCAAGCACCAGGGGGAGGCGGGTTTCGGGCAGGCTGAAAACCACCTCGCAGGGGCTGAGCTCGGTGATGCGCACAATGCCCCCGCTGTCGGAACTCTTGATCATGTTGCCTTCGTCCACCACGCGCAGCCCCAGGCGGCCCGACACCGGCGCGGTAATGCGGCTGTACTCCACCTGAAGGCGGGCCGCGTCCACAGCGGCCTTTCCGGCAAGCACCGTGCCCTCGTACTGGCGCACAAGGGCGCGCTGGGTTTCGTATTGCTGCCCGGCGATAAAATCGCTCCCGGCCAGCCGGGCGTAGCGGGTCAGATCCTTGCGGGCATTGTCCAGCAGGGCCTGATCTCTGGCAAGGGCGCCTTCGGCCTGTTCCAGCGAGGCCTGAAAGGGGCGCGGGTCGACCTCTGCCAGCAAATCGCCGGCAGCCACGCGCTGCCCGTCGGCAAAGTGCAGGCGCAGCAGGCGGCCGTCCACCCGGCTGGTGACAAGCACATCGCTGGAAGGAAGCACCGTGCCCATGCCCGTGAGAAAATGGGGCACAGTCTGCGCGCGGGCCACGGCCACGCGCACCGGGGCGCGCCCGCCTGCCGCGTCAGGGCCGGAAGACGTGCCGCCCCCCCAAAAATGCCAGGCCAGCGCAAGCGCAATGCCCACAGCCGCCGCCACGGGCAGCAGGCGTTTGGGGGATTTTGCGGGAGGGGTGGGCATGAGCACGGGCATGAAAAATCTTTCTCTCCTTGCGGCAAAACAGGCGCGTCCAATACGGCGCGGGCAGCACGGGCACGGCCCCCATCTTCTGTACAGCGGGCGGTCTTGTCCAGCATTTTCTTGCCGCTGTGCGCCCCAAAGGATTTCTTGTATCCCCCCAAAAAAGCTGCTACGCTGAAGAAATTATGAAAGAGCTTGATCCGCACACCATCCGCCCCTGCCTTGCCTGCGGATGCACCAATGCCCATCTGGAGTCCATGCTGCCCCCCGGCCGCAGACAGGAAGTCTGGCGGGTGGTCTGCTCCTGTGGGCAAACCTCGCAGCAATGGTCTGTCTCGCAGGGAGCCGCCATCCGCGCCTGGAACCGCAATCTGGCCAGTTCGCACGACTATGACCTGACCAGACCATCCCCTGCCTCCGGCAAATAGGCGGGTTTTATTCCAGCTCTCTCCCCACCCAGACCGCCTTGCCGATGATGCGCACCGCCGTGTCCATCTGTTCCCCGGCGGGAGCCTCGATGGGCGGATAGTCCGGATTGATGCTGGAAAGTACCAGACGTCCGGGCACGGCGTTGACCACCTTGAGATAGACCATGTCTTCCACGCCCACGGCATAGATGCGCCCCGGTTCGGGGTCGCGCCGGCTCTGGTCGATGAGCACCACATCATTGTGCAGAATGCGCGGCTGCATGCTGTCGCCGGACACGCGCAAAAGAACCATCTGGCCGGGATTGCCCTTGCGCCGCAGAAAATCCCAGCGAAAGGCGTAGTGGCGCAGCACGTCGCCGCCGGTTTCCAGACTGCCCGTGCCCGCAGAAAGCCGCGCCTCGGCCAGCGGAACCATCACCAGCCGCGTTTCGGGCGTGTCGTACAGGCCGTCCCCGGCGTCTCCCCGGCCCGCCAAAAGCCAGTCCAGCGAGCAGTTCAGGATTTCCGCCAGCGCAAGGGCGTGCAGGCTCTTGGGCAACTGGCCGTTTTCGTACTGCTGGATGGTGGTCAGGCTCAGGCCCGCGCGCCGGGCAATCTCCTGCTTGCGCAGGCCCAGTTCTTCCCTGCGCTGCCGCAGACGCCGGGCAAAAGCCCGCTCCGGGGAACATTTTTCTCCGGGCATGGCACCCTCCGGGAAAAGTTTTGCGGTTGCCCGATGCGCAAAATCCGCCTGCCGCGCCGCAAAAAGGCATGACCGTCACGGCGTTGGGCAACCCGCAGGCAACCCGCCCGATCATGCAATTTTTCCTTGAAAAAAACCAACTATTTTTTTCAAGAAAAAATTTTCTGCGCAGAAATTTCCCCCGAAAAGTGCAGAATTTTCTTTTTATCTATTTGGTATAAATGGTATAAAACTTTTCTTTTGTATAAAAACTTTTCCTTGATAGCGCACAAGAAAAACGCTATTTCCTGTTTGGCCGCCGCCGTGGCCGCAGCAGGGCGCGGCATTGGCTGTAGCCGCATTGCAGAACATTTTTTTCGAGGAGCACGGCATGCGTGAACTGCACCACAACATCCGCAACGTCAGCACTGTGCTGGACATTCTGGAGGCCGGAGCCGCTGCGGGGCAACGTCCTTTTTTGCGCCTGGCCACAGACCACCTGCGCCTGCTGGCCGACAGGCTGGAGGCGGTATCTCCCCCGCCGTCTGCGGCAGCGTCCGGCACGGAGGCCAGCCATGCCCTCCAGTAAGCGCGGCCCGTGGAGCGGCCTTCCTCCTGCCTGCGGCACTGCCCGGCCTGCGGCCGCAGCCGCTCCGCATGCATCCTCCGCCCCGTCCTGGGGCCATGCCCTGAAGCTGGCCGAGGAGGAACGCGCGTGGCGCGAGCTGCTGCCCCACCTGCCGGAAAATGCCCGCCTGCTCTGGAACGCCCTGGGCGACATACGCCGCTTTTGGCGGCTGCTGCACCACTGCGGGGGCCAGACTTTGCGCGTGCCCCGCACCGAACCTGCCGACAACCGCCACCCCCTGTGCCGCACTCTGGGGCGTCCGGCCCTGCGCAGGCTGATGGCGGTTTTTGGCGGCACAAGCGTGTACGTGCCGCGTTGCAGCGCCCTGTTGACGCGCCTGCGCCAGCACGAAATCATTGCGGATTTCAGCCGCCGCACAGCGCGCGGCGTGAGCAGCGTCACCGCCGTGAGCCGTCTGGCCCGCCTGCACGGCCTCTCTGACCGGCGCATCTGGCAGATCCTGAAAAAGGACGCTTCCGTGCCTGCCCAGGCCCGTGTGCTCCGCCGCCTCAGGCTGTCGGCGGAGGCCGCGGCACAGGCAGGGCCGCCACAGACGCCTCCCCCCTGACTCCCCCTGACGGCCCTGAAAACTTCTGCGCAGGAAAATGAAAACTTCCGTCTCTCCACATTGACAGGCGCACCGCAACGATATCGTGTATTTTCAGTAGTCCGCGTTGCGCCACCTCCTTGCCCCCCTACCGCCTTGACCTCGATAACAAATTTGTTATAAAAGAAGCATGACAGAGGAACCCCGATGTTTGAAGTGGAATTTTATGAAGACAAAAACGGATCACAACCGGTCAAAGAAGTTTTGCTTGAACTTCGCAACAAGGCCCGGACGAGCAAGGATGCCCGTATTCAGTACCAAAAAATACTGACGTATCTACGAGTTTTGGAAACATATGGGACGCGGATTGGAGAGCCACAGATAAAACATCTTGATGGTGACCTTTGGGAAATGCGCCCTTTGGCGCATCGAATACTTTTCTTTTATTGGCGTGACAATAAATTTGTGCTATTGCATCATTTTGTAAAAAAGACGCAAAAAACACCCGCAAAAGAAATAGAGAAGGCAATCAAAAACTTGAAGGATTTTCTTGAGAGGAACAAGTGATATGTCAAGCACAAACTTTCGTGATTTCTATAACGATGACACTAATGTATCACCCGCTGAGCGCGCGAGAATCGAATTTGAAGTGGAATTGATTGGCAAGCTGATTGAAGCGCGTGAGGCCAAGGGGCTAACTCAGGGACAACTGGCTGAAGCGGCGGGTCTCAAACAGTCTGCTGTTGCACGCCTTGAGCGAATGAGGGTTACGCCGCAAATAGACACACTTTTCAAAGTGCTGACTCCTATGGGGTACAAGCTCGCGATTGTTCCACGGAATGAACTGGTGTAGTGCAGGATTTTCCCCAAAAAGCCGCCTGGCAGAAGCACAGGCGGCCATCATGTTTTGCTGAAGATGCAAATCACATCATCTTGCTGCCATCTTTGATCCGGTCAACAACAGCCTGCAACTGGCAATATAGGAAGTCACGGACTGGGGAAGCGTGCCAAAGCGCGCCTCCAGCAAATCCTGCAAGGCCAGGCCAAATCCTTCAGCCTTGCCTTCCGCCTTTCCGATCACTACACCTTGCCGAATGTATTCGTCCTTCCACTGAGCGGCGCGTTCTTCCAACATGGCATCCACCTCCCGCAAGTCTTGAAATTCGGGGATGTCTTCTGTGATCCCGGAGCGTTTGAGCACAACTCGCCCCAGCCATACGGTAAAGGCCCGGCGCAAAACCACATACTCCGGCCCGTGAAGGCGGCGTATCAACTCTTGGACGATCTGCCGGACTTCTTCCGGCTCCTGCGCCCGTTCCAGCTTCAGGAGTTGGGCGGCCAGGCCCCTGCTTTTGTCCAGCGCGTCGGCGGGCACCCGGCTTTCGTCCAGCAAAAAATGCCGATGTCGGGGCCGGTACATTTTCAGGCTCTCCGGCATGGGAGCAAAAAGCGCCTCCACATCCTGCGGGGCTTTCCATGCCCTGCCTCCATTGTATATAACAATGGGAAACAC
>NZ_RQYH01000045.1 GCF_003860215.1 Desulfovibrio sp. OH1186_COT-070 | reverse complement strand
TCCAGATCCGCAACGAAATCCGCAGGCACAAAATCCCGCAGCAGCGATTCCACCATTTCAGGATTGCTGAAAAACTGCTTGTACGCAGGATCGTGCGGAATGCGCTCTTTTCCCATACGCACATCCTATCCCAGCGATGCCCGACGGGCAAGACGCAGTACAGTCCCTTGTGTTCCCAGGGCATTCACCTGCCTTGCGGCAGTTTTTGCGCCCTGCCCAAACGCTGTCCAGCGCGGCCCGGCTGTTTTTGGGCATGCCGCTACTGAAGGGGCTTGAGATTTTCCAATTTTTCCAGCCATGCATGAAAGAGCGGGCACTGCGCGCGCATGGCGGCAATGCCAATATCCCGGGCGATGGTGATGCCTGTTGCAATTTTGTCATAGCGGGCATTCAGGCTTCTTATTCTCCCGGACGGGGCTGTCTTGCCCGAATCGTTGATGCGCTCCGGCTCTCCGCAGGATCGGACAATCTGCTCTGTTTGCTTTGGAGCGACCCCCAAATGGGCAGCCAGTTTGGTTGTGTCGCTGAAAAGCAGGGCCTCAAACTCGTGCATGCACACATAGGGAATGAATCGCCGCTCCATATCATGCCCGGGGAGAGCATGTTGCAGTTTTTCCAGGGTGACGGCACAGAACTTTTCTGCCTTTTCGGTGTGCGATGCAATCCTGCGTATGGCCGCATACTCTGGCCAGTCATGAATGCCATAAAAATCAATGAACTGTGTTACATAAATGTCAGAGCGTTGCCTCAGTTGGCTGGCAATATCCTTTTTGACGCGCTCAAAATGGATATTGCCGCCTTTCTGCCCCGGTTTGGACGCAATGATTCCCCGCACAAACACATGCCTGTCACCGAGGTATGGAGCCAACACTTCCTTGAAAAATTTTGCTTCTGTCTGGCCTTCAACAATGGCAGAAACTTCCACAAGGCTACTCATGGACAGTCCCTCCCGCAATAACATTCTTACGCCACAGGTCTCCAACGCTGTATTCTTCAAGCCAAACAGTGAAATCCTGTTCTTTGAGGCGCTCAAAAGTGGAAGCGCCGTTCTTGCGATTGACCACAATAATATCTTCAACGCAAAAATGGTCGACAAGTGCGGGAGATTGGGTGGAAATGATCACCTGCGTTCTTTGGGCTGTACCGTGAACAAGTTCGGCAAGCAGTGCAATGCCTTCGGGGTGCAGCCCCAACTCCGGCTCGTCAATGATGATGGTTTTCGGCAGTTCGGGCTGCAACAGGGCTGTGGCAAGGCAAATAAAACGGATGGAACCGTCCGAAAGATGGTACGGCTGCATGGGATAGTCCGAGCCTTTTTGCCTCCAGGTGAGCTTTGCCTTTTCTGCTTCGCCCATTTTGACGGTATCCAGGAGGAAGTCGTCAAAAAAAGGCATGACCATGCGTATTGCGCTGACAATCTCGGCATAATTTTTCGGATACTCTTTTTTCAGGCGCAAAAGAAACGGTGCAATATTGCTTGCGTTATTGCGCAGCATTGCACTGTCTTCAACAATTTCAGATCGCCGCATTGCCGCATTGTTGCTGGTATCATGAAAGTGATACACCATCCAGCTGGCAATGGAACGGTAGACAAAATGACCAACGCCGTTGTGTTGGCCATCATGCGATCTTTCGTTGCGAAAATCATGCAAACGACTTTCAGGGGACGGAGTGCCATAGCTTCTGGAGGATGTGGTCGTATATTTTCTCTCCTCGGCAACAAGAAAGGACTCATTGACTGTGGGCGTCAGTACAAATTTGTATTGATTTTCCCCCTTGGCACGGGGGGAAAGCGACGAAAATACAAACTCGCTGCGTATGCTTTCTGTAACTTTTGGGCCGTTGTGCAAAAAGCTGTCTGCCCCGCCATTTTCCAGAACGAATTTTTGAAAATTTTTTTGCGCCATTGCCATGAGCATGCGAAATACCTGAATAAAATTGCTCTTTCCGGCGCCATTGGCTCCAACAAGAACATTGAGGTTCTTCAGCTCAAGGTTTTCAAGCGCGCGTATGGATTTGAATCCTGCAATGCTCAGTTTTGTGATGGCCCCGTCCATATTTTTCCCGGTTTTCATTGAGGTTTGTCGTTGCTCAGGCATCTTTGGGGCATGATAATCGCTGCCCTGAAAGTTGTCCATGCATGGTCGCTGATGGGCTTTGACAAAGCTCCCGGACGCTGTTTTTCTGTTTTTCATGCCCTGTTGAGGACATTCTCGGCCAAGAAGCCGGGACTCCTGTGGCGCACAGAAGGACGGAAGCATCTGGACGGCCGCCGGGAAAGCGGCTATCTATGGCTTGAGGTAGGCATGAAGAAAAAATATTGGTCAAATGTTTTCGCCATGCTTGGCGTTGCCCTTGTCGCCACAGCCCTGTTCCGGGACAACTGGTTTTGGGGAACAGCCCTCGGCGTGTACTGCCTCTTCTGGGGCGCACAATGGTACATGGAGGCGTAACATGCTTTACTACATCACAATATTTGTGTTGGTGACGGCGGTTGTGGTTGGTGTCAATCGCGGCTGGATAAAATAGACGGCTCCCTGCATCACGCTTTTTGCCCCACAATTCGTCAGGGCAATGCGATGGAGATTCTGGCTATCCCCATATATCGTTTTTGTATTCCACACGGCCCCCCGGCAACGGGGGCCTTTTCTTTTGCCTTGGCGGCAGTTGCACGCCCTGAGCCAAATGCCCTCCGGCACAGCCGGTTGTTTGGGCGCACCCGCACCGCCTTCACGCCCCGGCGGCAGCCCCCGGCAACAGGGTATCGCCCACAGCCAGCGGCCCAAGGGCAGCCGATAGCCCGCCAGCGCGGGGCAGCAGGAGGGCCGCAAAAATGGGAGGGCAAATAGCTTCAAAAAAGAGTTTCGATTTGCAAACAAATTGGAATATGCTGTTTTTGCACCAGATTTTTTCGGCCAAGGGGGTAATTGGGGTTAGCGGGCAAATGACCCCAGACAGCCCTATCCCCAATAAGGGACATATTTGGCATATCGCCGCGAGCGATTTGCCGGATCGTCAATCTTGATTTTTTCATCACTCACGGCATCAGCATCTGGACGGCCGCCGGGAAAGCGGCTATCTTTCCAGTGGAGACGGTATGCTCAAGCGTACAGCGGATTGGCTTGAAAAAATGAGTGTGGCGGCTATGGCCGTGGGCATCTTTCAGGGGCAATCCATAGGAATTTTTCTCGGTATGGCTTGCTTTGCGGCAAGCCTGTACCTTACGCGAAAAGCAGGAGGGCAGTGATTATGACCACCTGGATTCTTGCCAGCTTGGCTTGCGCTGCGGTTTTTGTTTTTGGCCTCTACCTGACCCGCAAGCACTCTTGATGCCCTCATGAGCATCTGGCTGCTTTTGGGCGCTGCTTGCCCCGCCATTGCTGGCGTGGGCGTTTGGGCAAAGTTCAGCCTCCAATGAAATTCCGATCGTTCTTGTATTCCACACGGCCCCCGGCAACGGGAGCCTTTTCTTTTGCCGTGCGGCAGGTGCACGCCCTGAGCAAAACGCCGTCTGGGCACGGCCGGTTGTTTGGGCGCACCCGCACCGCCTTCACGCCCCGGCGGCAGCCCCTGGGCAGCAGGGTATCGCCCACAGTCCGCAGCCCAAGGGCAGCCGATAGCCCGCCAGCGCGGGGCAGCAGAAGGCCGCAAATAGGGCGTTCAGATTATGCCCACTCTTGTGGCTTTGTCAGCGTTTTTCCCCCGCCCAGAGGGATTTCGCGGGGCAACTGATTTTTTTCCAGATGTGAGCGTTTTATTTTTGCCTGAGAGTGGCAATTGTTGGCAAGATCAATGGATGACCTGCCAAAAGGAATGATCGCTTTGACGTGTATATGAGGCGCAAGATTTTTCAAAGCTTTTACCCCAGCGATCATATCGCTGTCACCACTGAAGAGAAATGCCTTGTCAAAGCTCTCTCGTGCGGCCTCAAGCAGCATGGTGACAGCTTTCCAGCAGGGCATGATAGCAGTTGAAGCCATCAATAAAAGAAATGACGCGATCCATGAGCGCTCCTGAAAAAAAACCGGCTCCGCAGGGAGCCGGGGCTCCTGTGGCGCAGGCCAGCAGGAGGGGGTCGACACAACAATACAGAAAAAACACCTTCCCGTCCATATTTTCAAAAGATAAAATTTCCGCACCCCCCGCTCCGGAAGCCCCCGAAAAAAGGCGACACAAAAACCTTTTTTCCCTTGACGTTTTTGGCGGCTTTTGCCATGCTTGAGCCGCGCCGGAAGTTTTTCCGGTTTGCGCGAGTCGCCTTTTCGGGCTCGCCCTGTGACTGCCTTCTCGGGCGCGGAATTTTCGCGCTCCAAAGAAAAATGCCGGTTCCGGCAGGCCGCGCTGGTGCGCGACCATTTCTTTTGTTTTCCCCCTGATGATTTCCCCGCGCGGATGTTCCGCGGCGGGGTCTTTGCCTATTATCCACTGACGGAGACATGTCATGGCAGATATTCTTCTTTCGCGTCCCCAGGCTGGCCAGCAGGCCGTTGTTGCCGCTCCCGCGGATTCCCGCCTTGTGCTGCAATTCCCCGCAGATCAGGCCACGCTCGAAAAATCCGGCGACAACCTCGTCTTCCGCTTTGAAGACGGCGCAAGCGTGGAAGTTCCCAATTTTTATACAGAATTCAACAAAGACAACATTCCGGACTTTGTGGTCGACGGCCAGCTTGTGGCCGGAGCCGACTTTTTCAACGCCTTCGGTCCGGACCTCGCCCCGGCGGCTGGCCCCGGAGCCGGAGCCGCAGCCCGCGCGGCCCGCTACAACGACTGGGCCAACAGCGACCTGCTTGACGGCATCAACCATCTGGACGGCCTGGACTGGGGCATGAACCTCGCCAACCGCACAGAAGACGACTGGCAGGGCGACGGCCTGCTGCGGGACGACAACAAGGCCCCGGTGCTTTCCACCGGCGGAGCCCCCCTTGTTGATACGCTGACCGAGAGCGGCTGGGACGGCAAGAGCACCGCCCACAGCGCGGAGGTCAAAACGTCGCCGGTTTCCTTCTCCATTTCTGACCCCGAAGGCGACCCCCTGAGCGGCTTTGTGTATATGGGCGGCAAGGCGATCCCCATTGTCATCGGCGGCACCACGACGGTAGACAGCGACTACGGCACCCTGGAGATCGTGACCTCGGGCGGCGGAGGCAACCTCACCATCACCTATACCTATGCCCTCAAGGAGCCTGAGAGCGGTACGGGAACGCCAGGCGGCCCTGTTGACCGCCTGGCCAAAGGTGAAGAATACAACGAAGCCATCAGATTTTCTTTCGACGACGGGCACGGCAACGTGGTGACCCAGCCCGTCAATCTGACCATTGTCGGCTCCAACGACGCGCCGGACATCAGGGGCGTGGATGATCTCGCTTTGAAAGAGGACGGTGTGTTTGCCGGAACATACGGTGTTGCGGACGGCACCGTCGCGCTCAATCCTCTGGAGAACACCACTACCGCTGACGGTGGTGTCGGTGGCGCACAACACAGGCCAAGCATGACCGGACAGATCGTGGCCAAAGACCCCGACAACGGCGCCGTGCTCACCTACGGCATTGTGAATGCGGACGGTTCGCCCCTGGTTGCCGGTTCCGTGGTGGGTGAGGTTGACGGCACTCCGGTGAACGTCACTGGCGTGAGCACTTCCGGCTCCACCACCGTCATCAGCACCAACTACGGCCAGCTGGAGATCAATTCCACCACCGGGAAGTATTCCTTTGCCCTTGCCAATACGACAGGCACAGGCGCGACCAACCGCCTGGCCGAAGGCCAGGAGGTCACGTTGCAGTTCCGGCCCACCGTGCATGACGAGCATGGCGGTAGGGACATGGAATACGGTGTCCTGCGCGATGGTACGGCCTTGGCCCCCGACACGAACCGCATTGATGTCATCATCAGGGGCACCAACGACCAGCCCGTGTTCGCCGACAGCGCAGGCTGGGATGGCGGTGTCACCAGTGTGACGGAAAACGTAACCACAGAGCCCATCCACGGTCAGGTCACGGCAACGGATCACGACAGCGGGGCGACGCTGACCTATGGCTTTGCTTATGAAGGCAACCTGGAATCCATCCTGTATGCCGTGCCTACCGGCACCGGTAACGGCTACACCCTCAAAACCACGCCTCCCGCAGACGGCAACTATTTCGGTACGCTCACCATGACGGATCAGGCCAGCGGGAAGTATTCTTTTGCCCTGAACAACGCGGCCCCTTGCGTGGACAAGCTGGACGACGGCGACAAGCTGAATATCAAGGTCGATCTGGCCGTCAGGGACGAATTCGGCGCGTGGAGCACAACGCCCCTCGCGGTGACCATCAACGGCGCCAACGACGCTCCGACCTTCACTGGTGGTGGAAATGGCACAGTAAAAGAGAGCGGCGTGTTCGCTGCTGGCGACAAAACCACCAGCCTTATCTTGGCCGAAAACAAGGCGGCAAGTGATACGCCTTCCTTTTCCGGCACGCTGTCCGCCAACGACGTAGATGCCGGCGACACGCTGATCTTTGGTCTGGCTCTGGGCGGCTCTCCGGTGACGGACATGACTCTCTATGCCTTGGGCGACGGCACTTTTTCGGCCACGCCCCCTTCGGACAACAATTACTATGGCTCCCTGACCATGAAGCCCGACGGCAACTATACGTTCACTGTGAACAATAATGAAGGCAGCCCGGCCGACAAACTGGCTGAAGGCAGCACGCACAAGCTGACCTTCACGCCCACGGTCAGTGACGGAACCGTGACCACGGTGGCTGATGCCGCCCACTCCATCACCATCACCATCGAGGGCACCAACGATAAACCCAAACTTTCCGGCGGGAGTTCGTTGCCCGTCACGGAACAGGGACACGGAATTCCTGCCAAGCCCGCAAGCGGCACGGTCACCGCTTCGGACTGGGACAGCGACGATGCGGGTAATCTCAGTTTCGGTCTGGTCATGACGGTCCCCACCGATTCCGAACCGCAAGCGACCGTATACACGAAGCTCTATGTGGTGGACGATGGCGGCAATCCCGTCCTGTCGGCCACGGCTCCCGCAGACGGCAATTATTACGGCACGCTGACCATGACCAGCACGGGCACATACACCTTCGAACTGGAAAACAAAGCCAAAGTCGTGCAACAGATGGACGACAACCAGACCAAAAATCTGGACTTCACCGTAGCTGTGCAGGACACGCACGGCGCGTATGACTACAAGGCATTTACCCTGACCATCAAGGGTGCCAATGACGCGCCTCCTATCAACCCCGGGCCGCGCCCGGAAGTCAAGGAAAGTGGTGTGTACGCCCTGGGCGGCGAAGGCTATCCTTTGCAGATCAACCCTGCTGAAAACACTGACACCGTTTCTGACACCACGCCTGCAAGGCTCTCGGAGAGTGAACACCGTCTGGTTGCAGAAGGGAAAATGGGGGTAATGGACTTTGAGGGAGACAAAGTGCGGTACAGCCTGACGGCCCAATCCGGCGACACCGTGCCGACCGACTGGTCCAACGCCCCTGCGGGGTATACGCCCTTCAATTCCCAGGCATTGACCAACGAATGGGGAACCCTTTATCTGAAAACCCGGTCCACCGACTGGCATCAGGGCGATTATTCCGGAACGGAGAAGGTGGAATACGCCTTTGTGCTCAACGATGCGGGCGCCAAAGTGCAGGCCTTGGCTGAAGGAGACTCCGAGACAGTGTCGTTCAAAGTTGTGTCTGCGGACGAGCACGGCGCAACGGGGAGCGGTTTCCTGAGAGTCACCATCAAGGGCACCAACGACAGGCCCGTGCTGGACATGGACGCCGCCACTGCGGATACCGCCGAGAAAACGGCTGTTTTGCGCTTCACTGAAGACCACCCCATTGCTGATGGCAAATATGTTCTCACGGGGAAGGTGGCTGCTTCTGATGTTGACCAGAACGACACGGCCAAGCTGTATCTGGAAACCGCATCCGGAAAACTGCTGGCTTTTGCGGACAAGGCCATCGCCTTTGTGGACAAAGACGGTAACTTGGTAGACAAAATCGAGTCTGCAGACGGTTCCAACTACTACGGCAAAATCACGCTGTACGCAGACGGCAGGTACGAATTTGAACTCAACAACAGCGCCCCCTGCGTGCAGAAGCTGGCCGGCGGCGAACTCAGGGATCTTTCCATCCCGGTCGTTGCACAGGACAAATTCGGCGCGTTTGACAGGGGTGCACTGACCGTGAAGATCACGGGCGCTGACGACCTTGCCGTCCTGAATGTGGGCAGCCTTACCCATACTCTGGTGGAAGAGGGCGTACTGCCCGGCGGCAACGCACCCTATGCCGGCAAACCCGAAGCTACAGGCATTATTGCGGCCAAGGACACGGACAAAAACGATACGCTGACGTTCAGTGTGCAGGACAAAAACGGCAACTGGCATGAACTGGGCGCTGGCACAGCCTCCATTGCCGCCGAATACGGTGCAATCACGGTTACGGCCAATTCTGACGGGACATGGTCGTACACTTATGTGCTGGACAACAGCAATCCTGCGGTCAACGCCCTTGACCGGCAGGCAACGCTGGGTGACAGCTTCAAGGTCAAGGTCGTCAACCAGAACAGAATTGAGGTAGAGCGCACTGTCCAGCTCACCATTGTGGGTACCAACGACAGGCCGGAAATCGTGACGCAGGAACCGTTGGTGGATATTGACGGCGACGGTACTCCAGACAAGGTGATCACCATCCGTAAGGCCGATGCGGACAATGCCCTGGACGGCTCCTTCAAAGGCAAAATCGGGACGAAGGATGTCGATAACGCCGACATCGGTTCGGAAGAGTCCGGAACATACAATCTTGTGGTCACCGGCGCGGGCGGCAAAAGCGTTGTGGACGCGTATGATGCTGCCAGCGGAGACAAGATCGGAATTATCGAGATTAATCCCGACGGAAACTACACCTTCAGCCTGAACGAGAAAGGACGGGAGCTTCTGAAGGCAAAAGCCGAAGGCGAATATCTTGACGTGCGCGCCGAAGTGCAGGTCAAGGACATCAATAACGCCTCTGACACGACGACTCTCTACTGGCGTCTGGAAGGCCAGGATGACGCTCCCGGCCTGTCCGGCGCGGGTGGCCGCGTAACGGAAGATGGCTGGAAATCGGGCCGGCCTTCAACGCCGGACTACACAGCGGAACCGGGTGTTCCTTTTGTGACGGGCACGCTCTCCGCTGATAGGGTGGACACTACGGATCACGGCGCGAACACCTTCACCTTCGGGCTGGATATCAACGGAGACGGCGCGCCCGACACGGCGACAAAGCTCTTTGTTCTTCCGGACAGGACGTATTCCGCCATGCAGCCTTCCGACTACCTCGGAACCATCGAGTGCGAAACCAACGGTTCGTGGAAGTTCACCCTCAATAACTCCAGCCCGACGGTCAACGCACTGACGCCTGATGACAGGATTGATCTCTCCATCCCCGTGACCGTACAGGATGATCGCGGCTATTCCACGGCCGGATCCATCAACGTCGCCATCAAGGGATCCAATGATCGCCCGGAAATTACCTCCGTGGAAAATTTGAGCCTGACGGAACAGGGTCATACGGAAGCGAGCTATATCGCCACAGGCACGGCCACGGCAAAGGACGCGGACAACCTGCCTTCTGAAACTTCCTTCAGCCTGGTGAACGCCGACGGTCAGCCCGTGCAGACCCTGCAGCTTGAACACGGATCGGTGAGTATCGATGCGGCGACCGGAAAATACACCTACACTTTTGACGTGTTCAACAATGCCAACTACGGCTCTGACGGCAAGACGCATCCGGACATGACGGACACGTTCACCATCTATGTGCGCGACAAGGAAGGTGCCTACTCGGAAAAGAAAGACATTACCGTCAACATCGGCCCGCTTGACAAGTGGGTCAGCGGCCCCGGTTCTCCCGTCACGCTGGCGGCGGATGATCCTTTCCCCGCAGTGAGGGAAGACAACGGCGATGTGGACGGCCGCGGCTTGGCGAATGTTTCCGTGTCCGGCGGTCATGTAACCGCCAGCCCTTCCGTGCATGGCGGCTACTACTTCGTCACTGAAGACGGCAAGAAAGTGCAGTCTGTACCTGGTGTGGACGCGGATGGCAATCGGCTCGGAACCTTTATCATCAATCCCATTACCGGCGAATACCGCTTTGTGCTGGACAACGGCAACCCCCTTGTTCAGCAACTGGACGTCGGCGACAGCATTCCCCTTGTCTCGCCCACAGTGGGCAACTTTTACGGTGGCACGGTCACGTTGCCTGCCTGCACGGTGGAGGGCACAGCCGACAGGCCGGAGTTCCTGGAAAAGGAACATAACCCCATCCTTACAGAGGACGTGGCGCAAAACGGCGGTGCCCACGTTTCGGGAACCCTTATAGCCGAGGATATGGACAAGGGCGATACTGCCATCCTGATCTTTGGCCCGGGTGCGGCCAATGCCGGACAGAGTGTGACAGGCAACGTGATTCACGGCACCTACGGCGATCTGACCGTCAATGCTAACGGCACTTACACATACACGGTGCGTTCCGGCGTCAATGTGCCGCACGGCTCGCACGAGGAAAAATTCAATGTCATGGTGAAGGATGATGGCGGGCTTGAAGACACAGCCATCGTGACCGTCACTCTCAACGGGCTGAATTCTCCGCCCACCACATCTGTTACCCTGCCCGCGCTCACGCCCACCGAGGACGCCAAGGGCGCTGACGGGTATGTGGCTGCCACGGGCTCCATCAGCAAGAGCGACTTTGTCGATGCGGACGGCGACACCGTGACCTTCGGCGCCAGCGTCGATGGTTCCGGCACGGGAACCTCCGCGGTTATGGGCAAGTACGGTACGCTTTTCGTCAAACCCGATGGCAGTTATACTTACCGTTTGGACAACGAGATAGACGCCGTGCAGTCCCTCAAGGGGGGCCAGCCCCTTACGGAAACCCTGTACATTATTGCCCGTGACGGACACGGCGGAACAGCATCGGTCCCCCTCACCATCAAGATCACGGGCACGGAAGACGCGCCTGTGCTGTCCCTGAACAGCAACGGTCTTGCGGGTGCGGGTTCCTCCCTGGATATGGTGGCGGGACAGACGGCCCCTGTAGAAGGTCAGGCCGTGGCCACCGATGTGGACAAGGCCGATGCGGAGGCCAAAAACTTCAGCTACAGCCTCAGGGACGGCACGCTGGAGTCCGACGGCAGGTGGCACAGTGCGGCCAAGGTGGATACCGATAATGATGGCATACCCGACAAGGTGGTGGGAGAGTTCGTACTCCATCCGACCACCGGAAAATACGAGTTCCTTCCCGATGCTGATGGTCTCAAATACCTTTCTGAAGGTGAGCAGATCACGGTCAGGGGAGCGGTGATCGTCAATGCCGGACAGGCCGGCAACAGCGCCGAAGCCGAGGTTGCAGTTCATATCACCGGCACCAACGACGCACCCGTGCTGACCATGAACGAAAGCAAGGGACTGACGCAGCACAAAAAAAGTGGTGCGGCGGCTGCGCCGGAGACAGGAGAGCTCAAGGCAAGCGATCCTGACGGCGATGCCAAGGACATCTCGTTCAGCATCAAGGTCGATGGCGAAGTAACGCAGACCGGCCCCACCACATGGGAGGGCAAGTACGGCACGCTGGAATTGGATGCCAACGGAAAATACACCTACACGCTGTTCCACGGCGACCATCCAAAGGCGGATGCTGTCTATGCCATGAATGAAGGTGAGCTGTATGATGACATCTTCACCGTTGTCACCAGAGACAAGTTCGGTGCAACACAGGAAAACCCAAACGGCATCAAGGTCACCATCACGGGCGTCAGGGACAATCTGCTGGCAGCGGATGCAGGCCCGACAAACATTACCGTGACCGAAGGCGAAGTCGGAACGGGGCGTTTCGAACTCAAATATCTGGAGAGCAAAGACTACGGAGACAATGCCGAGCCCTTTACCTTCGGCATCCTCTATCGTGGTGCGGATGGAAAAACGGTTCTGGAATACCGGGGTGAAGCTGGCCCGGTGACCGATGCCTGGGGCGGCACGTTCACAAAGAGCGGCGACATGCTCATGCACACCAATGCCTACGGCACCTTTGCGCTCAATGCCAAAACCGGAGAGTACACCTATACGCCCAGCGATGCGCTGGCAAAGGATCAAACGGTCAAAAACAGCGAAAGCAAGGTGCATCTCGGCATACGAGCGCACAATACCGATGGCGAGTTCTGGACCCGCAACGAGTTGGAAATCACGGCCACCGGCGTCAACGATGCCCCGGAGATTACGCTTTTCGGCAGTACCGCTGACGGTGGCAGCCTGACCTACTCTGACGTGGATATTCTGGATCAGCCGAAGCTTGCGCTGCTGGTGCAGCATAACGGAACAGACCATGCAGTAACGCCGATAAACGCCACTACAGGCACGGCGACCGTTGCTGGCGTGGGCACGTTCACCTTTACCCGCGCTGATGCAAATGCCCAGTGGACAACGTATACCTTTGCGGCTGAGGCTGCCTTGGCCGCGATGGTGCGTAGCGGCGAGCACGGTGAGACGTTTGACATCAAGATCGGTGTCAAGGATCCGTACGAGACAACCTATGCGTCTACCCAGGTCAAGGTGCTGGGAACCAATGCTGCTCCCGTGCCCGTGAGCGGAGAAAGCGCCCCCTGGTCGGGCGTGCTCGCCACAGACGCGGAGGGCGATGCCCTGACCTTCACAACGGGCGACACAGACGCTGTGGGCAAACATGCTCTGACCTTCGGCACCCTGAAAGTGGAGGCCGACGGCAGCTATGCCTACACCCTGAACACCAGCGAAGCCGCGCTCAAGACGCTGGGCGAAACCGCAGCCGCCGACCGCACGGAAAGCTTCAGCTTTAAGGCGGACGACGGCAAGGGAGCTGTCAGCGGCACACTGAACCTCAAGATTGACGCGGACAACTGGGATACAAAGGGCGGCAAGCTGATGTTCGGTGACAATGCGGACAACACCCTCAACGGCGGCGCGGGCAACGACGTGCTCTACGGCGGTGAAGGGGACGATATCCTCTACGGCGGTGACGGCAACGACAGGCTCTACGGCGGCGCGGGCGATGATACGCTGCACGGCGGCGACGGCAACGACTTCCTTGACGGCGGCGCAGGCGTGAATGCGCTCTACGGCGGCGCAGGCAACGACCTTCTGGTCTACAGCAAGGACAACAGCATGATGGACGGCGGCGACGGCACGGACGTGCTGCTCACGTCCGTCAACAACAGCGATATGGATGCCATCCTGAAGGGCCTCAACAGCGGGAATACCGCGAACATTGAGGTCGTGCTCAACGGGCCGGGCACAGCCAGCCTGACCAGCATGAACGATTTGTCGGGCAAGGGTATCACTATCCAGGATGACGGCAAGGTCAAGCTGGACGGCGGCTGGGCCAGCGATGGAACCAAAACGGACGCCGGGGGCACCACCTTTGACGTCTACACCAATGCCGCCCTTGATCTGACTATTGCCGTGGAAACCGCCAAAAACGCGAACGGCGGCTAACCACGAAAAAAACCTCCCAAAAACACCCCCGTCCCGCGCCTCCTTCGGCCGGGACGGGGGCTTTGCATGCAAAAAAGCCGCCTGCGCGAGAGCACAGGCGGCCATCGTGTTTTGCCGACGATATGAATTACATCATTTTGCTGTCATCTTTGATCCGGTCAACAACAGCCTGCAACGATTCCGCACGGTAGGCAAAAAGCGTCAGCTTCCGCAGAACGTTGGCGTCAGACGA
>NZ_RQYH01000044.1 GCF_003860215.1 Desulfovibrio sp. OH1186_COT-070 | reverse complement strand
CCCCCTTTTGTGCGGCTCATGTCCTGATTGCCTCCTCTTGCGCCTGCCGCATGTGGGTGAACTTTGCAATGACTGGCATCGATCATCAGCCATTCAAAATCCGGCTCATCAATCAGGATTTCAAGCAATCTCTCCCATACACCATTATCGCGCCAACGGATGAAGCGTCGATGGGTATTGCTCCACCCGCCAAAGTCGGGGGGCAGATCCCGCCACGGCGCGCCTGTACGCATAATCCAGAAGACCGCATTGATAAAGCGCCGATTGTCGTGGGCCCTGCCTCCCCAACTTCCTTCACGTCCGGGCAAATGGGGTTCAAGTTTTTTCCAAACCGAATCAGAAATGTCGTGCCGTCTGTGGGCTGCTGTGGGCATATGTTCCTCGCTTACGGTTGAAGACACGCGAACTGTGCCACAAAATGAAAATTTAGACAATTTCGTGACTACACTGCCTAGAATTGCTCGAAACGCATCCGTCGGAAAAATCGGGGCATGCGGGCCTCGACCGGGGGCGGCATGTCGCATGCCCGGTACCTGGCGGCGGCCGCCCCGGAAACGGCCTTCCACGTTACCGAACTGGGCAGATTTTTTGACCGGCATTTGCAATGACGCAGGAGAGACATTTCTGCAAAACCACGAGGAAAAACAATGAGAACTCTGATTGTCCTTTTTCTGCTCCTGTGTTGCGTTTTCAGTGCCCATGCGGCGGAACAGAAGCAGAATGACCTTGGCGGCATGGAGCCCGCGCAGGCACTTGAATACATGAAGGAGACGAAAAATCTTGTCATTGTTGACGTTGCTACACGACGCTGGTTTGCGACAAAGCATTTTGCGGGTGCCGTAAACATTCCCATTGAAAATATTTCTCGCAGCGAGGCTCTGGAACTGTATCGGGGGCTTCCCCCCGGGCGGCCCGTCCTGCTGCATTGTCGTCTCGGCATGATCGTTCCCGGCGCGTATCAGACCTTGAAGGAATTGCGGCCCGACATCCCGGAAGTGGGGTATATTACCGGAAAGCCCCTGTTTGACGAATACAACCATTGGTACGAAACAACACAACAGTGAGCAGGAGGGATTTTTGATGACGGAACTGGAAAAGCTCGATGCGGGGCTGGAATATTGTTTTACCGATCCTGAGGTTGAAGCGCGGAAGGGAAATGCCGTTGCATTGTGCCGCGAACTCAATGCCACAGAACATACGAACCGTGAAGAACAATGCGCGATCATCGGCAAACTGTTCGGATCGGCAGGGGAAAATCCTGCCATTCTCCCCTTGTTTCAGTGCGATAACGGAAAAAACATCCATGTGGGCGCGCAATTTCTCGCCAACTATAACGTAACCATACTGGACATCGCGCCGGTGCATATCGGCGACTACTGCATGATCGGTCCCAATACCCTTGTCACCACGGTCAACCATCCCCTGTCCCCCAGGGGTCGGCGGAAGAGACTGGCGCAGGCCAAACCCGTGACCATCGGCAACGATGTCTGGATCGGCGGGAACTGCACTATTTTGCCCGGCGTGACCATCGGCAGCAACGTTGTCATAGCAGCCGGGGCCGTGGTCACAAAGGACGTTCCCGACAACTGTGTCGTTGCGGGTATCCCCGCGCAAAAAATCAAGGATCTGGAGGACGACACATAGTCTTCCGGTTCTGGCGCATCGCAAATGTCCCCGTCCGAACCAGTGGCAGGTGACGAAATACGCCGTGAGCACTGTGGCGGAAACGCTTGCGCCAGGGGGAAAAAGGCGCTATAGGCAAAAAAATTTTTTTGAAGGGCGGATAGTTGCGCGATGAACAAGAATGCCGTGACCGTCAAGGGCTATGTGGTCGCAGTGCCGCGCGCGGTGGATGCGCGTCAGGCGCGGGTGGCCGTGGTGCAGGAGGATGTGGAATACCGCATTGTTCCGCGTGGAGCCGGTGTGGATCTGGACGATGAGGTCAGTGTTTTCGTGGAAGTTACCGGACTGCTGGAAGAAAGCGATGGCGTGAATTATCTGACTGTGCGCGGCTACAAGGTGCTGGAAGACGATTCGTGGCTTGAGGAATAGACGGACGGCGCGCAACCGTGGAATATAAGGGGGCACTTCAGGCATGAAGTGCTCCTGTGTTTTGGGGCAGCATCCGCCGAAAAAACAGAGTCGCTTTTTGTTTCGGCAGCGGTCTTGCGGCGGGGGCGGAAAAAAATCATTTCTCCAGAAGCGACAATTGCCGTTTTTCCAGGCGCGTGTGCGCGCTGGCGGCGCTTTGGCGGCAAAAATCGCGGATGCGGTCCAGAAAGGGCGAAGGCGCAAGGCGCAGGTGACGCCCGTAAAGGGTGCGGCGCGCGGCATGGCTGACAAAAATCGCGCGGGCGGCGCGGGTCAGGCCCACATAGAGCAGGCGCAGCTCTTCGGCCTGCGCCTGGGGCGGATCGTCGGCATCGTCCTCCGTGGGCGGAAACAGGAGTTCCCGCCGCAACGGCAAAAGACCGTCTTCCAGACCGGGCAGGAACACGGCTTGAAATTCCAGCCCCTTGGAGGCGTGGAGGGTCATGATCTGAACCTGTTGGGCCCGCGCACGCACGCTTTCGGCTTCGTTCTGCCAGGCCAGGGCAGAAAAAAAGTCCTGCCACGAACCGCAATCCTGCCAGAAGCGGCGGCACTGCCGCCATGCCGGGCCGGTGGTGAAGCCGCTTCCGGCCCAGGGAAGTTCCTGCAGCCAGGGCGTCATGGCTTCGGGCGGAGGCAGGGCTGCGCCTGCCCAGGGCAGGCTGTCGCCCGGCTCCGGCTGCGCGGGGAGAGAATGCGCAAATCCGCAATGCGTTGCCAGCAGGGCCAGCAGGCGCGCGCATGCCGCATTTTGCCAGAAGAACTCCCTGGCCGGAGCGGCGCAGGGGATTCCCGCTTCCTCCAGCGCCGCATGCAATGGGGGAATCTGGGCTTTCAGGCGCACCAGCACAGCCACGTCTCCGGGGGCAAGGGTTCCTGACAGGGGGCTGGTGGCCGTGCTTCTGTCCTGAAGGGTGTGGGAGGTGCTCCCCAGCAGGTTTTGGACATTGCTGGCCACCCAGCGGGCTTCCGCCTGCGCGTCGGGGGCGGCAAAAAGGCGCAGTTCGGCGGGCAGGGAGCGCACTGCTGTCAGGGGACCGCAAGAATTCCGGCCCTGCAGCAGGCTGCGGGCCATGTCCAGCACGCTCTGGCTGGAGCGGTAGCTCTGCCCCAGGCGAAAGACTTCCAGTCCGGGCCAGTGGCGGCGCAGGCTTGCTTCGTTCTGGCCTGCCGCCCCCCGGAAGCCGTAGATGGCCTGATCCGGATCGCCGATGCCAAAAAATCCCTGCCCGTCAGCGGGCAGCAGGGCGCGGATGATGTCAAGCTGCACGGGGGAAAGATCCTGCACCTCGTCCACCAGCACATGGCGGAAAGGGCCAATGCGCCCCTGCATGTGTTTCTGGCGGGCAGCGTCCAGAAGCCAGTCCAGCAAATCGGCATAATCCACGCGCGGGCAGGAGTCCGTGTTCTTGGCGTGCCGGTAGCTTGCGGCAGCCTGGGCCAGCGGGCTGTGCGCGGGTTCGTTGTGCAGGGAATGTGTTTCGCGCGCCAGCAGCAGCATGCCCCAGAGGCGGCGCGCTGTTGCGGGCGAAAGCTGCGGATTGGCGGCGCAGAAGAGCCTGTGGGCGGCGTCTTCGTCCAGAAGCAGGGGCGGTACCGAGCCGTTTGCTTGCCGCAGACGCCAGGCCAAGCCGTGGAGGGTATCGCAGAGGGGCAGGTTTGCCGTGTCCGGAAGAGCCGTTGTCAGGCGCTGGCGCAGTTCCGCCGCGGCCCTGCGGGTGAAGGTCAGGGCCAGGATGCGTCCGGGGTCTTCGCCCTGCTCCAGCAGGGACTGCAAGCGGCCGATGAGCACACGGGTCTTGCCCGCTCCCGGGCCGGCCAGCACCAGCGCGGGAAACGGCCCGGCGCGCAGGGCAGCCTCCTGTTCGGAAGAAAAGGCGGGCGCCTGTTCTTCTGCGGCGCCTTGGCCGGGAGGCGGCGCGTCCGTGTGCAGGGGCAGGCTATCGGGACGGGGGGCCTGCGGTTGTGCCGGATGCAGCCCTTGCCGCGCAGGGACGCTTTTTCCCGTCGCCCGCAGGCCGGGCAGGGAGGCGCTGCTCTTTTGCCATTCTCTTTTTTCCTCGGGGGAAAAAACGCGCACTGTGCCGTAGTGCCCATCATAGCCGCCCTCGCGGAAAACCTGCCCCTGCCGCATGCGCGACACGGCTTCTCCCAAGGGTTCCCAGTGGTCGCGGATGCGCTCCACGGGCATCTGGCACAAAATGTCCAGTTCCGGTCCCAGATGGCGCAGCAGCGCGGCATAGCGTTCCTGTGTCTTGCGTGAGGCCGTTCCTACGCCCAGAATTTCGCTCACCAGTTCCGGCAGGGGGATGAGGGGGCGGGCCTCCGGTTCGCGCGGCAAGGGCGGAACTGCGGCGCGGTCGGCCAGTTCCAGCACGCGGTGCAGCACGCCCACGGTCAACGGCTTTCCGCAGACAGGGCAGATATTGCCCAGCGCACGGGTTTCGCGCGGCTCCAGCACCACATTGCAGGCCCGGTGCCCGTCCAGATGGTATTTCCCCTCATCGGGATAGAACTCCAGCGTGCCCAGAAAGCGGCAGCCAAGGGCGCTCTGATCCTGACGTGCGGCAGCGGCGCGCAGGGCCGTGAAAATGCCCTCGTAGCCCGGACTGCCCGCAAAAAGATTGGCCTCCCGCCCCAGATTGGCCCCCGAATGGGCGTCGGAGTTGGAAACAAGGGCGTAGCCGTCCAGCGCGCTGACCAGGCGGTTCATGGCGGGATCGGACGAGAGGCCTGTTTCCAGAGCAAAAATATGGGAGGAAAGGTCGCCGTAACAATCCTCCAGACGGTCAAAGCCCGATTTGGAGCCGAACAGGGCAAACCACGGCGTCCAGACATGGGCGGGAATCATGACCGCGCCCGGCGCGCATTCCAGCATGATTTCCAGAAGGTCGCGGGAGTCCAGGCCCAGAATGGGCCTGCCGTCGGAGTGGAGATTGCCGATCTGGGCCAGCCTGCGCGACAGGTTTTCGGCATCGTCCAGCGTGGGCACAAAAACCAGATTGTGGACTTTGCGCACCTTGCCGCCGCGCTTGTAGATGGAGCTGATTTCCGCCTGAAGCAGAAAGAGGGTGGGGGAACCGTCTTTTTGCGGGAGCATCCCTCCGGGCAAAACATCCTGCGGGGGCGCGTTTTTCAGCGCATACAGGCCGCTGGCCGCGTCAAGGGTCAGCTCCCGGCGCAGTTCTTCCCGCCATTGGGGATGGGTGAAATCGCCCGTGCCCAGAACGGTGATCCCCTTGCAGCGCGCCCAGGCCGCCAGATGTCCGGGGTTCAGGGCCTTGCTGGTGGCTCGCGAGAAGCGGGAGTGGATGTGCAGGTCAGCAAGAAAGGTCATGGTTTTCCTCAAAATTTTCCGAAATGTCCGTATGTTGCGGTGTGCGCCCGGCTTCCAGCCAGGGGCAGAAGGCCAGCGCCTCCGGAGACAGGGTGGACGCGGCGCTGCGGCGCGGCCCGTGCAGAACCAGCGGTTTTTCCCATTTCAGGTCATGGGCCGCGTGTTTGCGGGCCATGATCAGGATGCGCCGGGGCGCGTCACCGGAGCGAAAGCTCACCGGCAGAATTTCTCGCAGTCCGAAGCCGGTCGCGTCCAGCGCGCGGCAGAGCAGAGGCAGGGCGGCTGCCTCGTGAATGCAGAAAAAACGTCCGTGACGGCGCAGCAGCAAGGCCGCCGCGCGGCAGAAGACGTGCAGGATGTCTTCCGCATGGTGGCCCTGGCCCAGGGCTTTCTGGCGCAGGGGGCTGGACGGGGGGCGGCCCCGTATCCCGAAAGGGGGATTGGCCACCGCCATGTCCAGGCTGTGGAGCGCGGGCCTGCCCGCATGCAGGGGATGGCTTTCCCGGCCCGGCAGGGGCAGGTCTGCCATGTCCAGGGCCGTGAAGCGCAGCCGCTGGTGCAGGTTCAGTGCGCGCGCGTTGCGGCGCGCCGCCTCCACAAGGCACGGCTCCCTGTCCAGCCCCAGCCCGGCAATGCCGGGGCAGCGCAGGGCAAGACCCAGCAGAACCGCCCCGCAGCCGCATCCCAGATCCGCAACCGCGAGCCTGCGCCGGGGCAGATTTTTTTCTGCATGGCGCGCGGCAAAGGCCGCCAGCAAAAGGGCGTCCGCGCCGAAGCGGAAGCTGCCCGGAGGCTGCTCCAGCCCACGGGGAAACAGGTTTTCGCAGCAGTCGGGATGCCCCGCGTGACCGGCAAGACGGTCGGCAGGATGGCCTGCAGGAGGGTTGGGGGGGCTGTCGGCGCGGCCGTGGCCGGTCACAGCAGCGTCCCGTCCCAGTTGAACAGGCTTTCGCGGCGCAGAGCAGGCAGGGAAGGGGGCGGATTTTCCTGCAAGTGAGCAAAAAAGGCATAGCCCGCTGCCTGCATTTCCTGTTTTTTTGCGCTCAGGTCCAGAGGCCATCCGGGGTATATCCAGATATTTTCGCCGTACTGCCGCGCCCAGAAGGGTTCGCCCATGGGGCTGAGAAAAGGCTCGTTGGGCTTGACGCCCAGCAGGCCGAAGCGGCTCAGACCCACCGGCCAGAAACCCGTGAGCACCGCGCCCAGCGGCAGGGGGCTTTGCGCGGGCAGGGCCAGCATTTCTTCCCGGGGCAGCTCCGGGCTGACCAGAGCGGCGGCAAAGCCCATGCGGGCCAGCGCGTCCAGGGCAACGGCATTGGCTGCGTTGCAGAAGGGGCCTGCTGTCAGGTCCGCGTCTTCCGGCAGAATTTCAGGAAAAAACCCGCGCTGCCAGGGAGCGTTACAAACAAAGTGGCGCGCCCCGCCCCGCCAGAGACCGGAAACGGCGCGGCGCAGGCTTTCCTCCTCGCCGGGCCAGATCACGGGCGGCAGCCACCAGCACATGCGCGGAGCCACGGTGCGCGAGATGCCCGCGCTGCGCGGCGAGAGCCAGAGCCCCTGCAAGTGGCGTCCGGCGCGGGTTTCCTTGCCCTGCGGCAGGCTGGCGCGCACAAAAATGTCGGGCCGCTTGCCTCCCTTGACGGGCTGGGGCAGGCGCGGCGCGGAGTCCACGGGTTGGCTGGGGCGCGAAGGCAGGGATGCCAGACGGGACTGCCAGTCCTTGAGGATGCCCAGCAACTCCGGCTCGCGCCGGTCAATGAGAAAAACCGGCGTGCCTGCCCTGGGCGTCTTGTGTTTGGGCAGGCGCAGCACCAGACTGCCCGCCTTGGGGATGCGGCGGGTCACGGGAAGGGTGGCGTGCCAGCGTTCGTCCTCCACGCCCACGCGCAAATAGTCCTGCGGCAACAGGGGGATGTGCGGCTTGAGAACAATGCGGCCGTCAGGTTCGTTGCGGGTTTTGCCGATCATCAGCCCGGAACTGGTCTGCCCGTCGGGCGTGGTGGGCACAGAATCTTTCTGGGGCAAAAAGCGGGCGCGGGTGGCGGGGCGGCCCAGAGCCATGCGCAGGATTTCCTCCGCGGTCTTGCGGGCAGCGGCATCGCCGGGGTTGTCCCGCAGCATGCGGTAGGCCGTGACCACATGGTACACATAGTGCGGGCCTTTCTTGCGGCCCTCGATCTTCCAGGAAACCAGATGCGGAATGTTCAGCAAGGTTTTGGCCAGAACATCCAGCGAGAGGTCCAGACAGGAAAACCAGCGCCCGCTGTGCTCCCTGCCCGTGCGCCGACTGCCCTGCGGGCGCTGGCGTCCCCCGCGGGCGCGCTCGCCGGACGCTGCCTGCGATTCCGCGCGTTCGGCATGGCGGGCCAGGGCCGCGGCGGCTTCGCCGCCCTGACGGTACACGCGGCGGCACGGCTGCACGCAGCGCCCCCGCAGGCCGCTTTTGCCGCCCATATAGCTGGACCAGTAACAGCGGCCCGAAACACAGTAGCACAGGGCGCCGTGGACAAAACATTCCAGTTCCAGCCCCTGGGGGCAGGCCTCGCCCATGCTGCGGATTTCGTCAATGGAAAGTTCCCGCGGCAGGATGACGCGGCTTGCGCCCAGAGCCCTGGCCTGCACGAGGCTCCCGGGATGGGTGAGGTTGGCCAGGGTGGAGAGAAAGATGCCGCCCTCGAATCCGGCCTGCCGGGCCAGATCGGGCATGGCCAGATCCTGGACAATGAGACCGTCCGGCCTGACCTGCCGGGCCAGACGCGCCATCAGGCGGTAGGCCTGGGCCGGTTCGCCGGGCTTGAGCAGGGTGTTCATGGCCACATATACGCGCACGTTTTCCGCGTGGGCCAGATCGGCAAGGCGCGAAAGCTCCTCCAGGCCGAAATTGTCGGCCTGCATGCGGGCCGAAAAATTCTTGAGGCCCAGATAAATGGCATCGGCACCGGCGGCAATGCCCGCCAGAAACGAGGCGGCATCTCCGGCCGGAGCCAGTATTTCGGGGCAGGCGGTTTCGCGGGAGGGGCTGTTCATGCCTTGTAATACTCTTTGTACCACGCCACAAAGCGGGCAATGCCCTCGCGCAGGTCCGTGCGGGGGGAAAAGCCCGTGATTGCGGCAAGGTCGTCAATGTCTGCCCAGGTCGCCTCCACATCGCCGGGCTGCATGGGCAAAAATTCCTTGCGGGCTTTCATGCCCAGGGCGTCTTCCAGCGTGGTGATGAATTCGTTGAGCTCCACAGTCCGGTTGTTGCCGATATTGTAGATGCGCCAGGGCGCGGAGCTTCTGCCCGGATGGGGATTTTGCGGATCAAAAAGCGGGTCGGGCGCTGGCGGCAGGGGCAGCAGGCGCACAAGTCCCTCCACGATATCGTCAATATAGGTGAAGTCGCGCCGCATTTTGCCGTGGTTGAAAACCTTGAGAGGTTCGCCGCGAACAATGGCGGTGGTGAAAAGGTGCAGGGCCATGTCCGGCCTGCCCCAGGGGCCGTAGACCGTAAAAAAGCGCAGCCCCGTGCAGGGAATGCCGAAAAGATGGCTGTAGGCATGGGCCATGAGCTCGTTGCTTTTTTTGGTGGCCGCATAGAGGCTGACGGGATGGTCCACATTGTGTTCCACGGCATAGGGGCGCGCCGCGTTCAGGCCGTAGACGGAAGAGGAGGAGGCAAAGAGCAGGTGCCCGGTCTTGTGCCGGCGGCAGCATTCCAGGAGGTTGGCAAAGCCCGTCAGGTTGGAATCCACATAGGAGCGGGGATTTTCCAGACTGTGGCGCACACCGGCCTGGGCGGCCAGATTGACCACATGACTGAAATTTTCGCGCGCAAAAAGATCCGCCAGCGCCGGAGCGTTGGCCAGATCCAGAAGCTCGAAACGGAAGGAGGCTGCCTCGGGCATGGCGCGCAGGGCGGCCAGCCGGTCTTTTTTGAGCTGCACGTCGTAATAGTCGTTGCAGTTGTCTGCTCCCACCACGCTGTGCCCCAGAGAAAGAAGACGCCGGACAAGGTGATAGCCGATAAAACCGGCGGCGCCGGTCACCAGAACATGCATACAGGCCTCCTGTGCAACACAGGGTATGCCATATGCTGTCCGGGAGCAAGAGCGGCGTGCCGGAGGCGCTTGCAGGAGCGGGGGCGGGCATCGTATACTTGCCCCTTGAGGTGCTTGCATGCAGACATCAAAACACCACGATGCCCGCCCTGCGGGTTCCGCCATCCGGCGGGAGATGCCCGCAGCCTGGTACGACGGCCCCCACAAGGAGGCCCTCCTGTACCTGCTGGTCGCCATCTTTTTTGTGGAGCTCATGGTGGGGGGCGTGGCCTTTTTTTACGGCGTCATGCACGCCGCGCCCGAAACGCCCGGCGGGCCGCCCCTCGCGCGCTTTCCCTGGCTTGGCTGGGCTGTGGCAGCGGTGCTTGCGCCCGTGGGGCTGATGCTCATTGTGCACCTGGCGGGAACGTGGGTGGCGCGCTTTCTGGGGCGCGAGATCCGGGAGGGAGGCGAGGCCGCAGGCGGAGAGGGTGACGATCAGGTGCCGGAGCGCCTGCGGCGCTTCTATGCGGTTATCCGCAGCGCCCCCACGGTGGTTCTGCTGCTGGGCATTTTGCTGCTGGGGGCAGCCCTGTTTTTTGTGGACGGCGCGTTTTCGGCTCTGGTGCGGCTGGGCAGCGCGCTGGCGGACGACATTCCCTGGCTCGCGGGCAGTGCTGCGGCCATGATCGCGGCCTGCTATCTGGTGCACCGCTGGTTTGTGTACCGCCACCACCGCATGCAGCAGGAATACGAGTACCGCCGTGAAGTGCTTTTGCGCACGGGCATTGTGCTGGTGGACAGGGGCTGTATGCGCCTGCCCGCCCAGGACGGGGCTGACCCTGCCCTGGAAGGGGCGCTGGTCATTGAAACTCCGGCCCTGCCCCAAAAGACGCCGGAACCGCCCGAAGGCGCGCCGACTCCGGAAGAGCGGTAAAACGGGCGATGCAGGCGTTATTTTTCCATGCAGCGATAAAAGGGGAGGGGTACAAGGGCGCAACTGGGCTGCATCATGATTTTGCTCAGATTGATTATGAGATGACTTCTACTCTGAACTGACGGTAGCTCCTTTCTTCAATTCAAAATGGAACCCCATGAGTGAATCCGTTGGTTCCTTGTCTCCAAGCATCAAGCGCACACACTGGTTCGGGTCAAAGTTTTCACAAAAATCTTCATATGGGACCATGTCAGAGTTCATAGCGCATATATATTGAAAACCATGTTCTTCAGCTCTTTCGTGGGCATATTGCAGGGCATGAGCGCGCTGTCTGGAATCAACGCTATCGTAAATAGTGCTGTCATGAATTAAAAAATCAATTCCGCCTTTTTCCGCTGAAAGCTCAACAAGCATCATGTCGTAGCAAAAGACTTTCATCTTCCCCACGCCTTCACTACTGCTGCGCTGAATTTCGACATCAAACTCATACCCGTTTTCAGTAGTATTTATAATCAAATTCCCCGGCTCATTATATAAGGCAAGAGAGCTTTCATTAAAAAGTGCTACGGCCTTTTCCCAATTGGTGCGGCTTAATTCATAGTCACGTTGAAGTTTAGTATCCAGTTCAAGTTTTCGTGTTTTGATTTCTTTTTGTTCGTTCGAGATGTTTTTTAACTCTGCCAATTTTGTTTTTATGGTTTCTAATCGTTCACGTTTTTCAACTAATTTAGCCTGTAAAAGAGAAAACTCTTCCAAAGCGCCATGCGTTTGCAAAAGGCGCATAAGATTCGCGCGCTCCTCTGTAGACGCGCTAATATCATTTTCAACTCTTGCCATTTGATGTCGTATTTCAGCTATTTCAGTTTGAAGAAATTTTTTTCTATTTTCAACAACAGAAGCATGAAATGCTTTTGCTTCATCTAAAGTCTTCTTTATTGATTCAGCAAAAAGCACTCCCGCTTCTGCATATAACTTTTCAACACTATTTTGTTCCGGTGGAATTTCAGCAGTTATTGATTCTTCATAGCGCGTTAACTTACGTCGCAATACCAAAAGGTTATTTGAATTTTGATGGATATTTGTTGTCAAAGAATTTGCTTTGTCTTGCAGCTTCTTATATTGTGGAAGGACTTTAAAAGTATCAATCGCTTTTGTCTCTTCTGCAATCACTCTTTCAAGCCGCACACGTTCAGCTTCTAACTCACCTTGTGAAGAAATTATTCCAGATTTAACTGCTGTATTCAAAGCCTTTAGCGCGGAAGACCTGTCCCGAATTTCCTGTGCTTCTGAAGCATGTTCCCAGTTTAGCCCGAGTAAGTATGCGTTATTAACTTGCAAATCAAATGTTTTTTGATTGCGAAAGTGAGTAAACGGGCGGGAATATGCATCCACACCACGCCGTATGAAATATGAAATCAAGCTCCTAAAAGTAGGCTTATATTTAGGTTTAAGCCCATCTCGAAGATTAAAAAAACATAACCCCAAAAGTTTTTTCCAATCATCATTCTTATAAAACGAATCACCACTATCATCATCTTTTTCAGCAAGAACAGGCAGACCAACAATATCACCATTAACAATTATATAATTGGATTTTTTTATAGACCTTTTTGCAGTTATGCTTTTACCACATATAATAATGTCAATATAAAATTCCCATTCTTCTATATCTGCAAGGGGTAATCCAAGCTTTTTAGCCTCGGCTCCAAGACAAAAATGGATGACATCAATGAGCGTTGTCTTCCCAGCTCCATTTCGAGTGTCTTTCTCTCCAGATCCTTCTGTGCGCTCCGCAAGGATAATATTCAAGCCTTTTCGAAATTCAACCGCTTTGAATCGTTTATCACTTGCATATATTTTTTTGATCATGACCCAACTCGCATGATTTCATTGCCCTTAATTTCAATAAGACCGAGTAAAAACAGAAAATCCAAGGCAAGGATAAAACGTTCAAAAGTGGCAACAGCGTGATTTGTCTTTACGTCTTCCCAAAGGCTGGAAAGATTCCTCCGGCTTTCAATGCAATGCAACAGAATGCCGCCCACGCCAACAATGGCTTCATCTTCTCTAAGGTATTTGGATGGCATAATCATTTTTCAAATATCTCGCATATATGAAACAGGTGAGTCAAAATAGCGAGACCTGCTGCTTGTTGCTTAAAATCGCTCCGTCCTGAATTTGCAAATTCCAGCATGTCCATAAATAGTTCGTCACCGGAACTGTCTTTGTTCAATGCCAAATATTTTTGTTTAAAGCCGTTTTTCAATCGTTCAGGGAACTCTGAATCAAGCTGGGCCATATTCGCCAAAAATTTTTCTACCTCTGGGCTACGGCTAAGCCCCATAGAGATATAAGTGCGAGATACTTGCGTGAGGTTATTTTTGGCAATTTTCAATTCCGGTGGAATCACACTAAAGCCGGTTGATTCGCTGAATTTTCCTGTAGACAACGCTTTTGCCGCAGTTTCAAGTTCCGCAAAGGAAACATTGGACATTTCTTCGTCCAATTGTTCCTCAACCCAGCGTTCGTGCTCCTGCTTGATTCTGCGCAGGGCCTCTGTCGGATAATTTTCGGGCTGGGTATCTATGATGTCATGGCAGGTTGGGCAGAGCAAAATCCAGTTGGCATAAGTATCTAACTTATCGTTCGGAAAGTTCGCGTCAGCACGAGGCCCTGCGGGGCTATGCGCAATAATATGAGCGATTTTACCTATTTGTCGGGCTTTATCGGAAGGGGTAGCCTCAAGAATTAATAATTTTCGGCAAGTCGAAAAGGCGCAACGACCTGCGGCTTTGCCGTAGAGAATCTTGAGGTCAGCTAGGGGATATCTTCTGTTTTCTGCCATGCATTAGCCTCACACTGGGAAGGTGAGCAGGCGTCCCACGCAAATCCTGTAGGCTATGGAAACTTAGCCCCAACCCTTACGGAGCATTTCGGAGTTTTAAAATTTATCACATATTTTGCTCTACATAAAGAGCAAAATATGTGATTGCTGTCCGGCTAAGGAGTAAGAAAAAAGTCCAAAATTTCCGCGAGTTGTGGTATGAAGATGTTGCGTAAACTCTTACCACACAAGGGGATTTTGGACTTGAGTCACCATAACACTCTCTTCTCTCAGGCGCTATCTCTGATTCCTGGACGTGTTTTCTGCGCTGTCGCCTGGGGGGGACAGTTTTTCAATGCCCGCCATAGCCAGCTTCTCTCTGTATATACAGATTCGCCTTCGACTTCATAGAGGACAACATATCCGGAAGAGCCAAAGGGAATCGGCAATTCTTTCTGCTCTGGTTCCGGGTCATTTGCCAGGCGGCCGGCATTGGGAAACTTCTCCAGGATTTTTGTGCCTGCAAGTATGGTTTGCACGGCTTTTTTTGCGGCATCTGCATCCAGTTTTTCAAGGAACAGAAACGCAGTCAGAAGCGCGCGTGATGCTGCTTAAGTCCAGATTATACGTGACATTTCGGCATGGGCACCCTTTCGCCCTGGCCAAGTTTGTTTGCCCAGGATTCGAGTTCTTCTTGCGTCAGGTGCAAGCCTGTTCGTTTGTATTCTTCCCAGGCCGCGATACCTTCTTGACGCCAGGCTTCCCGCTTTTCTTCACGGTGGACAAAAGTTTCCAATGCTTGAAGCCTCACGGCATGAGCCGATTGTTTGCGGGCGTCCGCCAAATTCTGAATACGCCCCCGAAGACTGGGAGACATCTTCACACTTGTATTTACGACAGATGGCATATCCTTCCCCCGTTTTCCTGGTCGTAACGTATACTACTTCTTACGACAAGCTGATTTTGAGTCCAGATTGCAGTCTCCTTGTTTGTGGCGGCACTCAAAAGCAGAGTCTGTGCCGCCCGTTTCCGTTTCATGGCCGGGGTGATGCCACCGATGCCCATGTTGGGCCGTTCGTTGTTATAGATCCGGAGCCAGGCTATTTTTTGGGGGGGGATTACAACTCTCCTCCAACGCCTATATTCTCCAGAATATTTTCTTTTAGAAACACATAAAAGGATTCCTTGGGCATATTCATGATTCGCGCAGCGGATTCCGTAAATTCCGCAATCAACTGTTCCTTCTGTTCTTTATCCAAAGAAGCAGCTTCAAGGGTTATAACAGGCACAGGTTGTCTCCAGGGGCGTAGAAAAAACGAATGGCCTACAGACTGATGCCAAGGGCTCTTGCCGCTGTCGGGTAATCCGTTCCTTCGATGTCTTTGCGGGCGAAGACGTTCTTAGCCAGAATCACTCCCTGGTCTTCCCAGGGGAGATACTGCTGAAGAACTTTGTAGTGGGCCATGATGGCGTCCATGTTCCAGTCCGTATTGCTGCCGCAGGTGACGAGCATCGCGGATTTCATGGGGTGTTTCCGCAGAGCCACGCGTTGCGGCATCAGGCGATCCAGAACGGTTTTCAGTTGAGCGGTCATATTGAAGTAATAGAGCGGCGTAACCAGGACGAGCATGTCTGCGGAAAGTACTTCTGGAAGAATCTTCTGCATGGCATCCTGCTGGATGCATTCCCCGTTATGGTCATCACAGTAATAACAGGCCTGGCATGGACCGACCTTTTCAAAGGCGGTATCAAAACGAACGATGGTATGCCCTTTGGATGAAGCCCCGGCGATGAATTCATCAGCCAGCAAAGCGGAGGTGCCCTGGCGGTGGGGGGCTGCCGGTAAGCATGACTATTTTCATGGTCTTTCCTTTGCTGTCGGAGAGCAGCAGATCGGCGGCGGAAGCGGTTACGGAAGGCAACAGGACTGATACAAGAGAGCCACTTAAAAATTTCAGCATAAAACGGCGAGTTCTAACGTGGCCTGTGTGTTTGTTGAAGGGTTCCGCACAATTTTCAGGGAACAACGACGTTGGGTTTGGGGAAAGGGGACGGCTCATGCGGGTACTCCTCGCACGGCATCAGGGAAGATGCGCTTCTGACGGTTTTCAGGGGAGTTTATTGTAGGCAGTGTAGTCACGAAATTGTCTAAATTTTCATTTTGTGGCACAGTTCGCTTGTCTTCAACCGTAAGCGAGGAACATATGCCCACAGCAGCCCAC
>NZ_RQYH01000043.1 GCF_003860215.1 Desulfovibrio sp. OH1186_COT-070 | reverse complement strand
GCCGAACGCTATAACCGAACCGTGCGGTATGACTGGCTGAATCAGTATCTCTTTGAGTCATTGGATACAGGAGTTTGCCACAGCCTGGCTCTGGACCTGTAACAACGAACGGCCCAGCATGGGCACCGGTGGCATCACCCCGGCCATGAAACTGAAACGGTCGGCATAGGCTCTACTTTTGAAGCCTGCCACAAATGGGGAGATTACACCAGATACAGTTCACAAGGCCCATGTTGATGCGCTCCAGGGTTTCCAGGCGGCGGGCATCCCTGTCCAGGGCGTCCAGCTCCGCCAGGTCTTCCGGCGTCAGGCGGCCTTCATCGTTGAGACGTTGCAATTCCATAGTAAGGCTTGCATCCCCGGTATTTTCTCCGGCTGACTGCCCGTGTAACCAACTGCTGTCTCCATCCGTAGCTTCCTTCGTCGCAACGGCTGGAGCATCGTTGAGACGTTGCAGCTCGAAATCCACAGAATTTTCCTTGACATCAGGTGTATTTTCAGCCAAGGTCATGTCACCGGACAGGTTTTTTTCCCTGTCAGGAATTTGCTCCTGTGGACTCCGGGGGTCGCGATAGTAAGCTCCCCCGGCAGTATCTCCACCTTGGCTTGAGAGGCCGGGCTTGGAGGATTCCGCAGGAGCTTTTTGTTTGGATAGCGGGCGTGGTTCTTCCGTAGCGAAAACAGTCACCAGCCGCCCGACATCTGTTTTTCCGCCGCCCTCACCCACAACCAGGCGACTGCCGTTTTCACGTTCCACAACCCATGTTCTGTAGCCTTTTTCATTGGTCGTTGGCTCGTACTCCCGCAAAATATCAGGAATGCGCATCACGTCTTCCCTGGTGACGCGCAGACGCTCCGGCAGGAGAGAAAGTTCTCCATGCTTGGCTATGACCTTGACCAGCCCAAAACCGTTGCGAATACCCATTGATTTGAACAGCGGGCCACCGGACGCGACGGGAATGGGATTACCGTCAACCATCACGGACGGCCCGCGCTCCACCAGCAACGGTCTTTCCCCCTCCGGCCGCAGCACCAGCAGCACTTCATCGGGAGTCAGCCTGGCAGCTTCGCCCCAGACGATTTCTTCCATGACCTGATCGTATACTTCGCCCATGCGGTGCTTTTCCAGCAAACGCCGCACGTCCACAGGGTCGTCGCTGCTGGTGGTCCGGTCCAGCAAGTCGTCCAGGAAATGCCCTATCCGCACCCGCGTCTCGCCGCCGATGCGCTGCCGCAGGCGGCGCGTCATTGGACACCACACAGCGCGAGAGCCCGGCTTCCGCAGGGCGTTCAGTACGCTCCCCGTTTGTCGTAACTCCAATCATCACGCAATGGCAGTTGGGATGGAACAGGGGAGAGTGGAACGCATTGGCGGGAGGCATGATCACCGGAACCCCCAATGCTGTGTGCCGTCGGCATCTGTTGCAAGCAGTTCAGGCCCGTTCGGCGTCTCGAACGGCCAGCTTCCGGGGCCAAAGCGCATGTATCTGCGCAAGACATGGTACTCGATTTCTTCATTGTCCGGAGGTTCCGGCTCCTTGCGCAAATCATCCCGAACGGAAGCGCAGGCCCGTGCGTACCGTTCCGTCTTTTTGAACTCCGCGAACGGCGGGTAGTTTGCGTACTGGCGGGACATCTCTGCATCCAGTTCCTTGTGGTCTTCAAAGTCTTTTCGTTGTTCCGGGGTCAGCATGGTGGATGTTCTCCTTGCCCAAAGTATAGACGCCTCATTTCTGGCATATCTGTCGCGCAGTTCCGGGGAAACTTCCTCTTCCAGAAGATCCATGACGGAATTTTCCGAAGCCCGGCGCTGTGACAGCGCAATCTCTTCTTCCGTTGCCAGAAGCACGTCAAAGACTTCCCGCGCATCTTCCGACACGCCGTGCGCTCCAAGCAGTTTGCGCACCGTGCGGTAAATCTCCGTCAGCCAGTTGCGGAACTTGTTGAATGCGGATTGCAGTTCCCATGAGGGAGCTTTGCCCTCACGGGCGTAGGCTTCAAACTCGCGGGCAAATCTTTCCTGCACGCCTGTCCAGGCGGCCACGCCTTCCGCGTTCTTCCCGTCCAGAAAGCCTTCAAAGCCATACGCAGCTTGCAGTTTGGCCCAGGCGTCGTGCACCCATTCCGGAGCGGCTTCCAGTCTGGCGGCCTCGCGCAGTTCTTCCAGCCAGAAGTGGGCCGTCTCGTGCAGGATGGTGGAGGCATCGGCCCTTTTGAACAGGCCGACGACATACCGACCGTCCGCCATTTTGCGCATGCCGCCGCGCGCTGTGCCCGCCGCCCCGCTGTAATGCGTGGGATACTGCTCCCGCAGCTTGACAAGATCGGTTTCGGTGAGTATCTTGTTTTTGCCGTTGCGTGGATGTGAACCAACCTTGGGCAATTGGAGCCCAGAAGACTTCACCCATGCACGGCTTTTTTTGTTGTTGATGTATCGAAGATTCCCACTTTCAATTTGCGACGTGAACCAAGCATTGTTAGGTCTTCCGGTTTGTATGTTGGACTTTGCATACACGCTTGGAACATAATTTACAGTATACCCACCTATCCCATTATAATTGAATGATATAGGAACAACAACAGTCGCTCCTTTCTCATCCTTCAAGTCCAGCATCATGACATAATCTCCCTTCACAGTGGAAGATTCGAAGATCATGACAGGATCGGCCATAGCCCCAGCGACCTGCTTCAGGACATTTTCAGGCAGTTTATGCTTATCGTGCAGTATTTTTTTCAGCTTTCCGTAGTCTGTGCTTACGGACAGATCTTTGTTGGCCCCAAGCAATGACAGAACGAGAGGCGTTTGCGAAAGGATGGTGACGGAACGGCGCGGCTTTAACGTCCCGGCAAGGAAATCATCCACCGTCTTTTTCCAAGCGGCCACGTCCCGCTCAAGGGCGGCTTCGGCTTGGGACTGGCCGCGATTGGCCGTCTGATAATACGTCTTCAGAATTTCAATGGCGTCTTCATCAAAGATGACCGCGCACGGGCCATCCACCCCTCCGACATATGCAATCCCCTTGATGCCGAGCGAGTTCAGATAAAGAGACGCCTCCTTGTCGCTGCCAAGTTTTTTGGCAAGCCGTTTGTATAAATCCCGTCCCGTGGAGCTTTCCTCCACCTTGAGGCCGTACAGCGCGGAATTTTCGTCTTGCAGCCCCTCACGAATTTTCTCACGGACAAACTCCGGCTGGTCCTTGAGTGCTAAATGCTCGTCCAAGAGCACGTCATCGTCAGGGACTTCCAGATCAAAAAGCTGCCCCTCCGGTGCTGGCGCTTCTTCCCATTCTACGGGCATATATCCACGGTCCATAATGCGCTGCGCTATCTCGATTCTTTCACGCAGCATTTCATTTTCTTCTGTCAGTTCCTCCTTTTCGTCTGCCATTCCGGACGCTTCGTAATCTTCAATGTCCTTGTTGTTCTGCTCAATTTGCCACTCTGCCTCCTCAACAATATCTTTGAGCCCTGTTTCTCCAAACCTTATATCCCCCTGATTGTCCCAATCGATGAAGTCATTTGCATAATCCCCTTCCGTGAAGTTGAGAATATACTCCCTGACTTCATCGTCTTCTATGGAATCAACGTCAAAGACTTCCCCGTCAACATGAAGAACGCCAACACTTTTGATTTCCGGAGAATATTCCTCATTGCCAACAAGGCGTTCCCTGTATCTTCTGTCGGTGTATCCCGCGCGAGCTTCACCACTGATACCATCTGCATCGCGCATGACATAGACTCCCCAACCGTGCACCTGCGCGCCCTCTCCGCTGCCGATATGCTCCAGGGAGAACTTGTCAAATTTGTGCGGGCTGCCGTGGTGCGCCGTCTGAAACAAAATGCGCGGGTCGCTGCCGTCCCATGTGCCACGGTTGAATACGGACTTTATCTGCTCCGGGGAGAAGACAACAAAATTGGGGGAGGCAAGCTCTTCCCATGTATCGCTGATTTCCGGGTCTTCCGCAGCCCTGATAATTATCCCGTCATGCCCGTCCTTTTCCAGCTTTTCGACAAGCAGTGCGACATTTTTCTGGATGACAGGGTCATCCCCGTCGCGCCAGTCTTCCACCCCTTCAGGCATGAGGTATGTGTCGCGAAAATCTTCGGCAGAGATTTCATAAGGATTTCTCATGTTGAGATACACCGGGTAAATCCCGGCAGCTTCCGGCGGGTCATAAAATTTGTCCAACCCTGTGAAGCCGTTCGCCACACGTTCCGACGAAAAGAAAAATCCAAGCTGCGCCGTGCTGTGCCAAGTGCTTTTACCAAGGCGCTCCCTGTCGAACGCCTCAAAGCCTGCCTTTGGCGTCCCATGATAGACAACCAGCGGATAGCCGTCATCGTCCACGACCTTGCTGGCGTTTTCCGCATCGTCTTCCCAATCGCCAAACCATCCCTTGAACTCCGATGTGTATATGGGCTCTACTTCAGGCTCAGGTTGCGGCTTCGCCTGTTTTTTTGCAGCAAAAAAGGCCGCCTCCTTCGCCTCCAGGTCGCGAAGTTCTTCGTCTGTCATGTCCCGGTACAGACGTTCACCGTATTTTTCTTTCATGCGGCGCAGCATGTCCTCGTACTCGCCTGATGTGGACTGAAATAGCGCCTCCTTGATATTCCTCATCTGTGACGCTTCAAATTCCTCATGCGTCATCAGAATTTTTTCGGTGAAAAAGTCGTTGTCGGAATCAGCGTAGCTTCTGTGCTCGCTGGCGCTGCCGCGATGCGGACAGTGGTGTCCAGGGCGCGCGCCACTGCGGCCGTCGCTACATCTCATCCCCACGCCTGTGGGGAATACTTCTAGATAGTGTCGTCAAACTATGCATACTATGATAACACCTCTTCCTGCATGACAGGAGAGGCTATGTGCGCACATTGACGACACGATATTTGTGACAGGGTTTGGGAAAATCTACAGACACATCTTCCCGGCAAAAAGGGGAGTGTTGGTCGCCCGGCCGGAGACAACAGGCTGTTTGTCAACGCGGTATTCTGGATATGACGAACGGGAGCGCCATGGCGCGATCTGCCTCCTGACCTTGGAGACTGGGAAAATACCCATCGCCGGTTTTGCCGTTGGCGTGACCGGAGTGTTTGGAAAAAACTCCTTGTGGATATGACAGCAATGAAATTATAGACCAAGTTGTTGAGTCTGGCTGTCAGCCCGTCATTCCACCCAGAAAAAATCGCAAGGAGCAGCGGGACTATGACAAAGTTCTATACCGTGTACACCATCTGGTCGAGAACGCCTTTCTTTACCTCAAGAGATGGCGCGGCATCGCTACGCGCTACGCAAAACGAAGCCCTTCCTTCCCTGCCGCCATGCAAATCAGGTGCATCTCATTGTGGGCAGTAATAATTCGACGATACTGTCTAACCAACTTGGCGGGCTACGTAATTTTTCAAATGTGCGAAACTTTCTGTATGTTATCGTCAAAACGGAGCATGCTGTCAGATCAAGGTTGGATTTCTGCATCCCATGGAGTGAATTGTAGATGCATATTGTCCTCATTTCTGAATGTACCCGGCGGTCAATTTCAAAAACACGAAAAATTTTGGATAGTTATGCGATAAGGGTGGGCGTCCGTACCTGGATGACTCCCATAACCTCGGAAGGCTTGGCAGAACTGCATGCTGCTCTGCGCAAAACAGCCACCCGCAATACGGCAGTGGCTTGTTACCAGAATGACGGTCGCCGCCGCATGCGTTTGCTGTGGGTGGTTGGTGCGCGCGGGAAGTTTGCCGCCAACGGGGCTGTCGCTGTGCACACATCGCGGTGTTCCAAGCCGCGCAATAAGGAAACTCCTGTCTGGCTTCGCTGTGTTTGCCTGTTGGCGCAAGTTGCTGCTCTGGTTCATGATCTGGGCAAGTATTCGAGACACTTTCAGCAAAAACTGCGCGCATCGCAACGTCAGCGCGATGATGTGCGTCATGAATGGATATCCGTCTGCTTGCTGCGGGAGTTGCGCCAGGGCAAAAGCTGGCAAGAGGCATGGCGCGTCTTGTGCAATCCCGAGGCGCTTGCGCGAACCATGGATCGCCCGCACAGCTACAAACGCTGTTGCGCTCCGGCAACAGCTTCAGAAGCTGTTGAATTTCTTGTCGCGAGCCACCATCGGCTGTTTGCTGGCGACAAGGGAGGTGGGCATGTGCCGTCGGTCCGTGATTCCCATGTGCGGTCAGACGCTGTTCCACAAGAATATTGTCAGCCTCACGAAGCTTTGCCCGAAGATATTTGGAAAAAGTATCAGGGGCTTGCATCCAAGCTGGAAAAACTGGCTGGCGCATGGCAGGGCGAGCGATACACATTGTTCTGGTGGGCATGCCTCATTCTGGCCCGCGCTTCGCTTATTTTTGCCGATCATACTGTTTCTGCAATGGAATACCCTGCATGCCTCAATCATGGCGCGAGCGCAGCCAATACCCGTTTTGTCGAGGGGGTACGCCAACTCAACCAGCCTTTGTCCTGGCACCTGCATACGGTCACTCATGTGGCTGCCAGCACCGCATGGCGTATGGGGCAGCTTGCACAGGGCAAGGACAGCCTTCTCGAGGGGCTGCAAGAGGCGTCTGTGGTATCAATTCTTGATCCTGCGGACGAAGCTTCACGTTTTCACTGGCAAAATCGCGCAGCTGATGCCTTGAGCCGTTGGCGGTTGGAAAATCCGGAGATCCCTTGCCTCGTGTTCAACATGGCGGGAACAGGCAGTGGCAAGACAAGAATGAACCTGCGCGCGGCCTGTATCTTGTCGCGGCAGAGCGCGCCGCGTTGCTCCATTGCGCTCAACCTGCGCAGTTTGACCTTGCAAACCGGGCGTTCCCTGCAAGATGATCTCGGCATTTTGCCTGCCGATATGGCTACTGTTATCGGCGATGGTGTCACGCAAAGCCTTTTTGATTGGAATCATCAGGCCACGGCAACAGATGACAGGGATGCTGACGAACCGGAAATCTTGTGCAGTGGAGATTCCGGCCCCTTGCCCGCGTGGATGGAAGCTTTCTGGCGCACAGATCGGGAGAGAACTGTCCTTGGCGCACCGTTGCTGGTGTCGACCATTGATTTTCTGGAGGCTGCGGGCTGCCCGCAGCGTCAAGGCCACCACGTCAAGGCGTTGCTGCGTCTTATGACAGCAGATCTGGTGTTGGACGAAATTGACAGCTACGACCCTGAAGCTTTTGTGGCAGTATTGCGGCTTGTGCAGCTTGGTGCCTTTTTCGGGCGCAACATCATCTGCTCTTCGGCCACGCTGTCCCAGGTTACGGCAGAGGCCATCCACGCGGCTTGGGTTTCGGGGCAGCATCTCCGGCAGCATCTGGCCCAGCAATCAGGCAGCACCCCGCAGTTCAGCATAGCCTTTATTGATGACTGCCTGGCCCCCAATCTGCTTGAGGCTGCTCCCGATGCTGCAACTTTTGCCCAAGCGTACACCTGCCGGATGCAGGACATGATGACCCATTTGCGGCGGTCCCCTTGCCAGCGGCGGGCTTTTTTGCAGCCTGTCGAGCCCACCACCAGCCAAGGCTTCCACAACGGGGTGCTCAAAGCTGTCCAGCGCCTGCATCAGGAAAATGCATGGGAATTCGCGCCGGACAAGCGAATATCTTTTGGGCTCGTGCGCATGGCGCACATCAATGATGCCATCGCCACCGCGCGCAGTCTGGCCGACAGCCTCTCCTGCGCCCATGTGGCCTGCTATCATGCCGGTGACTGGCGCATCAGCCGGTTCCACAAAGAGCGTCGGCTCGATTTTTTGCTGACCCGCAAGCGGGGCAATTCCCGCATATTTTCAGATAAAGAAATCCGGACTCTTGTGGCCCGCGTTGCCGATTCACAAGATGTTCTCTTTATTGTTGTGGCTACGCCAGTGGAAGAAGTTGGCCGGGACCATGATTTTGATTGGGCTGTCATTGAGCCTTCCAGTGCCCAATCCATTGTGCAGGTCGCAGGGAGAGTAAACAGACACCGCATGGTTTGCTATGACCATATTCCTGCACATAATATCGCAATCCTCCAGTATAATTTGAGGCACTGCAAAAACTGTGAGCAAGGCAATCCCGATCATCCGGCTTTTGTGAGCCCCGGCTACGAAAAAAAGGGAGCCGCCGCTGCCTATGCAAGGCACGATCTTGCCAACCTGTTGCCGTGGCAGGAAGAAACCCTTTGCATTGATGCCAGGCTGCGTCTTGGCGGCGGGAGTTGTTTTGCCAATGCCGACGACAAAGCCATCGGCGAAAGAGTGACTCCATATTTTGGTGTGGACAGGGACGGAAATGAGGGGTTATTTATTCAGACACCTGTTGATGCATTTCGTATGGCGTCCACACCCTACGAACAAACGCCATTGCGTGACAGGAGTGTTCGCAAACAGCTTTGGCGGATTCAGCCAGAAGGCAGCAGCTGGACATATTTTGAGTGGAAAACAGATTCCCAGGGTGCAGGCTGGGTGCGCAATGAGCACGAAATGAGCGCAGAAAAGGCTCCCCCCAATGCCTGGCTGTCTCTTGAGCCTTCAGAAATGGAAACTCTGTGCCATGAGGCGGGCATATCGCCAGAGGAAGGTCTGCAAGCAGAACTGACGTCTTACGACAGCGATACGTTCATCTACAATCCGGGTTTCGGCATACGGAGAAAGATTTGAATCCGCCCGCCAATGCGGACGGAAAGGAGCGCCATGAGCGAAAAATGGAAGTCATATCCTCCTGAAACATATCGGCAAGAAGCAAAGCGCCTTGTCCATTTCAACTCCAAAACCGTCAACTCCAACGCAAGTCTTGTAGGCATCAGGCTTGGGACGGATGCGGCCGTGGATCTGCCCTATATTTCGCTGCGCACACTCTTGGGAAGCGGCCTTTCCTTTCCGCTGGACTATGCGGAAGGCGGTGCGGGCAAAGCCGGAATCGTCAAGCAAATCAATTGGGTTCTTGCTGATTCTCCAGATGCCAAGGACGCGGGAGCAGAAGAAAAAGCTGCCATTATCGCCGGTATTGCGGCTGCAAATGCCTCGGGCTACAGTACTGGCACAGAGTATGTGGATCATCGCCTGCGTCAGGTGCTTGTCCCCAAAAAAGACGCACCCGAGGGCTATGTGAGTATGACCCCCATAACGGCAAGCAGCATTTGCCCGTTGTTTTTTGCCAAAGAACACGGCCTTGTGCCGCAGCATAACGAAGCGGCAAAAGCAGCAGAGGGCTCGATGCGCAAGCTGCGCCAAGCCCAGTTCGGCATCGGCGGCTCCAACCCCCAAAACATCGGCAGTCTCGTGCGGTCCATGCAGCGGCCCCTCATGGTGGCTGCGCCAGGGGTTTCCACATCCGTGCGAGATGCCTTTTCCCTGTACCATAAAGGTATGCCGCTTGACACGCATGCGCCGGGGATTTTCAGGCAGGCAGTGCAGCAGTATGCGCATTTTCGTGAAGCCATGCACAATCCACACGTTGACGATGCCGCAATCACGCTCAGAGAAAGAGAGCAGGAAGAAGCACTCATGGCCGCCATTGCCCGGGGTGTACTCGATATGGCCGCTGAAGCCCGCGAACTGTTGACCCGGCACGCTCACCTGCTGCCGGAGGAAGATATGCTCCAGGAACTTGATCCGCCCCGGTATGCTTTGGTTTCACCGCGAGTGCGGCCAGCGGAACTGCGGGGCCTGCTCGATCTCCCACTGCGCGCACGCTGCGAAAATTGGCCCCGCAGCATGGCCCGGCTGGTGGTTGCCAAAATGCTCGCGCCGCACAAAAGCAGCGGCCACAGCCTGTTCAAGCTGGATTCGTCGGCTCGCATCAGCCTTGAAGCCATGATGGAGGAGGCATTCCGATGACATCCTATCTTGTTCTGCCCCATATGCGCGTTCAGGGGGCCAACATGTATAATGCCGCCTTTCTGATGGGCGGTCCGCCCGTGCTGGCTGCATGGTTCATGGCGCATGCTCTGGGGCGCAAGATGGATATGGCAGACCATGTGCTTTCAATGGCTTTTGTGCTGCACAGCCAGACACCATTGGGGGATTCATTTTACGGCGTGTTCAATCCGCAACTGCGGCGTGGGGCTGCCTATACCTTTGGTTCATCCAGAAACGGCACGGACTACTCCTCCAAAAACAAGCAGGCGTTGTCACTCCAGCCCGTGGCCCGTGCGCATATGGAGGTATCTCTGGTTGTCGGCATCCGTGACCTTGGCGCTACAGAGGGCATAGATTCCCTGCTTGTCGGAGGCCGTCTTGCTGGCGGTACCATCACCAGCATGGCAAAGCCCTGCCTGCACCGTACTGTCCGCGAAGCCTTGGAGTATGTCCGCACCGGTTACGTGGTCAGAGATCGCCGTGACTTGCTTGAAAGGGAGGGCGTTGGCAATCGTGCGGAACAGTTTGTGGCCGCTCTCGGACATAAACCCGCCGAAAATGACGCTCTTGGCTGGCTTTCCGCCACCTGTCTCGGCTACGCTGCCACCACGCCTTTTGAAAAACGGGCTGGCGCGCGCGAAGGGTACGAACATGCCTTTGCAGAGCCACTCATAGGGCTTGTGCAATATGTGCCCATACGCCGCTGTCTTGGTGAAGATATGGCGACTCAAAGCCTGTGGCGGTCAGAGTGGACAACACCAGATGTGTTCAGAATATATCAGGATTAACGTCAACCAACAAGGAAAAGGAAAATATCATGGCAAAGACATTCAAAAAACTGCCCGGTGTCCTTTCGTTTCAGCGTTGCCTTATGGTTACTGATGCCCTTTTTTTCAATGTATTTGCCGATGGCAGCATGTCGCCCCTTGCCGTGGTACGCCACGGCATCCGTGGAACGCAAAACATCAACAAATCTGGGGAAAAAGAAAACTCCAGCGCCAAAAGCGCCACTCGGGAAGAAGTCTCCAACATCCAGACCACAGATACCGCCAAGCTTGATCCCAAGGCTGAAAAATTGCGCGTGCGTTTTGAGGTACGCTTTCTTGACCTTGCATCAGCCCTTTTTTCTTGCGCGCCGGGAAAAACAGACAGTATGGAAGACCTGATTGCCTTCAGGGAAGGGCTGACCAGCTTCATCAAGAAGGGCAAGACCAGTACGGGCCTTGCAGAACTTGCCTGCCGGTACGCACGCAATCTGGCCAACGGCCGTTTTTTGTGGCGCAACAGGGCCATTGCAGAGTCTGTGAGCGTGCGTGTGCGGAGCAGGGCTGATCTGGATGTTTGCTTTGATGCCCTGCAAGTCCCACTGAATACATTCGATTCATATTCCGATGCAGAAAAGGCTGTTGCCGGTCATATTGTCGCCGGGTTGCAGGGGCAGCGCGATGTCTCCCTGCTTGTGGAAGCGGACGTGGACTTTGGCGTGCGTGGGGCTTTGGAAGTATTTCCCTCACAAAATTATCTTGAAGACAAGGCGCGAGGTTTTGCTCGCCCCCTGTATTGTGTGGGTGAAGCGCCCAAAAGCCAGGACAAGCACAGCGTTCAGGAGCGCGGGCAGGCCGCTTTGCGAGACCAGAAAGTGGGCAACGCCCTGCGCACGATTGATACGTGGTATCCCGCCTATGCCGAGCGCGGCCTTGCAATTCCTGTAGAACCCAACGGTGCAAGCCTTGATGCGCAGTTGTTTTTCCGCAACGACAAAAATTTTTCCGGCTTTGGATACATGTTGCGGGTGGGCGATATGGATCCCGACACAGCCGAGGGTATGTTTTTGACGGCCTGCATCATTCGTGGCGGCGTCTTTTCAGAGAGTGCATAGCCATGATGCCCCGCGTGTATTTTGATATTGAGGCGGTCGTTGCTGTTGAAGACACGGGTATGAGCGCCCCTGTGTTGCGGGGGCGTATGCTGGCCTTGCTGCATCCCCTGTTTGCGGCAAAGCCGCACACCTACGCGCTGGCAATACCGGCAGGCAGGCAGGCCTTCTGCGACAAGGGCGGCGGAATGGTACGAATATTCGCCTCCGACCGGGAGGATCTGGATGCTTTGGCAGCCTCGCTTGCGCAACTGCCCTGGATGCGTGACTACGCGAGGTTGCATTACCCTGTAACAGTTTCGGAAGACTATGGGGGTGCATGGGTGGCCTTTCGGCGGTATCGGATACCGACTTTGAAAAGTGATCGCAAGACAGGTGCAGAGGCAGGGCAGTTGCGTCAGCGGCGTATATTGGGCATGCAGAAAGAAAAAATGGATTACTTTGTGGTAAACAGCAGGAGCACGGGGCAGCATTTTACGCTGGCTGTGCGGCGTGAATCGGGAACACCGCCGCAGGCGGAGTGCCTGCCAAACAGTTATGGCTTGTGCAGTGCTCATAACCTCTTTTGTGTGCCGGATTTGCCGTAGTTTGTCATGAGGAGAAAAAAGCAAGTCAACCCAAGGCCTGTAATGCTCTCCAAGCGCGCCAATGTATTTTATCTGGAGCATGTGCGCGTGATGCAGATGGACAATCGTATTGTTTACGCAACACAAGACGATGGAGAGATTGAATCTTTTTTTAATCTGCCGGAGCGCAACACGGCCTTTGTCTTGTTGGGCAAAGGGTCTTCCATAACCGATGCAGCCATGCGCCGTATGGCCGAGGCGAATGTGATGGTTGGTTTTTGCGGGTCTGGCGGGTCACCGCTTTTCGGCGCTCTGGATATGGCTTTCATGCCCCCGCAAAGCGAATACCGCCCGACAGAGTATATGCAGTCATGGATGGTCAAATGGTTGGACGATAATGAACGCATAGATATAGGAAAAAAGCTTTTGAAGGAGCGCGCAAACTATGCAGAAATACAATGGAGAAAAAACTCTGAATTGAAAAAAAATGGTATTGTTATTCCTGAAGTACTTCGCAAATCTTTTTTTGAAGATGTTGATAGCGCTGAATCAACGCAACATCTCCTGCTGGCTGAGGCGAGGTGGGCCAAAGCTCTTTATGCTATCCTTGCAAAATCATTCAACTTCACATTCAGTCGTGAAGAAGGGAAAGGGGCCGGAGCAACTCGTGGCGATGTGTGTAACGGTTTTCTCGATCATGGAAACTACATTGCATATGGCTATGCTTCGGTTGCACTGTGTGGGCTTGGAATAAGTTTTTCTTTGCCCGTACTGCACGGAAAAACTCGTAGGGGGGCATTGGTTTTTGACTTTGCGGATGTTGTGAAAGACGCCTTGGTCATGCCAACGGCCTTTGTTTGCGCTGCGGGAAAAAAGTCGCACAAAGACTTCAGGGAAGAGCTGATAGAGCATTGCCAGCAACAGGAGGTGCTGGACCATCTCTTCAGGTTCATTATTGGCCTGTGCGAAAATAGTGAATAATTTAGGATTGTTATCTGTGCTCAAAAAAAGTAAGGTATAATGGTTTCAGCAGCTTGTAATATAGTGTATATATTATATTTTTTGTGAATCTTGTCTGGTTATCCGCCGCGTAGGCGGTTTAGAAGTGGAAGCGCCGTTTTTATGTCATGAGCGTTCAGTTATCCGCCGCGTAGGCGGTTTAGAAGCTTTTATCCAAACGATTAGATAGTGTCAAGTCGTTATCCGCCGCGTAGGCGGTTTAGAAGTTGCCGCCCTTGGCGGGCTTGGGGGTGGGGGCGTTATCCGCCGCGTAGGCGGTTTAGAAGTCCACAGCCTCGGCATCCGACAAAAAAACATCGTTATCCGCCGCGTAGGCGGTTTAGAAGTCAACACATGGTTATTGGGGCAACGGCGGTAAGTTATCCGCCGCGTAGGCGGTTTAGAAGTCGCTGGCAGTATAATTTGATAGTTGTTCCGTGTTATCCGCCGCGTAGGCGGTTTAGAAGACCGCGCCGGCCGGCCCGTAGACCGTCAGCCCGTTATCCGCCGCGTAGGCGGTTTAGAAGCGCGACGATGCCAAGCGATTCATCTTGAAAGAGTTATCCGCCGCGTAGGCGGTTTAGAAGAGCATATCCGAGGGCTTTTGCGGCTTCAGCGGGTTATCCGCCGCGTAGGCGGTTTAGAAGATTCTGCAAACTACTGTCTTGTTTGCAGTACCGTTATCCGCCGCGTAGGCGGTTTAGAAGAAACAGGTGCCACAGAGATGGCACATGTGCTCGTTATCCGCCGCGTAGGCGGTTTAGAAGCAGAAAAAAATCCCCCAGAATACCCAGCCCGCGTTATCCGCCGCGTAGGCGGTTTAGAAGGTCCAGGGGCGTCTTGACCGCCCGGTCACTGTGTTATCCGCCGCGTAGGCGGTTTAGAAGCCCGAGGCCGGCCAGATTGTTCCCCGTAGCGGGTTATCCGCCGCGTAGGCGGTTTAGAAGAGTATCCCGTGACTGACGTGACACGGGCGCGCGTTATCCGCCGCGTAGGCGGTTTAGAAGATTTTCAGCCCCGGCAGGGAAAACGCCGGTGTGTTATCCGCCGCGTAGGCGGTTTAGAAGTTGATGTGCTGCGCGACGAGCTGTCCGACCGCGTTATCCGCCGCGTAGGCGGTTTAGAAGACATCGGGCACGCCGCCCTTGCCGGAAAAAAGGTTATCCGCCGCGTAGGCGGTTTAGAAGTTGATCCACTTCACGTTGTCGCCGAAGGCGCGGTTATCCGCCGCGTAGGCGGTTTAGAAGTCAACACGGCGGCGGCGGCTTCAGCGGTCGTAGTTATCCGCCGCGTAGGCGGTTTAGAAGATTGACATACCCCAACGCTTCCGCAGCTTCCTGTTATCCGCCGCGTAGGCGGTTTAGAAGGTGCAACTGGTGAAGTCGGATCCTTGTCGCGACGTTATCCGCCGCGTAGGCGGTTTAGAAGGTTCATGGCCGCCCGTAAATCTTCCTTGATGTGTTATCCGCCGCGTAGGCGGTTTAGAAGATACGACACGCCAGCAGCGCCGCCTCCACCTCGTTATCCGCCGCGTAGGCGGTTTAGAAGAGCCCCGCGGCGAGAGCGGCGAAAGCGACAACGTTATCCGCCGCGTAGGCGGTTTAGAAGAACGCGGCGGCAGCTTCGGCGGTGGTAAAATAGTTATCCGCCGCGTAGGCGGTTTAGAAGAAAATGCATACGTTGCCGAGGACTGTTAGTATGTTATCCGCCGCGTAGGCGGTTTAGAAGACCAGCGCATCACGCGCGGCCATGTAGTCCGGGTTATCCGCCGCGTAGGCGGTTTAGAAGATATCCATGCAACGCGGTGATACCCTCAACATGTTATCCGCCGCGTAGGCGGTTTAGAAGTGCGTAGTCTGGGGTATGGCCCGGATGTTATGGTTATCCGCCGCGTAGGCGGTTTAGAAGATTATAACGACATCACGGACATTGGCGACTACGTTATCCGCCGCGTAGGCGGTTTAGAAGAAAATGAGCAATCCGGCCCGCGAGGCCGGGCGGTTATCCGCCGCGTAGGCGGTTTAGAAGTGCTCGCCGCAATCCTCTGGATTGTAATTATCGTTATCCGCCGCGTAGGCGGTTTAGAAGTGACGGAGCAGGTGTGGCAATCCTCCGTCCCAGTTATCCGCCGCGTAGGCGGTTTAGAAATGCGTGCCTGCTTGGGCCAGCAAAGCGGCGTTGTTATCCGCCGCGTAGGCGGTTTAGAAGGCGTTGTGGGGGCTTTTATTTCCCCTAACATAGTTATCCGCCGCGTAGGCGGTTTAGAAGTGCTATCAACGCGCAGTACCACAGGTGACTGGGTTATCCGCCGCGTAGGCGGTTTAGAAGTTCGCCTGGCAGCCCTCGCCGCCGCCCAGAGTGTTATCCGCCGCGTAGGCGGTTTAGAAGCTCCTGGTGTCAAAATTTTGACGTTAGGGCAGGTTATCCGCCGCGTAGGCGGTTTAGAAGTCTGGCTCGTGATTGTCGGCGGATTGTTACTCGTTATCCGCCGCGTAGGCGGTTTAGAAGAGCCGCAGGATGCGGGCCGTCCCGAACACGTTGTTATCCGCCGCGTAGGCGGTTTAGAAGATTTTGCAAACTACTATCTTGTTTGCAGTACCGTTATCCGCCGCGTAGGCGGTTTAGAAGTCGTCCCACCTCGTGACGACGCCATATCTGCAGTTATCCGCCGCGTAGGCGGTTTAGAAGGCTATTTAAGCGTGTGACAGTCCTTTCATACGGTTATCCGCCGCGTAGGCGGTTTAGAAGACGCGGTAAAATGTCAGCTGCGGTGTATAGCTGTTATCCGCCGCGTAGGCGGTTTAGAAGATAGTGTCAATTTTTTGACAGTATGACATAGAGTTATCCGCCGCGTAGGCGGTTTAGAAGCGCATGTGGCGGTTTGATTTCACCAGTTTTCGGTTATCCGCCGCGTAGGCGGTTTAGAAGCGTCCATGCCTTCAGAGGCGGACTTTGCTTCCGTTATCCGCCGCGTAGGCGGTTTAGAAGCCCAGCACGGGCCAGCCCCACCAGACGGCGATGTTATCCGTCGCGTAGGCGGTTTAGAAGAGCTTGCCGTCCCCGTCCGCCAGCGGGATTTTGTTATCCGCCGCGTAGGCGGTTTAGATAGTGTCGTCAAACTATGAATAGTATGATAACACCTCTTCCTGCATGACAGGAGAAGCTATGCGCGCACATCGACGACACGATATTTGTGAC
>NZ_RQYH01000042.1 GCF_003860215.1 Desulfovibrio sp. OH1186_COT-070 | reverse complement strand
CGCCACGGCGCGCCTGTACGCATAATCCGGAAGACCGCATTGATAAAGCGCCGATTGTCGTGGGCCCTGCCTCCCCAGCTTCCTTCACGTCCGGGCAAATGGGGTTCAAGCTTCTTCCAAACTGAATCAGAAATGTCGTGCCGTCTGTGGGCTGCTGTGGACATATGTTCCTCGCTTGCGGTTGAAGACAAGCGAACTGTGCCACAAAATGAAAATTTAGACAACTTCATGACTACACTGCTAGACCCGGAATCGGCAATGGGGAAAAGAAAAATTTTTCACCGCGGCGCACGCCGCTACCGGGTGCAGAAAAAAATCACCCAGAAGGGAACGCTGATGTCCAGAATCATGGCGTGCACAATGGCGGCAAAGATCCAGTGCGCGCCGCAGTAGCGGGCGATGACGGGCAGGGTGGTGTCCATTGTGGTTGCTCCGCCGCAGCAGATGGGAGCCGGTGGCCCCAGAAGCCGGGCCAGCAGGGGGGTGAACAGCAGGGTGAACATTTCCCGCGCGATGTTGGCCACAAGGGCCACGGTGCCCAGTTCCGCCCCCTTGTATTGCGAAATGAAGACGGAAGAGAGCGAATAATAGGCGAAGCCAGCCCCCACAGCCAGGCATTCCGCCGTGCTGTAGCTCAAAAAAAGGCTGGCCAGGGCCGTGCCCGCAAACGTGCCCGCCGTGGTGGCCAAAGGCAGCAGCAGCACAGAAGGGCGCAGGCCGCGCAAAAGTTCGCCCAAACGCCTGTTGGACCCGACAGAAAAGCCCACCAGAAACATGAGCGCCCACAGGGCGCACACGGTGACGTCCCGCTCTGCAAGAAAGCGCGGCGCCATGTCCAGGCGGCCCAGAACCGCCCCGGCGCAGAAAAAAAGAAGGATGATCAGGCTGCCTTTCATGCCGTATGATCCGGGGGCTGGTGGAAATTTGCGGGAGGGGGCGTGATCCGGAGAAAGCGGCCCGCGCAGACAGCGCAGATCAGGGAACCGGCAATACCTGCGCCCGCAAGCAGCAGGGCTGCGCCGCCCAGACGGGGCAAGGCTCCCGCCAGATCCCGGTTGCCGCCAAGCTCAACGCCCAGCAGAAAGAGCAGCAGCAGGATGGCAGGCATGACCCCGTGCGACAAAAGCCCTGCCACGGCATGCCCGCGCAGGGCGTAGCCCAGAGCCATGCCCAGAAACGTCAGTCCGAGAACGATGAACACAGGCGATCTCCACGTTTTTTGCCGAAAGCAGGGAGGCCGGGTCACAGCGCAGGGGGCAGGGCCGTGCGGATAAAGGCCAGCATGGATTTGTAGCGCGTGTGGCCGGACAGCAGTTCGTCCATGCTCCACAGGCCCCAAACCAGATGTCTGCCGTGGCGTATGTGCTGCAAGGGGGCCAGGCTGTGGTGCAGGCCCAGAGCCTCGATGACGGACTCGCCCATGACGACTACGGCCCTGGCCTTGAGCCGCGCGGCGGCGGCCCAGAAAATCTCCGGAGCGGGAGGGCAGGGGGGCAGGGCGGCATCAGGGCGGCCGTCAGGGGGGGCGTCGGGCAGGCAGACGGGCCAGAAGGTGTGCGTGCCCGGCGGATAGCCCAAATCCTGCAGCATGCGCGCCAGAAAGGCGCGCCTTTCCCCGCGCCCCGGCGTATCTTCGCGCGTCAGGTCCAGGCCGAGCCCGGCGTAGGTCCAGAGCACCCTGCCGGGGCGCGTTGTGCGCAAGAGATCACGCCAGGGCGCGGGCCAGTGCTGGGGAGGCAGGAGGGGTTCGGGCTTGTGCCCCGCCGGAGGGAGGCCCTGCTTTGGCGCTTCCGCCCCGGAGCGGACAGGTTCCGCTGTTTTTGGGTCAGGCCGGGTGTTTTTTGCCTTCTGAAAAGAGAACTTCCGGGTTTCCTGCGCGGGAAAGCGCGGCTTTTCCGCCGGGGCCGCTGTTTGGGCAAAAGCGTCAAAGCCCCGGGGAATGAGCAGATGGGTGAGGCCGCGTTGTTGCCAGCGCGCGGCCAGGCTGTTCAGGAACGCAAAAGCCATGAGCACAGATCCCAGGCCACGTCAGCCTTGCTCTGCGTGGGCCAGATTTCCTCCCGCCCGGCAGCGTCCACCACGGCCACAGCGTTGGTGGCTGCGGCAAATCCGCTGTCCCCGGCATTGACGCGGTTGGCCGCCAGCACATGGGCCTGTTTGGCTTCGCGTTTGGCATGCGCCAGAGGCAGGAGCGAGGGCATGTCCGGGGTTGTTTCGGCGGCAAAGGCCAGAATTTTCTGGTGCGGCGCGCGATTGGCGGAGAGCGTGCGCAAAATATCCGCATTGGGAGTGAAGGAGATGGAAAAGCCCTGGGGGGCAGCGGATTTCTTGAATTTTTCCTTTCCGTGGGGCGTTGGGGAAAAGTCGGCCACCGCCGCGGTAAACATGCCCATGTCCATCCGGGGCCACAGGGATTCTGCCACGGCAAACATTTCACGGGCGCTGGTCACATCGTGGCGGGCCATGCCGCGCGGCAGCGCAAAGCGCATTCCGGGGCCGCACACGGCCTGCACGTCCGCCCCGCGCAACCAGGCGCAGACGGCCAGCGCCGCGCCCATCAACCCGCTGGAGGGATTGGTCCAGAACCGTACTCCGTCCCATGCCTCGCGTGTGGGGCCGAGGGTGACCAGAACTTTTTTTCCGGCCATGTCCTGCGGAGAAAGGGCCTGCAGGGCGGCCAGAAAGATTTCGTGCAGGGGAGCCAGCCTGCCTTCGCCCTGCTCGCCGCAGGCCGTGCCTCCGCAGGACGGGGGCACAAGGCGCGCTCCGCGCCGCAAGAGCAGGTCGACATTGTCTCTGGTTGCCGGGTGCGACCACATGCGCGGGTTCATGGCCGGGGCCAGCACCAGAGGGCCGTCAAAGGCCAGAGCCTGTGCGCACAGCATGTCGGCGGCAGCGCCTGCGGCCAGCCGGGACAGGGCATCGGCCGAGGCCGGAGCGACCACAAGGGCATGGGCGTTCTGCCCCGGCTCCAGATGGGCAAAAGGCTCTTCACCTGCGGCGAACATGTCGCCGTAGACCGGGGCAGCCCCCAGAGAGGAAAAAAGCAGGGGCGTCACAAAATTGCGCGCGCCGCCGGTGAGGGTAACCGAAACGTGGATGCCCATGCGGAGCCAGGCGCGCAGAAGGTCTGCCGCACGGTAGCAGGCCACAGAGCCGCAGACGCCGAGATGCAGGCGTTTGCGGGCAAAGCGTGTGCTCTGGTCCACGGGGGTTTTCAGGCCGCCTTGTTGTTCGCTCATGACTCGCCCATGACCCGCGTTCTTTTGCCGTGCGGCTGTTCTGCACGGCGGTATGCCGTCCCCCGCCCGGCGCGGACTTTCGCTGCCCGCAGGGGTGACAAGAGGGCAGTGCGGGAGTATACTTGCCAATTACCGGACATTGCCGTCCGCAACCTGCAAACAGTAGCCTTTCCGGCGAGGCCTGACAAGCCGCGTCCCGATGGCCGGAAGATGATATGCGTCACGCTGTGGATGATGAAGATTTTTTGCTGGAAAGCTACAACTTTCCCCTGCCGCAGGAGCGGATAGCCCAGTTTCCTCCGGAAGAGCGGGGAACATCGCGCATGCTGGTCATGCCGCGCTTCGGGTCGCTGGATCTGGAGCACAGGAATTTTTGCGATCTGCCCTCCTGTCTGCCGCGCGGCGCGCTGCTGGTGGTCAACAATTCGCGTGTGCTCCAGGCCCGCCTTGTGGGCACGCGGGCCACGGGCGGCAGGGTGGAATTTTTGCTGCTCACGCCCCTGCCCCTTATCCGGGAGCGCGCCCGCAACGACAAGCAGGGCGGGCAGAGCGCGGAGGTGCTGGGGCTGGTGCGCGCCGGAGGCAGCGTCAGGGACGGTGAGCATCTTGCCTTCGGCGCGGGATTGGGAGTGACCATTCTGGAGTCCGGGCCGTTCGGCCAGAGGCGCGTGCGCCTGAGCTGGCGCGGGGACCTTCAGGAGGCTTTTGCCGCCACCGGGCATATTCCCCTGCCGCCCTATATCAAGCGCCCCGACGACGGGGAGGACGCTTTTCGCTACCAGACAGTCTATGCCAGCTCCGAAAAAGTCGGTTCGGTGGCTGCGCCCACAGCCGGGCTGCACTTTACCGGGCAGATGCGCGCCACCCTGGAAGAACAGGGTTTTGAATGGGCCGAAGTGACGCTGTATGTGGGCTACGGCACGTTCACGCCGGTACGCTCCGCCGATATCCGCGCCCACCGCATGCACCGCGAGCATGTGGAAGTTCCCGAAGCCACAGCCCTGGCCATTGACAGGGCCAAACGGGAAAAACGGCCCGTGGTGGCGGTGGGCACCACCAGCCTGCGGACGCTTGAGGGCGTGGCCGCCCTGTGCGGGCGCGTGCAGCCCTACACGGGCTGGACGGACATTTTTTTGTACCCCGGACGGGAGTTCCGGGTAACGGACGGTCTTCTGACCAATTTTCACCTGCCCGAATCCTCCCTGCTCATGCTGGTGGCGGCTTTTGCCGGGCGCAAGCGCGTGCTGGAAGCATATGCCGCCGCCGTCAGTCAGGGATACCGTTTTTTTTCATACGGCGACGCCATGCTCATCCGCTGAAAAGGGGAGCGGCGCAAGGCCGTGGGAGGCCACAGATGTCACGAGTCGTGTTTCTGGAAGACCGCTGCAAGGGCTGCCGCCTGTGTGTGGACGCCTGCCCGGCGAACATACTGCGGCCTTCGGGGCGCTTCAACAGCCAGGGCTATGAGGTCATGGAGGCCGGGGGCGCATGCACGGGCTGCGCCTCCTGTGCGGTCATGTGCCCGGATGTGGCCATCCGTGTGTTCAGAAGCGGGAAAAAACAGGGGGCCGGGGCATGAGCGCGCAGGACCGCATTCTCATCAAGGGCAACGAGGCCATTGCCTATGGCGCGGTGGACGCCGGGCTGCGCTGCTATTTCGGCTATCCCATCACCCCGCAGAACGAGATTCCCGAGCTTCTTTCCTCACTCCTGCCGGAGCACGGCGGACAGTTTGTGCAGGCCGAGAGCGAGGTGGCCGCCGTCAACATGCTGCTGGGCGCGGCGGCCTGCGGAGTGCCCGCGCTGACATCTTCTTCCGGCTGCGGCATATCGCTCATGCAGGAAGGCATTTCCTACATGGCTGGCAGCCACATACCCGGCGTGCTGGTCAACATGCAGCGCGGCGGGCCGGGGCTGGGCGACATAGGTCCCTCCCAGGGCGACTATTTTCAGGCCGTCAAGGGCGGCGGCCACGGCGACCACCGCAATCTGGTGCTGGCCCCGTCCACGGCGCAGGAGTGCTACGACTTCATGTTCCGCGCCTTTGCCCTGGCCTTCCGGTACGCCAATCCGGTCATGGTGCTGGGTGATGCCATTGTGGGCCAGATCAAGGAGCCTGTGCGGCGCGTGCCGCCGCCCGGCGCGCCGGACGCCGCGCAACTGGAGGCCACAGCCTGCGACTGGCGGCTGGAGGGCTATGGCAGGCGCGGGCCGGAGGGCGCGCCGCGTCTGCTCAAGAGCGTGTATCTGGCCGAAGGGGCGCTGGCCGAGCGCAACCGCATGCTCATGCGCAAGTACGAGGCCATGAAGGCCGAGAGCGCCTTTGTCAGCGAGAGCGTGGAAGACGCCGAGCTTGTGGTGGTGGCCTTCGGTTCCGTTGCCCGCATTGCCCGCAGCGCCATCAGACGTTTGCGGGCCGAGGGGCACAGGATCGGGCTGTTCCGGCCTGTGACGCTCTTTCCCTTCCCCGAGGAAGCCTTGCGCGCGCTGGCTCCGGGACGGCGTTTTCTGGTTGTGGAGCAGAACACCGGCCAGATGGTGGAGGACGTGCGCCTGGCCCTCTTCGGGCAGCCGGGAGTGGGGGCGCGCAATGTCCTGTGGCACGGCGTCATGCCGGGGCTGTTCATCGGGAGTGAGGCTCTGCGCGAGCCCATGCTCCAGGCTCTCAAGGAGAAGTGATCATGCAGGCGCAAGAGGCGAGCCTTTGCCCCGGCCAGGGCGAAAAACTGGTTTTTGATGTGAATCCGGTGCTCAACGAGCGCCAGACCCACTATTGCCCCGGTTGCCACCACGGCATTGCCCATCGTCTGGTGAGCGAGGTTCTGCACGAACTGGGCGTGGCGCAGCGCGCCATACTGGTGGCTGCCGTGGGCTGTGCCACGTTTACCTATGACTATTTCAACGTGGACGGCCTGGAAGCGCCCCACGGCCGCGCCTGCGCCGTGGCCACGGGCGTGCGGCGGGCGCGGCCCGAGGCCGTGGTCTTTACCTATCAGGGCGATGGCGACATGGCGGCCATCGGCATGGCCGAATCCCTGCATGCGGCCAACCGCGGCGAGAAAATCACCTCCGTTTTCATCAACAATGCGGTGTACGGCATGACCGGCGGGCAGATGGCGCCCACCACCCTTGTGGGACAAAAAACCACAACCTGCCGCGCCGGACGGAACATGGCCACCGAAGGCGGCCCGGTACGCATGGCCGAGATCATGGCGCAGCTTGACGGCGTGGCCTATTCCGCCCGCTGCTCCCTGCACTCGGTCAAACACGTGCGCGCGGCCAAAAAGGCCCTCACCAGAGCCTTTGAGGTGCAGATGCAGGGTCTGGGTTTCGGTTTTGTGGAATTTCTGTCCGGTTGCCCCACCAACTGGCACATGGATCCGGTTGCCGCCAACAGGCGCATTGCCGAGGCCATGATCCCCGTTTTCCCGCTGGGGGTGTACAAAGACACAAGCGGGACAGAGGAGGCCGCGCATGGCTAGGGTCTATCAGGATGTGATCATCGCGGGTTTCGGCGGGCAGGGGGTCATGTTTGTCGGCAACCTGCTGGCTCAGGCAGGCATGGAATACGGGCTGGAAGTCAGCTTCATTCCGGTGTACGGCGCGGAAATGCGCGGCGGTACGGCCAACTGCACGGTGGTGCTGGACAGCGAGCCCATAGGCTCGCCTCTGGTGCGCGAACCCATGTCTGTCATTGTGCTCAACGAGCCGTCTCTGGTCAAGTTCCAGCCGCGTCTGCGCGCTGACGGCGTGCAGGTGGTCAATACCTCGCTCATTGACGCCTCGCTGGTGGACGCGGGCAGGCGCAGCGTGTGCATTCCGGCCAATGACGTGGCCCACCGCCAGGGCAATGTCAAACTGACCAACATGGTGGCCCTGGGGGCCTGGCTCAAGGCCACGGACGTGTTGCCGCTGGCTGTGGTGCAGGAAGCTCTCCAGCGCGTGGTCAGCCCGCACTATGCCGGGCTTGTGCCGGTCAACGCCCGCGCGTTGGAGGCTGGCTACCGCTTTTTTGACGCGGCCTGAGCATCCGGGCTGTGCTCCTGCCGGGCAGGCTTCGCGACCTGCGCTGCGGGTCAGCCTTGGGCGGTCTTGCGCTTTCCCGCTGCCTGATGGCGTTTCAGGGCCGAAAGCTCTGCCTTGCGCAGCCTCACGGAAAGGGGCGTGACCTCCACCACCTCGTCCTCGCGCACAAAATGCAGGGCATGCTCAAGGAGCATTTTTTTCGCCGGCGTCAGGATGACGTTTTCGTCCTTGCCTGCGGCGCGCAGGTTGGTGAGCTTTTTTTCCTTGGTGGGGTTGACGTCGATGTCATTGTCGCGGTTGTGCTCGCCCACGATCATGCCTTCGTACACGGGGTCGCCCGGTTCCACAAAAAGCGTGCCCCGCGGTTCCAGATTGAACAGGGCGTAGGCCACAGCGGATCCCGCGCGGTCGGAAACAATGGAGCCGGAATAGCGGGAGGGAAAGTCGCCGCGCCATTCTTCATAGCCCTCAAGCCAGGAATTCATGATGCCCGTGCCCTTGGTGTCCGTGAGAAATTCGTCGCGATAGCCGATGAGCCCGCGCGAAGGCACGGAAAACTCAAGCCGCACGCGGCCCGTGCCGTTGTTGACGCAGTTGAGCATGCGGCCCTTGCGCTGGGCCAGTTTTTCCGTGACCACGCCCATGAAAACCTCGTCACAGTCCACGCAGAGCCGCTCCACAGGCTCCAGCGTATGCCCGTCCGCATTTTTTTTCAGGATGACTTCCGGCCTGCCCACGGAAAGCTCAAAACCCTCGCGGCGCATGGTTTCCACCAGAATGGCCATCTGAAATTCGCCGCGCCCCTTGACCAGAAAGGCATCGCGATCCGCCGTGTCTTCCACGCGCACGGCCACATTGCGCAGGGCTTCCTTGAACAGTCTGTCGCGGATGGCCCTGCTCTGCACGATTTTTCCCTCGCGCCCGGCCAGGGGCGAAGTGTTGATGCCAAAGCGCATGGCCACTGTGGGCTCGTCCACGCGGATGCGCGGCAGGGCGCGCGGGTTGTCGCGGGTGCAGACGGTATCGCCGATGGTGACATCCTCGATGCCCGCCATGACAATGATGTCGCCGGGCTGGGCGGAGTCCACCTCTGCCAGGTGCAGGCCCTCGTACACCTGGATTTTTGCGGCCCGCAGGGGCCTGGGGTGTCCGTCCTCGCCGATACAGGCCAGCGCATCTTTGGCGCAGATATGGCCGTGCATGATGCGCCCCACGGCCAGACGCCCCAGATAGTCCGAATAGTCGAGGTCGGCCACCAGCATCTGGAAAGGCTCTTCCGGGTCGTGGGCCGGGCCGGGAATGTGCTCCACAATGGCGGTGAACAGCGGGCCAAGATCCACCCGGGGATCGTCGGGCTTGTGCATGGCCACCCCTTCGCGCCCGATGGCGTAGAGCACGGGAAAGTCCAGTTGGCGCTCGCTGGCGTCCAGATCGATGAACAGGTCGTAGATTTCGTTGAGCACTTCCGCAGGGCGGGCATCCTTGCGGTCGATCTTGTTGATGACCACCACCACGGGCAGCGCGGCTTCCAGAGTCTTGCGCAGCACAAAGCGCGTCTGGGGCAGCGGCCCTTCGGAGGCGTCCACCAGCAGTATGGCTCCCGTGGCCATGGACAGCGAGCGTTCCACCTCGCCGCCGAAATCGGCGTGGCCCGGAGTGTCGATGATGTTGATCTTGGTATCCCGCCACCTGACGGCGCAGTTTTTCGCCGCAATGGTGATGCCGCGTTCGCGCTCCAGATCCATGCTGTCCATGACGCGTTCGTCCAGATGCTGACCGGCACGCACCGCGCCCCCCTGCCGGAACAGCGCGTCCACCAGAGTGGTTTTGCCGTGGTCGACATGGGCGATGATGGCCACATTGCGCAAAGATGTGTTGTGCTGCATGAAAAAGTCCTGATATCCGAAAGTGTTGGGGCGGCAGGAGCGGCTCTCTGACAGAGACGCTTTTCTGCCGCCCCTTGGGCGACGCCGAAGATAGCAGGAGGCAGAACGCTTTTCAACGGCCTTGTCAGCGCCCGGCAAAGGCGCTGGCACCATTGCCGGTTCAGAGCCTGGACACCACAGCGCGCACCAGACGGGCCAGATTTTTTTCCGCCTTTGCGGCCACGTCCAGCACTTCTTCCAGCGAAACCGGGCGCATGCAGTCAGGCAAATTCTTGTTGGTCAGGCACGACAGTCCCAGTACGCGCAGGCCGCGATGCCGCGCGGCAATGATCTCCAGCACGGAACTCATGCCCACGGCATCAGCCCCCCACTGGCGGTACATGCGCGTTTGCGCCGGGCTCTCCAGTTCCGGCCCGTGCACGCCAAGGTAGATGCCGCGCTCCAGCCGCACGCCCAGTCTGCGCGCGGCGTCCAGAGCCAGGGCGCTCAGCCCGGCGTCCAGGGGGGCGCTCATGTCGGGGAAGCGTTCTCCCCATTCTTCGCGATTTTTGCCGGTCAGGGGCGATTGCCCCGTGTGGTTGATGATGTCTGTCATGCACATGAGGCCGCCCGCGTCAAACTGGGGGTTCAGGGCTCCGGCGGCATTGGTCACCATCAGGGTTCTGACGCCCAGTTCCGCCATGACGCGCACGCCCATGCAGACCTGGGCCGGGCTGTAGCCTTCGTACAGGTGGCAGCGTCCCTGCTGGACGAGCAGTGGACGGCACGGCCCTTCCCCCTGCCCGCAGGATGCGGAAAAACTGCCCCAGACAAAAGCTCCCGCATGCCCCTTCACGCCGGAGAGGGGAAAGCCCGGCACCTCGGCATAGGGCACCACCACCTGATCCGCAAGCTTCGCCGCCAGACCGGAAAAGCCTGTCCCCAGCACAAGGCCCACAGGCGGCGCGTCCCACTGCTGTGAAGACAGCGCGGGGCCAAGGCGTTTTCGCAAAAAGGCGGCGGCGCGCTGGACATCGTCAAAATTTTGCATACACTCTCCTCGCGCCTTGTCGCGTGTGCGGAAAGGCGGCCGCGTCCTGCGGCTTTGGCGCGGCATGCCGCGCGGGACGCATGCTTGTGGATATGGATTTTTCCGTCAAAAGCGGATACGCTTCAGGCGTGCCGGACATACTATCGCGCCATGCCCGCTTCCACAACCCCGGCACAATGACAGGGAGACAGGATTGGACACATCTCGGAACACCCCCCCCCTGTGCGACCACAGGGTTCTGGTGGCCAATCGCGGCGAAATCGCCATGCGCATCATACGGGCCTGCCGCAAGCTCGGAGTGAGCTTTACCGCCATCCACACAGCCGAAGACGCGGCTTCGGATCATGTGCGCCTGGCGCGCGAAGAAGGCGATGCCCAGGGCCTCTTCCGCGTTTCTTCGTACCACGATGCCAACGAGCTGATGGCTGTGGCCGATGAGGCCGGCTGCACGGCCGTGCATCCGGGCTACGGCTTTTTTGCCGAAGACTTCCGCTTTGCCCGGCGCGTGACCAAACGCGACAGAAAAATGATCTTTATCGGCCCCTCGTGGAAAATCATCCGGGAACTGGGCGACAAGATCAACACCAAGCGTCTGGCGCGCAGTCTGGGCGTGCCCACGGTTCCCGGCTCGGATCGCCCCATTTATGACGAAATGGAGGCCGAGCGCATTGCCAAGAGCGTTTTCGAGTTTCAGGAGCAGCAGGGCGTCAAGCGCCCCCTGGTGCTGGTCAAGGCATCTGCGGGCGGCGGCGGCATGGGCATTGAAGAGGTCTATGATCCCGATCAGTTCCGCTCCGTCTACCGGCGCATCCGCAGCTACGCCCTGCGCCAGTTCAAGGATGAAGGTGTGCTCATCGAGCAGCGCATCACGGACTTCAACCATCTGGAAGTGCAGGTGGTTTCCGACCGCACGGGAACCGCGCCGGTGCATTTTGGCACGCGCAACTGTTCCATCCAGTCCACCGGCCGCCAGAAGCGCGTTGAGGTGGCGCCCGGCTTTGCGCCCGCGGAAATACAGTACACGTTTGACGCCGACAAGGTGCTGCGCGACATCGTGGACTATTCCCTGACCATGGCGCGCAAGGTGGGCTATGACAATGTGGGCACATGGGAATGGATCGTGACCCGGCAGGGGGATCCCTTTCTCATGGAGGTGAATACCCGCATCCAGGTGGAAAACGGCGTTTCCGCCCGCATCGCCAAGGTAAAGGGGCAGGGCGGCATCGACCTGCTGGCGGAGCAGATACGCATCGGGCTGGGCGAGCCGCTGGGCTATACCCAGGACGATATCTCCTTTGAGGGCCTGGGCATCGAATACCGCATCATCGCCGAAGACCCCGACAACAGCTTCACCCCTTGGGCGGGCCGCATCGAGCGCTTCCAGTGGCAGGATCAGCCCTGGCTGACCATGCTGACCCATGTGCCGCAGGCGGAACCGTATGAAATTCCGACAGAATTTGACCCCAATCTGGCCCTGGCCATCATCTGGGGCAAGGATCTGGCCGAGGCCCGCGCGCGGGGGCTGGAATTTTTACGCTCCTTCCGGCTGGAAGGGCACAACGGAGCGGGAGAAGAACTGAAATCCAACGTGCAGTTTCTGGCGGCGCAGACCGAACGGATCCTGCGTTTCTGAAAACGGGCTGCCCGTGAAACGCCCATCAAGCCGCGCCACAGCGCAAGCGAGCCATGGACAACAATATCGAAAAACGTATCCAGAATCTGCACGACAGACTCAGTTATCTCGTTGATATCTTTGCCGGAAAGCACAAGGACAATGCCGACTTGCTGGGCGAGAAGCTTGCGGCCTTCACCGAGCGCGCCCGCGCGGGAGCCCTGGAAGATCCCTATGCGGATCTGGCAACGGTGGAAGACCTTTTCGGCTATGTGGAACGCCGCCTTGAGGCGAGCATCACGCCCATGGACAGGGTGCGCATTGTGCGTCACCCCCAGCGCATCTGCCTGCGCGATATTCTGGAAAACGTGTACGACAATTTCACCGAAGTGGGCGGGCAGGACGAGCACAGCCTTGACCCCAGCATGCTCATTGCCCGCGCGGTTATCACCCGCCGCAGGGGCAAGAAGGTCTATACCCAGTCGGTGATGGTCATCGGGCAGGAAAAAGGCCACGGGGCGGAATTCCGCAACGGGGGATCGGTAAAGCCCTGGGGCAATGCCAAGGCCCAGCAGTACATGCGCGTGGCCGAAACAGAAGGCATTCCCATCCACACATACATTTTCACGCCCGGGTCCTATCCCATCGAGGACAATCCCGGAGCGGCCCAGCAGATCGCCCGCAACATTTACAGCATGGCGGGTTTGCGGGTGCCGATCATCGCCGTGATTTCCGAGGGCGGCTCCGGCGGGGCCGAGGCCATCGGCCTTGCGGACAAAAGGCTCATGTTCTCCCACGGATATTATTCCGTCATTTCGCCCGAGGGCGCGGCGGCCATTGAAGGGCGGCTCAAGGCCGGGCAGCGCGCCACGCCGGAGCTTATCGAAAGCTGCGCCCGCAATCTCAGGATCACGGCCCAGGACAATCTGCGCTTTGGCTATGTCGACCGTGTGGTGCAGGAGCCGCCGCTGGGCGCGCGCCCCTGGCATTTCGACTTTTTCCGCAGTCTGCGGCAGGAAGTGCTGCGGGCCACGGACGAAGTGGTCATCTCCACCCGCAGGATGCCGGTTCTCAAGGGGCTGGCTCTGGCCCGCGTGCGCAACCCCGACGCCGATCTGGAAGAAATGCATACCCGTTGGGGCCTGTCGTCCCAGGCCAAGGACAGGCTGCGCGAACGCCGCCAGCAGAAGTTTCTGCGGCTTTCACGCCAGGCGGCCCATGACCGCCGCCCCCTGCTGACCAAGCTGGCCGCTGCCTCCTGGGACTGGGTCAGCAAGCCCTGGGTCAGCTTCAAGTACGATTTTTACCGCAAGCACCAGCGGCACATCCGGACCTTCATGGAAGAAGTGGACAACGAGCTGGAAGTGCTCAAAAACCGTCTTCTCATGCCGTGGCGCAAGCTCACCAACAGGCTGCCCAACGCCAGGGCCGACACAAGGGCCAGGGAACTTACGGCCCTTTCCACCTGGTCTGACGATGGTCGGCGCAGCCGCTGGAACTATCTTTCCCCCCGCTACAAGATCGACCGCACCCTGACCTGCCCCAATGCCGCTGCCTACGGCTGCCTGGATCTCTGGGGGCCGGATCTCTTTGCCGAGTTTGCGGGCGTGTGCAGCCATTGCGGCTACCATTTTCCCATGGAGCCGGAATGGTATGTGAAAAACGTCTTTGACGCCGGATCTGTCTTTGAGTTCAACAGCGAAATCGAAGCGGGCAATCCGCTGGAATTTCCCGGCTTTGACGAACGCATTGCCGATGCCCAGCAAAAAAACGGGGCCAAGAGCGGCTGCATGACCTTTGAGGCGCGCATCGACAATATCAAGATGGTGGTGGCCATGCTCATGGGCACTTTCCGCGGCGGTTCCGTTGGCGCGGCCGAAGGCTGCAAGTTTGTGGAAGCCGCCCAGCGCGCGGCCAAGAAACGCTATCCCTTCCTGGCCTATGTGCACGGCACGGCGGGCATCCGCATTCAGGAGGGCACCCACGGCGTCATCCAGATGCCGCGGTGCACCGTGGCCGTGCGCCGCTACATTGAGGCCGGCGGTCTGTATATGGTGCTCTATGACACCAATTCCTTTGCCGGGCCGCTGGCCAGCTTTCTTGGCTGCTCGCCCTACCAGTTTGCCGTGCGTTCCTCCAATATCGGCTTTGCCGGCCCCGGCGTCATCAAGGAGACCACCGGCATGGACGTTCCCCCCAAGTACCACCGCTCCTACAGGGCGCTTTCGCGGGGGCACATTCAGGGAATCTGGGATCGCAGGCAGGTGCGCGCCAACCTCAAGCAGGCTCTGCTGACCATCGGCGGCAGAAACCTCTATTATCGCTGACCGGGACAGGCGGCAGGCCGCCACGGCAGCAAGACCGTCCGGGACAGTCCGGACGCAAACCAGCCTCCGCCCCGGTGGAGCCACGGACATGCACATGGATATTTCCGCACTGCTGGATGAAATCAAGAACTCGCCCTACCGCGAAATCGTCATCAGCGCGCCCCACACGGGCCGCGTGACTTTTGCCGATGTCAAACAGGGCGATATGGCTCACGGCCCGCAGGGCCAGTGGAAGGAAAAACCCGGCACGCTGGTGGCCACGCTGGAGCGCGAGCGCAATCCCAAACCCATCACGTCGCCGGAAAAAGGCGAGATAAGCCTGATCCACTCCGATTTGGAAGGCCGCTTTGTGGAGGCGGGCACTCCCTTGGCCGTGTTGCGCCACATGCTTACCCGCAGCGAAGTGGAGCACATCATTCTGCAAAAGGCATTGCATCTCTTTCGCGCGCCGGAGCGGGCCAAATACTACTTCACCCCTGACGTGGACAAAAAAATCCGGGCTGGCGGGCCGCAGTCCGTGCACATGCGCGAGGGCATGGAGTTGCTGATCATGTCCCGCATGAAGCGCGAGGTGCCCCTGAACTACTCCGGCCCTTCCGGCGTGATCTACGCTGTCTATTTCAAGTACAACGAAAACATGGACACGGGCGCGCCCCTCATCGGGGTCTGCCCGCAGGACCAGCTTCCCATGATTCAGGATGTCATCATGCGGGTGCACATGGAGTGGCCCGAAACGGGATAACAGGTTTTTCCCGCGCAAAAAAGCGCGCGGAAAGGGAGCATGCATGGGCCGGGCACTGCAAATACGCGTGAGCGCCGTTACCTGGAATGAGGACTTGCTGGAGGAATGCTGGCCCCGCCTCACGGAACTGGCGTTCAGCGTTCCCGTCTTGCATGAGCGGCGCGGCGTGCTGGAAATGGTGCGCGCGCTGGACGACGGCCTGAAATTTCTGCCCTGGTCCGAGGCCCGCCGCGCCGCGCTGGGGCCGGGCATCCACAAGGCGGCCCGCCTCAAGGCGGAACTGGAGGCGGCCCTGGCCGACTGGGATCCCGGAAAGGCCAACCGCCTCAGCGACCAGTTGGAAGATGTGCTGGACGATATGGAAAAGGCTTTTGTCGCCTGAACCGGCAAAGGCAGTATGCCTGCCCCCGTGCGGCAGGAAAACTTTGCGGAGCCGCTGGCTCCGGCGGAGGAGAGACCATGCTGAACAAAGTCATGATCATCGGCAGGCTGGGGCGCGACCCGGAACTGCGCTATACCCAGAGCGGCGCGCCGGTGGCCACCCTCAATGTGGCGACCGACGAATCCTACACCGACCGCGAGGGCAACAAGGTGGATCGCACCGAGTGGCACCGGGTTTCCGTATTTCAGCGCCAGGCGGAAAATTGCGCCAATTTTTTGGGCAAGGGCAGTCTGGTCTATATTGAAGGCAGCCTGCAAACGCGCAAATGGCAGGACCAGCAAGGGCAGGACAGGTATACGACAGAAATCAAGGCCCAGCGTGTGCAGTTTCTGGACCGCAAGGGCGAGGGCGCGCGTGATGCGGGTCGTGACCGGGATGACGAATACGGCGCGCCGGGCGGCGGGACACGGCAGGGTGGTGCGCCGCAGCGCCAGCGCACGCAGGAAGACAATATGGGGCCGGCCTTTCCGTCAGAGGCCTCCAGCATGGACGACATGCCGTTCTGATTTTTCTGTTGCCTCAAAAACCCCGGCCTTGCCGGGGTTTTGAGGGCGCTCTTGCCAGCAAGGTGCGCATCTGCGTACATCTTTTTCAGGCGGGCGTTTTCCCGCTCCAGCTCCTTCATCCAGGCCATCAGTGAGGCGTCCATGCTGTATTTTGCTCGCCGCTTGTAGAAAACCGCACTGCTCATCCCGTGTTGGCAGCAAAGTTCCGTTACCGGCATACCGTTTGCGGCCTGCTTCAAAATTGCCAGAATCCGGCTGTCTGTAAGCCGTGACTTTTTCATGTAAAATCTCCCGCTCCATGAGCATGGGAAATTCTACTCTCAAATGCTGCCATTTTTGGGGGGATTACATCGTCACGAGTCTTGTTTGTCTGTTCGTAAAGATGTTCGACGATATCGGCCTTGGTCAGTGCTGACATGTTTACTCCAGTAAAGTGGCAACAGAACGAATCTGCCTTTTATGGAAAACGCAGAGAGTTATTGAAGATTTCTCAAGATGTCTCGATATTCACCCTCAATATATCTATCTATTTTTTCTACATCTATGTGGCCTTGCTTCACTAAAGCAATGAGCTCTTTATAGGCAAGAGTTCCAAACCTGACCCAAGCTGTCAGGTTGGTATTCTTCAAGAATAAGATAAGTTCACCACCAGATTTTACGAAAGCGTCTATTGCATCGCCAGTGCATAGGATTCCATAGCCAACAAACAACATCCTTCTTAATTCTGGAACTGAAGCGGATGGCACGCAGTCTTTCCACTCAAACTTGTGGTAGTAACGTCTTTTGACTGTGTATAAAACACGAATAAGCAGTTCTGTAACCAAAGGAGGAATGGCAGTTGCCGCTCCATGGCGTGCATCGTAGCCTTCCTCAAACACTTTAGTGAAAATGGTTGCCAAAGAGTGATTGTCTTGGCCAAAAGCACCAACATTTAAGAAGGTGAGCAAATTGTAGAAAGGTATCGGAATGCCACTACCTCTTCCGGCAGCACCAGAAGACCCAGCAACATCAGACATTAAGTGCATAAACCAATTACAAAAACCCGCAAAAATTTTTGCTACTAGCGTGGAACCTTGTAATTCAAACTGATCGTTCGACCCACCTTTGACGACAACGATGTGTCCTTTATCAATGAAACTCGCTGTGTTGTTGAATTGATCCAAAATCGAAAACAGTAGTCCGATAATATCTGGAGAATGACCAAGACTCTTAAGGTGATGGTTTTTAAGAGTCATGTTTTTTACAGCGTTGCCAGTAGATGAAGATGTACCAAAGTCATAGTTGACTGGATAGTTTCGCTCCAACCACGCAATGGCACTTTTTGTGGAGTCTTTGCCTTCTCGTGCTCCAGGCCAACCACTCCATTTTGCTACCTTCTGGACACTGGAGTTTGTAAACGCATCCACCTTGTCCGTTAAGAAACTTTCACCTGGCGCACCTACAAGTGTAATCTCCCCATTTGTGGTAGTGCTCAAAAGTAGAGCCTATGCCGCCCGTTTCAGTTTCATGGCCGGGGTGATACCACCGATGCCCATATGGGGC
>NZ_RQYH01000041.1 GCF_003860215.1 Desulfovibrio sp. OH1186_COT-070 | reverse complement strand
CAAGGGGTAGCCAAGGCGTCAAAGGCACTGGGCTTGAACGAAGTGAAAGCCAGCGTCATTTAGGCGCTGGCCGGTAATATGCCCTTATAGGGCTTGAGAAAACCACCCGCTATGCGGGTGGTTTTGATTTTTCTGGTTGCGGGGGCAGGATTTGAACCTACGACCTTCGGGTTATGAGCCCGACGAGCTACCGAGCTGCTCCACCCCGCGCCACTGTGTGACGTATTGCCACCGTTGAGATAGTCTTTCTATCTCTGCATGGCTGGGTTGTCAAGCAGATTTTGCCAAAATGTTTTGGGGGAGTGCAGGCAGCGGCGCAATGGCGAGCGCTCCCGCCATTGTTGCCATTGCCACAGGCTTCACGCTACATGTAAGCCACCTGCCGCGCTGCCGGGCATGTACACACGCGTTGCGGCCCCTTATTCTCCACGCCCGGCACGACAGACGGCAGGCAACCTCGCGGCACAAACCGGCCGCGCAAAACATGGCGGGCGGCTTTCGGGCATCTTGCCGGGGCGGCCGTTTGCGGGCGGGTTTTCATGCTCATACTTGTCCTGTCCATCGGCTTTGCCGTTCTTGTGTCCTTTTTCTGTTCGCTGACCGAAGCTGCCCTCTATTCCCTGCCGTGGTCGGCCATCGAGCGCCTGCGCCGTTCCGGCGGCGTGGCGGGCGAACTTTTGTACAAGCTGCGCACAGAGGTGGACAAGCCCATTGCGGCCATCCTCGCGCTGAACACCGTGGCCAACACCGCCGGCGCCACCATTGCCGGTGCGGCCTTCATGGCGACCGTCGGCAGTGAGCACATGCCCCTGTTTGCCCTTGTTTTTACCATTCTGATTCTGGCTTTTGGCGAAATTCTGCCCAAGACCATAGGCGTGGCCCATGCTTCCGGCCTGGCCCCTTTTCTGGCCAGGCCGCTGGCCGTGATGGTCCGGCTGCTGGCCCCCCTGCTCTGGTTCACCAGCCTGCTGACGCGGCTGGTGGCTTCTTCTTCTCCGGGGCCCGAAGTTTCCGAGGACGACATCCGCGCCGTGGCCAGCCTTTCCCGTCAGGCCGGACGCATCCAGCCGTATGAGGAATCCTTCATCCGCAATGTGCTGTCGCTGGACCAGAAACGCGTGCGCGAAATCATGACGCCGCGCACGGTGGTTTTTTCCCTTTCCGAAAATCTCACCGTGGAGGAGGCATACCAGGATCAGCGCACCTGGCATTTCAGCCGGATACCCGTCTATGGGGAAAACAATGAGGACATTGTGGGCTTTGTGCAGCGCCGCACCCTCGGGCTCTGCCTGCAGGAAGGCAGGCAGGGCCAGACCCTGGGTCAGATCATGCGTCCTGCATATTTTATCCTTGAAAACCAGACTCTTGATATCCTGTTGCGCGAACTGCTCAAGGCCAAGGTCCATCTTTTTGTGGTGCTGGACGAATACGGAGGGCTGGCGGGAGTGGTTTCGCTGGAGGACGTTCTGGAAGAAATTCTTGGGCGGGAAATTGTGGACGAAAGCGACAATGTGGATGATTTGCGCGCTCTGGCCCGCCTGCGCCGCCGCCGGTTGACCGGGGCAGAAGGCGGGCAGCCGGGCACGGAAGACCGCGGGCGCGAAGGTTTTTGAACAAGGCAGGAAGATTTCCCGCCTTGTCAGGGGAAGGAAAGTGGCGTATCGTTGGCTACTTGGATTGCCATGCGTCTTGCACGGCATATGGGCGCTGATCGCGCCGCTTCAGGAGAAAATATGCCCCGCGCAAAAAATACCGGCATGTATGTTGTGGCCCTGCTGCTCTTTCTGGGGGGAGTGGGCTATCTCGCCTATTCCGGATTTTCCGAAAACAGCATGTATTTTCTGAATGTGTCCGAAGCCAGGGCTGCCTCCCCCGAAAAACTCGTTGCCGTTCGCCTGTTCGGCACAGTGTCCGGCACGGGGATGGAGAAGCACGCCTCCGGCACGGGCGTGGACTTTCGCCTGGAAGACAAGGACAATGCCGCCCAGGTTCTTGACGTCACCTACAGCGGTGTTGTGCCCGACACCTTCAAGATCGGCGCGGAAGTCATTGTGGAAGGCGGCATGGGGCCGGAGGGTCGCTTCCGGGCCAAAACGCTGATGACCAAGTGCCCCTCCAAGTACCAAAAAGAAAACCGTCAGGGCTAGGCGGAGCGCCCGGCAGGGAGCGCGCCGCGCTGCGGGAAGTCAAGGATCTGCATGTACGTTTTCGCATATTCCCTCCAGCTTCTGGCGCTGCTTGCCGCGGCAGGCGGCGGGGCGCTGGCTCTTGTGCAACTGTGGCAAAACCGTGACGACGCCCTGCATCTTGTGGAGCGGGCGCACCTGATCGTCAGCGCTTCCCTGCTTCTGGCTTCGGCCCTGTTGCTGCACGCCCTGTACTGGCATGATTTCAGCGTGCAGTATGTGGCCAGCTACACGGATCGCATTCTGCCCGTATTTTACCGGCTCACGGCTTTTTGGGCCGGGCAGCCGGGATCCATGCTTTTCTGGGCGCTGACCGTGGCCCTGAGCGGCAGCATTTTTGCCTGTACCCGCGCGCACAAAAAATTGAGCGCGCCCACACGCCTCTGGTATTGGGGCTTTTTCTATTCTGTCATGGCATTTTTCGCCCTGATCCTCACCAGTTGGAGCAATCCCTTTCTTTTGCAGACGCCCGCTCCTCCGGACGGCAACGGCCTGAACCCCCTGCTGCAAAATCCCGGCATGATTTTTCATCCACCCCTGTTGTTCATCGGCTACGGCGGTTTTGCCGTGCCCTCCTGTCTGGCTCTGGCCCAGACGCTTTCAGGGCGGGCCGGGCAGGAGGATGCGTGGTTCCGCCTTTCGCGTCCCTTCATCCTGCTGGCCTGGCTTTTTCTTACGGCGGGCATTGTGCTGGGCGCGTGGTGGGCCTACATGGAGCTGGGCTGGGGCGGCTACTGGGCTTGGGATCCGGTGGAAAACGCCTCGCTGATCCCCTGGCTTGTGGCCACGGCAGCCCTGCACACCCTGATTGTGGAGGATCGTCGCCGGAAGCTGGGGCGGGTCAATGTGGCGATCATGGCGCTGGTCACGGTGTCGGCTTTTTTCGCCACCTACCTTGTCCGCAGCGGGGTCATTGATTCCGTCCACGCCTTTGGCGACAGCAATGTGGGTACGCCCTTGACGGTATTTATCCTGACCGGCCTGTTCACAAGCCTCTGGGTTCCCCTGACCGCGCCCCGGCAGGGCCAGCCGCTGGACGGGCTGGACAGCCGCGAGGGTTTTCTGACTATCGTGGCCTGGACCCTGCTGGCTCTGGCCGCCATCATCCTGACGGCCACCATGTGGCCGGTGCTCAGCGCGCTGTGGGCCGATGCGCCCCGCGGTCTGGACGCCCGTTTTTACAACAGGGTGTGCCTGCCGCTGGGCGTGCTGCTCACGTCCATGATGGTGGTCTGTCCCTGGCTGGGCTGGGGAGGAGGGGTGCGCGGCAAAAAGAGATTGCTGGCTGCGCTGAGCGGTGCCGGGCTTGCGGCGGGCGTCATCTGGGGCCTGGGATACCAGAAGCCGCTGGCGCTGGCGGGGGCTGCATCGGCTGTGGGTATTCTGCTGAGCGCACTTTTTCTCCTTGCCGACAGGGCTGTGCGCGGGCAGCCCGCAACGCTGGGCGCTCTGGGCGCACACATCGGGCTGGCGCTCATGGCGCTGGGGATTGCCTTTTCCGGGCCGTACACCCGTGACAACGAAATGAGCCTGCTTCAGGGCGATTCGGACTCTGTGGGTGAATACACGGCAACCCTCCTTGAACTGGAAGAAGGACGGCGTCCCGGCTACGATTATATTGCCGCCCGTTTGCAGATCGCCAGAAACGGCAAAAATCTCGGGATCGTTGTGCCCGAGCGCCGGTTGTACGACAAATTCGGGTCCATGCAGTTTTCCGAGGTGGACGTGATTCCCGGTCTGGGCAATGAGGTTTACGCCTCCCTGCTGGGTATGGACGAGAAAAGGCGCGTGGTGGTCAAGGTCAGCGTGGAGCCTTTGGTCAACTGGCTGTGGATTGGCGGAACCATCATGTGCCTTGTGCCGCTGATGGGTTTGCGCCGCCGTGCCGGAGTCGGCGGCTCCACAGAAGCATGATTTCCCGCGCGTCCGGGACTCTCCCCCGGCAAAATCCGGCCGCGGCCCGCGTGGCAGCAGCGCGCCGGGGAGGGTAGTGCTCTGGAACTTGTGCGTGTGGCCAAAATATACGGCGCAAAGCTTGTTTTCAAAAATGTGAGCTGTGTCTTTGGCAAGGGCAGTGTTTCCCTGCTGGCGGGCGGCAACGGCGCTGGCAAGAGCACCCTCTTGCGCATCATGGCCGGGCTTTCGCGACCCACGGCCGGTACGGTCACGCCCCCCGGGGGGGCGGTGGGGTATCTGGGCCACGCCACGTTTCTCTATCCCGGCCTGACGGCGCTGGAAAATCTGGCCTTCTGGTGCGATGCCCACGGCCTTGGCCTTTCTTCCGCCCGGCTCATGGAGGGGCTGGCCCGTGTGCGGCTCGAAGCGCATGCCCACGAGCGGGCGGGAGTTTTCTCGCGCGGCATGGCCCAGCGCCTCAGTCTCGCGCGGGTTCTCCTGCAGGAGCCGGAGGTTCTGCTGCTGGATGAGCCCGGCGCAGGGCTGGACATTCCGTCCCGCATTCTGCTCCGGCAGGAGATTGCGCAGGCCAGACAACGCGGGGCCTGCGTGGTGCTCATCAGCCACGATCTGGGTGAGGACGCGGCGCTGGCAGACCGCCTGCTGGTGCTGAAAGACCGTGGTCTGGCGTATGACGGCCCGCCCGGCGATTTTCGGGATGGCGCAACGGAAGTTTGCGAAGTCGGCACTGTCCTCCCTGCGGGGGACACGCCGGGGGCGACAGTATGCTGCGCCTGACCCTGGCCCTGGCCCGCAAGGATCTGAGGCTGGTTCTGGCGCGCGGCAGCGGTTTGGTGCAGGCCCTTTTGCTGGGGCTTTTGCTCATTTTTGTCTTCAGCCTGTCGCAGGGAACGGGCGAGCGCATGGCCCCGCAGGGGGTCGCCGCCGTATTCTGGCTCGGTTCCGTGTTCTGCCAGGTGCTGATTTTCAACCAGCTCTATGCGCTGGAAGAAGCCAGCAGCGCCCGCCTCGGCCTTTTGCTCTGCCCCGCTCCGGTGCAGGCGGTGTGGCTGGGCAAGGGCTGCGCCGGGATGGTGCTGCTGGGGCTGGCGCAGATCGTGTTTTTTCCCGCCGCCATGGTTTTTTTGGGGCAGGATATGCGGGGTTCGGTGTCCGACGGCCTGTTGGCCCTGCTGCTTGTCGATCTGGGCATGTGCGCTTTGGGGTCCTTGCTGGGCGCGCTGGCCCAAGGGCAGGCAACACGGGAATCACTGTTGAGCATCGTGCTTTTTCCTTTGCTGACGCCGCTTCTGTTGGCGGGCATCAGCGTGGGAGCGCAGGTTCTGGGCGCGCCCAGTCCCGACGGAGCCGGAGCGTGGCTTGGCGTGGCAGCCGCCTTTGACGCGGTTTTTCTGGGCGCGGGTCTGCTCCTTTTCGGGCATATCTATGCGGGGGATGAATGAACAGAGGATTGTCGGCAGCGCCGCTCCTGTTGGCTGTGGCGGGCGGCCTGGGCTTTGCCGCCTGTCAGTGGCTGATTTATGTGTACGCCCCGGTGGAGGCCACCCTCGGTTTGGTGCAGAAGATTTTTTATGTCCACCTGCCGCTGGCGTGGTGGGGGATGACAAGTTTTTTTGTGGTCTTTCTGGGGTCCGCGCTCTGGCTCTGGAAGCGCCGCCCCGGCGCGGACAGGCTGGCCGCGGCCGCCGCCGAAGTGGGTGTTCTGCTGAGCGGCCTTGCCCTGATCACGGGCATGCTGTGGGCGCGCAGGTCGTGGGGCGTCTGGTGGACATGGGATCCCCGCCTGACGACCACCCTGATCATGTGGTTCGTCTATGCCGGATATCTGGTGCTGCGCGGGCTTGACCTGCCTCCGGCGCGGCGCAATACGGTCTGCGCGGTGGTGGGCGTGGCGGCCTTTCTGGACGTGCCCCTGGTTTTTTTGTCGGCCCGGCTCTGGCGTTCCATCCACCCCTCTGTTTTTTCCGGCAGAGAGAGCGGTCTGGAGCCGGAGATGCGCCTTGTGGCCCTGGCCTGCGTGGGCGTTTTCGGGCTGCTTTGGGCTGCTCTGGTCTGGCTGCGCAAGCGCCAGCTTGACCTGGAGGCGCGGCTGGAGACTCTGGCCGAAAACCGCGCTGCTGGCCCCGGACGGGAATAATACGGCGCATGCCGCAGGAGGAAAATGATGGACGCCCAGACCTGGGTTCTTCTGGCCAATGCCGGCGTGTGGATCGGCATCGGCGCATATCTGGCCTTTCTGGCGGCGCGTCAGCGCACTCTGGCCGCACGCCTGTCCCGGATGGAGATGCTTGACCATGACTGAAACTCCTTCGCGCCTTTTTCCTGCCCGCGCCGTCATTGTTGTTCTGGGCTTGGGGCTGGCGGTCATGCTGGCCGCTTCGCTCAAGGAGCGTTTTGAAAATCCGCACCTTTCCGTGGCGGTGGAGCCGCGCCCCGTGATGTCCGATGCCGCCGGAGCGGACGCCCAGTCCATCGGCGCGCTCATGCGCAAGGTGGCGGCCAACCCGCAGGACGTGGATGCCCTTGTCCACCTTGTGGAGCATCTTGTGGCCGCACAGAACTGGCAGGCAGCCGAAACCTTTGCCCAGCGCGCAGTGGCTCTGGACAGCGCCAATCCCGCTCCGCTCTATCTGCTGGGCGTGATCCTGCACAATCAGGAGCGCCACAAGGAGGCTGCGGAAGTTCTGGAAGGCGTTCTGAAGCGCAAGGACGAAGCTTCCGTCCGGTACAGCCTGGGGGTGCTTTACGCCTATTTTCTCCAGGACCCGGCGAAGGGAAGAGAGCACCTCGCGGTGGGCCTTGCAGATCCTACGGGCAGCGAGGAATTGAAAGCCAGTATTCGTCAGGAACTGGAAAAAATTCCGCCGCCCGCGCCAGCAGTGCCCGCAGATCCGCCCAAGGAAGCCGCGCCTTCCGGAAAAGAGGGAGAAAAGAAAGCCAAAAAGCCCTCCGGCTCCTCGCGGGAACGCCGCTGAGCGGCGCGGGCTTGCCTCTTTTTTTGCCCGAAGGTAGTCTGCACAACAAATCAGCGCGTGTCGCGCGCCATGAGGAGCTATGGCCCGTCAGAAAAGAAAAAAATCTTCCGCGCAGCCCGTGCCCCCTGCCGCGCAACAGGAGGCGGCTCCGGAAAACGAGAGCGGCCTGCCGTTGGAAGAAGGCGTTGTTGCCGTTGCATGTTCCGCCCGCAGCGTCCCTGCGCACGGCAAGAGCGTGAGCCGGGGCACATTTGTGGTGGGTTTGCTTTTGGCCCTGATGCTGGGGATGTATCTGGGCAGCCTTGCCCCGGCCTTTTTTGTCCGGGACGCGGACAGGGGCGCTGTTTCGTCCGCCCCAATGTCTCCGGACCTGGTGCCGCCAGCGCAGACGCCTGCTGGTCAGGCGCCTTCTGCCGGGCAGGCGGCGTCTTCCGCTCCGCCCGCTCCTGCGGCGTCGGCCATATCGCCCGAGCAGGCCGCCCGCATCGCGGCCCTGGAAAAAGCGGTTCTGGACAATCCTTCGGACGCGCGCAACTGGACGGAACTGGGCAATCTCTATTTTGACACCAACCAGCCCGGAAGGGCGGTCACGGCCTATCAGCGCTCTCTGGCCCTGGCCCCCGACAATGCGGACGTGATCACGGACATGGGCATCATGTTCCGTGAACTGGGCGAATTCGAGAAGGCTGTTGCCCAGTTCCGCAGGGCATCCAGCGTCAGTCCGCGTCATGAAAATGCCCTGTTCAACGAAGGCGTGGTGCTGTACTACGATCTCCAGCGCAGGGATGACGCCATGAAAGCATGGCAGCGCCTGCTGGCGGTCAACCCTGCGGCCCGCACCCCTGACGGAAAATCCGTTGCGGACATGCTGCGCCAGTTGCCGTAGCAGGGGCGCGGAGGACAAGCCAAAACCACAGGCGAAAAGGAATGACGGAGTGTTTTGCATGTCCGGTTTGTTGAGGCGGGTGCGGTTCCCCTGGCGGGGCATTTTGCTTGCGTATCTTCTGCTTGTGTGCGTGGTCTGGCCGCAGGCAGCTGCGGGAGGCATGGTTTCGCCGCAACTGCGTTCTGCCAGCGAATCCCTTTTGCCCCATCTGGATTATTTTATTGACGAAACAGGCAGCATGGACGTGGATGAAGTGGCGTCTTCCGTCAATGCAAGAGCCTTTCAGCACTGGTCCGGAGATTTGCCGCGCGGTACGGGCACGCTGTGGCTGCGCTTCACGCTGGCTCCCCTGGCACCGGGGGAGAAGGGCGGCACTCTGCTGCTGGATATGGGGCCGGACGTTCCTGCCGACCCCGTCTTGTACGAGCCGCGCCCGAATCCGGAAACCCGCGTTGGGGATTGGCGGGAAAGTGTTCCCGGTCCCCGAAATATCCTGCTTCTGCCCGAACCCGGACCCGAACCCCTGACCTGCTATATCCGCATGGACGGCCTGCCCGGCGTCTGGTTTGCGCCCGTGTTGCGCACGCCGCACAATGCCGCCACCAACTGGAGCAGTCTGGTGGGCAAAGCCGCCATTCTGGCCCTGGGGGTGGTCATTGTGCTCTGTGTGCTGCGCGGCCTTTCGGAGAAAGGGCAGTGGCGCGTCTGGACAGCCTTTTATGTGGCTGTTGCCCTGGCCCATGCGCTTGCGGGCATGCCCCCCTACGGAGGGGGAGGCATGAGCGCGGGGCAGGCGTTTTCTGTTCTTTTTCCCGGCATGGCCCTGATGCTTTTTCCCCATGTGGGACGCCATTTGATGGGAACAAGGGGGCGTTCGCGCGCGCTTGACGCGCAGCTGGTGCTGCTTTCCCTGCCGGGAGCGGTGCTGGCCCTGTTGCCCTTGCTGCCGGGATTCGGCTGGCTGATCCGCTATCTGGCGCTCTGGCCCGCCTGCACGCTTCTTTTTGCGCCTACCGCGCTGGGGGCGGCGGTCATGGGCCTGGGGGGAGCCAGGCGCTTTCTGCTGGCCTGCCTCATTTCTCCTCTCTGCGTCTTTCTGGGCTTTATGGGACTGACGCACGGGCAGCCTGCGGATCTGCTGGCCTCGGCCCCCTTGTGGGGCACGGCGCTGGGCGCGCTGCTGGTGGCAGGCACAGGCCTGCCGGGCGACATGTCCCGCAGGGATGCCGCCGCGTCGACCGCAGAGCTGGACGCGGCCCTGATCAGCGCGGGGCTGGACGACAACCTCATCACCCTTGATCAGCCTCTGGACGACCCCAATCTGCGGATTCTGCCGCCCGGAGGGCATTTGCCGTCGGCAGCGCAGAGCCTGCATGTGCCTTCCCGAAGCGGGAGCGGGGAAGCCCCGAACCCGGAAGAAAAGGCCGTGTACTGGGAGAATCTGCTGCGACCTGCGCTGGACAGCCTTTTGCATGAGGGCATGGCCCTGAAGCGGTGCGCATTGCCCCCCGCAGTGCGGCTGCATGCCGAAAAAATGCTTGATGCCGCCCAAAATCTGGCAAGAACCGTGGAAGATCCCGGCAAAGGGCTGGAGGGCAGCCGCCCGGACAAAAGCTCCGGCGTGTTCAATCTGCAGCAGACAGTGCGCGAGGCCCACGATGCCGTGGCGCTCATGGCGGAAAATGCGGGCATCGGCCTTGCGTGGTATATGCCGCCGCTGATGGGGCACATGTACGAGGGGCAGGGGCAGGCCCTCGGCGAAAGCCTCCGCCTGCTGCTGGAAAGCGCCGTGCGGGCGACAGGACGGGGAGTGGTGCATCTTTCCGTACGGCGTGTGCCGGAAAGCGCGGATGCGGGGCATCTGCTGTTCACGGTTTCCGATTCCGGCAATGGCCTCCCCCCCCAAAAGCGTTCTGTCACAGCCCTTGCGCGGGCATGGGAACTGGCGGGAGACAACGGCGGCTACCTTGCTCTGGAAAGCGGCCCGCAGGGAGTTTCCGTTTCTTTCAGTCTGCGCCTTGTGCCGCTGGAGGAACGTTCGCAGCCCGGAACAGAGCCGGTCATTGCTGTGGTGGCGGACAGTGCCGTGGAACGCCGCTTTCTGATCAACCGCTGCGAGCCTCTGGGCTGCCGCTGCGTGGAAGCCAGAAGCGTGCACGAAGCCCTGCAATACAACCGGGAAGCTCCGGCGGTCATGCTGGTGGTCCGCTCTCCCCATGACGGGCCAGCCCATGCCGATGCCCTGGGGCGGTTTCAGGCCGAGGCTCTGGCCGCAGGGTTGCCCGTATTCCGGGCTCTGGCCATCACCGCCGACAGCAGCCGCTGGGACGCGCTCACCGACTGCGGGTATACGCATGCCCTGCTGGAACCGCTGGACGAAGAAGCGCTTGTTTCCACGGTGCGCGAGGTTCTGGACGGGTTGCGTGCCGCGGCCGAGGAAGACACGGCGGAAGCCCCCCGCGATTTTGCGCCCCCAAAAGACGGATCGCCGCCGGATTTGGACGGACACTCCCCCTTGCCCGATCTTTTCGGGCCTCTGCCGTCCGCGGGAGAACCTTCCGGGCCGGGCCTTCCGGATATTCCGGATCTTTCGCTTCTTCCCGGAAGGGATTTGCCCGCCACACGAGACGGCGAAGGCAGCAAGGAAGAGTTTTTGCCCCTGCCCGGCACGGGAAGCCCTGACAAAAATGTTTTTGACGCTGCGGAAAATGCCTCTGCGCCAGAGCAGAATGCGTCAGGACAGGATGCGCCAGTGCAGGATGCGCCAGTGCAGGATGTGTTGGGGCAGGATGTGTCAGGGCAGGATGCTGTGGAAGGAGATGCCGGGCTTTCTGTTCCTCCGGCCGGGGAGAGTGAGGAATTTTTTACGTCCGCAGGGCTGGGTGGGCCTGTGTGGGGCGCTTCTGCTGTCCGTGAGGATGACGGAAATGACGCCGGAAAAGAGGAAGACAGCCCTGCCCCTGCCGGAGAAGACGGTCTCGAGGCATCCGGCGCCGAACCTCTGGCGACCATTGCCGACCGCAGCGGCGAAGCCGTTCTGAAGCCGCTCAACGCTTCTGCTGCCCGGCGGGCCATGCCGGAAAACGAAATATCTGCTCCCCCGGCGGGCCGGGGAGCCTGGGCCAACTACAGCATGGATGACGAATGGGTGGGTGAGCCTGTGCCTGTTCCGGCCTCTGCTTCTGCCGAAAAAAAGCCGCCTTCCCCGCAGCGGGGAACCGGGGGGAGCGCGCCCTTTGCCTCTGCTGAAAACTCCCGCTATGTCAGCCCCAGCCCGGCGGTACACGGAGAATGGGTTGGCGAGCCTGTGCCTGTTGTCAGTCGGAACCGGGAGCCTTCGGCTGCGGGGACCGTCCGGGAGCGCCCCTCGTTGCGGGACGAAATGCCGCGCACGGCTCCGGGCAGGGAGATCCGCCGGGTGATGGAAAATACTGGCGAGAGTCCGCGTGCCGTGCCCGCAAAAGAGGCCGGAGAGCAAAGGGATTCCGTAGCGCCGTTGTCCGCAGCGCGCGGAGCCAACGCGCCCATCGTGGATTTTATTGCGCACGTTGCGTCTGTTCCGGACACAGCGTCTTCTGGCGGCCGTGTTGCGGGGGAAGAGAGCAGGAGCGGGCAGACGCGCGGTGAAACTCCGGCGGTGTCCGCCGCGCGGGAGGATGCTCCGCTGCAAGACTTTGCCTATGCGCGGCTTGTGGAAGTGCTGGATGCCGCGATGGAAGATGTGCAGCAGGGCTACCGGAGCCAGAGCTGCCCTGCGGTGCAGAAAGGCGCGGCCCGTATTTCTGCGGAGGCCGGAGCCCACGGTTTTCGCGTTCTGGCGCGCTTGGCCCATTGTGTGGAGCGCGCGGCCAAAGAGGAGAGCATGAGCGCGTTGCGCGACCTTTTGCCCGAACTGGCGGCGGCTGTGGAGCGCGACCGGATCGACATCCTCCGGACCCTCAGGGAGCGCGGCACGTCCGGAAACTTCATGTCGTGACAGAACAAAACGCAAATACTGGAGGCAGAATGTACGAGACGATTCTTTTTCCTGTCAGCGGAAAAAAAGGTTTGGCGCGCGCCGGGGAGGTTTTGCGCCATGTGACCAGGATTGCTGACGGCAGCACGGTTGTTCTGCTGCATGTTTTTGACGTTGTTCCCCTGACCGTGGGCGGAGAAGCCCATGCCCAGATCCGGGCAGAGCATGCGGCCACGGGCGAAACCCTGCTCAAGTCTGTTGGTCAGGAACTGGAAAAGCAGGGCATATCCTTCCGCTGCCGCGTGGAAGAAGGCACTGTGGCCGAAACCATTGTCCGCGTGGCCCATGAGGAAAAAGCCGAACTGATCGTCATGCTGACCGACGGCCGCAACGGCTTGCCCGATTATCTGCTGGGCTCCATCACCGAACGTGTTCTGCGCAATACCGACACGGCTCTTCTGGCCATCCGGCAGAGCGGCGGAGAGTAGGCCCGTCAGGGGAGCAGCGCCGCTGCTCCCCTGATCCCGGTCTGGAGCGCTTTTTCCCTCATAGTCTCTCGCGGATTATGCAAGGCGAAAATGCTTGTTGTTGCTGAAATTTTTGTTCTGCTGGCGGTGTATGCCCTTTCGTGGGTTGCGGCCTGCCATGCCCTCCTGACCAAGCATGATCCCCGTTCAGCCCTCGGCTGGACAGTGACAGTGCTGTTTCTTCCCCTGGTGGGCGCCGTGCTCTACGCCTGTTTCGGCATCAGCCGGGCGGAAAGCCGCGCCAGCAGGATCATGCGCCGTCAGGCCAGGCTGGAACCGCCGTACGCGCACCCGCCTTTTGAGCGTATTCCGCCGGAGAAGCTGCCCGAAAACATTCTCTGCACGGAGCATATCGGGCGTGTGCTCAGTCGGCAGCATGTGTGCGGCGGCAATGACCTGCGTCCCCTGCGCAACGGCGACGAGGCCTACCCGGCCATGCTTCAGGCCATTGACGCAGCCAGAGAATACGTTTTTTTGAGCACCTATATTTTCAATGCGGGGAGAGCCGCCGGAGCCTTTGCGCAAGCTCTGGCCCGCGCGGCCTCTCGCGGTGCGGACGTACGCCTTCTGGTGGACGGCGTGGGCATGCTCTATTCCTGGCACAAGCCCTGGAAGAAACTGGAACGTCACGGCGTGCGGACAGCCGTATTTTTGCCCCTGCGCCTTTTCCCTCCCCAGGTGGGCATCAACCTGCGCAATCACCGCAAGATTCTTGTTTGTGACGGCACGGGCTTTACCGGGGGCATGAACATTGCGGACGACAATCTGTCCGCAGGCAGGGACTTGCGCGTACAGGACATGCATTTTCAGTGTCGCGGCCCGATTGTGGACCAGTTGCGCCGCGCTTTTTTGCTGGATTGGGGCTTTTGCACCGGCGAGTATACGCCCCTGCCTCCGGCCACGGCGCTGCCGCAGGGCGCAAGCCGCTGCCGCGTCATCATGGATGGGCCGGGGGCGGGCGGCAATACGCTGGAGGACATTTACTGCGGCGTCATCAACAGCGCCCGGAAGTGCATACGCGTCATGACGCCGTATTTTCTGCCTTCACACGCGCTGGTGGCCGCCCTGCGATCGGCGGCCCACCGTGGGGTGGACGTGCGCGTGATCCTGCCGGAGAAAAACAATCTCATCTATGTGCACTGGGCCCAGTTCCGCATCCTGCCGGTGCTGCTGGATGCGGGAGTGCGCGTCTGGTTGCAGCCCGCGCCCTTTGCCCACAGCAAACTGCTGGCTGTGGACGGCCACTACAGCCAGATAGGTTCCGCCAATCTTGACGGACGCAGCCTGCGCCTCAATTTTGAGCTGAACATGGAAGTCTTTGGCGCATCCTTTCACGATATTCTGGCCGCGCATATGGACCATGCCGTCAGTGTGGGCAGGGAGGTCACGTCCATTGACCTTGCACGCCAGAATCTGGCCGTGAGGTTGCGCAACGCCGGCTGCTGGATATTTTCGCCCTACCTGTAGGGTCTGTGGGCCGGAGGCGGCCTGCCCTGCGGCGCAAACGCAAAGACAAGCGCCTGCGCAGGGCGACAGGAGGAAAAAATATGGGAACGCAGCGCCCTCCCAAACTGAAAGTCTGGTCATTGAGCCTGGGCTGCCCCAAAAACAGGGTGGACAGCGAGCGCCTGCTGGGCTCTTTGGGCATTGGCGTGGAGCATGTGGAGCATATGGGCCGCGCGCGGCTGGTGTTCATCAATACCTGCGGATTCATCGAGCCTGCGGTGCGGGAATCCGTGCAGCGCGTTCTGGATGCCGTGGAGCGTATCGGGCGCTGCAAGAAAAGACCCCTGCTGGCCGTGGGCGGATGCCTGGTGGGGCGTTACGGCGCGCGCACCCTGGCCGAAGAACTGCCGGAAGTGGATCTGTGGCTGCCCACGGATGCGCTTGCGCGTTGGCCGCAGATGCTGGCGCGGGCGTTGGGCCTCCCCCCCCCGGATCCGGGCGGGGGGTACGGCGCGCGCCTGCTGTCCACCGGCCCGTCCTATGCATGGCTCAAGGTGGGCGAAGGCTGTCGCCACAAGTGTGCCTTTTGCACCATTCCTTCCATCCGTGGCAAGCTTGCCTCGCTGCCTGCGGAGCACCTGGTGGCCGAGGCCGGAGCCCTGCTGGATCAGGGCGTGCGCGAGCTGGCTCTGGTGGCCCAGGATCTGACATCCTGGGGGCTGGATATGGGCCTGAAGAACGGTTTGCCCCTGCTGTTGGAACGGCTTGCGGCCCTCAAGGGGCTGGACTGGCTGCGCCTGCTCTACCTGTACCCCACGGGCGTGACCCCGGAGCTTTTGCGCTGCATGCGGGACTTCGGCCCGCCTGTGCTCCCCTATCTGGACATTCCCCTGCAACACGCCCATCCCGATGTGCTTTCCCGTATGGGGCGTCCCTTTGCCCGGGATCCCCGAAAGGTTCTGGATCTGGTGCGCGGGGTTTTGCCCCATGCGGTGCTGCGCACTACCTTTATTGTGGGCTATCCCGGAGAAAGCGAAGCGCAGTTCGAGAGCCTCTGCCGTTTTGTGGAGGAGAGTCGCCTGCAGCATGTGGGGGTTTTTGCCTATGCGCCCGAAGAGGGAACGCCTGCGGCGCTTCTGCCCGGCCAGATTCCCGATGACGTCAAGGAACGCCGGAGGAACCTTCTCATGGAAATTCAGGCGAATATCAGCGCCGACTGGCTTTCGGAGCAGGTGGGCGGCAGGCAACAGGTGCTGGTGGACGCTCCTCACCCCGAGTGGCCCGGTCTGCACCGGGGGCGGGTCTGGTTTCAGGCGCCGGAAGTGGACGGCGTTACCTATGTCAGCGGGCCCGGAGTGTACCCCGGCGCTCTGGTGGAATGCGATATCGTGGAGAGCGCAACGTACGACCTCACCGCGCTGGCGTGAAAAGTTTTTTGCGCAACGCCCGCGGCCAGCTTTCAGGGCAGTGCCGCAGTGGGGATGCGCATGCCCCAGGGTCAGTTGCCCTGGGGATACAGCGGGCTCATGCTGCGCAACAGGTTGGTGAACAGGCCCTCGATGCCCTGAATGAAGGTATGCACATGTTCGGCCATGATCACCAGCAGAAGGCCCACAAAGAAAAATCCCACCCCGATTTTCACCGGGAAGCCGAATTCCATGATGTGGATCTGCGGCGACGTTCTGGCCACGAGCCCCAGCGTCACCTCCACCATGAACAGGGCCACCATCACCGGAGCGGCGATCTGCAGGGCCAGAACAAACATCTGCGCGGCCAGATGCAGGACCTGGGAAAGAAGGATGGCGCCCACAAGCAGTCCGCCCGGCGGGACAAGATCAAAGGATGCCGCAAAGCCTTTTATCATGTACAGATGCCCGTTCATACTCAAAAAGGTCAGCAGCGAGACCATCCAGAGAAAAAAGGCCGCAGCCCCGGTCTGGTTGCCGGTGAGGGGGTCGGCAAAGTTGATCATGGTAAAGCCCATCTGGAAGCCCAGCAGTTCTCCCCCTGCCTGAATGCCCATGAACAGAAAATTGACGGCCATGCCCAGCACCAGACCCATCACCGCTTCGCCCAGCACCATGAGCGCCATGTCGAAAGGATGGGCGGGCATGGGCGTGTGCACAGCCACATGGGGCCACAGGCCCAGGGAAAAAACCAGCGTGGCCGCAGCCTTGCCCTGCATGGGAATGTTGTTGGTGGAAAAGACGGGCAGCATGAACATGACAATGCTCACCCGCATGAGGGTGAGCCACAGGGCGAGCACGCCGGCCTGATCAAAACCGAAAACGTCCATGCCGCAGGCGTTGCAAAAAGGTTGCCAGCGATGGAGATGCTCCGCCCGGAGCAGGGGAAGACGCTATTTGTGCAGCTTTTCCGCAATGAGTTCGCGGATGATATTGTTCAGTCCGGGCAGATCCGGCTTGGAAACCTGCCGGTCGGCGCCCACCTGTTTTCCTCTGGAAAACAGGGCATCGGTGATGAGAGAAGAGAAGAGAATCACCGGCAGTTGTCTGATTCCGGCAGTTTCACGGATTTTTGTGGTCAGCATGTGACCGTCCATCTCGGGCATTTCAATGTCCGAAATGACCATGTGCAGCATGTCGGTCACTTCCTTGCCCTGTGCCTGGGCCTCCGCCTGCAGGTTCAGCAGAAACTCCCATGCTTCGCGCCCACTGGCCACGGCCGTGACCCGAAAGCCTGCCTTTTCCAGAGAAGTCCGGATGATGTGGCGCAGGGAGCGGGAGTCATCGGCTACCAGCAGGTGGAACTGGCCTGCCCCTTCCACCGGGCTTGTGTCCACCTCGACCTTGGACATGTCCAGGGATTTGTCCAGGCTGGCCAGAATTTTTTCCATATCCAGAATAAAAAGAACGCGATCCTGAATGCGCAGCACACCGGTGATGCTTTCGCGCGAATAGCTCTGCACATAACGGTTGGGGGGTTCGATCCGGTCCCATGTCATGCGGTGGATGCTGGTGACCGCAGAAACCAGAAAAGCCGCCTGCACGCCGCTGAATTCCGTGACAATGACCTTGGCATGCTCCTCGCTGACCATTTCCTTGTCCAGCCAGGTGGCCAGATTCAGGATGGGCAAAACCCTGCCGCGCAGATTGAAGGTGCCGAGCACGGCGGGATCGCAGTTGCTGGGCATGCTGGTGATGACGGGCATGCGGATGATTTCCAGAACCTTGGCGACATTGATGCCGTAATGGCCGCTGTAGGTGGTGCCGTCGGCCTGTTTCTCGTCAATGATGAACTCAATGATTTCCAGCTCGTTGTTGCTGGCTCTGAGCAGGCTGCTTTGCGACATGGCTTTTCATCCTGATAGGCATTGCGGGCGCGGTGGAGCGCCAACGGCGCAAGGCCGCTGCAAACTTCATCGGCACAAAACGGACTTTCTTAAGGAAACGGATGTGTTTTTTGCCCGGCCTCCTATATGGGCGGCTCCCGCCGGGGGCAGATATCCGCCAGTTCGCAGGCGGCGCAGCGGGGCTTGCGCGCCATGCATACCTCGCGGCCAAACCAGACCATGCGGTGGTTCACATCGCCCCATTCGTCTTTGGGAAAAACCTCCATGAGGTCGCGCTCCACAGCCACGGGGTCAAGGGCATCGGTCAGCCCCAGGCGGAAGCTGATGCGCTTCACATGCGTGTCCACAGCCAGGCCCTCGTTGATGCCGTACGCGCCGAAAAGCACCACATTGGCGGTCTTGCGCGCTACTCCGGGCAGGGTGACAAGCTCCGCGAGGCTGGCGGGAACCGTGCCGCCATACACATCGCGCACCCGCCGCGCCGCGCCGAGCAGGTTTTTGGCCTTGCTGCGGAAAAAACCCGTGGAGCGGATGACTTCTTCCAGATCTTCCTGTGAGGCTTCGGCCAGATCGGCCGGGCCGGGCCAGCGACGAAACAGGTGGGGAGTGACCAGATTGACCCGCGCGTCCGTGCACTGGGCGGCCAGAACCGTGGCCACCAGCAGTTGCCAGGCCGTGTCGGCGTGCAGGTGGGTATGGGGCTGCGGATACCGGGCTTGCAGGGCGGCCAGCACTCTGGCCGCCTGGGCCGGGCGAAAGTTGTTCTTGTCCATTGCCCAGCTATGCCACAGGTGCAGGATGGCCGCAAGCCGCGGGCAGAAAGTCGGGGAAAAAGGAATATCCCCGGAGGGCGGACCCCCGGGGATATGGGATGTGCACAGGGCACGTCCTCAGCCAGCGCCTAGCGGCCGATGAGCTGCATGGCCATCTGGGGCAGGCTGTTGGCCTGGGAAAGCATGGCCACAGCGGACTGGGTGAGGATCTGGTTGCGCACGAAGCGCGTCATTTCCGTGGCCACGTCCACGT
>NZ_RQYH01000005.1 GCF_003860215.1 Desulfovibrio sp. OH1186_COT-070 | reverse complement strand
CTTGTGTAACAAGTTTGTGTTACAAATGGAAGAATAAGCGTTTTATTTTTAGCCAGTTATAACTGATTGAACTGGTTGGATATTCATGGTGCCGAGGGCGGGACTCGAACCCGCACGAGAATCCTCACTACCCCCTCAAGATAGCGTGTCTACCAGTTCCACCACCTCGGCTCAATTTGTAATCTTAAGCCAACCGCTCCAGCTTGGCAAGATTTTTTTCTGCTCTCCCGCAAAACTTGCGCTTGCCGTGCAATGCGGGTAGACGAAAAGCCCAGGTGGAGGCGATGCCATGGACGAAATCACACAAAAATTTCTGCGCGATGTCGGCCCTGTGCTGTGCCTGGATATCGGCAGCGGGACCCAAGACGCCCTCCTGGCCAGACCGGGGTTGGAGTGCGAAAACTGGCCACGTTTCGTCCTGCCTTCTCCGGCGCGGCTGGCAGCACAGCGCATCCGTGAGCTCACCCTGTTGAAGCGCCCCGTATGGCTGTACGGCGGCAATATGGGAGGAGGCTTTACGCAGGCTGTCAGGGAGCATCTGGCCGCAGGACTGCCCGTTGCTTCCACCGCTGCGGCAACGCGCGGCATCCATGACAATGAAGACGTGGTGCGGGGCATGGGCGTCACGGTCTGTTCGCAGTGCCCGGAAAAAAGCGTTCCGGTCTGCCTGTCGGACTATGCGCCGGATTTCTGGGCAAATTTGCTGCGGCTGTCCGGCTTGCCCTTGCCGCATCTGGTGCTGGGCGCGGCCCAGGATCACGGCTTCCACGCACAGGGCAACAGGCAGGGGAGGATGTGCTTCTGGCAGAAAGAGCTTGCTTCTTCTCCCTGTCCGACAAAGTGGATTCACGCTGTTCCCCCCGTATCGCTAACGCGCCTGGTCGCGCTGCACGAAAAAACCGGAGGCCCTGTGGCGGATACGGGCACAAGCGTGCTGCTGGGAGCCTTGTGCGATGCGGCCGTGATGGAGCGCAGCTTCCGGGAAGGCATTACCGTCGTGAACGTTGGCAACGGCCACACCATTGCGGCCCTTGTGTACAGGGGGCATGTGCGGGGACTGTACGAACACCATACGGGCATGCGCACTCTTGAGCAGCTTCTGCACGATCTTGACCAGTTCCGCAAACACTGGCTGCCGACTGAAGAAGTACAGGCCAGCGGCGGGCATGGGACGGTTTTTGGCCCGTACTGTGAAGAGGCAGGAGGGTATGTGCCGACCTACATAACAGGGCCAAAGCGCAATCTTTTGCGGGGGCATGGCCATTTTCTGGCCCCGCACGGCGACATGATGCTGGCGGGCTGCTTTGGTTTGCTGTGGGGATGGGCACATGCCCGTGCGGGTGCCGCAACGGAGCGCTGCCCATAATGCGCGCGGCTTTTCCCCTGGCGGGACAGATATGAAATCGTATTGCTGCAAGGAAATACCCTATGGAAGTTTTTGATCTGGCAGAATCCTGGAGCAGGGAGCATATTGCGGAAATCCAGACTCTCCGGCTGAAAAGCACGGTAGAGCAAACCAGAAAGTGCGCCTTTTATCGCCAGCGTCTGGACGCCGCCGGTCTGGGCCCCGGTTTTGTCCGTAGTCTGGACGACCTGCGCCGCATACCCTTTACCACAAAGAACGACCTGCGCTCCCAGTATCCCACCGGGCTGCTCTGCGTTCCGCAGTCGGAAATTGTCCGCATGCACTGCTCCAGCGGCACGACCGGATCGCCGGTGGCGATCTGCCATACGCAGAACGACATACATTCCTGGGCCGATCTGATGGCCCGCTGCATGGCGATGGTAGGGGTGCGCCGGGACGATGTTTTTCAGAACATGTCCGGCTACGGCCTGTTTACCGGAGGGCTGGGCATCCATTTCGGCGCGGAGCGTCTGGGCTGCCTGACCATCCCTGCTGGTGCAGGCAACTCCCGCAGGCAGATCAAGCTGGCCAAGGATTTTCGCACAACGGTGGCGCATATCCTGCCTTCCTATGCCCTGATTCTGGGAGAGCACTTGCGCAGCAGCGGCGAAGACCCGCGCAACCTTTCCCTGCGCATCGCGCTGGTCGGCGCAGAGCCTTATACCGAGGAATTCCGCCGCCGCATCGAGGAACTTTTTGACATGAAGGCATATAACTCGTACGGATTGTCAGAAATGAACGGTCCCGGAGTGGGCTTTGAGTGTCTGGCACAGGAAGGCATGCATATCTGGGAAGACGCTTTCATTCCCGAAATCATCAATCCGGATACCGGAGAAGTCGTGCCCGACGGCGAGGTGGGAGAACTGGTCATGACCTGCCTCTGCCGGGAGGGGATGCCCATTTTGCGCTACAGAACACGGGATCTTACCAGATTCCTGCCCGGAGACTGCCCGTGCGGACGCAAACACCGGCGTATTGACCGTATTCTGGGGCGTTCCGACGACATGTTCATCATCAAGGGGGTCAATATCTATCCCATGCAGGTGGAGCAGGTGCTCATGGCCTTTCCCGAAGTGGGGCAGAACTATCTTATCCGTCTCGAGAATGAAGGTCTGGGCGACAGCATGCGTGTTCTGGTGGAAGTGCGCGACGAGTACTTTGTGGAAGACATGCGCGTTCTGCAAAATCTTCAGCGCACCATCGCCGCGCGCCTGCGTGATGAAATTCTGGTCACGCCCAAGGTCGAACTTGTGGAAAGCAACAGCCTGCCGCGGGCGGAAGGCAAGGCGGTGCGCCTGCAGGACATGCGCAACAAGAACTGAAGACCGGGTTTTTCATGGATTTTTTGCCTTTCCCTCTGGCTTCACTGGTGGCAGGCGCCTTTATTGCCTTTCTCTGTTTTGTGCTTCTGCTCAATATTTTCGGGCTGCCTGCCAACTGGTTTTTGCTGGGCCTGGTCGCCCTCTGGAAAACGTCCCATCCGGGGGCAGTTTCCATGGATGTCTGGTTCTGGGTCATGATGGTGAGCATTGCCCTGGCAGGCGAAGCCCTGGAAATGGGTTTGCAGTACATCAAGGCCCGGCGCTACGGTTCCAGTTCCGCCGGGACTTTTGCGGGCATGGTTGGGGCGGTTCTGGGGGCAATTCTGCTGGCCCCCCTGTTTTTTGGGCTGGGGGCGCTCATCGGCGCCCTGGCTGGCGCATGGCTGGGATGCTTTGTGGTGGAACTGCTGAAGGGGCGTCCGGTTAACGCGGCGCTGGATGCCGCTTTTGGCGCCATGGTCGGAAGATTTCTGGGAACAGTGTGCAAGTGCGGAGCAGGGGGAGGGATGCTGGCTCTGGCCGCCAGGCATATCTGGCCGCAAATCCCGTTGGCGCGGCCTGATGCCGGAGACGCGCAGATTGTTTTTTCGGTCTTTTCGTGGGGAATGTGCTGAGTGGGCAGCTTGCTGGACGGTCTGGAAGTTGTGCTGGTCAGAACGCGCTTTCCCGAAAATATCGGCATGGCGGCGCGGGCGTGCGCCAATATGGGCTGCCCTTCACTCTGTCTTGTCATGCCGGAAAACCGGAATCCGGAAAAAGCCTCGCCTCTGGCAACTCCCCAGGGACAGGCGCTTCTGGACAGAATGGCTGAGTACCAGACCTTGCCGCAGGCTCTGGCGCACAGTGTTCTGGTAATCGGAACCACAGCCCGCACAGGGGGCTGGCGTCAGTCGCCGCTTGCTCCGGAACAGGCGGCGTCACTGGTGGCAGCATCGCTGGCAGGAGGAAACAGGGTTTCCCTCGTTTTCGGATCCGAAGACCGGGGCCTGATCAATGAAGAAATAACGCACTGCCACCGCCTGGTGTCCATCCCCACAGACAGTGCCGTCAGTTCGCTGAACCTGGCCCAGGCGGTGCTTTTGATGACATACGAATGCGCCAGGGCCGTTCGCGTCCTTTCCCGCGAGGAAACCGGCAGGCAGCAGCGCACAACGGGACGCCCCGTCACGGCAGCGGAGCAGGAACTTCTTTTGAACAACCTCCGCGACATGCTGCTGCGCATCGATTATCTGCACGGGGACAACCCGGAGTATTTCTTCCTGCCCTGGCGGCGCTTTTTCGGGCGGACGAAGCTGCTCCGCCACGAATACGATGCGCTGATGGGATGCTGCCGACAGATACGCAACAAGCTTGCCGGGCATTTTCCCGGCAGGGAGGGGTGAACCCGGCTTGCGGCGTTCTTTGGGCGGCTCTCATGTGCTGCGCCCGGAAAGGCCTTCCAGCTCCGCAAGGTGTGCGGAGGCAAAGTTCAGACTCGGATCCAGTTCCAGAGCCGCGCGCAGATGCCTGCGCGCCTCTTCGTTTTTCCCCAGAAATTTTTCACAGAGCCCCAGATTTGCCAGGTCTGTTGCAGACCCTTTGTCAACGCGCAAAACGTTTTCAAATATTTGGGCCGCTCCGGCGTAGTCACCCTGTTTGAAATGGGCGACCCCCAAAAGGTTGCCGTATTCCTTCATTGCAGGGCACAGTTCTGTCGCCGTTTGAAGCGGAGGGATGGCTTCGGCCCAGCGTTCCTCGCGCGTCAGAACATGGCCGAGATAGAAGGAGGCCAAAGCCCTGGAATCGGAATCGGGCTGACACTGCACAGCCTCTTCAAAAAGGGGGCGGGCGCTTGCCCATGCCCCGGTACGCAGGGCCAGCATGCCGTGGAAAAACGGCAAAAAATGGGCGTCAGGATAGATGCGCGCAAGCGTCGCCAGCCCTGTGCGCACGTCTTCGGGCGCAGCTTCTTCCAGAAGCTTGCGGCCAACAAAAAGCCCGAGGCTCTGATTGCGGTCGCGCTCACGAAATGCCAGGCCGGGGACGATGCTGTAGTGCGCGGGGATGCCCAGGTCCGGATGCGTTGTCTCCACCACATACAGCGTTTGTGGGGACAGCCTGTGCAGTGCCGTCAGCAATTCTTCCCGTATGTCGTTATTCTCCACGCTGGGCAGGAGGTGGAGGGCAGTGCCGGGGCCCTGACGCAGCCACATGGTCTGTTCCAGGGCTGTGAATTTGGAAAGACCCGATGCCTCGTAACAGGCATTGGTGCAAAAATCGCCCGCCAGTTGGGCCACCTCGGTGACGGCCCTGATGGCGGCCTTGGCGGGTGATGCGGCTGTGCCCGCAGTGAAGACGATTTCCGATGTGGCGGGAAAGGTTGCCGGATCCCAGGCCAGAGCGGCGACTGTGGGCAGAGGCATATCCAGCGAAAAATCTTTGAGGATCAGGTGTATCCCCTGCTTTTCAAAGGAGTGCAGGAGGCGGCGCAGCGTATCGTCCCCATGACAACTGGCGGGGTCAATGGTCGGCGTGGCGAGGCGCTCGCGGTCCACACGGCAGCAGACATGGCGCTCCACAAGTTCGCAGAGCCCCTGAAAAACGGATTCTTCCGTGGTATTGCCTGCGGATGTTCCGTTGAACTCGCCTAGCAGTTTGAACCAGTCCAGCGGCAGCCAGACAATCTGGCCGTCCGGCAGACGGGTGGCGGGATAAAAATGCCAGGAAACAAGATCCAGGATTTGTCGCGCCTGGTGGGAAGAAAGAGAGTCGTTGACAGAGTGCAGCATGTCGCGCACGGGAAGCAGGGCAGGGCCGAAGGCCGCTTCCGCCTCGCTCCAGGTCGCGCGCACCATGTGGGGGCGCTGCTCCCAGAAGTGGAAAAAGGCATAGCGTTCCATAAGCTCCATAAGGGCTGACGCTTCTGCCTGCTCCACGGAAGACCCTTTGCCCATCTGTTTGCGCGTGGGCATGACGGCGCTGGCGTCGGCGCCGCATACGCTCAGAAAAACGGGGATTCCCAGCCTTCCGGTGTCCACACGTTGCGTCCGGGCCAGAATGTCCAGCCGGACGCTTGCCAGACGCTCGCGCACCAGAGCCGCTGTTTGTGCCGGATCGGCGGCCTTGTCCAGATCCCTGGTGTATGCCTTGGGGCAGGGAGAAAGAGAGATGCGGGGCAGGGGGGCACTCATGCGCGCTCCAGAATCAGCACGGTATATATGCGCCGCTGTTCTCCATCGGCGTCATCGTGCGTTTTGACGCCTATGCGGCCTTCCGTGACCTTGAAGCTTTTTGCCGCCATTTTGGCGAAAGCGGGCTTGTGCCGTGTCAACTCCGTGCAGAAAAAGGCTTTTCCCGCAGGAGCGAGGTGCCGCTCGACAAACTTTATGAGCGGGCGGTGCAGGTCGTCGAGATACAGCAGTTCCGAGGCGGCAATGCAGTCGACTCCGTGGGCATAGCGCGGGTTCTTGCCCGGGGCAGTAACGTCCAGCTGTGCCACTTCAATGACATCTTGCAGGCCGTTGCGCAGGACGTTGGCCCGTGCAAAAAGCAGGGCTTCCCTGACAATATCGGTCAGGACAATGCGCGAAAAGCCGTATTGTGCGGCAATCAGGCTCAAAACGCCGCAGCCTGCCCCGAGTTCGAGCAGGGTTTTGCCTTCTGGCGCGTATTTTCGCAAAAAGCGGCCCAAAACAAAGGAGCCTGGCCATACCTTTCCCCAGAGGGGCAGGTCTTTGAGCGGGTTGCGCACGGCTTTCCGGATCAGGAGCTTGTCAATATGCTCCTGCATATTGCAGATGGAAAGGGTGTGCAGTGTTTTGCCGTCAACGTGAAGCGGCTCGAAGCGCACGTCAAACTCGGTGCTGATGGCATCCAGAAGTGTGGAGAGTTCGTCCTTTTCCGGCATGGAGTTTCCTGGGGGCTGCCTCACGGCAAACCGCCTTGTCTGGTTTGTCCGCATAAGAAGTCAGAAAAATTGTGAACTGACTTCTATATCAAAACTTTTTCCAGAGCAACGAGGGCACGGGTTGCCCCCTTGGGGGCAGGCGCGGAGCGCCCTTTTTCCAACTCCACAAACAGGGATTTTTGGAGTATGTTGTGCCTGTCATCGTGAAGCCAGCGTATTTCTTGACGGCACGGGAGTGTGGGGAGCAGCATGGCAAAACAGAAGGAAGTGTATGTCTGTTCTTCCTGCGGGGCGCAGACCATGCAGTGGCGGGGGCAGTGCCCCGGTTGCCGGGAGTGGAATACTCTTCATCCCGCCATGCGGCCCAGGGCGGGCGCTGCCGGAACATCGCGGAGTGGTGTGACGGGGCGTCCCGTGGCGCTGTCCGCGGTCACTGATGCCGGGCAGACCCCCTACGGCAGCGGCCTTGCGGCGCTTGACCGCGTGCTCGGCAAGGGGCTTGTGCCCGGTGCCGCTATCCTTGTGGGCGGTGAGCCGGGCATCGGAAAATCAACCCTAATTCTGCAAATAGCGGGATTTGTCGCCGCGCAAATGGGCGAAGAGCGCCCTGTACTCTACGTCAGCGGGGAGGAATCTCTGGGGCAGATCAAGGGGCGCGCAGACCGCCTGCGCATCCAGGCTCCCGGCCTGCTGGCCCTGGCGACATCCCGCGTCGAAGATGTGGTTGAGGCTGTTTCTGCCTCTGCCCCTCTGCTGTTGGTCGTGGATTCGGTGCAGACCCTTGCCAGCACCGAGGCGGAAGGCTTGCCGGGCAACGTCAGTCAGGTGCGGGCGGTAGCGACAATTTTGCTGGAGCTCTGCCGCCGCAGCAACTGCACCCTTGTGCTGGTGGGGCATGTGACCAAGGACGGCACGCTGGCCGGTCCCCGCCTGCTGGAGCATATGGTGGACACCGTTGTTTCTCTTGAGGGCGACAGGAGGCAGATGTTCCGCCTTTTGCGCGTATACAAGAACCGCTTCGGCCCCAATGAGGAGCTTCTGGTTTTTCATATGGGCGCGCAAGGCATGCAGGTAGTGGACGATCCTTCCACATTCTTTCTGGGGCAGCGCGATGCATCGCTCTCCGGCGCTGCCGTGGTCATGGCCGTGGACGGCCAGCGGCCGCTGGCCGTCGAGATACAGGCGCTGGTGTCCCGCACATTTTTGAGCATTCCGAGGCGCGCCGCTCTGGGCTTTGATGTCGGTCGCCTCCATCTTCTGCTTGCCGTGCTGGAAAAAAGGCTCAAACTCAATTTTTCCCAGGTTGACATTTATGCCAAGGTGGGAGGAGGCATCCGGCTTTCCGAGCCGGGGCTGGACCTTGCCCTGGTGGCAGCCGTGCTGTCTTCGTATTATGACATTCCCTTGCCGGAAAAATGTGTGCTTTGGGGAGAGGTGGATCTGAACGGGCAAATCCGTCCTGTGACCGCGCAGCATGTTCGCCTTGGGCAGGCGCGGCGGCTCGGATTTTCCCCTGTGGTGCAGCCCGAAAGAGAGCACGGGGGCATAAGCACGGTTTCTGACCTGCAAAAACTCCTTTTTCACCGGGGAAGCGCAAGCCATGCCTCTGGAAACAGAAAGAAAATATCTTGATGTGGAATTTGCTGATCTTCGCATGCGTCTGTCTGCCCATGGAGCCGTGTGTGAGGGGACGCATTTTGAAGAAAATTTTCTTTTTGACGCATCTTCGCACAGTCTTGCGCACAAGGGCTGTGTTTTTCGTCTGCGCGTGCAGGAATGCAGGGAAAACACACAGTGCCGTCTGACGTTCAAATCAGCGGCGGAGGACAGCGCAGACTACAAGATCCGGGAAGAACTGGAAACAAAAGTCGGCGACGGTGCGGCCATGTACGGTATTTTGCGCAAACTGGGCTACAGCGTTGTTGCCCGGTACGAAAAAATACGGGAAGTGTGGCGCATGGGCAGTGTCGAAGTGTCTCTTGACACAGTTCCCTTTGCAGAAATTGTGGAACTGGAAGGTCGGGCCGGTGATATTCTGGCGGCAGAGCAATGTCTGCATCTTGACAAGGCCGAAATCAGCACCAAAAGCTATCATGAGTTGCACCAAGCCTGGCTCGTGCAGCACAACAGGCCGCAGCAGCTTTCGTTCGTGTTTTCAGAGCAGCAGAGAAGCTTCTGGAGAAAAAAGCTGGATCTGCCCGAAAAAGCGCTTTGTTTGCACGGTTTTTGAATAAAAGTTTGATGCGGCACATCTGTTCCGCAGGGTACATGTGGCCGAAACAGGCCGGAGCGCGTGCCGCAAAAACGGGGTACGCTGTTTGGGGGTATTGCAGATGTCTTTCACTCATGGGCGGCCTGAAGCTGACGACAGTGTTCTTCTGAAAAAAAAGCTCAAGGAGCCTGCCCGTTACCGTGTTTTGCTGCACAACGATGATTACACAACCATGGAGTTTGTGGTTTCCATATTGCGCCGCATCTTTCACAAGACGCCGGACGAGGCGATGACGATCATGATGGCCGTTCACCAGAGCGGCATTGGGGAATGTGGTGTATACACCTACGAAATTGCGGAAGCAAAAGTCAAACATGTGCACAAGGAAGCCAGGGCGTCAGACTTTCCCCTCAAGTGCAGCATGGAAAAAATATAAAGAGATTCATATATGTTAAGCAAAAGTGTTCAGAGCGTAATACGCGAAGCCCTGATGGAGGCACACAGGCGGCGGCATGACTTGCTGACTGTGGAGCACATTCTTTTTGCGCTGACCAAAAACATGAAGGGGCGCATTATTCTGGAAGGCAGCGGTGCCAGCGTGCCGGTATTGCGTGAACAGCTCGAAGAGTTTTTCCGCAGGGAAATGGGCAGCATTTCCGCATCGACCGCGCACGAAATTGTCCAGACCGAAGGTGTGCAGCGAATACTGGAACGCGCGCTTTCCCACATCCGTTCCGCCGGGCGGGATACCGTGGAATTGGGGGATCTGCTCATTTCCATCATGGACGAAGAGGAGAGCTATGCCCACTTTTACCTGCGCAAGCAGGGGGTGGAGCGCCTTGACGTTCTGACCTTTGTCACGCACGGGTTGGAGGAAGGGCGGGGCTCGCTGGGAACAGGAGGCCCGCAGGCTGAAGACGCCAAAAACGCCAAGGACGATCCCCTGAAGCAGTTTGCCGTGGAGCTTACGGCCCAGGCCAGAGAGGGCAGGATTGATCCTCTTGTGGGGCGGGGTGCGGAGCTTGACCGCGCTGTGGAGGTTCTGTGCCGACGCCGCAAAAACAACCCTCTTTTTGTTGGCGATCCGGGGGTGGGCAAAACGGCGATGGCGGAAGGCCTGGCGCTGCGCATTGTTGAGGGCCGTGTGCCGGAGAGTTTTGCCGATGCCAGAATTTTTGCCCTGGATATGGGACTGCTGCTGGCGGGAACGCGCTACCGGGGGGATTTTGAAAACCGGCTCAAGGGCGTTGTGCAGCGGCTCAAGGAAGAGCCCAATGTCATCCTGTTTATTGACGAAATACATACCATTGTTGGTGCCGGATCCACGTCGGGCGGATCCATGGACGCCTCCAACCTCCTCAAGCCCGTTCTTGCCAGTGGAGAAGTGCGCTGCATCGGCTCCACCACGCATGAGGAGTTCCGCAACCATTTTGAAAAAGACCGTGCCCTTGCCCGCCGCTTCCAGCGCATAGACATTGCCGAGCCGGGGCAGGACGAATGCCTGCGCATTCTGGACGGGCTCAAGACGCACTATGCCGACTTCCATGGCGTGCGCTATACTCCGGCCGCTCTCAAGGCCATGGTGGAGCTTACTGCACGGCATGTGCGGGATCGTCTGCTGCCGGACAAGGCCATTGACGTGCTGGACGAAACAGGGGCTGCTGTGCGTTTGCGCCACGACGGCAAAGCCCGCAGTGACGAAAAAGGCAAAAAAAAACGCTTCCCTGTCCATGTGGCGGATGTGGAGAGAATTGTGGCCCGCATGGCGGGAGTGCCGGTGCGCACGGTTTCCGGCGGAGAGCGTAACAAGCTCGCAGCACTGGAAAAAAATCTGAAAAAGCAGGTGTTCGGTCAGGATGAGGCCATAGAGATCACGGTGCGGGCCATCCTGCGCGCCCGGGCCGGACTCGGCCAGGAGCAGAGGCCTGCCGGCGCCTTTTTGTTCTATGGCCCCACGGGAGTGGGCAAAACAGAGGTGGCCCGCAGCCTTGCCGAACTCATGGGCATAGAGTTTTTGCGCTATGACATGAGCGAATATATGGAAAAACACGCGGTTTCGCGCCTCATCGGTTCTCCTCCGGGCTATGTGGGTTTTGAGCAGGGGGGGCTTTTGACAGAAGCCGTGCGCAAGGCCCCGCACTCCGTGGTGTTGCTGGACGAAATCGAAAAAGCGCACCACGATGTGTTCAATATCCTGCTGCAGGTGATGGACTACGCAACCCTGACAGACAATACGGGGCGCAAAACGGACTTCTCCCATGTCATTCTGATCATGACCTCCAATGCCGGGGCCTTTGAAATGTCGCGCCCGTCAATGGGCTTTGGAGGCGCAGCCCCGCAAGATGCCGCGAGAAAGGGATTGAAATCTTTGGAAAACATGTTCAGCCCCGAGTTTCGCAACCGTCTTGATGCTCTGGTGCCTTTCAACAGCCTGAATGAAGACATGATGCTGCGCATTGTGGACAAGTTCCTGGCGAATATTTTGGCCAGCCTGGCACAAAAGAACGTCCGGCTGTCTGTGACGGAAAGCGCCAGAAAACGCCTGGCCCAGCAGGGATTTGAGCCAGCCATGGGAGCCCGTCCCCTTCGCCGCCTGTTGCGCGCGGAACTTGAGGATCGCCTGGCGCACGAGCTCTTGTTCGGCACGCTGACCAGGGGAGGGAAGGCGGTTTTCGGATTCAGGGACGGCGCATTTGCGCTGGAGGCAAAACCGGCTGCGCGCACCGTCAGGCAGCGGGCTGCGGAGTAGCCGCAGGGCGCTCATGCTCTCTGCATACAGGGCGCTGGCCGCACAGTTTCCTCCGCTGGGCATGGCCCGGAAAGACGGCCTGCTGTGCGCGGGGGGTGATCTGGCTCCCGCGCGCGTGCTCGCGGCGTACAGTCTGGGCATTTTTCCGTGGTATGAGCAGGGGCTGCCTGTGCTCTGGTGGTCGCCGGATCCGCGATGCATAATGCCGCTGGAAAGTTTTCACCTGCCTGAGCGCAGCCGCCGCGCACTGCGGCAAAAAGCCTTCACCATAACGCTGGACGCCGCCTTTGGCCGGGTGATACGCGCGTGCGCCGCCCCCCGGAAAAAATCTGCCGGAACCTGGATCATCCCGGAGATGATCCGGGCCTACAGCAGGCTTTTTGATTTGGGATATGCCCATTCCGTTGAGGTATGGGATGGAGAAAATCTGGCGGGAGGGCTGTACGGCATTGCCCTGGGAAAGGCTTTTTTTGGGGAATCCATGTTCCATGCCGTACCGGAAGCTTCGCGGGCGGCGCTTGCCGCTCTTGTCAGCCTGCTCCGGCTGCGGGGGGCCACGCTTCTCGACTGCCAGCAGGAGACTCCCCATATCATGCAGATGGGCGGATGCACGGTACCCCGGCCGCATTTTCTGAGCCTGCTTCAGGAAGCCCTTGAGCGTCCGGCGGGGGAGGACAAAACACAGGCCTTTCCCTGGCATCCCTGGGAGAAGGCGTATGTCTACTCCGCAGAGAGCGGATCGTGGGCTGCCAAATCGTAGAAGCCGTGTACGGCAAAGGGGAGCGGATAGTCCGGCACAGCCTCGAAGCGTATGATCCCCGTAGTCTTGCCTTCGCCGATGCCAGCCAGGGGGCCGACCCCCAGAGGCACGGGCAGATCCAGCGGACAGACCAGCAATTTTTCGATGTGTCCGGCATACCTGTTTTCCAGATATGCGGCCAGACTCCGGCTTTCTTCTTCGGTAAAAGCTTCCAGTACATAGCGCAGGGCGGCATCTCTGGTTGCCCCCTGAAGAACCTGCGGCGGCACTGAGGGATCCGGCGCGCTGACGATATCCAGTTTTTGCAGGCGTTCCAGCTCCGCATCATCTGTTTCTGCCCGGAAAATCTGGACGTCTACGTGCTTGCGTCCCTTGAAGGTGTTCAGTGTAGCGGCTATGATGTACATTCTGTCCAGCGGCGCATCGGAAGGAGCGGGAACAAAGGTGATTTCCATGCTTTTTCCTTTGTGAAATTTTTGACTCCTATTACCCCAATTTGTTGCCATATGGAAGACACTGCCTCTAGCCGCTTTTGCCTTGAAACAGAATACACGCCTACGGGAGACCAGCCCGAGGCCATCGAAGAAATCGTGGCCAATATCCGGAGCGGCGTTGCGGCACAGGTTCTTCTGGGGGTTACCGGGTCGGGAAAAACCTTCACCATGGCCAATGTGATTGCCCGTTGCAATCGCCCGAGCCTGGTGCTGGCTCCCAACAAAACACTTGCAGCGCAACTGTACGGGGAGTTCAGAAGCCTTTTTCCGCGCAATGCCGTGGAATATTTTGTCAGCTATTATGACTACTATCAGCCTGAAGCCTACGTTCCCGCATCAGATACATATATTGAAAAAGATTCTTCCATCAATGACAATATTGACAAGCTGCGTCATGCAGCTACCCATGCACTGCTGACGCGGCGTGACGTTGTCATTGTTTCTTCGGTTTCCTGCATTTACGGTCTTGGCTCTCCGGAGTATTATGCCAGAATGGTCATTCCTGTGGAAGCGGGCCAGCGGCTTTCCATGGACGCGCTGATCACGCGGCTGGTGGAAATTCAATACGAGCGCAATGATTATGATTTTCATCGCGGCACCTTCCGGGTGCGGGGGGATGCCTTGGAGATCATTCCTGCCTACCATCACGAGCGGGCTTTGCGTCTGGAATTTTTCGGGGACGATATTGACTCCCTGCGTGAAATCGATCCGCTGACCGGCAAGGTTCTGGCAGAAATCAGCAAAACGGTTTTGTATCCGGCCAGCCACTTTGTTTCTGCACGGGAAAACCTTGTGCGGGCGGCCCGCGACATTCGCGAAGAACTGGCGGAGCGGCTTGCATGGTTCAAGGGGCAGGGAAAGCTGGTGGAGGCGCAGCGTCTGGAGCAGCGCACGCAGCTTGATCTGGAAATGATCGAGGAACTCGGATACTGCAACGGCATCGAAAATTATACGCGGCATCTGGACGGCCGCCGGGAGGGAGAGCCTCCGTCCTGCCTGCTGAACTATTTTCCCCGTGATTTTCTTTTGTTCGTTGACGAGTCGCATATCAGCGTTCCGCAGATCGGCGGAATGTTCAAGGGCGACCGTTCCCGCAAGCAGACTCTTGTTGACTACGGCTTTCGCCTGCCTTCGGCCCTTGACAACAGGCCCCTGCAATTTGCGGAATTTGCGGTTCTTCTCAATCAGGTCATCCATGTTTCCGCCACTCCGGGCAAGTACGAACTGGAGCAGTCCCAGGGGCTTGTTGTCGAGCAGATTATCCGCCCCACGGGCTTGGTGGACCCTGTTGTGGAGGTGCGTCCCACGCAGGGACAGATGGAAGATATGCTCGGCGAATGCCGGAAGCGCATCGGCCGCGGTGAGCGTGTTCTGGTGACAACGCTCACCAAGCGCATGGCGGAAGACCTTACGGAATACTGCTGCGCCATGGGCGTTCGGGCGCGTTACCTGCATTCGGACATTGAAACCCTGGAACGCATACAGATCATCAGGTCATTGCGCCTGGGCGAGTTTGACGTTCTGATCGGCATCAATCTTCTGCGTGAGGGTCTGGATATTCCGGAGGTGTCTCTGGTATGCATTTTTGATGCGGACAAGGAAGGCTTTTTGCGCTCTACCGGCTCCCTCATCCAGACCTTCGGGCGGGCGGCGCGCAATATTCACGGACAGGTTTTGCTGTATGCCGATACCATTACCCAGTCCATGCGTGCGGCCATGGACGAAACCGCCCGCCGCCGCGCCAAACAGTCCGCATACAATGCGGCCCACGGCATCACGCCTGTCAGCACGCAAAAAAATCTTGATTCGCCGCTGGATGGATTGTACGCCCGTGCCGAAGAGGGAAAGGGCAGACGCAGGCACGGCAAAGGCGAGGACAGTACAGCGCAGGCAGTGCCGGTGACGGCGGAAGAAGCTGCCCGTTGCATCGCCCAATGGGAAAACGAAATGAGGCAGTCTGCCCGCAATCTGGAATTTGAACGTGCCGCAGAGCTGCGTGACCGCATCAGGGCATTGCGGGAGAAACTTCCGGCCATGCCCTGACCCGCAGGCAAAGGAATCGTATGCCGAAGCAAGACAGTCCCACAGAAATGCAAGAACATTCTTCCCGTGTTGTCGGCCCCAGCGCCGAAGATCGGGCGCGTGCCGACTGGCTGGCCGCAGAACTGGAAAAGCACAACCATCTTTATCACACCCTTGATTTGCCCGTCATCAGCGACGCACAGTATGACGCCCTGTTTCGTGAGCTTGTCCGGCTTGAGGAATTGTGGCCGGAACTGCGCTCCCCCCAGTCGCCGACGCAAAGGGTGGGCGGCAAGCTTTTGAGCGGGCTGGCCAAAAAGGATCACTCGCGGCAGATGTACGGCCTGGACAATGTTTTTTCTGTGGAGGAGTGGCGTGACTTTGTTGAGCGCATGCGGCGCGCGTGGGACGCGTCGGGCAGCGTTGCATTGCCGCTGACCTTCTGGTGTGAGCCCAAACTGGACGGGCTGGCTCTGGAAATCGTGTATGTGGACGGCCTGTTGCAGGAGGCGCTGACACGGGGCGACGGAATCACGGGGGAAGTGGTCACCGATGCTGTGCGCACCATCCGCACCGTACCTCTGCGCCTGCGCGGGGAAGGGCCTTTCCCCGCCAGGCTGGAGGTGCGCGGCGAAGTGGTCATGTACAAGAAAGACTTTCATGACCTCAATGCCCGCCAGCAGGAGCTGGGGGCAAAGGTTTTTGCCAACCCGCGCAATGCCGCTGCCGGGACTCTGCGACAGCTTGACATGACGGTGACGCAATCCCGTCCTTTGCGTTTTTTTGCCTACGGCGTGGGGGAGTGCCGCTGGTCTCCGGCAGTACCGTGCCTTTCCTGCGGGGAATTGATGGCACGGCTGGGGGCATACGGATTTTTGACCCCGCCGCACGGGAGGCTTTGCCCTGATCCGGAAAGTGTTGCGGAATACGCGGAACAGGTGCGGGCGGAGCAGGACGCGTTTTTTATGGAAATTGACGGCGCTGTCGCCAAACTTGACAATCTGGATGCTCAGGAGGCGCTCGGGTTCACCGCCAGATCCCCACGCTTTGCCGTGGCGTTCAAATTTCCTTCCCGGCAGGCGACAACAGTTCTCAGTGCTATTGAGGTTCAGGTAGGGCGCACGGGGGTACTCACTCCTGTGGCGGTTTTGGAGCCTGTTGCCCTTGGCGGGGTCATGGTGTCCCGGGCGACCCTGCACAATGAAGACGAAATCCGGGCGATGGATATACGGATAGGGGATACGGTCATTGTGCAGCGCGCGGGCGATGTGATCCCGGCGGTGGTGGGGCCAGTGATGGAACTGCGACCTCCCGGCGCGCAGGAATATGTTTTTCCCCGTTCCTGCCCGGCGTGCAGCCAGCCGGTATATCGGGAAGAGGGACAGGCTGCCTGGCGGTGCGAAAATGTTGCCTGCCCGGCCATCAGGCTCCGGGCCATCACGCATTTTGTTTCCAGGGAAGGATTGAATATTCAGGGGATAGGCCAAAGGTGGGTGGAGCAACTGGTGGCCGGGGGCAGGGTGGCGTCCCCTGCGGATTTGTTCGCCCTGCGCATGGAAGACCTGGAAAAACTGGACCGCATGGGCGAGGTGCTGGCCAGAAAATTTTTGGACAACCTGGAAACGGCGCGGCAGTCCGCCACACTGCACCGCCTTTTGTGTGGCCTGGGCATCCGGCATGTGGGCAGGGAAACAGCACGAACCCTGTCCCGGTCTTTTGGCGATCTGGCCGCTCTGGCGGAAGCGGATACGCAAAGCCTGCTGGCGCTTCCGGATATCGGCCCGGAAGTGGCTGCTTCCATACACAACTTTTTTGCCACTCCTGCCAACAGGCGCTTGCTGGAGCAGTTCCGGAGTGTGGGCTTGTGGCCGAAAGGCGAAAGTGTGGCGGCACCGTCCGCCGCACTGTCCCCGGCCGTCCAGGGACCGCTTGCAGGAAAAGCCGTTCTTTTTACCGGAACCCTGCGCATGCCGCGAACCCTTGCCCAGGAACTGGCGGAAGCCGCAGGGGCTCTTGTGCTTGGCAGCGTCAGCAAAAAGCTGGACTATCTGGTTGTTGGCGAGAAACCGGGCAGCAAACTTGCAAAAGCGCAGGCCCTGAATGTCAGCATTGTGCAGGAAGAGGATTTTGTTGATTTTTTGCGTCTGTCCGGGCTGACTGTCCCGCCCGGAACAGCATGAGAAATACGTTGACGCGGCGCGCGCCTGCAAAATGTGCCCGCACGCACGAGAGGGAGAGCAGAGTGAAAACAGATATCATTGTGATGGGTGCCAACGGGCGCATGGGCAAAAGCATCTGCCAACTGGCAGTTGCAGACCCTGACTGCACTCTTGCGGGGCTGGTCGACAACAGGGAGCATCTGGGCAAACTGGAAGGTTTCGGATGCCCCGTGGCGGACAGTCTTTCTGCGGTGTTGCCTGCCGCCAATGCCGTGGTCATTGATTTTACGGCTCCTGCGGTAAGCCTGCAATCGGCCCGTACCGTGAGCTCTACAGGCAACGCCCTTGTCATCGGCACTACCGGATTTTCTCCGGAAGAGAAGCAGGAGTTGGAAAGCCTGGCCGGGGCGGCTCCCATCTTCTGGGCTTCCAACATGAGCATTGGCGTCAACGTGTTGCAGCAGATACTGCCCGCGCTTGTGCAGGCTTTGGGCCCCGGCTACGATATGGAGATGGTTGAGCTCCACCATAACCGCAAAAAAGACAGCCCCAGCGGCACTGCCCTGACCTTGGGAGAGTGTCTGGCCAAAGCCAGGAACTGGGATCTTGGCGAAGTGCGGTGCTCCGCGCGCGATGGCATGATCGGCGAGCGTCCCGAAAGGCAGATAGGCATCCAGGCCGTCCGGGGAGGGGATGTCGTTGGGGTGCACACCATCTATTTCATGGGGCCGGGAGAGCGGATCGAGATAACGCACCATGCGCACTCGCGGGAAAACTTTGCCCAAGGGGCACTGCGGGCCGCCAAATGGCTTTCCGGCCAGAAGGCGGGCAGGCTGTACGGCATGAAGGATATTTTTCAGTCCTGATGCCCCCATTATCACCGGCCATTGGCCGATTGGAGGCTTGCTGCGCCGAAAAAACGCGGTTTTCAGCCTGTTTTCGTTGTCTTTGGTATCGTTCCGTTCGGCGTTGGCGGTCATGCCGGAAAGAGTGCCTTTCGGGAAAGTATTTGGAGGGCAGGCAGCGGGTACTGCCCCCTGAAAGTGCGGATCTGACCGGGAAAAACTTCTCCCCCGTCTTGCTGTGTATGCAGGGTGGGGGAGAGTTTTTTGTGTCAGGCGCACAACGTACCGCGCTACGCGCTTTCGTTGTGCGTCAATTCTCATGCAAACTTTCAAGTGGTTCTTTAAAAAAATTTGCCTTCTGGTGTATCATGCTGATTTTTATGAAATATTTAAAGGCGTGTTCTCTTGCAAAGAAAAAATATTTCTTGACATCCAGATTTTTCTTATGGTTTGCAAGTTTTTTGATAAAACCATAAAAAAGTGAGTATATATTGAAAATACGATAAAATATAAAAATATATCTGTTGATAATATGAATGTATTTTGTGGGTATTTTTTTCCGGGCAAATAAAATCCTTTGGACTGCAAGGATTTTTGCTGTCCATAAATTTTTGTCAATAAAAAAATTCAATTATTATCTTGAAATAAAAAAATGAGTATTGGGGACAGAGAAAAAAGACTTCATGGAAAACATCATTTTTGTCTTCCTTGGCGAAAGCTGCTCCCGTGCGTTACAAGAGGGCATGAACGACCGCTGGTTTGAAATCTCTGAAAATCTGAAAAAAATGGTGGATTCTGCCCTGTTCAGGGTCTGGATAGCACCTTTGCAGGCATGCATTGGCGATAGGGAGGTAAGCCTTTGCGCACCCAACGCCTTTACCGCCAACTGGCTGAAAAACAATCTGGTGCAGGCCTTGCAGCAGGCGGCTGCGCCGGTGCTTGGGCTCCAGCCATCCGAGGTGAACATCCGCATTGCAGTGGATGAGGCGCGCAAGAAGATTCCTGCCAGCGAACAGGGAGCGGCGGCCAATGCTTCTGCCCGCCAGGCCTGTGATTGCCCCCGGTCTCCGCGTCCGGAGCAGGGTTTGCTTCCGCTCAACGCCTGCTTTCCCCATACGGTTTCGCGCTGGCGCTATTCCTTTGAGGATTTTGTGGTTGGCCCCACCAACAATATGGCGGTGGCGGCCGCACAGGACGTGTGCACATGCAGCGGCTGTGTGCAGACCCTGTTTGTGAATTCTGCTTCCGGCATGGGCAAAACCCATTTGACGCAAGCCGTGGGGCAGGCCATCAGCCAAGAGCGCAGCGGGATGCGCGTGGGGTACCTGACAGCGGAGGAATTTGCTTCCCATTTTGTGGCCTCGTTGCGCACAAACAGCGTGGAGGCTTTCAAGGAAAGATTCCGCAACCTGGATGTTCTGTTGCTGGAGGATGTGCATTTTTTTCAGGGCAAAGAAAAAATGCAGGATATGGCCTTGGCCGTGGTCAAAAGTCTTCAGGCAAAAAACGGCAAAGTAATTTTTACCTCATCGTTTTCGCCCCGCGATTTGCAGCGCGTGGACAGTCAGCTTGTTTCCCATTTTTGTTCCGGAATCCTGGCGGAAGTCGGGCAACCAACAGAGGACATGCGGCGTCGCATCCTTGAGAAAAAGGCCAAAAGTTTCCAGGTTCTGCTGCCTGACAATGTCTGCACCCTGCTGGCCAGTCGGCTTGTCGGCGATGTGCGGCAACTGGAGTCCTGCCTCAACAGCCTGATCTTCAAGGCCCGCCTGCTGAATTGCGGCGTAAACCTGGATCTGGCCATGACAGTGCTGCGCCAGTACGCCAAAACGCCTTCTGTTGCCGATATCTCCACCATTATCCAACTTGTCTGCCAGAGCTACGGACTGACGGAGCAGCAACTGGCGTCCCGCTCCCGGCGGCAAAATTGTGTGTTGGGGCGCAATACCGTGTACTATCTTGCCCGCAAGCACACACAACTGACATTGGAAGAAATCGGAGAACAGCTGAACCGGAGGCATTCCACGGTCATCAAGGGCATCACCTCCCTGGAGCGCGAAATTTCCAGAGAAACTCCCTTGGGACGCCAAATCAGCAGTGTGCTCCGCCTTGTGGAGCGCAATGCGGGTGCCGGGGCCTGAATTTTTTTCTGTTTTGTTGCTGCACGCTTTATAGTGCTGACAGCAGAAATCTACCGGGGGATCGCCTGCGCGATGCCCCGTTTTTGCATTTCCGCCACAACTTTTTGGCAAAATTCGGGAATTTTTTTCTGGGCTTCGGGAGTCAGGCCCACATTCATGGTGTGGTAGTCGTACGGCTGAAAGCCGAAAACCAGCGCATTCACCGTATGACCGGCCATGGAGCAGGTGAGCAGAGTGTCCACCAGATCCGTCTGGTGCATGGAATCCCGAAAACTCAGGCTTTTCCGCAGATCTTCGCCTTCCAGCACATAGGTGCTGCCGGGCGCTTCCGGCCCCAGAACAACATCAAGCACCACCAGAGTATCACAGCTCATGATTTCGTTCATGAGCATGAGGCCAAGGGTGCCGCCGTCCAGAAGGCGTACATCGTCCGGCCAGTGAAAATTTTTTTCAAGATATTGCAAGGCGCAGACGCCAAAGCCTTCATCCGTCAAAAGAATGTTGCCAACGCCCAGAACAAGCACTCGTGTTTTGTCCAAAAAGATCCCTCGTGGATAAAAAGCCTGGGGCGGGGCAATGCCCCGCCCCCTTCCTTCACATCAGCGGAAAGCACGCTGCGCGCGTGCTGCGCCTACAGCACCTTGAACTTGTGCACTTCGTTGGTTTCTCCGTCAATGACGTGTACAGCACAGGCGATACAGGGGTCAAAGGAGTGGATGGTGCGAAGAATTTCCACAGGGCGCTTGGGGTCGGCAATGGGGGTGCCCACCAGGGCTTCTTCCGCTGCGCCGGGTATGCCTTTGGCGTCACGGGGGCCGAGGTTCCAGGTGGTGGGAACAACCAGCTGGAAGTTGCCGACCTTGCCGTCCTCAATGCGGATCCAGTGGGAGAGGCCGCCACGCGGCGCGTTCACAAAGCCCACGCCCTTGGCGCTGGCGGGAACCGCATAGTCCTCCACGATCTGCTTGTCCTTGACGATATTGTTTTCGTATTCGTTGAGCCAGTTTTCCGTCTGCCGGGTAATGACCAGGGTCTGGATGCCGCGGGCGGCCGTGCGCCCCAGGGTGGAGAAGAGTGCTTCCGGGCCTACGCCGAGGGTTTTCAGCACATGATCCACAACAGGCTTGATGACCTTGTGGTTTTGCCCGTAGGCGATCAGCATCTGGGCCAGAGGGCCTGTTTCTACCGAGTGGCCCGCATAACGGGGAGCCTTGAGCCAGGAATACCTGTCGGTGTCCCCCATTTTGGTGAAGGCGGGCTTTGTTTCCCCGTCAAAGGGCGGCAGGGCCTGATCGCCTTCATACCAACTGTGGCGCACATGCTCGTCAATCTTGGTGGGGTCAAAGGGCAGAACATTGCCGATTTTGCGATCCAGAATGATGCCGGGTTTGTACCAGCGGGTGTTGAGATCCCGCTCCCCTCCGGGCGTGGGGAATTCGCCGAAATCCATGAAGTTGGTAGTTCCGCCGATGGAGGCCCAGTCCTTGTAGTATCCGGCAACCATGAGCAGGTCGGGAATGTAGACTTCTTCAACAAAGGCGCGGGCTTTCTGGTACAGGTCGCGGAATTCCTTGATGCGCTGGGGGGTCAGGGCATCATAACAGGTCACGCCGCCAGCCACCATGAACTGCGGATGCGGATTTTTGGAGCCAAAGACGGCCATGGCGCGCGCCACGTCCACCTGGGCGCGGAGAGCTTCCAGATAGTGGGCTGTGGCCACCAGATCCGCTTCGGGATCCATGTAGTAACCTTCGTGCCCGCCGAGAAAATAGGCATTGGTGAAGGGGCCGAGTTGGCCGCTTTCCACAAAGGATTTCAGCTTGGCCTGAACAGCGGCAAAGTCTTCTGCCTTGGCCGGACGGGGGGAGAAGGACTGGGCAAGCTTTGCGGCTTTTGCCGGGTCTGCCTTCAAGGCATTGGTCACGTCCACAAAATCAAGGGCATGCAGCGCATAAAAATGGACCAGATGGTCATGGATGAACAGCATGGCCAGCATGAGGTTGCGGATATATGTGGCATTGGCCGGAATGGGTTTGTTGATGGCATCTTCAAGACTGCGCGTGGAGGCCAGCGCGTGCGTGTATGTACAGACGCCACAGGTGCGCTGTGTAAAATGCTGCACATCGCGAGGATCGCGGCCCTTGAGGATGGTTTCCAGCCCGCGGAAAAGGGTTCCACAGCTTCTGGCTTCCTTGATTTTGCCGCCTTCCACTTCCACTTCAACGCGCAAGTGGCCTTCAATGCGGGTCAGCGGATCCACGACAATGGGCCCGGAATATGTGCTCTGGGGCGTTTTTTTGACTTGGCTCATGAATTTCCCCCTAGTTCTGATAGAACGGCGTCATATCGTCCCAGAAATTGGGCTCGCTGCACCCGATGCAGGGATGCCCGGCAGCCACCGGCCAACTGGTTTCATTGAACAGCACTTTGGGACAGTTATTGTAGGTTTCAGGCCCCTTGCAGCCCAGATCGTACAGACACCAGCCTTTGCGGGCTTCTTCGGAATTGAAGGACGGAGCGAACTCGCCCGCATCAAAATGCTTGCGGCGTTCGCAGAGGTCGTGGACGCTCTGGCCAAAGAACATGAGCGGACGATCCAGTTCGTCCAGTTCGATTTTTTGGCCTTGCAGGAAGGCGACAAGCGTACCAACCATGTTCAGGGGGTTGGGCGGACAGCCGGGGATATTGATGCCCTTGACTCCGAGTTCGGCGAAACATTCGTTCACGCCCTTGGCATTGGTGGGATTGGGCTTTGCGGCCTGCACTCCGCCGTAACTGGCGCATGTGCCGATATTGACCACAGCCTTGGCCTTGGGCAGCACTTCTTTGCAAATGTCGTACATGGTGTGCCCGCCCACATAGCCGTACTTGTTGTCAAGCCCTGTGGGAATGGCCCCTTCAACCATGCATATGAAGCCATCGGGATTTTCCACTGCGGTCTTCAGGGTTGCTTCGGCAGCCTCACCGGAGGCAGCCATGATGGTTTCGTGATATTCCAGGGAGATGGAGTCCAGAATCAGGCTGTCAATAAAGGGTTTGTAGGTACGCAGCAGAGCTTCGGAACAGCCCGTACACTCCGCGGTGTGCAGATACACGACAGATGCCCGCCGTCCCGTGAGGGCCGCTGCCACCTCTGAAGCGAACGATGGCCCCATGCCCATGGTTACCGCTATCGCAGTGCAGAACTTCATGAAATCCCGGCGGTTGATACCCTGGCGTTCCAGACGCTTGTCGCCGCCTTTTTTGCCCAGCCCCACGGCAATACGCATAATAGCCTCCTGGCAAAAGTGAATGAAAGTGTGTCCAGCCCCCCTTGGCTCACTTCAGAGCAAAGTGCCGTTTTTCCGTGCTGCCGCTTGTGGTATTGTGTTTGCTGCGCACAGACGGTCAGGCAGAAAAACGGGGTTATCCGCATCCCGGGGTTGCTGCTGTGATGCTTTCTCCTCCGAGCGTATGCAAAGCCTGACAAATGATACGCCAGCTGTCCTGTCCGGTCAATATGCAAAGGTATTTTCTGTTATCGGCGGCAGACATTTCCCGAAAGGGGAGCAGACAGCTTTGCCGCTGCACGTGCTTTTTGCCCCCAAAAGGCGTGCATGCTGCCCCTGACCCGGAGTTGCCACGGTTTGCTTCTTGGCGTACACACTGCGTTTGCAGTATGCTGCACACCCTAAAAAGGCCGCAGGAGCCGGAAAACAATGAAAACAGAAACACTGTGTCTGCATGGGGGTTACCAGCCGGGCAACGGCGATCCGCGGGTTGTACCCATTGTCCAGAGCACAACCTTTACCTATGACAGCGCCGCAGAAGTCGCCGGGCTTTTTGATCTGGAGCGGGAGGGTTTTTTCTATTCCCGGCTTGGCAATCCGACCGTTGATGCGGTGGAAAAAAAGATCGCTGCCCTCGAAGGCGGGGTCGGGGCCCTGTGCACCTCATCAGGGCAGGCAGCCATTCTCCTGGCTGTGCTCAATCTTGCGCGCAGCGGCGATCATGTTGTCAGCAGTTCCAGCATTTATGGCGGGACGTTCAATCTGTTTGCCGTAACCTTGAAGAAAATGGGCATTGAGGTTTCGTTTGTGGACCAGAATGCCCCCGACGCAGAGCTGGAAGAAGCTTTCCGGCCCAACACGCGGGCTTTTTTTGCGGAAACCCTGTCCAACCCCTCCATGAACGTGCTGGATGTGACGCGGATTGCCGACCTGGCCCACGCGCATCATGTGCCGCTGATTGTTGACAATACGTTTGCCACGCCGGTGCTGTGCCGTCCCTTTGAGCACGGCGCGGACATTGTGCTGCATTCGACCACAAAGTATCTGGACGGGCATGCCCTCCAACTGGGCGGGGTTATTGTGGACAGCGGCAATTTTGACTGGACTTGCGGCGGTTTTGCCGAATTCACCGAGCCGGACGCCTCCTACCACGGTCTTGTCTATACCAAGGCTTTCGGCAAGGCCGCATATATCGTCAAGGCCCGTGTCCAGCTCATGCGCGATATGGGGTGCTGCCAAAGCCCGCAGGGCGCGTTCTATGTCAATCAGGGGCTGGAAACTCTCCCCATGCGCATGGAAAAACACTGCCGCAACGCTGAAATCGTTGCAGACTTTCTTGCGCATCACCCTGCTGTGGAGTCGGTCAACTATCCCCGCCTGCCGGGCCATCCCCTCGCGCATCTGGCAGAGAAATATCTGCCGGCGGGATGCAGCGGGGTCACTGCCTTTTCTCTTCGCGGGGGGCGGGATGCCGGCATGCGTTTCCTTGACGCTCTGAAGCTGGTTTCTCTTCAGGTGCATGTGGCCGATATCCGCACCTGCGTTTTGCATCCGGCCAGCTCCACCCATCGGCAACTCAGTGACGCACAACTGCAGGAGGCGGGCATCACGCCGGGCATGATCCGCCTTTCCGTGGGGCTTGAGCATGCTGACGATATTCTGGCGGATCTTGCGCAAGCTCTGGACAAGGCATAGCGGCGTTTTGCCGTCTTTTATGACACTGATGCGCGCAAGCCCCTAGCCAGGGCTTGCGCGCATCAGTGTCATATACTTTGCGGCGCAGGGCTATACATTGAACAAAAAGTGCATGATATCGCCGTCATTGACCACATATTCCTTGCCCTCCACCCGCAAAACGCCGTCTGCCCGGCAGGCGGCTTCGCCGGGACGGCTCATGTAATCTTCATAGGCAATGACTTCCGCCCGTATGAAGCCTCGCTCAAAGTCGGTATGGATGACCCCGGCCGCCTGCGGAGCTTTTGTGCCTTTGCGTATGGTCCACGCGCGGACCTCGTCCGGTCCCGCAGTGAAATAGCTGCACAATCCCAGAGTGACATAGCCGGTGCGGATGATACGGGCAAGGCCGCTTTCCTTGATGCCGTAGGAGGAGAGCATTTCTGCCTGCTCCTCTTCCGACAGGCCGTGCAGATCTTCTTCCAGCTTGGCGCAGATGCGGCAAAAGCCCGCATTGCGCTGGCGGGCAAGGTCTTCCAGAGCGCCCGCAAGGGCATTGCCTTCGGCCACGGAGTCCTCATCAACATTGGCGCAGTAAATGACGGGCTTGGCCGTAAGCATTGCCGACTCTCTCCAGACAGTCAGCAATGCGTCGTTTTGGGGCAGAGGAAAATCTCGGGCAGGCCTGCCTTCGTTGATATGGGCCAGCAGGCTCTGGACAAAATCGGCGCTCATTCTGGCATCCTTGCTGCCCTTGGCCATTTTCTGCAAACGCTCCAGACGGCGCTCCAGGCTCTGCACATCAGCAAGCAGCAGTTCCGTCTCAATGGTGTCCACATCCCGCAGGGGATCCACACGGCCGTCAACATGGGTGACATTGTCATCCGCAAAACAGCGCACCACATGCACAATGGCGGCGCATTCCCTGATATTGGCCAGAAACTGGTTTCCCAGCCCTTCACCCTGGCTGGCCCCACGAACAAGACCGGCGATATCAATAAAGTCCACACTGGCATATACGGTTTTTTTGGGTTTCGCCTTGGCGGTCAGGGCGTCAACGCGCCTGTCGGGAACGGCCACCGTGGCCTTGTTGGGCTCAATGGTACAAAACGGGTAATTGGCGGCCTGGGCGTTCTGCGCCTTGGTAAGGGCGTTGAAAAGGGTGGACTTGCCCACATTGGGCAGGCCGACAATGCCGATGCTGAGAGCCATGTTTTCTCCTTGTGCGCATTTCCGGCATACCGGGGCAGTGTGCCGAGAAGCGCACAGCTTTTTCTGTTTGCGCCGCTTTGTGACGACGTGCTTTCTGGTTTGATGCCGCTTCGGTTTTTCTGAAGCTGGATTGCCGCTTTCTGCCCGGCGTGCGAAAAAACGCTCCTGTTGGCAGGAACGGGAGTATAGACAGAAAGGCAGGTACGGGCAAGGCGCTACTGCAAGCGCGTGCGCACGGTGGGCACAAGGCTGTCGCTACCGCCCTTGCGGTCATCAAGCAGGGGCAGCAGGTCGTCGGTCACGGGAACCGTAGCCGTGCCCATGGCCAAAACTTCATTGCTGTTGGTATGGATAAGACGCATGCTGAAGCGAACCTGCTTTGCGCTGACAATATAGGTTCCTGCCAGAATAGCCTGGCTGGTGGCGCTGGTCGTGACCAGTTTGCTCACATCGCGTGTCAGCAGAAATTCTCCGGCCAGCCGGTCAAACCGCAAATATTTGCCCTTGCGCAATTCCTGAAATCGGTAGCCCCTGTCGATCAGCCAGCGCGAGATTTCTTCCGTTATTTGTCGGGCCAGAGGCGAGGTTTCTTCCAGATTGTTGATATTGACAGGGGTTGTGCCCATGATCATGATCTGTGACCGGGCCAGGGCTTCCCGGTCTTTTTTTTTCGTGTTTTCATCCTTGCCGGCAAAGCGCATCATGAGTTGACTGTCCAGTTGTTTGGCGATGCTGATGCCCGCATCGGGCACATTGCCCGCCGCTGCCGTCAGGGGTATGAGCAGTGCCGCAAGGAGAAGAAGAATAACGGTAAAGCGATTCATGGTGTTCTCAACGCATGGTGCGCAAAAGAAGTTCAACGCCGTTCAGCTCCCGCTGGAGAATGGCATGCGTATGCTGATCAGCACAAATGGAGAGAGCCTTCAGGTATTCCTGCCGGGCCAGTTCATACCGCCCCTGGGTTCTGTATTCGCGCGCTTTTTCAAGATGGTCAAGGCTGTATTCGTCGGCCTCCGTCAGGTACGCATTCCATTTTTTCGCAGCGGCTTTGGAGGATTGGGCTGCGGCAGGGTTTGCCTGGGGGCCGTCCGCATGCACGGGCATGAGCAGAGCCGCCACGCAACAGAGAATAAAGAGTTTTCGGGGTAGGGTATTCATGGTTTTTCCCGGCATTATCTGCCCTGTGTGATGCGCATCTTGCCGCTGCGTATCTCACTGGCCGGTGTGTACAGCGGCGGGGGCACTGGTTTGGGTTGCGGTCGGGCTATGAGGCTTCCGCCAGAAGCGGCGGGCTTTGGGGGCTGCACGGGTTTTCCCATGCGGCGCACAATGGGGGTGTTGACCAGCACAAGCTGCCCGGTGCGCAAGACCAGCCCATCGCTCGCGCGCACAAGGCGCGCATTGACAAAGGTCGCATCCTTGTCCACATAATAGGTGCCCACAACCAGAGCGGCCCACTTTTGTCCTGTCGTGGACACAAGCTGGTTGGCCGCCAGAGCGAGATCGCTGCGCCCTCCCTGGACAGAAATATTGCCCGTCAGGCGGTATTCCCTGGTGGGAAAACCCCGCTGCTGAAATTCGTAAAAAAGCGATTCCGCCATGAGCCTGCCCAGAGACGAACTCTGTGCCGTATTGTTTTGATTCACAAAGGATGTGGGCATGGCAACGTACCCTTGCAGGGCATCGTTGGGCATGGTGGCGAGCATCTGATCCGCCAGTTCGCGGCTTTTGAGTTTGAGCTCCACGGCATCAATATATCCGGAGGACTGGGGCGATGCGGCGCAGGCGGCAAGAAGCGCCAGCAACGGGCAGAGCAGCGAAATGCGAAAAAGTGTGGGCATGGTATCCTCAACAGGTTCTTCTGTAAGGGCATATCGGCGGGGCGCAGGAGAACTTGAGGCCGGAAAAAAATGGCATGCGGCCGCCCTGCGGCAAAAATATGCAAGACATGTTCCATGCCCCTGCTTGGCTTGAATGGCGAAATGCCGTAAAAAATTTCGCTGTTCCGGGATGTGCTGTTTTTGGGGAGATGCAATGCCTGTAAAAAAGACGCGTGCTGTTCGTTTGGGGGCTCTGACTGTGGGAGGGGGGGCGCCCGTTCTCGTGCAGAGCATGACCAATACCGACACGCGGAATGTGGCGGAAACGCTGGCACAGATCGCCAAACTGGAGGCACACGGTTGCGAGGCCGTGCGTCTGGCTGTGCCGGACGTGAAGGCCGCAGCCGCCCTGCCTGCCATCCGTGCCGGAACAAAACTTCCCCTTATCGCGGACATTCACTTTGACCACAGGCTGGCTGTGGCGGCAGTGGAGGCCGGTCTGGAGGGCCTGCGCATCAATCCGGGCAATATCGGCTCCGCCGCACATGTGCACCGCGTGGTGGACGCGGCTAAAAGCTGCGGCGCGGTTATCCGCATCGGGGTCAACTCCGGATCGGTGGAAAAACATCTGCTTCACAAGTACGGGGGGCCTTGCCCCGAAGCTCTGGTGGAAAGCGCCCTCGGGCATGTGCGGCTGCTGGAGGACCGCGGTTTTTTTGCAACCAAGATTTCCCTCAAGTCCTCTTCAGTGCAGGACACCGTGACCGCATACCGGATGCTGGCAAAGGCGTGCGACTATCCCTTGCACATAGGCGTGACGGAAGCCGGGGGCAAGATGCGCGGCACGGTAAAATCCGCCGTTGGGCTGGGAATACTGCTGCATGAAGGCATCGGAGACACCCTGCGGGTTTCCCTCACGGCAGACCCCGCAGAAGAAGTTGCCGTGGCCTGGGAGATACTGCGCGCTGTCGGCCTGCGCTCCCGTGGTCCGGAGATCATCTCCTGCCCCACATGCGGACGTACGGAAATCGATCTTTTTTCTCTTGCGCATGCGGTTGAAGAACGCCTGGCCATGTCCACGGCTTCCATCAAGGTTGCTGTCATGGGCTGTGTGGTCAACGGCCCCGGCGAAGCCAGAGAGGCAGATCTCGGTCTGGCCGGAGGGCGTGACAAGGGCATCATTTTTCGCAAGGGAGAGGTGATCCGTTCGGTGCACGGACAGGAGAACCTGCTGGCCGCGTTCATGGAAGAATTGCATACCCTGCTTACCGAAAAGGAAAATCACTAATGCGTTTCAGTACCTGCTATATCCCCACGCTCCGGGAGTCCCCCTCTGATGCCGAAGTTGTCAGCCACAAACTTCTCCTGCGCGCCGGAATGGTGCGCAGGCTCACTTCGGGCCTCTACACATATCTGCCCCTCGGGCTGAAAGTTCTTGAAAAAATCAGTGCAATCATCCGGCGGGAAATGGCCCACGTGGGCTATCAGGAACTGCTCATGCCCATGGTGCAGCCGGCGGACCTCTGGAAAGAGTCCGGACGCTGGGAGCATTATGGCAAGGAATTGCTGCGCTTCAAGGATCGCAACGAGCGCGACTACTGCCTTGGCCCGACCCATGAAGAGGTCATCACGGACCTTGTGCGGGGCGAGGTGCGTTCCTACCGCCAGCTGCCTGTTCGCCTGTACCAGATCCAGACCAAATTCAGGGATGAAATCCGCCCGCGTTTCGGACTCATGCGCGGGCGTGAATTTCTCATGAAGGACGGGTATTCCTTTGACGCTTCCGTGGAATGTGCCGAAGAAAGTTACAGGGCCGTGCATTCTGCCTATACCCGGATTTTTGGGCAGCTTGGCCTGAAATTTCGTGCCGTGGAAGCGGATGCAGGCTCCATCGGCGGCAGCTTTTCCCATGAATTCATGGTCCTTGCCGATACGGGTGAAGACACGCTGGCTTTTTGCCGGCAGTGCGAATATGCCGCCAATGTGGAGAGGGCGGAAGTTGCCTGCCCCTCTTCCCCTGCTCCCGCTCCGGGGCCGGTGGTGGAGAAGGTTTCCACTCCCGGTATTCATAGCGTTGAGGAACTGACGGCTTTTCTGGGCGTGCCCGCCACCGGCATTGTCAAGACCATGCTTTTTTCCGTGGACAGGTCTTTTGTGGCTGTTCTGGTGCGCGGCGACCGGGAAGTGAACGATATCAAACTCAAAAACCTGCTCAATGCGCAGGAAGTCAGCCTGGCTGATGCCGCAGCCGTGCAGAGGCTGACAGGAGCCCCTGTGGGTTTTGCTGGCCCTGTGGGGCTGGACATTCCCGTGTATGCCGACAATGAGCTTGAAGGCGGCACGGATTATGTGGCCGGTGCCAATGAGGGTGACGCGCACCTGCTGCATGTGGATCTGGCACGTGATGTCCGTATTGCCGGTTGGGCTGATCTGCGTTTCATTGCTCCCGATGACAGATGCCCGCGTTGTGGCGGCTCCATAAGCCTGACCAGAGGCATAGAGGTGGGGCATGTGTTCATGCTGGGGCGCAAGTACAGCGATGCCCTGCATGCCGTGTTTCTGGACGAAAAGGGAAAGGAGCAGACCATGATCATGGGCTGCTACGGCATTGGCGTATCGCGAGTGGCCGCAGCAGCCATCGAGCAGAACCACGATGAGCGCGGCATTGTTTTTCCGCCGCCGCTGGCTCCCTTTGACTGTATTCTGCTCAATCTTGACCCGCGCAACAGGGAAGTTGCGGACGCAGCGGAAGACCTGTATGCCCGTCTGCGGGCGCAGGGTGTGGACGTTCTTCTGGACGACCGCGACGAGCGGCCGGGCATCAAGTTCAATGATGCGGATCTGTTGGGCATTCCCATGCAGCTTGTGCTGGGGGCCAGAGGTTTTGCGCGCCGCATTGTGGAATGCAAGGATCGGCGCAGTGGCGTCAAGGGGGAACTGCCCCTTGACGGAATGGACGATGCCTTTGCCGCCTGGGCGCAGACGGTTCGCGCTGGCTGGGAAGAACAGCAGGGGCAGTCCTGACGGAGCGACAGGCCCAAACAGTCGACGCAGGAAATATGGAAGCAGCCATACTGACGGTCCGCGAGCTCACAGAGCGGCTGCGCAAGACCATCGAAGGAAATTTTCCCTTTGTATGGGTTCGTGGGGAGGTGAGCAATCTTTCCCGGCCAGCTTCAGGGCACCTCTATTTCAGTCTCAAGGATCAGGATGCCCAGATGCAGTGTGTCTGGTTTCAGTACATGCAGCGTCGGCAGCACCAGCATTTTGATCCGCTGACAGGGGAGGTTTTTGACAAACCCCGTCCCCCGTTGCCGGAAATCGTCCAGAACGGGCAGGAACTGCTCTGTGCCGGACGCATTGGCGTCTATGCCCCGCGCGGACAATACCAGTTGATGGTGGAAATGGCGCAGCCGGCAGGGCAGGGGCTGTTGGCAAAAGCTCTGGAAGAGAGCAGGCGCAGGCTTGCGGCGCAAGGTTTTTTCGCTCTTGAGCGCAAAAGGCGTCTTCCCCCTGATCCGCAAAGGGTGGCGGTTGTCACCTCGCCTCGCGGAGCAGCCTTGCAGGACTTTCTGGAATTGGCCCGCGGGAGGGGGAGCGGGGCGCGTATCAGGATTTTTCCCGCGCTGATGCAGGGTGAGGAAGCCGCGCCGTCCATTGTGCGCGCCATGTCTGAAGCCAATGAGCAGGAGTGGGCGCAGGTGATTGTGCTCATCCGGGGAGGAGGCTCTCTGGAGGATCTGTGGGCCTTCAATGAGGAAAGCGTGGCACAGGCCGTGTTTTGTTCGCGGCTTCCTGTGCTTGCCGGGGTCGGGCATGAGGTTGATACCACACTGGCCGACATGACAGCAGATGTTCGCGCGGCCACGCCTTCCCATGCTGCCCAGATTCTCTGGCCGTTGCGTAGCGAACTGGCGCAAAGGGTGGACGAAGCCGCCCTCGCTTTGCGCCGTGTCACAAAAAGGTGTGTTGACATGTACGGGTATAAGCTGGAGCGGTGCGAAAGCGCCTTGCGCTGGCTTTCGCCCCTGCGCAGCCACAAGCGGCTGGCCGATCAGGTGGGGGCGCTGGAAGCTTCTTTACGGCGGGCTGCCGCACGGTGGCTGGACGAAAAAGAGATCCGCTGCGCGCGCTTTGAGCAGTCCCGTCTGGCGGCTTGGGATGCGGAAAAAATAGGCATGCTGGGGGCCCGTCTGGCCGTGCTTGAGGGCGCTCTTTGCCATGCGCTGCCGTCCCTGCTGGAAAAAAAAGAAAAATTTCTTGCTCTGGCGACGCAGAGCCTTCATGCAGCGGGGGCGGCCGTGCATCTTTCCTTTGCCCACCGTCTTGACGGCTTGGCGTCAGCTTTGGAGGGGGCCAGTCCGCTGGCTCTGCTCGGAAGGGGTTATGCCTTTGTTCGCACGCGGGAGGGAACGCCCGTACGCTCGGTCAGAGCCGTCTCTCCCGGCGAAAAACTTGACATATGCCTGCACGACGGGAGTCTGGAGGCTGTGGTTTCCGGGCTGTCCCCAACGGGGAAGACACAAAAGCGCAAAGGATAAGGGGAGGCGTTACGGTGAAATCACGGGCATTTCTTCCTTTCTGGGTGCTGCTCTGGCTTTGTTGGCTGTGCGCAAGTGCGGTTGCGGCGGGGCTTGCCCTCGAAGCTCCGTCCAGAACGGCCAAGGGAGACGCCTTTCTTGCCAGGGCTGTGAGCGAGAAACCGGTACACACGTTCCGTTTTCACTGGCAGGGCAAGTCCTTCCCCGTTCAGGCTGTCCATGCAGAGGGGCTGTGGCAGGGGCTTGTGCTGCTGCCGGTAGATCTGGACGCAAAAGAGGGAAAAGGACGTCTTTCCGTGACCTGCGTGGGGGAAGAAAGGCAAAATCCGGAGCGCGTTGGGCGTGATATTGTTTTTTTTGAAAAAAAGCGTCCTGTGCAGCGCCTGACTGTGGACAAAAAATATGTTTCGCCGCCTGCGGACCAGTTGGAACGCATCAGGGCCGACCGGGAAAAAGTGCGTGCCGCCATGGCCGATCATTTGCCGCAACGCCACTGGTCGCTTCCTTTTGCGCGCCCTGTTCCCGGAGGAGTGTCGAGTCTTTTCGGAGTAAGGCGCGTCTTCAACGGGCAGCCCCGTGGGACGCACCGGGGGCTTGACCTTCGCGCGGCGGAAGGCGTGCCCGTTACCGCCTGCGCGGACGGGCGCGTGGTTCTGACGGACGATTTGTACTTCTCCGGCAATGCAGTGTATCTTCACCACGGCGAGGGAGTTTTTACCGCATATCTGCACCTGAGCGAAATTTCGGTGCAAAAGGGCGATATGGTTCGCCAGGGGCAGATGATCGGCCGCGTTGGAGCCACAGGGCGTGTCACGGGCCCCCATTTGCATCTTTCCCTGTTGGTGCAGGGAGTTTCTGTTGATCCGCAACCCTTTCTCGCGCCTGCACCGGGCCCGACGGAACAGTGAAAGACATGAGCGCAAAAACAGAAAGCCTTTTTGAAAAAAAACTGAAACGCCTGCAGGAAATTGTCAGTGCGCTTGAGTCCGGCGGTCTGCCTCTGGAAAAAGGTATGGCCCTCTACAAGGAGGGAGCGGCGTGCTCCCGGTACTGCCGCCAGCAACTGGAGAAGGCCCGGCATGACATTGAACTCTGGCAGGATGGTCAGGCGCTTCCGCTGGGGGAGCCGGAAAACGCGGAAACTGTGACGCAGCGCGAGGAGGATCTGTAATGTCGCCGGAAGACATGAAATCCCTGTTGCGCGAGCGCGGGGAAAAAACAGAGGCATACCTTTCTGTTTGTCTGGATGCGCACCCCATTCCCCCCCGTTTGAAAGAGGCCATGCTCTACAGCCTCCAGGCTGGCGGCAAACGCCTGCGTCCGGTATTGTGCCTGAGCGTGGCCTCCCTGTGCGGCCTTGACCCTGAGCGGGCCATGCCCTTTGCCGCTGCCATCGAAATGATCCATACCTATTCCCTGATCCATGACGACCTGCCCGCCATGGACAATGACGATCTTCGCCGGGGAAAACCCTCCAATCACAAGGCTTTTGGAGAAGCAACGGCAATTCTCGCCGGCGATGCCCTGCTGACGGACGCTTTTGGCGTGCTGTGCCGCTGCCCTGTGGAGGCGGAGAATTTGCTGCGGGCTGCCGTCGCTCTGGCTCTGGCCGCAGGCGCCTCGGGAATGGTCGGCGGGCAGCAACTGGATATGGCGGCCACTGGCGGAAAATTCATGACAGTGGAAGAATTGCGGAGCATGCACGCCATGAAGACGGGGGCACTGTTGCGCGCCTCCTGTTTGTGTGGAGCCCTCCTCGCTGGTGCGGATACGGCCGTCTGCGATGCTGTTTCGGAATACGGAAGTTCCTTGGGAGTGGCTTTCCAGATTGCCGACGACATTCTGGATGTCGTTGCGGATACGGAAACGCTGGGCAAGCCTGCGGGCAGTGATGCCGCTCAGGGCAAGCAGACCTATCCGGCGTTGCTCGGTCTGGAAGAAAGCCGTACCCTTGCCCAACAATACGCCCGCGCGGCTCAGGACTCCCTGAAAAGTTTTGACGGGGTTGACGCGGACTTTCTGTGCGCTCTTGCCCAATATGTAGCAGACAGGGCGGCATGAAATGAAAGTACGCCTGCCCCTCGATCAGATCACCAGCCCCGCCCAGGTGCAGGGCCTTTCCGACGGCGACCTGGCGCGCCTGGCGGAGGAAGTGCGCCAGCGCATCATTGAGGTGGTTTCCCGCACAGGGGGACATCTTGCGCCCTCGCTGGGTGCCGTGGAGCTTACGCTGGCTCTTCTGGCCACATTCAATATGGAACAGGACAAGCTTGTCTGGGATGTGGGGCACCAGGCCTATGCCTACAAGCTGCTGACAGGGAGGGCCAGGGAATTTTCTTCTCTGCGCACCTTCGGCGGGCTGTCAGGTTTTCCACGAATGGCAGAAAGCCCCTTTGACCACTTTGGCGTGGGGCATTCCTCCACCTCCATTTCCGCCGCTCTGGGCATGGCGCTTGCCCGTGACCGCTCCGGACTTTCCCACCATGTGCTGGCGATTATCGGTGATGGATCCCTGACGGGCGGTGAGGCTTTTGAGGGCCTCAATCTGGCCGGGCACATGGGGCGGCGCCTGATTGTCGTTCTCAACGACAATGCCATGTCCATTTCTCCCAATGTGGGCGCTCTCTCACTTTTTTTGAGCAGGACACTGTCCCGCAGGTGGGTGCGCCAGGCCCGCAAGGAAGTGCTCAACTTTCTGCGCTCCATCCCGCGCATAGGGCAAAAACTTGCCGTGTACGCCATGCGCGGCGAATGGAGCTTCAAGTCGTTCTTTACGCCCGGAATGCTCTTTGAAGCGCTGCGGTTCAACTATATCGGGCCGGTGGACGGGCACGACATTCCTGCCTTGCGCCGCCATCTGGAAATGGCGGCGGCTGTTGAAGACGGTCCGGTATTGCTGCATGTGCGCACACAAAAAGGGAAAGGCTATGTGCCTGCGGAAAAAAATCCCGTTCTGTATCACGGAGTGGGGGGATTCACGCCGGAAACCGGGAAGCCGCTTTCCTCTCCCGCCGCAGTGCCCTCATTTACAAGCGTGTTCAGCCAAACTCTGGTGGAACTGGCAGAGCAGGACGAAAAGATCATCGCCATTACAGCGGCCATGCCCGAGGGCACGGGTACGGACAGTTTTTATCGGCGCTTTCCCGAACGCTTTGTGGATGTAGGCATCTGTGAGCAGCATGCGGTCACTTTTGCCGCAGGACTCGCCACCCAGGGGCTCCGGCCTGTCCTGGCCATTTATTCCACATTTCTGCAACGCGCATATGACCAGATCGTGCACGACGTGTGCATCCAGAACCTGCCGGTCACTTTCTGCATTGACCGCGCGGGCCTTGTGGGAGAAGACGGGGCCACGCACCACGGTGTTTTTGACATCGCCTTTTTGCGACATATCCCCAATATGGCATTGCTGGCCCCGCGCGACGAAAACATGTTGCGCCACTGCCTGCACACAGCGCTTTTGCACAACGGCCCCTGTGCGCTGCGCTACCCCCGCGGTGCGGCCTTTGGCGCGCCGCTGGAAGATCCGCTGCGCCTGCTTGCCGCAGGAGAGGGGGATATTGTGCAGGACGGCGAGAGGGTGGCGGTGATTGCTGCGGGCAACAGGGTGCACCCGGCCCGCGAAGCCGCTGCTGCCGTGGCGGAGCAGACAGGAATTTGCCCGCTTGTTTTTGATCCGGTGTGGCTCAAGCCCTTGCCGGAAAGGCAACTGGCGGAGCTTGCCCGAAAGTTTGACCGTATCCTCCTGATTGAGGAAGGGGTGATGGCTGGCGGATTTTCTTCCGCTGTTCTGGAATTCTGGAATGATGCTGGCCTGTTGCGCGGACAACGCATCCGGCGGCTGGGGATAGCGGACAGCTTTGTGGAACACGGCAGCCAGTTGCAGTTGCGTGCGCAGGCGGGTTTGCGCAGCAGTCATATTGTTCAGGCATTGCTTGAACTTTTGGAGTGATCTGCTCCGGAAGCCTGCAATGGGGCAGGCTGCGCATTTTTGGGGGGCATCCGCTGCACGGCGGAGGCGGGCAGCTCTCTACTTCCGCAGAATGGCGCGCAAGGTGTCGGCTTCCGGCCCGCCGGCGCTGCGCAGGAAGATTTCCAGCCGTTCGGAAACGATCGGGTGGCGGGGAGCCAACTCGTACAGCGATGCCGCTGCCGCCGCAAACATCGGAAAAGAAGGGCCCTTGCGCTCTCCCCGTGCGTTGAGATGGGCATACTGCAAGGCGGCCTGAATGATCGCGTCCAGATAGCGGAGGCTGCCGCAAGCCATGAATGCGGTCCAGTACATCTGGAGCACTGTCGCTTCCGAAGAGATTTTCCAGTCGTGCAGCAAGCCGGGGCTGCCCGCAATCTGCCTCCGCAACAGGGCATCGTTCTGCCCCAGCAAGGCATTCAGGAGAGACTCTTCATCGGGCAACCGGGCCAGATGAACCGCCCAGGCCAGCGTCCTCTTGCCGTCCTGCCCCAGCGCGGGAACCGTTGCCCATATATGGATTCGGGCTTCGGGCGCAGCGCGCAGAGTTTCCGCCAGAAAGGCTGCCAGGGCAAGACGTTTCTGGCTGTCGGCCAGAACTCCTTGTGTGTCAAAGGCGCGCAGAATGCCGGGCAGGCTTTCCGGCTTGGGGGCGAGGTAGTAAAATTCCATGCTCTTGGCGTAGGACGTTATCCCTCTGGGGGCCGGACGGGAAAAGGCTGTACAGGGGGCGGCGAGAATCTGCATGAGGGCAAGAGCAACCAGCAGCCGAAGAAAAATGTGCTTCATGATTTTCAGTCAAAGTCTGCCAAAAGGGTGTCCAAATGCAGGCTTGTGAGTGGGCTTTCCCGCAGGCCGGTCAGCAGGCGTACGCGGGCTTCCAGAAGGTGGGGAGAAGAAACGCCGTTGCGAATGGAGCTGTGCGCTTCAAGAAACGCTGCCAGATTGTCGCAGATTTTGACAAGCTGGCCGTCCTTGGGGTCGAGTTCGTCCCTGTTTTGGGCGTTCAGTCCGCTGAAGCCGTCAACGCTGCGAATCCGCCCGTTTTCGCACACGCTTTCCTGAAATTCCGAGCCGACGGCAGAGCCAAGGTAGTATTCGATGCGCTCTGCCAGCGATGTCAGGCCTTCGGCGCGCAGGGGCGCAAAGACACGGCGTTCCAGCTCTTTGTCTTCATATTCCTTGATGATTTGGGGCAGGCTGGAAATGGACTGCTTTACGGGCGAAATGATATCGCGGGTGAGCACTTCCGGCAGGTCGTGAAAAAGGCCGCAGAAAAAATTGTTGTTTGCTCTGGCCTGGCAGGCATTGACCGCCAGACTGAAAAAGTAGGCGAAGCATGCCACAATGAACATGTGCCCCAGCACGGATGTTGCCGGAATGCGTGGAGCCTGCGTCCAGCGGATCTGAAAGCGCAACTGGCCGCACAGATTCGCCAGGCGAAAAAGCGCCGTGCCCGGCGTCTGTATGAGGGCAAGACCTTGCAGGTCGGTGAAAGTGTTCAGCCTGTCGGGAAAAGATTTTCCGATGTCGTCTATCTCATCGTCAAAAGGGCGGTTCAGCGGTTCGATAAGGCGAAACTCCCATTGTGAGGCAAAGAGGTGGGCGGCGGCGAGGATGCGGCGCGTCAGGCTGTCTTCTTCCGGCGCGGTATGCCAGTGGCACATGCGCTCCCAGAACGGCCCCAGGGGGGCCATGACAGGCTCCAGCCTGCCGAGAACGTGCTTTGTGAGTTGCGCGTAGTGGAGAGGATTGTCCTTGATTTTGTAAAAAATGGGCGGTTTGATATCCGTGATGATCAGCCGGTAAAAGTAGTCAAAGAGGCCGCCTTCAATAATATGCTGCGCCAGGGCAACGCGCTGCTGCATGGGGAGGTCGCGGGAGTTTTCGTGCCACAGGATGCAGGCGATCAGCATCTTGTGCGCCTGTTTGTCGATTTCGAGCAGTTCCACGGGGCGCAGCTTGTCGTTCCAGCGCAGCAGGTATGATCCTGAAAAAATGAGCTGAAGCAGGCTCTTGCGTATCATGTTGCATCCCTCCTGTTTTGGAGGTTTTCGTTTTCTTGCCTCGCGCAGGGGTTACGCAATGGCCCGGAAGGCGCGAAATTGTTTCTTTTTTGCGTGTCCGGCATGGCACTATGCCGTGCGGTACGGGAAAATTCAAGCCTTCCCGTCCGTGCGCGGACAGGCATTGGGGGGGCGATGCTGTCTTGACATTTGTTTTTTTGTGGCGTAGCAACTGTTCTTTATTGCGGTGTTTTCAGCTTCCCCGTTCGGCTGCGCGCCGCACAAAAAAATATCCATGTTACTGCGGCTGCTGGTTGCAGGCAGAGGAGTCATTACAGATGAAGACGTTTAGCCCCTCCCCGAAAGACATCAACCGCCAGTGGTTTGTGGTTGACGCTCAGGATCAGGTGCTTGGTCGTCTGGCAAGCCAGATCGCCCACCGCCTGCGCGGGAAACATAAGCCGGAATTTGCCCCGCATATGGACAACGGGGACTTTATCGTGGTCGTCAACTGTGAAAAAATCAAAACCACCGGCTCGAAATTGAGCGACAAAAAATATTATCGGCATTCCGGCTGGGTGGGGGGCCTCAAGGCCACCGTTCTTTCCGACATGCTTGCCGAAAAACCCGCCCGTGTTCTGATGCACGCCGTGCGGGGCATGCTGCCCCGCAACAGTCTTGGCCGGGCAATGCTGAAAAAACTCAAGGTATATGCCGGTCCCGACCATCCGCATGCCGCCCAGAATCCTCAGGCGCTGAGCTTGCCTTATTAAGGAGCACTAAAGACATGAGCGAAAAATTTGAATACGGCACCGGACGCAGAAAAACGGCCACGGCCCGTACCCGCCTTTATGGCGGCTCCGGCGGCATCACGGTGAACGGGCGTCCGTTTGAGGAATACTTCCCCCGCAAGACGTTGCAGATGATTATCCGGCAGCCTCTTGTGCTGACCAAGCTTGCCGACAAGATTGATGTCCGTGTCAATGTTGCGGGCGGCGGAGTTACCGGGCAGGCTGAAGCTGTGCGCCACGGAATTTCCCGCGCTCTTTTGCTGGTGGATCCGGCGTTGCGCCCCGTACTGAAAAAGGCCGGTTTTCTTACGCGTGACGCGCGCAAGAAAGAGCGCAAAAAGTACGGCCTGCGCGCTGCACGCGCCCGGTATCAGTATTCCAAGCGTTGATTTTTGCATGCCTTTTGGTCGGTGGCAAGGTTCGCGCGGCGTTGCCACCGACCTGACGCGGGCTGCCCAAGGGCAGCCCGCTCGTGTTTTTGCCGCGCTCGGCATGCGCAAGCAGAGGCCGCCCGCTGTGCAACAGATCTGCTCAAGGCATCTCTTTTGGGCTCATGCAGGTTTTTTTCAACAAAATTGTATCTTGGAAAACAGGGTATTATCTTGACCCAAGGAGTTTTTTTTCGCGTATGCGGTTGACATGCCGCAAATGTTTTGAGATTTTTTAGACATTGGAAGCGCCACAGGCTTAATAGGGAATCCCGTGCGAAACGGGAGCGGACCCGCCGCCGTAAGCCGTCAAAAAATGCCACTTTTCCACGCACGCCACTGGAGATGCTCCGGGAAGGCTGAAAAGATGGTCGGCAAGCCGGAAGACCTGCTTTCAACCAGTCTGAAGATCTGTCGGCAACGGGCTTTTGCCGGTGGATGCAGGGGACTTTTCCCCTTTCTCCGTTCGCGCTCTCTGCGGACGGGCTTTTTCGCCAAAGCCCACAGCGGAGCATTTTTTATGCTGGATACCATTATCAAGCGCGATGGTACGCAAGTTCCTTTTGATTCGACCAAAATTCTCAATGCCATCTCAAAAGCCAACCACGCCGTCGGTGGGGAAGACATGTCCCCCACGGATCTGCTTTTTGTCACAGAAAAAGTGTGCAAAAAAATTGCGGAGGGCGGGCGCAGGCATGTGGAAGAAATCCAGGATGTCGTTGAAGATGTTCTGATCCAGTTTGATTACGCCAAAACTGCCAAGGCATACATCCTGTACCGTGCGGAACATACCAAAATCCGCAATGCCGAATCCTATCTCATGGATATTTTCAAAAAGCTCACGTATTCCCCGGCAGTGCAGGAGGACATCAAAAGAGAAAATGCCAACATTGACGGCGATACCGCCATGGGAACCATGTTGAAATATGGTTCTGAAGGCTCCAAATTTTTTATCGACAATTATATTTTGCCCAAGGACGCGTCAGCCGCGCATATCAACGGGGATATTCATATCCACGACAAGGATTTTTACATGCTGACGCAAACCTGCTGCCAGATCGATCTGATCCGCCTGTTTCGGAACGGTTTTTCCACGGGCCACGGATATCTGCGTGAACCCAATTCCATCGAAAGCTATTCGGCACTGGCCTGCATTGCCATCCAGGCCAACCAGAACGAGATGCACGGAGGGCAGAGTGTTCCGCATTTTGACTTTGCCATGGCCGAAGGCGTTGCCAAAACCTACCGCAAGGAATATGCCCGCGCTTTTTCTTCTTTTGTCCGCATCGCGGGGCACAGGGACGAGGCGGCGGCCAAAGACTTTGCGCAGCGCCTGACGGATGCTGCAGGGGCTATGCCGCGCCTGGGCGGCGAAGAGGATTTCGGCCGCAGGCTGGTGGAGGCTGCCGCGCCAGAAGAGCGGCTTCTGGTGCAAAATGCGCACACATACGCGGCGGAAGAGGCGCTGAAACATACGGAACGCCGGACGTATCAGGCCATGGAGGCCCTGATCCACAACCTGAACACCATGAACTCCCGTGCGGGAGCGCAGGTGCCCTTCAGTTCCGTCAACTATGGAACCGATGTGTCCCCCGAGGGCCGCATGGTGGTCAAAATGCTTCTTCTTGCCACCAGGGCGGGGCTTGGGGGCGGCGAAACCTCCATTTTCCCGGTGCAGATTTTCAAGGTCAAATCCGGTGTCAACTACAATCCCGGCGACCCCAATTATGACCTGTTCAAGCTGGCGATGGAAGTGTCGGCCCTGCGGCTTTTCCCCAACTTCAGCTTTCTCGATGCCCCCTTCAACCTCCAGTATTATCGGCCCGGCGACTATAACAGTGAGGTCGCCTATATGGGCTGCCGGACGCGCGTGCTCGGCAATACCTACGACAAGGAGCAGGAGGTGACCTGCGGGCGGGGAAACCTGAGCTTCACCTCCATCAATCTGCCGCGTCTGGCCCTTGAGTCCGGGGGGAATGTGGAGCGCTTCTACGCCCTGCTGGACGAAAAGATTGATCTTGTTTTCCGGCAACTGCTGCACAGGTTCAAGATACAGTGCAGCAAAAAGGTCCGGAATTATCCCTTTCTCATGGGAGAAGGAATCTGGTTGCATTCCGGCGATCTGGACTGGGACGACAGCATTGAAAGCGTGCTCAGGCACGGCACGCTGTCGGTCGGTTTTATCGGCCTTGCGGAAACGCTCACGGTTCTTGTGGGCCGTCACCACGGCGAAGACGAAAAAGCCCAGAAACTGGGTCTTGAAATCGTTTCCCACATGCGCAGGCGTTGTGATGCGGAGTCGGAAAAAATGCGCCTCAACTTTTCGCTCATCGCCACCCCCGCCGAAAGCCTGAGCGGTCGCTTCATCATGCTGGACAAGGCCCGGTACGGCAATATTCCGGGAGTGACAGACAAGGAATACTACACCAACTCTTTTCATATTCCTGTGTCCAGCCATATCAAGGCGTTCAGAAAAATCGAGATTGAAGCCCCGTACCATGCCCTGACCAATGCCGGGCACATCACCTATGTGGAACTGGACGGCGATACGTGCAAAAACCCCGAAGCCTTTGAAAGCATCATACGCTTCATGCACGACAAGGGCGTGGGCTACGGCTCTGTCAACCATCCTCTGGATCGCGACCCGGTTTGTGGCTATGTGGGGTTCATCAAGGATGTGTGTCCGCGTTGCGGGCGCAGAGATGGCGAAGGCATAAGCCTGGAGGCCCTCCGGAAAGCACGCCGGACCAATGCGCTTGCTCCAAAGTGGGACTGAACGGGGAGTGCCGCGGGCATTTGCTGCACGGCATCAGTGTGCACACCTTGGTGGCCCAGAGGAAGTTAGAAATATTTTTTTCTGCTTTTGTACAGCAAAAACTCTTTTCAGGAGGTTTCCCATGTTGATGGAATCGCGTCTCTTTCAGGAAAGCAAGCCGGAACAGAAACTTGTGGGCGAGGGCGTAAGCTTTGAGCGCACCCGCCGCATCACCGGCTACCTTGTGGGAGACCTTTCCCGCTTCAACAATGCAAAACGGGCGGAAGAGCGGGACAGAGTCAAGCATGCCTGCTGAGGTCATGCTCAAACAGTATGTGCGCCTTTCCGGCATTGCGGACGAATCCATTGTTGACGGCCCGGGGCTCCGGTATGTGCTGTTCACGCAGGGCTGTCCGCACCGCTGTCCGGGATGTCACAATCCGCAGACCCACAGCTACGAGGGCGGCTTTTTTCTGTCCGTTGCCGAGATCCTTTCCCAGGTGCGGGAAAATCCTCTTTTGTCCGGCATCACACTGTCCGGGGGAGAGCCTTTTCTGCAGGCGGAGCAGCTCTGTGCTGTTGCCGAAGGGGTGCGCGGCATGGGAAAAAACGTGGTGACCTATTCCGGGTACACGTTTGAGCAATTATGGCTTCTTGCCCGTGGTGACCTTTGGAAAAAGCGCCTCCTGGAATTCACGGACATTCTTGTTGACGGGCCGTATGTGGAAGCCCTGCGGGATCTTGAACTGCGTTTTCGCGGCAGTTCCAACCAGCGTCTGCTGGACAGGCAGGAACGCGCCGATCTTCTTGCCTCTTTGGCGCAGTAAGGAAAGAGCGTCAGTTCACTTTTGTTTCCGCGCTGTGGATATGCGGGGCAGGGAAAATCCCTGCCCCGCACGCTGCCAGGCAATGCGCACAGCGCCGTCCCTGCTGGTGTACGCCAGGGAGATATGGTTTTCGGCGAGCCACTCCCGTAATTTTTTGTCCGGGTATGCATAGCGCGAACCGCAGGAGGCAACCACAAGCTGCGGGCGTACAGCCTGAAAAAATTGCGGCAAAAATCCTGTGTACGAGCCGTGGTGCGGCGCAATGAGCACTTCTGCCCGCACATCCAGTCCTTCAGCCAGCAGTCTTTGCAGCACCGGGCGTTCCGCATCGCCCATGAACAGAGCCAGGCCCCGTTCGTGATGCAGCAGGCGGGCAACCAGCGAAGCATTGTTGCCGCGCCATTTGTCTTCGCTGTGGCGGGGCGGGTGCAGAATCTCAAGGCGCAGTCCGTTTTCCGGTTCTCCCAGAACAAGCGTGTCTCCCTGGCGCAGCGGGCGTGCCGCATGCTTTTGCCGCGTCAGATCCCAAAGCTCTCCCCACTTTCCTTTGGCGTTTTTTCCGTTGTCGAACAGGCCTTGTGTCCGGAAATGACGCAGGATGTAAAGCAGGCCGCCCATATGGTCCAGATCCGGGTGGCTGTTGAGCACAGCCGTCAACCGCGGAGCATCGTTGTGAACAAGCACCGGGGCAACAAGACTCTTTCCCGGATCAAAGCGGGGAGATGCGCTGCCGCTGCCGTCCAGCAAAAGGCGCACATGCCCCGGCAGGCGCAAAAGAAGGGCCTGGCTTTGGCCCACGTCCAGAATATCCAGCCGCACTTCCGGCGAAAGGCGTTCGCCTGCGCGCAACAGCGGCCCCGCGCAGAGCAGCAGGGCGCCTGCCAGAAGCAGGCGGCGTCCGGCAGGCGGCAGCCGCAGGCGTCCTCCCCGGAGGGCCGCTGCGGCAGTCAGGGCCGCAAAGGCAGGCAGGGCTGTCCAGTGCGGACGCAGGACGACCGGAGACTCCAGAGCGTTTTGGCGTGCCAGCCATGCAAGGGCATCTGCCAGCCATTGGCAGGGCAAGGAGGCATATTCCAGAATGGCGCGCGCCGCAGCATCCCAGCCGCAAGCGCCAGCCAGCAAACCTAGAGCCGCTCCCGGCAGAACCAGAAGATTCACGAGGGGCAGCCAGAGCACGTTGAGGGGGAACCAGTGCCCAGTATTCCCGAAAAGAAGAATGCCCACAGGGAGCAGCACTGTCTGGATGATGAGCGAGAGCGCAAAGATGCGTTGCAGGCTCCATAAAGCGTCTTGCAGGAGTGAGCGCCAGCGGGCAGCGTGTTCTGCGGGATGCGGTCTGGGCAGAAGGCGGCGCAGCCACGGCATGCTCATGCCGATGACGGCCACACAGATGGCGGAAAGCTGCAAGCCTGTATCAAAAACTGCGGCGGGCGAAAACAGTGTGATGCAGAACAGCGCGCTGCAGAGAACATCCAGGGTCGTGTGGACGCGCCTTCGCAGCAGCCAGAGCGCCAGAATGCAGAGCATGATGGTTGCGCGGACCAGTGATGGCGGCGCATTGCCCAGCCAGAGGTACGCAAGGGCCGGGGGAACCGATGCCGACATGACCCAGACCGTGCGTGTGCGGCAAAGGTAGATGCCGGGGTATGCCCGCGCCACAACGACAACAAGCAGTATGCCCGCCAGACCGGCGACAGCCAGATGCTGACCGGAAAGCGCCAGGCTGTGCCCCAGCGCGGCCATGGAAAAACCGGCAATGGTTTGATTGTCCAGAAATTGGCGGTCGCCAAAAAGGAGGGCGACGAGAATGGCCTTGCCTTGGGGAAGCTTCTGGCGCGGAAAGTGCTCCGCATCCGGGGAAAGAACTGTAAAAAAGCCTTGCCGCAGGGATTCGCGCCAACGGGCAGACAGCGAAGGCTGTCCGTCAATGCGGGGCTGGCCGCTCTCTCCCTGACTCCAGATGCGCCAGCGCACATTCCGGACAGACTGAATCACGACGTCCCGATCCGGAAGTCCCGGATTGGCAAAACCCTGCATGGCTTGCGGGCGGCGGGAGAGGCAGGCCGACTGTCCCGGCAGGGGATATGCGGACGGATTTTGCCACGTCCACTCCATCAGACCGGAAAGCGATTTTTCCGCCCCGCCGTGCGGGCGCACATCGGCGAGGAGCATGCGTATGCGGTTGTCGGGCAGGCCGCGTACCTCCTGTATCTGGCCGCAAATGCGCATGCTTTTGGGGGCGGTATCAAGCCAGGCTACAGGCGTGGGCGTATGGTCGCGCCACATTTTGCCTGTGGTCAGGTGGCCCGCCAGCACTCCGGCCAACAGGACGGCCAGTGCCGCAAAAATACCTTTGGCACGCCACAGGCGCGCGTCAGCCAGAAAAAGCAGAAAGGCGCAAGATGCTGACGGTACGGGCCAGGCGACTGCAAGAATGCCCAGTATCCAGAAACCCAGGAGGCTCTGCCAGAGCAGGGGAGCGGGCAGGGGTGGGTGGCGCATACTGGTCGGGGGGAAAGCCGTTATGCGAGTTCTCTGGCCATATCGCGCTCTTCGGCTTTCCGTTTGAGGGTTTCGCGGTGGTCGTGGAGTTTCTTCCCCTTGCCCAGCGCGATTTCCACCTTGATTTTGCCGTACTTGAGATACAGGCGAACAGGAACAACCGTAAAGCCCTTTTGGGCAACCATTTCCTGCAGCATGAGAATTTCCCGCGCGTGCAGCAGGAGCTTGCGGGGGCGTCCGGGGTCTTGCGGGGCATACCCTGCATTGGCATACGGGGCCACATGCAGAGAGACCAACCATGCCTCGTTGTGGCGAAAGTCGACATAACTGTCGATAAAATTGACCTTTCCCGCGCGGATGCTTTTGACCTCCGGGCCGGTGAGCACGACTCCGGCTTCGGTAAATTCCGAAAGATTGTAGAGGTGACGGGCTTTCTTGTTGACGGCAATGGTGGCGGAAGAGTGTTTTTTGCTCATGACAGGCTGTCTGTAAAAAGGCTTGTGGTGTGAAAGAACAATTCCGGCCCCAGGGACTGGTGCAATTTTTCGTAGATCATGCGCTTTGAGGCGGCAGCGTCAGTGCTCAAGAGAACATTGTACGCCAGTTCCGTGCAGGATTCGGCGTCAAACTGGCGGATAAGGTGTTTGATGCCGGGCACAAAGCGTGGAGCGGCAGAAACGCTGTCTACCCCCATGCCCAGCAGAACGGAGAGAACAAGGGGATCAGACGCCAGCTCCCCGCAAACGGAAACGCCGATATTTTTGCGGTGGGCAGCGTCAATGATATGCTTGAGAGAGCGCAGCACCGCAGGGTGCAGAGATTCGTTCAGATAGGCCACATGGCGGTTGCTGCGGTCAATACTCATGATATAGTGGATCAGATCGTTGGTGCCGATACTGAAAAAGTCGCATTCGCGCGCCAGAGCATCGCAGATCAGGGCTGCGGCGGGGGTTTCGATCATGACTCCCAAGGGCAGGCGGGGCGCATGAGGGAGCTTCTGGGCCACAAGCTCCTGATGCAGTTCCTGAAGAATGGCGCGTACCTGCTGCACTTCTTCCAGAGTGGAAATCATGGGCAGCATGATGGCCACATTGCCGCTGGCTCCCGCACGCATGAGGGCGCGCAACTGGGTCCGGAATATCCCCTGGTGCCGCAGGCAAAAGCGTATGCCGCGCAAGCCCAGTGCCGGGTTTGGCTCCTTGAGGGCAATCTGGGCATGCAGCATTTTGTCCGCGCCGACATCAAGAGTGCGAAAAACTGCCTGCAAGGGGGCAATGCCTGTCGCAACGGACGCATATTCTTCCAGAAGCTCCTCTTCTGTAGGCAGTCTGGCCGAAAGGTGCGCGAATTCCGTGCGGTACAGCCCGATACCGTCCGCGCCGCTCCGGAGCACGGCGTCCAACTCCGTGGCGCGTTCCAGATTGGCTTGCACGCCAACGCGCACACCATCGCACATTTCCGCTGGCCATGTGCAGGTCTGGAGGGTGAAGTTTTCCCAGGCCGTATATTCTTCCCGGCGTTCCGTGTGCCGGTCCAGATCATTCTGGTCCGGGCCGAGCAGCACGCGCCCGCCCAAACCGTCCACAATGACCTGCTCATTTTCCCTGGCAATGCCCAGCAGTCCCGTAACACCGGCAAGGCAGGGGATGCGGAGGCTGCGCGAGAGGATGGCCGTATGCGATGTGGGCCCGCCTTCTTCTGTCAGGATGCCCTGAACACAGTCCAGGTCAAGTTCCATGACATCGGCTGGTGAAATATCTTCGGCAATCAGAATGTCCGTCTGCCCGCTGCTGTTTCTGGAGGGATTTTCCGTCAGCCCTTCACGCAGCCGCAGGCCGACAGCGCGAATATCCTGGGCGCGGTCGCGCAGATACGGATCATCCATGTCGCGGAATAGGGCGCACAATTCTTCAATGGTCAGCTTGAGTGCCCAGGCGGCGCAAACAAGCCTGTGTTCGATGCGAGAAAGGATGGCGTTGACGAGCTTGGGATCTCGCGTCATTTCTATTTGCGCGGCAATAACTTCTCTGTATTCCGCAAGATCTTCCGGCACGTTCTGCATGGCTGCGCTCAGGGAAGCGCGCACCTTTTCCACCACGACGCGGAATTTTTCCTGTTCCTGGGCCACGGCCTCGGGGCTGATGCGCTTTTCCTCATCGTGCGGGGCATTGTGCATGAAGCGCACAATGCCTGTGGCTATGCCGGGGGAAACAGGGATGCCGAAAAGAATTGCGCGTGCCATGTCAGTCCTGCAGGTTCAGCAGAAAATGGGACAGTCCGTGAAGAGCTTCGCGGGCGTCAGCCCCGTGGGCCAGCAGCAAAAGTTCCGCATTGCCCTGCGGGGCCAGCGAGAGGATGTCGAGCATGCTTTTTGCGTCAACCTCGCCGGTTTCCGTGACAATAAGTATGTCGGCAGAATAGGTCTGGGCGAGTTGCGCCAGACGGGCGGCAGGGCGGGCATGCAAGCCCTGACGCAGGTTGAGGCCGATCTTTGCGGCCATGCCGCGCGGAGTCTCTTCGATTTTCACTTCCATGGCCAGCCGTTCCCCTTCTGCATGCTGTATCACAAAAAATATGTTGCCGCACCAGATACCGGTCAGAAAAACAGCGGGCATTTTTGCGCCCACGCCGTGCCCCATATAATGGCCGTACCCGTTGCAACAAGCCAGAAAAGCAGCCGCGGCAAACGCCGCCGGTACATCAGAACCGTTGCGAGCAGAACCGCGCACAGGCCTGCCGCGTGCATGGCCTGGGGCACAGCGGCGGACGCCATCTCCGGCAGACGCAGTACAAGAATGGCTGCCAGAACCGCATTGAGCATCTTGATGCGCCCCACCCAGTTGATGAGGTCCATGCGCTTCAAGTGGGCAAGAGCGGCCATGCCGTAGCGCAGACCGGCCCAGAAGCTGCCGACCCTGAAGGCAGACAGCAGACAAAAAGAAAAAAGGGTCAAAACCGCCGCCCATCCGATCATGCCGAAGGAAATGAGCAGCAGGCAGCCCAATGCCCACAGGGGCAGAATGGCTCCGCTGCAAAAGGAGTCGCCCAGAGCAGAAAGGCTTGTGGCAAGGGTTTCGCGCACAGAGTCAAGGGCAGTGTCCGGGAGGGAGCCTGCGGCGATTTCTTTCTCCATCGCCAGCAATATGCCTGAAAAAAGAGGCACCATAAAGGGGTGGGTATTGCTGGGGCCAAGATAGCGCAAAAGGGCGGAGGAAAAGTTTTTGGGGGCAGGATAGAGCCAGCGCAGGCCCGGTTCCAGAAGAAAGACAAGGCCGATCTGCTGCATGTTGCTGGCTGTTCTTGCCAGATTCACGCAGTAGGTGCGCAAAAAGCATGCACATATGACCTGCCTGGGATACATGGCGCTCCTGTTTTGCGCAAAACAATCACGAACCGTGGGGGGTGTTGGCGGCGGAAAGGAGAGCATATACCTCTTTTCCCGTCCAGCCGCGCACGGCGGACTGTACCCGGCGGACGACCTGACGCGGCTTTCCTCCCTGTGCCAGCTCCCTGCGGAGCAGGCGTTCCACTTCGGATGCGGAGGAGCGGGTTTCTTCTTCCGGGGGGCCAATGACAACAGTGATTTCTCCCCGCAGATCATCAGGAATATCCGCGCTGTTTTCCAGCCTGAACAGTATAAAATCCTCGTGCGTCTTGGTCAATTCACGGCAAATGGCAACATCCCGGGGGCCGAGCAGGGCAGCCGCCTGCTTGAGACTGCTCTTCAGACGGTTTTTTCTTTCAAAAAAGACAAGAGAGCCGGGAACGGACGCAAAAACGGAAAAGAGCGCCCTGCGTCCCGCAGCATCACGCGGCAAAAAGCCAAGAAAGCTGTAAGGCAGGGGGGCGATGCCCGCTGCGGAAAGCGCAGCCGCCGGAGCCGAGGGGCCGGGCAGGGGGGAAACTTTGATGCCTTCCGCGCGGCAGGCCTGCACAAGCCGAAATCCGGGATCAGCCAGCAGGGGCGTGCCCGCATCGGACACAAGCGCCACGGCATGGCCCTGCCGCAAGAGGCGCAACACGCCTTCCTGACGTTTTTTTTCATTATGCTCATGGAAGCTCGCCACACGGTGCGCTGTAATGCCGCATGCCTGGAAAAGGCGGAGGGCACGGCGCGTGTCTTCGGCCAGCACAAGGCTGACGGAGGAGAGAACCTCACGCGTCCTGGGCGAGAGATCGTCAGGGTTGCCAAGCGGCGTAGCCGCGACCCACAAACAAGGTGCAGTCAAAGGCATGGCGAAAATGCTCCAGGTTGTAACCCTCGCCCTGCCGCAGGGCGCAGATGACGTCAAAGCGGCACGGGCAACCCCAGTGCCCGTGTGCCGTGAGCCATGCGCAGGCCGCACGGCAAAGAGCGTTCTGCTTGGCGCGGGTGAGAGCGGCGGCAGGGCCGCCATATGTGTTCCGGCTGCGCGTTTTTACTTCCACAAAGACAATGGTGTCCCTTTCACGGCAGACAATGTCCAGTTCCAGCCTTCCCTGGCGCCAGTTTCGTGCAAGGAGCAGCAGTCCCGCCTGCCGGAGAAATTGTGCCGCAGCGTCTTCTCCCTGTGCTCCAAGGGCATGCGGCACATGCCGCGGACGGGAGGGGGAACCATTCACAGCAGTCTTCCTTGCTGCGGAGGCGGAACGAGCGCATACTTTTTGACAAATGTCCGCCGGTGGAGGGGGGAAAGCCCCAGCCGGTCAAGAGCGGCAAAATGGGCTGCGGTGCCGTATCCTTTGTGCGCTTCAAAGCCGTAGCCCGGCCACCGGCGGGAAAGGTGCGTCATGAGGTGGTCACGGAAGGTTTTTGCAAGAATGGACGCCGCAGAAATGGCTGGCTCTGTTTTGTCGCCGCCCACAATGGTGTGCTGTGCGGGCAGGGGCAGCACATGGGCCTTGCGCCAGCTTTGAGAAAGAACATCGCGGGGGATGGCCTTGTTGCCGTCCACAAGAAGCAGGGTGGGCGCAACACAAAGGCAGCGCACGGCCTTACTCATGGCCTCAAGGCTTGCCTGCAGAATATTGATGGCGTCAATGCGTCCGGGCCAGACAAGGCCCAAGCCCCATGCCAGAGAGCATTCCCGTATGCGCGGCGCAAGGGCATTGCGCGTTTTTGCGGTGCATGCCTTGGAGTCGGCCAGTCCCGGCAAAAAAAAGGTTTCGGGCAGAATAACGGCTGCAGCCACAACAGGCCCGGCCAAACAGCCTCGCCCGGCTTCGTCAATACCCGCCACGATCCGGACGGCGGGGCCGGTTTGCTCCGGCAGGGGGTAGTGTTCCACAGCCATCTGTTGGCAAGCGTTTTGTCGGCAATCACGCCGTATTTGGGGGTTGAAACAGATGCGAAAACGCATCACTGTATATGAATCCATATACAGTGATGCGTCAAAAAAATCAAGAAATATTGGGATGTTCGGCTCAGAAGTGACCACGGGGCTTGATACGCGCCGCCTTGCCCTTGAGGGCGCGCAGATAGTACAGGCGGCTGCGCCGCACCCGTCCCTGCGAAACTAGCTCGATATGGTCGATAAAGGGGGAATGGATGGGGAAAATGCGCTCCACGCCCACACCTTCAGACACTTTGCGCACCGTAAAGGTGGAATTGGTCGTCCCGCGCTTGATGCGGATGACATTTCCCTGAAAAACCTGGATGCGTTCTTTTTCGCCTTCCACAATGCGCAGGTGCACCTTCACCATGTCGCCCGACCGGAAAGGCGGAATATCCAGGCGCATGTTTTCCTGTTCGATTTTTTTGATGATGTTCATGTGAACTCCTTGCAAATCTGACGGCTTGCTACGGTGATGCAAGGCAACAGCCCCGGCATCCGGAGCGCGCTTGTATCAGTAAAAATCGCCCAAAATCCTGTCGGCAAGAATGGCGGCTGCGCTTCGCACCGAAAGGTGGTTGTACCCCAAAAAACGTACGGGCCGCAGGATGCCATCGCACTGCGCAAGCACCTGCGGAGCAAGGCCATGCGCTGTTCCGAGGCAGAGCATGACCGGGCCATGCTCACACCAGCTTCGCACCTGGGACGGCGTGAGCAGGGGCTGTTCTGTCCCGGAGGCCTTGCCCCCAAAAGGCCAGACTGCGGTGCTGGCCACCAGCCTGGGGCGCACGCCGTAGTGTTCTGTCATATGCTTCACGGCCTCGTCAAGAGATTCGGCCGGTTGCACACGTCCGAGAGCCTGCGCCCTGTCCGCATTGCCTGCGCCACCGCTGCCCTGTGTCCAGTGGTGGAGAACTTTTTCCAGAACTCGCAACTGATCCGGCAGGGGGGTGACAATATAGTACGTCCCCATCCCGTAGCTGCAGGAAATTCTGGATATATCGTGTATATCCAAATTTGTCAAAGAAGAAGTGCCGGTTTTTTTGCCTTCCAGAAAAACCGGGTAGTGCAGCAGGCAGAAAGACAGGTTTTTTCCGGGACGGAAACGGGGAATGTGCGCCAGTTCCTGGGCATCGCTCCGGCTCAGGGGGGCAGTGTCAAGCAGGGCGGGGCGCATTTTCAGGGTGGCGCGCAGAGACTCCCCCCTGCGCCACCGGGCGATGCGCCCGTGGTCGCCGCTCAGCAACACATCGGGCACTGGCAGCCCTTCCAGAACTTCGGGCCGGGTAAAGTGCGGGTATTCAAGCAGGCCGCAAGAAAAGCTTTCTTCTTCTCCGGAGGCATCCTTGCCCATGAATCCGGGTTGCAGGCGCGCCACCGCCTCAACAAGAGACAGGGCAGCACTTTCGCCGCCGTTGAGAACCACATCGCCGACGCTGATTTCCTCCAGGGGGAAAAGATGCCGCAGGCGGGCGTCGATGCCTTCATAGCGGCCGCAAACGATGGTCAGATGACTTTCCGCAGCCAGCGCGCGCGCTTTTTCCTGCGTCAGGGGGCGTCCGCCCGGACTCATGAGCAGCATGCGCCCCGGTTTTTTGATGGAGCGCAGGGCAGCGGCCAGGGGTTCTCCCTGCATGACCATGCCGGGGCCGCCGCCATAGGGGCGGTCATCCACATGGCGGTGCCTGTTGGTGCTGAAGCCGCGCGGATCATGAAAGCTGAAGCTGATGATCCCGCTTTCCTTCGCCTTGCCCAAGAGTGCTGTGGACAAGGGCGAAGTGAAAAAATCGGGAAACAGCGTGACCAGGTGAAAATGCAGCATGCGAAAAATCAGCCCCGAAACGAAAAAAAGCACTGTTGGGGGTGTATGCCGAAAAAAATGGCGGAAAAGGGCAAAACCCTTTTCCGCCAAAGCCATGCAGACGGCTATTCCGCCGCTTTTGCCTGCTGGTATTCGGCAATGACCTTTTCCGCCACCGGAGGCGGAGCTTCCTCGTAGTGGGCAAACTCCATGGTAAAGAAGCCTTGCCCGCCTGTCATGGAACGAAGATCCGGAGCGTATTTCAGAACCTCGCTCATGGGCACATGGGCCTTGATTTCCGTTGTGCCTGCCTGCGAGTCAGAGCCAAGAACCTTGCCGCGCCGCGAAGAAAGGTCGCCGATGACATCTCCCATGCTTTCGTCGGGAATGGAAACCGTCAGCAGAACAATGGGTTCCAGCAGTGTGGGCTTGAGGCTTTCCATGGCCTTTTTGAAGGCCAGAGATCCCGCCACCTTGAATGCCATTTCCGAAGAGTCGACGGTGTGGTAGCTGCCGTCATAGACCTTTACCTTGAAGTCCACCACCTGATATCCCGCAAGGAATCCCCGTGCGGCGGCCTCCTGAATGCCCTTGTCAATGGCCGGAATATACTGCCGGGGAATGACGCCTCCCACAATGGCGTCCTCGAAAACATAGCCGGAGCCGCGGGGCAGCCCTTCCATCTCTATCCAGCAGTCCCCAAACTGCCCGCGTCCGCCGGACTGCTTTTTGTGGCGTCCCTGCACCTGACACTTGCCGCGCACCGTCTCGCGGTAGGGAACCTTGGGGGTTTTGAGAACAATGTCGACCTTGAAGCGGCGCTTGGCCTTTTCTACAGCGAGTTCGATGTGCAACTGCCCCATGCCGGAGAGCAGAATGTCTCCGGTTTCTTCATCACGGCCAAGGCGCAGGGTAACGTCCTCGTCAAGCAGCTTCTGCATGGCGGCGTAAACTTTGTCTTCTTCGCCTTTTTCCTTGGGGGCCAGGGCATACGTGATGATCTGGGGAGAAAGTTTCGGCATGGGCAGGGCAAAGGGTGCCTTGTCGTCGCACAGGGTATCGCCGGTGCGCGTGTTTTTCAGCTTGGCAACGGCAACAAGGGCTCCCGGCCCGACGGGCTCTTTGCAGGGCGTCTGCGTTTTGCCCAGCATGTAGAGCAGGTTGCTCACACGCTCATTTTCCTCACTGCGCATGTTTTTCAGCACGCTGTCTCCGTCAAGCGTGCCCGAAAGAACGCGCAGCAGGGACAGTTGCCCGGTAAAGGGGTCGGCAAGAGTTTTGAACACCACGCAGGCAAGGGGGCCGTCAGGATCGCCGGAGCGTTCGGTGCCGTTGGCGTCCCTGACCGGGGGACGATCCTGCGGCGAGGGAAGAAGCGCCTGAACAGCATCCAGAATGCTTGCTCCGCCCTTGTTTTCCAGAGCCGAGCAGGTGAGAACGGGCGTCAGCTCCCCGCCGAGAACGCCTGCGCGCAGGCCAGAACGCAGGTCATCCAGAGACAGATTGCCTTCTTCCAGATATTTTTCCATCAATTCTTCGTTGCTTTCCGCAATGTTTTCCACGGTGACATCGCGGAGCAACTGGACATCTTCCGCGATCCCCCGCGGAATATCGGCTTCTGCGGTACTGCCGTCAGCGGAGAACATGTGGGCACGGCCGCCGAGAATACCGGCTGTCCCCACAAACGTGTCGCCCTGGCGTATGGGCAGTTGCAGCACAACGGGCTTGACCCCCAGTGTTGCCAAGCCGTCAAGGGCCATCTGAAAGTCAGCCCTGTCACGGTCAAGCTTGTTGACCACGATGAGCGAAGGCAGACCGGCCGCGCGCACAAGGTTCCAGATTTTCTTTGTCAGGGGCCGCACTCCGTCAACCGCATCAAGCACAAAAACAACGCCGTCCACGGCCTTCAGCAGATATTCCATGTCTCCCGTAAAGTTTCCGTCCCCAGGGATGTCCACCAGAAAGTGCCGGTTCTTTTTCCAGAGGTAGGTGGCGCAGGCAGGCTGTATGGAACCCCGGCGGCGGATTTCTTCCGGCTCATAGTCAAGGCAGGTGGTGCCGTCTTCAATGGCGCCCATGCGCGAAAGAGCGCCGGCATTGAACAGGAGCATCTCGGCTAGAGAGGTTTTGCCGCAACCGCCGGTGCCGACGATTGCATATGTGCGTTGCGTTTCCTGTGGGGTAGGCATGGTTTTCTCCCTATGGTGTACGGTGTGCGCAAAAGGGGCGCTGTACTTTTATGTCTGCCACGATACAGACTTGCCGTGCAAAAGGGAAGAGGCGGACATGCCGCCAGCGCTTCTTTTTGTGTGGGTTAAGGTCGGCGCGGCAAAGATTGGCTGCCCTGCGGGCACTTGACAGGGCCGCAGAGGACTGGGAAAGTCCTGCGGGACTGCGCTGTGCCGCCGTTTTTTGCGTGTCACGGCGTCAGCATGGGGAAAGCATGAGTATATGGGAATGGAGCGCGGCCGGTATTCTTTTTGCCGTTGTCGTGGTTGTTTGCGTGCGTTTGATGCGAAAGGGCCTGTCAACCCTGGAGGAAGAGCGCGCCCAGTGCATGGAGCAGATACGCCGCATGGAAGGTCAGGTTCGGGAAGACCAGAAGAACATGCCCTCCAGCGAGCATTTTTCCATCGCGCGGAGCGGTGTTGAAGACCTGCTGCGCCTTGCCGGGAATCCTCCGGACTCCCGCATTGAGGTTACTGATCCGGAAAAGAGCGGAAAAGAGCAGATCCTGCTTCTGCATCTTGCGGGCAAGAAGTGGCGCATCAGCCTGAACATGCGCGAGCAGACCCTGAGGAGCAGAAAAAAAATCGCATACGGCAACGGGCGCTGGCGGTTGACAGGTCCGGATTTTGACGAGGAGTACTGCGAGTTGGCGCTGTTGATGCGGGCGGTGCAGGCCTACGCCTTTCAGGGGATTGCGCCTGACCGGGGCAGGGCGGGGGCACCGGATGTCATGCCCAGGGAGTTGCCGCAGTTTGAGCGGCGGTTTTCCCGCAGGCCGCAAGAAAGGGCAAAGACCCTCTTGCCGGGGCGTATTTCCCTTGACAACAGGCTGCGGAAAAAAGCAGCACCCACGGCGGGCATTGCCGTGCCGTCCGATGCCAGGCGCAGGCAGCGCGGTGCGCCGCCGCAGTAAAGATCACGGAGCTACAACCAGCGCCCGCAGCCAGTCGGGTACAGGAACGGGGCGGCTTTCCCTGTCGGTCACAGCGTGCTGTGTCATGCCGGTAACCAGAAGTGTCGTCTTGTCCTCATTCCATATCTCATATACATAGCGCAGGGAGGCTCTGCCCCACTGGCTTATGGCCGCACGCACCAGAACAGTGTCGTCATAGCGGGCCGGGCTCCGGTAGCGGCACTGCGCCTCGCGCACGGGAAGAAAAATTCCTTTTTTTTCCACCTGGGCATAGCTCATGCCGCAGCGGCGGATGTATTCGCCCCGTGCCCGTTCAAAGAGATGAAAATATTCGGCGTAATACACAACGCCCATGGCGTCCGTTTCTCCATACGAAACACGGTGGGCCATCCAGATTTGAGGGGTAGGAAAATCGTCATGCATGGAATTTTTCCTGTTTTTCGTGGGAGGCAAAATATGCCGGGGGACATCCGGCGTCCGGGGTTTTTTGTTGTGCTGGCGCTCATGCTCCTGTTTGCGGGCGGGTGTGCCAAAGCACCTTCTTCTCCTTCCCGTCCGGAGCCGAAAGGCCCTCCTGTGGCCTTTGAAAGTCCGGATTTCTTCGTGCGCAACCTTGTGCCACAAAATCAGGATCTGAGCAGTTGGCGGGAGATGGCTCCCACGGTGCGCAAGTCTTTGCGCTATGTCAACAGCAAGCCGCAGGACGCTGTGGCGGTAGACAGGCCGGGTCTCAAGGTGACCTGGGGGGATTTGAGCCGCACGCTGCAACGCCTGCAGGATCTTTTGCCGCGTCTTGACAGGGAGCCGGAGCTCTTTCTGTCCAACTTTTCCTGGGTGGAAGTTCCGGGCGGGATCAACTATTCGGGGTATTATGAGCCGGCAGTGCGTGCCAGCCGTACACGGAAACCCGGATATACCCAGGCCATTTATGGCCTGCCTCCGGATCTGAAAAAAGTGGTGGCCCGGCGCGGAAAATATTATGACCGGAGAACCATTGAGGAAAAACAGGTTCTGGCGGGCAAGGGGCTGGAACTGGCTTGGGCCGCTGACCCTGTGGACGTGTTTTTTCTGGAAATACAGGGTTCGGGCCGTCTGATTTTTGATGACGGAACCCAGGCATACGTCAATTACGCTGGTCAGAACGGCCACAAATACAAAAGTTCGGGCCGTATCATGCGGGAAAAAGGCCTGCTGCAGCGCGGTGATATTTTTGAGCAGCGCGAATGGCTCAAAAACAACAGCCACCGGGTGCGCGAAATTCTTAACGAAAATCCGAGCTATGTGTTTTTTCGCTACGGCAGCCGTGGCCCCACCGGGGCCATGGGGCATACGGTGGATGACTGGCTTTCGCTGGCGACGGACAGAACATTCATTCCCCTTGGCTCTGTGGTGGCCTACGGGGTGAATATTCCTGACGAAACACGGGGAAAAATCCCCTTGCGCGGCATCGGCTTTGCCCAGGATGTGGGGGGAGCCATCAAGCGCAACCGCATTGATGTTTTTTGTGGCGGGGACGAGCGCGCCAACTATGTGGCCAGTCACCTTGATGCCAAGGGCCCGGCCTGGGTTCTGCTGGCGCGGAAAGAGGGGCTCTAGGGGCGCGCAAACCCGTACACGGAAAAAGCAGTGTATTGAGGGTGCGGGTTTTCAGGAGTTGGGGCAGCCCTTGGGGGGAGCGGCCGAAAGGCACTGCCTGGAAGAACGCAGACGCAGTTCGTCAATGATCGTCTGCTCATAGTCGGGCGCCAGAGAAATTTCTGCCTGGATTTCGGAACGCAGCAGGTTTTCGATCTGCTGCGTTTCTTCCCATATTTCCAGAAGATCCTGATTCTTCAGGTTTTTGACGCGCTCGGAAAACGGTTCTTCATCGGCAAAGGGAACACACGATCCCATCATGAACTCCTTGCGGCTACCGAAAAAACTCTGGTCTGCTTATGGGTATGTCTGGCCGTTGTCAAATATCTGCGCGGTTTTTGTCAGGCGTGCGCGGGGCAGGCTGTCCTGCGCTTGTGTATCGGCGAGAATGGCCTTGATGAGCAGAGACGGCGAAAGGTACAGCGTACTCCAGTCCGCAGTGAATGTCACGGCTTTCACGCCATCGGCTTCCCTTCCGTCTTCCCCCCAGGCTATCGGCAGGGCTGTCGGCAGGGTTGCCCACGAGCGCAGTACCGGACGGATGTTGACAGTGCGCGGCCCTTTTTTGGTGTCCCGCACAAACAGCTTTTCGTCTGCGGCCTCCAAACGGGCAAAGCATTGGGCTGCCGCAGCATTTTCCTGGGGGGAAGGAAAGCTCAGCCGAAAAACCTCGGCAACGGCCTGCCGCGTGTAGTCGCTTTTGGTGGTGGGGACCACGGCCAGAACCGAAATGCCGGGCGGCAGAAAAGGTTCGAGCCTGGAGGCCACTTCACGTGGCGCAAGAAAGTTGTGCAGTGTGAGTCCAAACCATTCCGCCTCGCTTTCCACGCCAACGGGCAGCGCGCGGCCGAAAGAAAGCAGGGGCAGGGGGTGGAAGCCTTGCGAGAAAGCCAGCGGCATGCCCGCCCGCCGCAGGGCGCGGTCAAGCACGGACAGCAGCTCAAGCTGGCTCAGGTATGCGCTGTTGTCGGTTTTTTTGTGCCAGACGCGGTACTGGACAGCCTTGTGCGTCAGGTGGGGGGCAATCCGGGGCGGGCGTTTTGTCTGCACGCGGCAGACCAGTTTTCCCTCGGCGTCCCGTCCCGGCAGGTGAGCGGCCTGATCCCGCTGCGCAAAGACCAGAATATTGCGGTGTTCCGCAGGTGCGGGCGATGCGTGGGGCAACCGGGAGGGCTTTTCGGGGCGGTCGCAGGCACCGCAGTCCTGGCATCTCCCGTAGCGACAATCGTCGGTGGTTTTGCCCGCAAGGGCTCTTTGGCGCTCGCGGAGCAAAAAAGCATCGGACACGCCCGCCTCAAGATGTCCCCAGGGCAGGGGAGCGTCGGTATGGCGGGGGCCTGTATATTGGCGCGGCTGGATGCCGCATTCGTGCAGGGCGTCCAGCCAGGGCGTCAGGTCAAAATGCTCTACCCAACTGCAAAATACCGCACCCTTGCGGTAGGCTTTTTCCACCACGTCGGCCATGCGGCGGTCCGCGCGGGAAAGAATACCTTCCAAATGGCTCATCTCCGGCTCGTGCCAGCGCACTTTCAGGAATTTTTGCCCCTTGAACTGGCTGCGTATCAGGTCAATGCGCCGCCGGATTTCCTCCAGGCCGATCTGTTCTTCCCACTGAAAGGGGGTAAAGGGCTTGGGCACAAAGGGGGAAAGCGCCGCAGTCACCTGCAGGCGCGGGCCTCCCGGGCCTGCGGCGTCACGAACCTTGCGGCAGGTTTCGACAATGGAAGAGAGATCTTCGTCTGTCTCCGTGGGCAGGCCGATCATGAAGTAGAGCTTGACCATGCGCCAGCCGTGCTCCAGCAGCTTTTGCGCGTGGAGCAGCAGTTCTTCCTCGCTGACCCCCTTGTTGATGACATCGCGCAGGCGCTGGCTGCCCGCTTCCGGGGCCAGCGTGCAGCCTGTGCGGCGCAGATCCGCCATGCGCTCGATGATTTCGTCGTCAATGGAGCCAACGCGCAGGGAGGGCAGCGAAAGACTGATCTGGTCGTGCGCGCACCTCTCAAGAACTCCGAGGCTGAGGGTTTTCAGGGCAGAAAAATCCCCGGTGCTCAACGACAAAAAGGAGATTTCGTCAAAGCCGGTTTCGCGCAGGCAGTGCGACAAAAGGCTGTTGATGTTTTCCAGCGAGCGTTCGCGTACCGGGCGGTACACCATGCCCGCATGGCAGAAGCGGCAGCCGCGCGTACAGCCGCGCGCGATTTCCAGAGAAAGGCGATTGTGCACAGCGCCGATGGGCACAACCTGTCTGGTGGGGTAGGCGGCAGAATCCATACGGGCCACAATGCGCCGGGCCGGGCGGCAATAGTCCGCAAACAGCGGCACGAGCGGCGCATCAGGCTCCGGCGATTCTGGCTGGAAAAGAGAAGGAACGTACACGCCCGGAATGTGGCGGGCTTCTTCGAGAAAACGTGTGCGCGTCCATGCGCGCTCGTGAGCTGTTTCCAGCAGGCTCAGGATGTCGGGGAGGCTTTCTTCTCCGTCGCCGAGCACCATCATGTCCATAAAGGGTGTCAAAGGTTCGGCGCTCAAAAGCGCGCCCCCTCCGGCAATGACCAGAGGGCAGGCCCGAAGGTCTTGCGGCCGCTCGCGGGAACGCAGGGGAATGCCCGCCAGATCCAGCATATACAGGACGTTTGTATAGCAGAGTTCGTGCGTGATGGAAAAAGAAAGACAATGCATGTGCGCGAGCGGCGTGTCCGACTCCAGGGTCGCCAGAGGAGCGGCATGGGCACGCAGAATCTCGGCCACCTCCAGTTCCGGAGCCATGACGCGCTCGGCCCACCAGCGCGGCTCACTGTTGACAATGCCGTACAGGATTTTTTGCCCCAGATACGACATGCCTACGTCATAGGTATCGGGAAAGGCCAAGGCCACCCGCAGTGAAACTTTTTGTGGATCCTTGCGGCATGCGTTGTCTTCAATTCCGGCATAGTGGCTAGGTTTGGGCAGCAGTGGCAACAGGGAACGCATGAAACTCCTTGGCGTGGGCGCAAAAGATTTTTTCGTAAAAGAGGGGCGGCACAGCTTGCCGCTCCGCCGCCCTCTCGTGTGTGGCTTTTTCGCACGGATCCGTGCCGCTGCCCCGCGTGCAGCGGCAGGAAGTCAGGGAATTGCAACTATTTGATCAGCCCGCTGCCGGATGCAAAAGGCTCGGAGCTGAATTGCAGCTTCCCCAGGCCTCCGGCAACAGTGAGGTTTGTGCAGGCTTCAATATATTTGTCCTGAAGTTCCTTGGGGGTGTCGGCATAGCGGTACAGAAAATTTTTTCCTTCAAGGCTGCCGGTAAAGTCAGGCTCAAAAGGGTAGCCGTAGGGCATCATCATCATCTGCACGCCCTGCTGGGTGGGGATGCTCTGAATGGCAGCCACCTCCGTCAGGCGATCCTGCTCGCTGTCGTATTTTCCCATCACCAGTTCGCCTGTCACCAGCTTCATCAAACGGATATCATACGCCATATGTCGACTCCTCAATGGTTGTTGGCATTACCTAGGCACTGGAATGAGGCATGTCAAGGGATTTCCTGTTGCCAACAGCCGCAGAATGGCTACAGTAGGCGCAAGAAAAAAGGCTGCGGCACATGGCCGGGAGGTTGCATGAGCATGCCGGAACATATCCTGGGGCATACCTTCATACGCAGGGAACTGCTGGATACCGCCCTGACCCACAGTTCGTGGGCCAACGAAAACGGAGCGGAACAGCACAACGAAAGGCTGGAATTTCTGGGAGACGCCGTGCTGGAGCTGTGTGTCTCACACGAACTGTTCCGGCGTTTCCCCACTGCCCGCGAAGGCAGCCTGACAAAAATGCGGTCTCGTCTGGTGAGCGCGCCGAGCCTGGCCGGACAGGCCAGAAAAATCGGCCTGGATACTCTGCTGAAGCTGGGGAAGGGAGAAGAAGGCCAGGGGGGGAGAAAGCGCGACACGGTTTTGAGCGATGCCCTGGAGGCGGTGCTTGCGGCCGTGTATGCGGACGGCGGCTTTGCCGCGGCACAGGCAGCCGTGCGCGAACTTTTTGCCGACATGTGGCCGGAAGCCGAAGCCGCGGAAAAAATTGCCAGCAAGGACTGCAAGACGCGCTTGCAGGAAATTGTGCAGCAACGCTTCGGGCAGACGCCCGTGTATGTGCGCCGGAACAGTCATGGCCCTGAGCATGCCAGAATTTTTGAGGTGGTGTTGCGCTTGCCTGACGGCAAGGAAATCGTGGCGGAGGGCAGCAGTTGCAAAAAAGCCGAGCAAAATGCCGCACAGCGCGCACTGGAGGACTTGCGTGCGCAGAAGGGCTGATTGCCCGTTGTTTTTCGTGTGAGTTTTCCGGTTCGGGGGCATACGCCCCCGAACCTCCCAATCTTTGGTCCGCTCACAGCTATGTAGTGATATTTTCCCGTTTCTTTGTTTTTTAACCGCCGATGAGCTGCATGGCCATCTTGGGCAGCGAGTTTGCCTGCGAAAGCATGGCGACCGCAGACTGGCTCAAAATCTGGTTGCGCACGAACTGCGTCATTTCTGTGGCCACATCCACATCGGAAATGCGCGACTCCGCTGCCTGCAAGTTTTCCGCCTGGGTATTCAAGTTGGTGATGGTATTTTCCAGGCGGTTCTGCATGGCGCCCAGGTGAGCGCGGATCTTGTCCTTGGACACAATGGCATCGGTGATGGCCGCCAAGGCGCTCTGGGCAGCCTGCTGGGTGGAAACAGTGTATCCGGGATCGTCCGCTTGCGACTGGTTGCCCACGCCCAGGGCGGAGGCCGTGCAGTCGCCAATGGTGATGTAGTAGTAGTCCTCGGCGGAATCGTTGCCCGTGCCAAAGTGCACCTTGAGCTTGCCGGTGGACGTCAGCCCGCTGCCATCGTGCGTATCCGAGGAGAGGTTGCCGTTGAGCAGGTGGATGCCGTTGAAGTCCGTGGCATTGGCGATACGGGTGATTTCCGACGCCATGGCCTGATATTCGGATTCGATCATCAGACGCTGGGTGGAATCGTAGGTGCCGGTGGCGGCCTGTTCGGCCAGCTCTTTCATGCGCGTCAGCTTTTCGTCAATAACGGCCAGCGCGCCGTCAGCGGTCTGGATCATGGATATGGCGTCGTTGGCGTTGCGCGCGCCCTGGCGCAGGGTGGCAATGTCCGCGCGCTGCAATTCGCGAATGGCCAGCCCGGCGGCATCGTCGGCCGCGGAGTTGACGCGCAGGCCCGTGGACAGCCTCTGGGTGGATCTGCTCAACCTGCCGTAGTGTGTGTTCAGGTTTCTGGCCGTATTGGCGGCCATCATATTGTTGTTAATGACCAAAGACATGGGACACCTCCTGGTGGTTACGTAGCTGTGCCCACAATACTGCAATCGGTGTGCCAATAAAATAAAAACAATAATTGCAATATGTTAAATAGATAAAATGGGAATGGGAAAAAATTTCCCGCAGACGCGGGAAATTTTTTGACGCCCGGGAGGAAGATTTTCCCCCTGCCGGTATCCGGCCTTCGGGTGTAGGAAAAGGGTGTAAAGAGCGTGCGCTGTTGCCGTGCGCATGCACGCTCCAAACCAAAACGCCGGTCGTGCGACCGGCGTTTCTCTGGGGAGGTATGTGGACTGTGCGGCTTACCGCTTCATGCCGATGACGGTTTCCAGCATGGTGTCCACAGTGGTGATGCCCTTGGAGTTGGCCTGGAACCCGCGTTGGGTGGAGATCATCTGCACGAATTCCCGTGCAAGGTCCACGTTGGACTGTTCGATGTTGTACGAACGCGTGGCGCCAAAGCCGCTGTGGTTGGGCACACCCTGACGCGGCCTGCCGGATTCGTTGGTTTCCGAATACAGGTTGTTGCCCTCGCGGTAGAGGCCCTGCAGATTGTCAAAGTCGTAAAGCGCGATCTGGTACAGAGCCAGGGTCTGGTTGTTGTCATAGGTTCCGTAGAGAACGCCGTCGGGATCAATCTTGTAGCCGTTGAGAATGCCCACGGGATAGCCGTCGGCATCGGAATCCCTGATGGTGGCCTTGCCGCTGGTAAGAATGCTGGCCGATTCATGGCGCTCCACACTTGCCATGGTGGGGACTGCGGTGGCATATTCAATAGTGCCGCCCCCTACCGTGAGTCCTGCAAGGGATGTGGCTGCGCCAGTCTTCCAGGGAGGATTGGCGGTATTTTTCAGGCCGAAGTCCAACTCAATGATATTTTTTTCGGCAATGCTGTAGGGAGTCCCTCCGTTTGCAGCCATCTCCGACACTGTATTGGTTAGGGGAGTTCCGGAAAAGTTGGCAACAAATACGGGTAGGCCGTTGCTGGAGGTTTTGGTTGGCTGCCAAGAGGTGAGCCGTGTGGGGTCCAGATTGCACGGTGTATCGGCAGCAAGGGTGGCTCCCGCGCCATAGGTAAAGGCCGTCTGGTTTACCAGTTGCCCGCTCTGGTTGAAGATGAGTTGACCGGTCATGAGTACACCGGCCTTTTTGGTGGTGCTGAATTTGGTGCCACCAGCCAGCAGGGGGTTGCCCTCACCATCGTAGCTGACTGTGCCGCCATAGGTGCGCATGTCTTCCGACGGCGGGATGGTAACCAAATATTCGTATACGGTGTAGCCCGCAGGCAGATCCTTGAGGACATACTGTCCTGTTTTTTCTGTTTCCACCTTGTCGTAATACACTGTGAGGGTATGCTTTGTGCCGCCTGCATCGTAGACATTGATGCTGGACTGGGCGGCATAGGCATTGTCGGCCAGAGGCGTTTCGGCCGTTCCGTCCCACTGCCCAAAAAGAGCACTCATGGGATTTGTGGTGTTGGTCGTTCTGTCTGTATTGCTGTCGTTGGACAACTGCATGGTAAAGGAAACACTGCGCGTCTGCTCCGGGGGAAGGTTCCAGCTTTCCAGAACAATGTCCCTGGGCGCGCCGCTGCCCACATAGGGCGAGGGATTGTCGGCCACGCTGCCGATACTGGTGGAGCCCCGGTTGAAGGTCAGGTCCTTTGTATTGTCCACCTTCCAGCCCTGCAGGAGCATTTTTTGCGGATTGATGAGCTGGCGATCCTTGTCAAAGTAAAAATCGCCGGCGCGGGTATAGTACATCATTTCGCTCTTGGGCTGGCGCACCCGGAAAAAACCGTTTCCGTCAATGGCAACGTCTGTTCCGGTGTTGGTGGATTCGAAAGAACCCTGGGAGAAATCTCCCAGGACGGCGTACACGCCCGCCCCCTGGCCGATCTGCGTGGGGCCGCTGACGCTGCCGCCGCTCACATACAGATAGTCGCAAAAATCCATGCGCTGGGCCTTGAAACCGAGAGTACTCACGTTGGCAATGTTGTTGCCGACAACATTCATTTTCTTTCCGTGAACCATGAGACCGGAAACGCTTGTCCACATGCTGGCTGAAAGGCCCATAACTTCCTCCGTATGCTATCTTGTCTGTAGTTGCGTTTTTTCAAATTGTGCTGTCCGGGCGTTTGCACGGCAATGCCCGAAAAAAATGCCTATGGTTGGGCGGAATTTCCGGAAGCCCCGGTACCTGCCGCTGCGGCAGTGTGCGGCAGGATGACCTGACGGACGCTGGCCAGAGGCATGGTTTGGCCACCCTCAAGGCCGAGCATCACCGTATTTTCATTGTTGACGACGCCGGTCACCGTGGCGTCCACTACCTGGTCGGCCATGACCGCCTCGCCCTTGGCGTTGAGCATGGCAATATTGACCGTGTATACGCCGTCCGGGGCGGGGGTGCCTGCATTGGTCAGCCCCTGCCAGAGGAAGGTGTAGGTGGAGCCTGCCGCCTTGGCGGGCAGTTCTTCACTGTAGACCACATTGTTGGCGGCATCGCGCACGGTCAGCGTGCCTCCGGCCACATTGTCCTGCGGAGCGTAGCGGAAGCGGGTGATGGTCGTCTGGCCGCTGTTGTCGGTCATCTTGCCTATGGCATTGCCCTCCACCGTGACCTGCTTGCCGATATAGGAAGTGGCGTTGATCATCTGCTGGCTGTTGGTGGCACTGGTCAGATTGCCCATGCCCGTATTGAGATTCATGAGCTGCTCAAGGCTGGAGAACTGCGCCAGTTGGGCGATGAATTGCTTGTCTTCCATGGGATTGAGCGGGTCCTGATACTTGAACTGGGTCACCAGAAGCAGCATGAACGAATGCTTGTCCAGATTGCTCCCGCTCTGCTTGCTCAAGGCGGCATTGAACTCGTTGTTGGCCTGGGTGACGGCTGAAACTGTGCTCATGGTTTTCTCCAAAAATTCTATGCGACCAGATGCAGGGAGCGGCTGGCATATTGTGCCGCATGGTCTGTGGATTGCACAGGCTGTTCCAACTCGTCATGATTGTCTTTTTGTGAACTATCACGACCTGTTGCAAGATTTCTGAGGCGGGCAAGTTCTTCCCGGCGGGCACTTTCTTCCTGCCAGGTATTGTGCTGTTCAAGGTTCTGCCAGGCCTGATCGTCCTGCCGACCTGTGTTCACATGCACTTCAACCTTGTCCACCTTCAGGCCCTGCTGTTCCAGATTGGTGCGGATCATGTCCAGTTGGCGGGCAACAATTTCCGCAGTTTCCGTCTTGTCGGAGCGGATGGCCGCGCTAACTTCGCCGTTGCGCACCGTCAGGGTGATGGCAAGCGTGCCGAGTTCCTGGGGATGCAACTGGAGATCCAGCCGCGATCCGCCCCCCTTCATGAGGGAGAAAATGCCCTGCTGCACCTGCTGTGCCGCCTGCCGCGGTATGGTGACTGACGCACGGATGTCGGCGGGCGCCTGCTGCTGCGCGGCGGCATGGATCATGCCGCTATCCGCATTGCCTGCCGCCGGGACGCGCGCTTCGACCTTGTGCAGCATTTCCCCCCAGGCAGAAAGGCTTTTGCCCTCCTGCCGCGTTTCATGACGGAAATTTTTTTGTTCCCTGTCTGCCAGGAGAATGTCGCCAGCCGCGGATTCCCTGTGGTTTTCAGTTCCGAATGCGGCTTCACTCCGTGCCGTCCCGGTCGCACCTCTGGGTGCCGCAGCAACTTGCCTGTGGTCTTCGGAGCTGGCGGACATGCTTCTGTCCCGACGGGCAGTGTTGTCGGCAACCGCGTTTTGGGCATGACTTTTTACGCTGTCTTGGCCGCTACGCCTTTCGGCCGCATCTCGAACCTGTACATCCCCTTTCTGGTTCACCGCTTCCTGCGCGGCCCCCAGGGTTTGCTCCAAGGTTTCCTTGGTGTTTTTCTGCACGGTTCTGGCAATCAGTATTTGGCTCAACTGGCTTTCGCGGTCGTGCAGGCTGTTGGCCTGATTTTCTTTTTCGGTTCTGGCGCGGGCCTTGGCAATCATGGGTTGCAGGGTTTCACGCAAGGCTGCGTCCAGCATTTTTTGGGTGGCCTTGCGTGAGGCAAAAAATTCCGTCAGCGGGGGCAGCACGGCAGAAAATTGCCCGTGGGGGCAGTGCAGAACATCGTGCGGCCCGAAACACGCAGCAAGGGCTTGCAGATGCGTTGCGCCCAAACCAAGCCCCTTGCCCAGAGCAAGGGCTTCAGATCGTGTTATTTCCAGACGATCTGCAGGGTCCAACTGGCCGAGAAAGTGGAGAATGGCTCCGAGGGCGTCCTGCCCCTTGCCCTGGGAAAGCAGGGATTGCACATGCTCTTCCAGCGTGCCTGTGGGATCAATTTTTTTCAGCAGGGACGATATTTCGGATTTTTCTTCTTCTGTCAGGAGGGGAGGGCTTGTGTCTTCCCGCAGGCTCTCCGTCACCTGGGCCAGGGTGGCTCCGTCAGGCTTTTCCGCAAGAGCGTCCAGGCGCTGCAGGGATTCTTCCGTGGCACCGGCCCTTGTCAGATCCTGACGCAACTGCTGCACTTCTTCCTTGGTAAAGCCCACTTCGTCCAGAGTATAGGTGATGCCGTTGTGCGTTGTGCGCGAATACGGCATCAGCTTTCGGGAAAAGGCAGCAGATTCCGGGAGAGGCATTTCGGCATCTGTGTCTTTGACGGTATTCAGGACATGGGAAAAAATGTCGCCGGGCGTATCTTCCGCCCTGGGCGCATTGATATTCAGAAAAGAGTCGAAGGCCTGTGTGAGGGTGGGCAGAATCTGCATGATATGCTCCTTGCGTCAGGGAATATACAAGGAGCATGCCAAAAAAAATATATATATTTCAGTGTGATAATTTGGGTGTGCGTGGCAGGATTTGCCGGGGCTCAGGCTTTGGGAAAAACAGCGGCGAGAGCGCCGAGGCTGCGCAGTGCGTCCTGCCAGCCTTGGGGAGAATATCCTGTATTTTGCAACGTCATGTGCATGTGCCCGGAAAACAGGCGCAGCAGGGGAGGCTGTGTGCGCCAGAAGTCGGCGGGCAAGGGGCTGCCGCGCCGGATGTGCCCGGCGCAGCTGGCGCACAGGCTGTGGAGGCCGGTTACGAGCTTGCGGGACAGCAGGGGAAATTCCCTGTGCAGTCGTTGGACGCGGGAGTGCAGAAGCGGCAGGTATGCCGCCTTGTGCAAAAACAGAAAAACAGCCTGCCACAGGTCTTCCAGAGCGGCGCGGCAGGTTGGGCTTTCTTCCGGAAGCCGGGGAACAAGAGCATGCAGGCCCATGCTGTCCCGCTCTGTGCGCAGGAGGCGCAAACCGGCAATGTGTGCGGCAGGCAGGGCATTCCCGGCGGGATTGTCCAGCAGGGCCAGCACGGCACGGGCCACGGCCGCAGGCCGGAAAGCGCGCTTGCAGAAAAGATGCTCGCGAGCGCACTGCCAGCAGCCGACACAACTCATGCCTGCACGGAGCACCCACTGTCCGGGAGCCGAGGGGCCTGTTTCGCGGGCATGAACCGGCCCCATGGACAGGTTGAGCACGGGCGTTCCCAGATGATCGGCCAGATGCATGGGGCCGGTGTCCGGGGTAATGCAGAGATCCAGGGTGCGCATCAGACTGCCCACTTCCCGGAGAGAGAGCTTGCCGCAAAAATTGGCTGCGTTGAGGCCGCTTTTGCGGCCAACTTCTTCTCCCAGTTCCCTTTCCGCTTCTCCGCCCAGAAAAAGCGGCTTCACACCGGCTTTTTGCAGATGGCGCGCAAGTCTGATCCAGAATTGGGCGTCCGGATGCTTGGCTTTTTCGCTGGCTCCGAGAACAAGGCCAACGCGTCGTGTGCCCGCCGGGCGCGGCAAAACTCTTTGCATGGCGGCAATATCTTCCGGGGGAAGCATGTCCAGAAGGTGCAGATCAGCCCAGTGAAAGGGGTTGTTTCTGTTGTTGTGGGTCAAGGCGGCCCGGTACAAATGCCAGTAGCCACGGATATGCCGGTTTTCGCCCGCAGCTATGGGGCCCCATTTTTGCTCCGCGCGCAGTTGCGCCATGCAGTCCGCCGCCTGCGGGCTGCTGCTCAGGTTGATGGCGGCGGCGTATTGCCCTTGGGCCAGAACATGGCAGTGCGAGGGCGGGAAAAAAACCACATCGGGCGCAAAGGGCATGAGGCCGGAAAAAAAATGCGGCTCCGCCACAACCCAGACGGGGTGGCTGCTCCACTTTTTCCGCAGCCAGCGCAACAGCGGAAAAGTGAGGAGGAGGTCACCCAGGCGGTGCAACTGCAAAACAAGAACAGGATGAGCTGCCATTGTTTTTTCTCCGTGCCGGTTCGCATGGATAATGCTTTCACACAATACCGGAGCGTACTTTCCTCGCGGTCTGGCTGGGAAAGGAAGCCCGAAACGGGTGCGGCTACGGGCGCGCAGCGGGCGTGCCGTAGACTTCGCGCATGCGGGACAGCAGGGTTTGCAGGCGATGCTGCCATGTGTGGCACGACAGCACACGCGCACGCGCAGCCTTGGTTATGGCATGGCGTGCCGCGGGGCGGGCAAGAAAATGGCGGACAAGCCCGGGGGCTTCATCCGGCTCATGATAGCACGCCATTTCGTGCGGCTCGAACAAACCTTCCATCTGTTCCCGCCAGTCTGTCAGCACAAAGGCCCCTGCGGCGGGGATATCGAAAACTCTCTGGTTCACCGCACCCTTCATCTGTTTGCTGGTCGCATTGAAATTGACCTCGGAATTGCCGTAAAAGGCGGGAAGATCTGTATAATAGTTCAATGCCGAAAGATAGCGCGGCTGCACGGGCTCGCGGCGAAATTCCCTTTTCCAGCCATCGTCCCCCACAATGAGCGGATGCAAGGGCAGGAGGCGGCGAACGCAGCCGTTGCGGTACAGCCGGGTGGCCTGCCAGGTGACGGCAGTTTCGTAGGCCAGTCTGGCCTCATTGTCCGGCAGGGCACTGTAGTGGTCATGCACTTGGGGAAAATCTTGCCGGAGAAAATCCGCAACAGAGCGTTGCTCGCTTTCCATGAAACATTGCGACACGGAGCGGAAAGCCAGGAGGAGCGGACGCGGAAAGCGGCCGTGCTTCAGCCTGCCGCCTACCTTGTGGAGCATGGAGTTTCCCACAAAAGAAAGCTCTGCTTTCCAGGAGGAAGGCGCTTCGGCCGCCCGTTCGGGGCGAAAGCGTTCGGGGTCTGTGCCCAGGGGCAGGTAGAAAACATGCGCAAAACCCGCTTCGCGCAGGCTGGGGATATTGTCGGCATCCCAGGTGAAAAGCGCAGTCCAGGGGCTTACGCAGCGCGTATAGAGGTGGATGATAAGATGGGGATTGTCCACAAACCACGAGGCCAGGGGCAGTTGCAGGCGGGCAAGCAGATCCATGAGCGCGCCTTCCACGTCAACGCCCATATGGTTGAGCGTGATGCAGCAGTCCGGCTTGAAGGTGACAACGGCTTCCAGCAACTGCTGGACAAAATCCGTGCATGCAATGGAATCGTCCCTGATGATGAGCAGCTTGTGCTCCAGCCCCAGCGTGCGGCAGGCATTTTCCAGTTCGCCCATGAGAAAATATTTGCTGGTCAGCAGCAGAACGCGGGGACTGGCGCTCGCAAATCGCGGCCCGGCGGCGCGCGCCCAGAAATCATAGCGGGTACTGGCGGCCAGCTCTTTTTGCAACGCGCCGTAGTAGCCGGGGGCAAGGCGGGTATAAAAGGGGAGCGCCAGAGGAAGGAGGCGGCGACCCTGATGCTGCATCTGCCACCGGGTCAGACCCTGCAAGACCGTGGCGGCATCAGGGTCTGTCAGCAGGAGAACGCGTTGTCTGTCCTGTGGAGAAAGGGCGTCAAGGACTCCCGTGATGCCCTGAAGATCTGTTTCTTTTTCAACCACGGCCACCGGCCCGGCATGCTGGCGGAGCAGGGCGTTCAGGGCGTGCCCCAAACCGCAGCCAAGCAGAACCGGCAGACAGGCCTGCAACAGGGCAGGCCCATGCTCGTCAAGGACGGCTGTTTCGCGCTCGGCCCCTCCGGGCGCAAGCATGCAGAAAGTCCGCGTGCCGACACGGGCTTCAACATCGTCCGGAATTTTTTGTGCGGTGTGGGAAGGGGATGCGCCGTGCCGGGAAAAAACCGCCTTGAAATGAGGAGCGGCTTTGTTCACTTCATGAGCCCCGAGCAGCACTGTCCGCCAATGGGTTCCATGACGACCTCATCATCCCCAAGGCGAAAAGCCACCTGTTCATAACAGGCATCCACAGTATGGAAGGCCCGCCCTATGGCGATTTCAACGCCGGGATAAACCAGTCCGGGGCAGAGCAGACGGCATTCGCGCATGTAGTTTTCGTCCAGATACAGTCTGTTCCACAACTGGTCCCGGCGCTTGATGAGCAGGGCGCGCTGCGTGCGCATTTCCTGAAGCTTTTGCGCGTTCTGGTTCGCGTCCGGCGGCAGATGCCCTGCAATGGCCGCAAGATGGGTGATGGCCTGGGACTGGCGTGTGATGATCTGGTCAATTTTTTCAAGCTGGCGAAGGCTCATGGGGTCATACCCCAGATAGACCCTCGTGGGGACGCTCGCCTTGTTGCCCAGTTGCGTGCCCACATATACACAGCCGTAAGCATTGATGACGCCGCCGTAGGTCTTGTCGCGCACAATCATGTTGCCGCCCGCATAGACAGTGCTGTACAGGCAGCTTTTTTCAACCACCATGGTGCCCCTGGAGCGGGCCTCAACCTTTTCAAGAAACTGGGCCAGAAGATTGCCGCCCGCATCCAGCTTGCTGTGCTGACCGGCCCCGCCCCGCGCTCCGCCGTCAACCATCAGGTTGCCGCTCGCCCGGGCAATGCCGCCCTCAAGCATGCCCATGATGCGGACATTGTTGCCCTGAACGGAAAATCCGGCGCGGACGCTGCCGTGCACCGCCATATCGCCCACAAAAAAGATGTTTCCTGTCTGAAAACTCACGTCCTGCCGCACATTGAGCAGGTTTTTGACCGTAATTTTACCTTCGTGGTAAAACACATAGCCGTTGACACTTGCGAGCAGATAGTTGGGGTGTTTCGGGTCGATGCGGGTATTTGCCCCCACGGGCAGCACGGGATGGTCAAACAGGAAGCGCGGGTCATGCCCGGGCGAAGGAGCCTCAATGACCATGATTTCCGCCAGAACCTGCCCCTCGATGACGTTCTGCACATAGCCAAGGCTGTATACATCGGCAGCGCCGTCAACATTGCCCGGTTTGAGGCTGCGGTAGTCAAAGTCCGGGTCGAAATAATGCTTCAGGTAGTACTGCACTCTGCAATCCGTCAGAAGAAGGTCATCGCAAGGTTACTCCGCGACATCGGGAATGTATCCCTTCAACTCTTCATCGCTGTCAAACGTGGGAAAAAAGCCTTCAATTTTTGTGGAGCGCAAAAGTTCGGCAATATGGGGGGCGGGCATCAGCAGAACAAGCCGCCGCCCGTGCGCGCGCGCTCTGGTGCTGGCGCTGATCAGTACTCCGAGGCCGGAATTGTCCATCTTTCCGGTGTTGCTCAGGTCAAGAACGACCTGGCGGATGTGCGGGGCCAGAAGAAAGCCCTCCAGGCTCGTGCTGAACTGCCCCACATCGGGCAACAGAACATCACCTGTGAGGCGCAGTACGGTGGCGTTTTTGTGTGGTTCCGCTTGCAGGGTGAACATGGCCCCGACCTTTGGGGATTGGGACGATCCCCGTCAACTGTACAGGATTTCCGAATCCAGAAGAAGGGTAACCGGCCCCCAGTTGCACAGATGCACATCCATATCTGCTCCGAAGATGCCAGACGATACGCTGACGGAACTCAATCCGTCAACTGTCCTGACAAAATGGAGAAACAGATTTTCAGCCCACTGTGGAGAACCGGCAGCGGAAAAAGAAGGACGCCGCCCCCGGCGGCAATCCGCATACAGGGTGAACTGTGGGACAAGGAGCAGGCTGCCCCCGTATTCTTCAAGGGATATCTGAAATGTGGACGATGCGGCATCCGGGGCCGGAAAAATACGCAGATCAAGCAGCTTGCGCGCCAAGGCAGAAAAAGCTCCCGTCTGATGAAAATCCGGACCGTCCTGCTGCCCGAACCCCACCAGCGCCATGATTCCCGGCCCTATGGCGGCAACCGTTTCTTCACGGATGCTGACCGAAGCCTGTTTGACACGCTGCGCCACAATGCGCATCAGGCAGTCTCTCCGCTGTTTGTGCCGTTGTCCGCGCATGCCTGACGGCGTCTTTTTTTTCTGGCCAGCTTCTGTTCTTCCTCCTCGCGCAGGGCACGCCGCAACACTTTGCCCACAATGGTCTTGGGCAGTTCTGTCCGGAATTCCACCAGGCGCGGAATTTTGTAGCCCGCGAGCTTCTGCCGACACCAGGCGATGATATCCGCCTTGCCCAGCCGCGCATCAGCCCGCGGGACAACATAGGCCTTGAGAACCTCTCCCCGCATGTCGTCCCGTATGCCCACGGTCACGGCTTCCTGAATGTCGGGATGCTCCAGAAGCACTTCATCCACCTCGCGCGGATACACATTGTATCCGCTGACAATGACCATGTCTTTTTTGCGGTCGACGATATAAAAATATCCGTCTTCATCCATGGTCGCGAGGTCGCCGGTGTACAGCCAGCCGTTGCGCAGGGCGCTGGCGGTTTCGTCGGTTTTTTTCCAGTAGCCCTGCATGACCTGCGGCCCCCGCACGACCAGTTCGCCCAGCTTCTCTGGGGGGAGAGTGAGGGAGCCTCCTTCCATGTCAACAATGCGCGCATCGGTTCCGGGAATGGGCATGCCGATGGAATTGGCTTTTTGCCCCTGCTTGCCCAAGGGATTGCAGTGGGTGATGGGGGAGGCTTCGGTCAGTCCGTATCCTTCCAGTATGGCTGCGCCGGTCACATCATGGAACTGCCGAAAAATTTCGCGGGGCAGGGGGGCTGAGCCCGACACGCAGATCTGTATGCTGCGCAGGTCGTAATTGGCCAGATTTTTCTGCTGGAGCAGGGAAATATAGACAGAAGGCGTGCCGGGAAAAATGGTCGGCTTGTGCTTGGCAATCAGGCGCAGAACATCCTGGGGAACGTAGCGCGGCAGGGGCAGGCTTGTGGCCGCCAGAACAACAGGGAGCAAAAGCCCCAGGGTGAGCCCGTAAACATGGAAAAACGGAAGCAGCGACACAAAAACATGGCGTTCTTCCGCAGTTACCCTGATGATGCTGAGCACCTGCATGCAGTTGGTGCCCAGGTTGGCGTGCGTCAGCACAACGCCCTTGGGCAGCCCCGTGGTGCCCCCGGTGTACTGGAACATGACGGGATCATGGAGCGGGTTTGCAACAGGGGCGCTGTACGGCTCGGCATTTTTGCAGAACGTCTTCCAGCGGAAAACATGTTTGTCGTCAAAGGGGATGTTCAGGTCGGAGTTGCGCTTGCTTTTCAGCCGGTACAGCCAGTTGAGGGGAAAGGAAAGCGCGTCTTCCACGCCCGTGCAGATGAAGTTGCGCAAGGGAAGGCGGTCACGCAGGGCCGCAATCCGGGGCCAGAGAATGTCCAGCAGCACCATGTGTTCCGCCCCGGAATCCTGCATATTGGCAACGATTTCCGTTTCCATGTACAGGGGGTTGGTCATGACCACAATGGCACCGGCCTTGATGATCCCCCAGAAGGCGATCACGGTCTGGGGCAGGTTGGGCATCATCAGGGCAACGCGCTGGCCCGGCCTGACGCCGATGCGCCTGAGCGCCCCGGCAAAGCGTTCCGCCTTTTCGTGCAACTCCCTGTATGTGATGCGCGTATTCTGAAAAATGACGGCATGACGGCGGGGATACAGCCGTGCGGCATCGTCCAGCAGAGAATGGAGGGGCTTGTCCCACAGATCAACTGTGCGGGGAACAAAGGTGTCATAATGGGCAAACCAGGGGCGGTAGATTTCGCTGTCCATAGTGTCCTTGTGTTCGGTTGCTCGGGTCAGAAGGAGTATGGCCGTACCGCCCTGACGGCACTGGCCACGGCATAGGCCTTGATTCCTTCGGCGCGCCCCGTATAGCCAAGGCCTTCTTCGGTCGTGGCTTTCACGTTGACGTCAGATACCGGCAGGCCCAGCAGCCTTGCGATATTTTTTCTGATTTCTTCCCGGTGGGGCGCGATTTTGGGCGTCTGGGTCACGATGGTCAGGTCAGCGTGGCAGAGGGAAATTCCGGCGTCTCTTGCCATCTCCAGGGCGTGATCCAGCAGAACAGCGGAGGATATGCCGCAAAAGCGGGAATCAGTGTCGGGAAAATGTTGCCCGATGTCCCCCAGGCATGCGCAGCCCAAAACCGCGTCAGTCAGAGCGTGCAGAAGCACATCTCCGTCGGAGTGGGCAACGACTTGTGGCGCTCCCGGAATGGTGATGCCGCCAAGCTTCATGGGTTTTCCCGAACCGAAGCGGTGCACGTCGTACCCCATGCCGGAGCAAAATTGCGGTTGCCGGGGTTCGTCCAGCAGGAGGGAAATGTCTTCCGGGTAGGTGATTTTTGCGTTTTGTGCATCGCCGGGTACCGTACACACGGTTTGCCCCAGGTGTTCAAGCAGGCAGGCATCGTCGGTGGCCGCAAGATTTTCCGCCCGTGCCCGGGCGTGGGCCTCGCGTAGTGGTGCGCATGCAAAGCCTTGCGGGGTCTGCGCCGTTGCCAGAATGTCCCGGGGGAGGGTGGCTGCAACCCGGCCCTGCTCAACCCGCTTGACCGTATCCGTAATGGGCAGAACAGGAATGACCCCCGCAGCCCCTTCCGCAAGTTTTGCGCAGACGCGCCGAACCAGCGCGGGGGAAAGAAAGGGGCGAGCGGCATCGTGGACCAACACCCACAGGGTGTGCGGCGGCAAGGCGGCAAGGCCGCAGGCCACGGAATCCTGCCGGGACGCGCCGCCGTCAACGGCAACCCAGGGCAGCCCCAGATCGTCCCCGGTGTACAGGGCCCGCAAGCGATCTTCTTCCTCATGCCTTTGCAGGGCAGGAAAAACAAAGACCAGCCCCCCGACACAGCAACTGCGGCTCATGGCCCTGGCACTGTGCCAGTACAGGGGTGCGCCGCGCCAGAAAAGGAATTGTTTGGCCGTGCCGCAAGCCGCAGGAGCGAAGCGGCTGCCCTGACCTGCGGCAAGAATCACGGCCCACGGCTTTTCATTCGCCCGGAACAAACCGGAAGAGTCTGGCATGGCGCACCATTTTTGCTGAACGGGAGTCGAACGATAAGCCGGGTTCTGTCATATGGTTTCCCATATGTGACCGTCATTCCTCTAGGAGTGCGGTTGCCCGCACCCTCAAGCAACCTACCCGGAAGGCTGTGGCCGGGCCAGCCGCCTTCCCTATTTGGTCTTGCTCCGAACGGGGTATGCCTAGCATGCCGCGTCACCGCGGCATCTGGTGGGCTCTTACTCCACCGTTTCACCCTTACCCCCACTGGGGCGGTTTGCTTTCTGTGGCGCTGTCCGAGGGTCGCCCCCCCTGGGTGTTACCCAGCGTTCCGCCCTGCGGAGCCCGGACTTTCCTCCCCAGGCGCATGCCTGCGGCGACGGCCTGTCCGACTCCCGTTATGGTTCATTCGGCCTGCGTATCGGCCGTTGCGGTTTGCTGCGGCGCTGTGTCCGCAGGGTCGCTGAAGTGCTCGCACCAGAAGATGAGCCGCTGACAGTTGGGGCAGCTCAAAATTTGCTGACCGCGCTGCAACTCGATGAAGGATTGCGGCGGAATGGCAATATGGCATCCGGAGCAGATGCCTTCTTTCACCGCCACAATGACCGGATGCTCCAGGCGGTGGCGGATAAACTCATACCGCATGAATACCGGCTGCGGAATGGTTTTGCTGGCATCTGTGCGCGTTATGTTCAGACCGGCCAGGGTATCCCGCGATTTTTGCAGTTTTTCCTCAAGCCCGTCGCGCTTTGCTTCAATTTCTGCCTTGACGGCGGTATACTCGGTGTCAATGGTTGCAAGTTCGTCATTTTGGCGTTGCAACTCTTCAAAGATGGTCATTTTTTCTTCTTCGCGCGACCGGCTGACATTTTCCATGCTGTCCATCTCGCGCATCATCGCATGATATTCGCGCGCGTTTTCTACCTGCATCAGCTTGTTTTTGCTTTTTTTCATGCGTGCGGAATCATCTTCGATTTCCAGGGAAAGCCGTTTCTGCTGGTCTTGCAGGTGGGAAATTTTTTCCAGAATATAGTTGCGCCGACTTTCCAGCCCTGCAAACCGCTGTTCCAGCGCTTTGAGTTCGTTGGGCGCGTGTTCCAGTTCCTGTTTGGCGATATGGATATCGTCGTCAATTTTTTGCAGTTCGACGAGTTGCTTGATCTGGTCAAAATATACGGCACTGCTCATAACGAGAAACCCTCCTCAGGAAGTCACGGTAGCACAACAGGGCGAAACGGTGAAACGGAAGGAACAAAAAACACATCAATGCCCGCAAGCTCTTCTTGCAGCAGCAGGCTCATGCGGCGCATCATCTCTTCTTCCAGACTGTGGTGCCCCACATCGCACAGGCAGATGTCTGTTGCCAGGGCCGTATGGTATTTGACATCTCCCGTGATGAAAAGCTGCGCTCCCGCCCGCTGCGCGGCTTCAAGCAGAGACGAGCCCGAACCCGCGCAATAGGCCACGCGGCTGATAGCTTCGGGAGTTTTGCCGCTGACGGTGAGCGCGGAGAAGGGCGCATGCCTGCCAAGGGTGGAGAGTATCTGCGCAAGGGTTTGCGGCTGCGGGAGGTTGCCTGCCAGCCCGTAGCCGAGGTGCGCAAAAGCACTGCCTTCTCCCACGGGCTCCAGAACCGAAACCTCGTTCAGGCCCAATTCTCTGCCTGGCCAGCCAGCCGGGCCTTGCGGATTGACATCCAGCGACGTATGGGCCGCGTAGAGGGGCACATCGGCCTGAAAAAGGAGACGCAATGCCTCGTGATACGCATCAAGCCTGTTGGGGAGTGTTGGCTTCAGGCAGAGCGGATGGTGGCTCAGGATGCACTGGGCGCCCTGGTCGAGCGCGGCACGAATACTGTCGGGAGTCGGGTCAAGGCATACGGCCAGCGCACGGACGCTGGTGCGCACCGACGCCACCTGCAGGCCGCTCAAATCCCACGGCGCTGCGGCCTTCAAGGGGGCAATGCCTTCTATGGCGTTGATGATCCGGGCTAATGTCATGAATTTTTCTGCATCAGGTCTGTCAGGATGAGATTTTTGTCAGGCCCGGCGTGTTCCGGCAGCCATGCCAACGGCCGGATGCGAAATGGCGGCCAAACACGTTTTGATAGTTTGAAAAATGGGGAGTGTCAAGAGTATCTGTGCCCTGAACGAAAACGGGCGCATGTGTTTTTGGGCAAAAAACGTTTTGGCACCCACAGATTCACTTCCCCCGCAAAAAGCGCACGGCATTCACGAACAGCAAGGTTCCCGGAGGTGATACTTCGCCCCGCGTCCAGGCGGGGTGGTTGGTGACATGGTGGAACGCTTCGGGGTGAGGCATCAGCCCCAGCACCTTCCCGGAAGGATCCGTGAGGCCCGCGATGGCCAGGGGAGAACCATTGGGATTTTGGGGATAGTCCTGCGTGGGAAGGCCGGTTTCCGGCATGGCGTATTGCAGGGCGATGAGATTTTCTGCTTCGAGGCGTTGCAGGCATGCGGTGTCGGCGGCCACAAGCTTGCCTTCGCCGTGGCGCACGGGCATGGCAAGCAGGGGAAGCCCTTTGGTAAAAACACAGGGGCTGTTTTTGTTGGGCAACAGATGCACCCACCTGTCTTCAAAGCGGGCGGAATCATTGAGGCCCAGCGAAAGGCTGCGCTCAAAGAGTTTGCCGTCAAAGCCGGGCAGAATGCCCAGCTTGACGAGAAGCTGAAAGCCGTTGCAGATGCCAAGTATCAGCTTGCCATCATCCAGAAAATCGCACAGACTTTGCCGCAGGGGAATGCCTGCGGCATCTTTGAGGTGCCGCCAGCGCATGGCCGCCGCGTGCGCAGCTCCAAGATCATCGCCGTCCAGAAAGCCGCCGGGAAAAACAAGCAGGTGGTAGTCGGCAAGGCGTGTCTTTGTGGCGACAATATCTGAAAAATGCACGATATCCACCCTGTCGGCCCCGGCAAGCCGGGCCGTGTGCGCGGTTTCCAGGTGGGAATTGGTGCCATAGCCGGTGATGACCAGTACATTGACTGTGCCCATGCAAAAAGCCTCCTGGGCGGGCGTTCGTGCGTGCCTGACGGCATCCCTGCCGACAGGACGTCTGCCTGCGCTTGCGGCAAGGTATCAGAAAAAGAAAAATAATTTTACGGGTATTGGCGTGTCCAGTCAATGCTGGTCAATCGCGCGCCTTCAGGCTATGCTAGTCAGGTTGTACACACATTTCTGGTGCGGGAGAGGGGAATGAAGACAAAGTTTATTTTTGTGACGGGTGGTGTGCTGTCCTCATTGGGCAAGGGGCTGGCTGCGGCTTCTCTGGGCGCGCTTTTGCAGGCGCGGGGGCTTTCGGTGACCATCCAGAAGCTTGACCCCTATATGAATGTGGACCCCGGCACCATGAACCCCTTTCAGCACGGTGAAGTTTTCGTCACGGATGACGGGGCGGAAACAGATCTGGATCTCGGGCATTACGAACGGTATCTCAATGTTCCCATGACGCGGAAAAACAATACCACTTCAGGGGCCATCTACAACCACGTTATTGCGAAGGAGCGGCGTGGCGACTACCTGGGGGCTACCGTACAGGTTATCCCGCATATCACGGATGAAATAAAGCGGGTCGTCCTCTCGCTGGCCGAGGGGGACAATGCGGCGGATGTGGCGATCATTGAAATCGGAGGAACCGTCGGCGACATTGAGGGACTGCCTTTTCTTGAGGCCATCCGGCAGTTGCGCTCCGAACTCGGGCGCGACAACTGCCTGAGCATTCACCTCACGCTGGTTCCCTATCTGCGGTCTGCCGGTGAGCACAAAACCAAGCCTACCCAGCACAGCGTCAAGGAGCTTCTCTCCATCGGCATTCAGCCGGATATCATCCTGTGCCGGTGTGAGCAGAGCATTTCTGAAGAGTTGCGGCGCAAAATCGCCCTTTTCTGCAATGTGGATCATGACGCTGTTTTCTCCTCCGTGGATGTCAGCAATATTTATGAAGTCCCCCTGAAGCTGTACGCAGAGGGCTTTGACCAGAAAGTCGCCATCATGCTTCGCCTGCCGGCGCGCAACGCCCTTTTGGAAAACTGGGAAAAGCTGGTCCACACCTGCGCGACGCCGGAAAAAAAGATCACCATCGCCATCGTGGGCAAGTACGTCAATCTCAAGGAAGCTTACAAAAGCCTGCACGAGGCCCTTGTGCACGGAGGCATCGCCAACCGTGTGGAGGTTGACCTGCGCTACGTCAATTCGGAAATGATCGACGAAAGCAATGCCGCAGAAAATTTTTGCGGTTGTCACGGCATTCTTGTGCCCGGCGGCTTCGGATACCGCGGAGTGGAAGGCAAGATTACCGCCATCCGCTATGCCCGCGAAAACCATGTGCCTTTTTTTGGCATCTGCCTGGGGATGCAGTGTGCTGTCATTGAGTTTGCGCGCCACATGGCGAACTTTGCGGACAGCAATTCGGAAGAGTTCGATCCCGCGTCGCAGCACAAGGTCATTTACCTGATGAAAGAGTGGTTTGACCTGCGCACCAATCACCTTGAGAAGCGTGACGGAGGCAGCAACAAGGGGGGGACAATGCGCCTGGGAGCGTATCCTTGCAAGATTCTTCCGGAAACAAGGGCTTTTGCCGCGTATGGTGAAAGCCTTGTGGAGGAGCGCCACCGCCACCGTTATGAGTTCAACAACGCGTTCAAGGAAGCTCTTGCGGAAAAAGGCATGGTTTTCAGCGGAGTATCGCCGGACGATGCCCTTGTGGAAATTGTCGAGATACCGGAGCATCCGTGGTTTCTCGGCTGTCAGTTCCACCCGGAATTCAAGTCGCGCCCCATGAAGGCCCATCCGCTTTTTCGTGAATTTATCGCGGCCGCCAGGCGGCATGCGGAAAACCCGTAGCTCTTGGCAAAAACGGATTGCCCGGCGGGCTATTGCAAAAAATCATGGCTATGGCACAATACTTGAAGTAGCCTGAAACAGGTTGAAGTACAGATTTTTTGGGCGACAGAAAAATATGGCTCTGGAACTACGACAACAACTGAAACTCGCGCAGCAACTGGTGATGACGCCGCAGCTGCAGCAGGCCATCAAGCTGCTTCAGTTGTCCCGTCTGGAGCTGATTGATACCGTGCAGCAGGAACTGCTGGACAATCCTTTTCTGGAAGAGGCTTCCGGCGAGGAATCTGCCCCGGACATGGCAGAGGAGCGCCACGAAGGAAACTCCGAAGATGTGTATGACAAGGAGGCCTCCGCCAACGCCGACTGGGAAGACTATCTGGGGGACTTTGCCAGCACGCCGCGCCTTGCGCAGTCGCGTGAAGTGGAATCGCTGGAAGACATCCTGCCGCTGGAGGCCCGCCATGCGGCCAAGCCCACGCTGGAAGGGCACCTGCTGTGGCAACTGCACCTTTCGCGCCTTACGGAAAAGCAGAAAGGTATCGGGGAAATCATCATCGGCAATTTGTCTTCCCCCGGCTATCTGCATGCCAGCCTTGAAGAACTTGCCGAAATGGCCCACGCCACGGTTGACGAAACAAAAAACGTTCTGGAAAGCATCCAGCTTTTTGACCCGGTGGGGGTAGCCGCCCGGGACGCGCGTGAGTGTTTGCTTATTCAGATCAAACAGTTGCGCTATGACCGGGATCCCATCTTGCTGGAGCTTGTGACCTCCCATCTGGAAGATCTTGAGGCAAAGCGGTACAAGCCCCTGTTGCGCAAATTTCGTCTGGATCTGGCGGAACTCAAGGAGTATCTGGACATTATCCAGAGCCTTGACCCTTTTCCGGGGGCCAGTTTTGGAGGGGGAGAGCCCACCTATGTCAGCCCGGATGTGTTTGTTTACAAGGTGGGCAAGGAGTTTGTCATCGTTCTCAACGAGGACGGCTTGCCCAGGTTGCAGTTGTCCGAGCTTGCCCAGATGGAGCTTGGAGGCTCGGAGAAGGAAAAAGAATACTGTGCGGAAAAAAATCGCGCCGCCCAATGGTTTCTCAAAAGCTTGTATCAGCGCCAGCGCACGCTCTACAAGGTGATGGAAAGTATTGTCCGCCACCAGCAGGCTTTTTTTGAAAACGGCGTCACACAGCTTGCACCCCTGATATTGAAAGATATTGCCGACGACATCAGTATGCACGAATCCACGGTGAGCCGCATTACCAGCAACAAGTATGTGGCCACACCCTACGGCGTATTTGATTTGAAGTTTTTCTTCAACAGTGCGCTGGAGCTTGACGACGGCACCCAGGTCGGCTCCGAGAGCGTCAAGGCTCTGCTCAAAAAATTCATTGCCGAGGAAGACCCCAAAAATCCCTTGAGCGACGAACGCATTGGTGAAATGCTCAAGGATCACTTGAAGGTAAATATTGCCAGGCGTACTGTGGCCAAATACCGCACCGCACTTGACATTCCCGCCTCATCCAAGCGCCGGGAGCTGTTGTAGGCTCCCCGGCAGGAGCCTGTGACTTCAGGAGGAAGCCATGAACATTTCTTTTTCTTTCAAAAATTTTGAAGCGTCCGATCACCTGAAAAAATATGCTCGTCGGCGTATGGAAAAGCTGGGGCGCTTTTTCGGGAAGTCAGCCGGGCTTGATGTGGATGTTGTGCTTGCTGTGGACAAATTCCGGCATCGGTGTGAAGTGACTGTCAGCGGAGAGGGGCTGCACCTGAATGCCTCGGAGCAGACGTCGGACATGTATGCGGCCATTGACCTTGTGACAGACAAGGTTGAAGCCCAGATCAAGCGGCAGGTTTCCCGTCTCAAGTCACACCGCAAGCAGGCGCGCAACGCCGATGTGGATATTTATACCTATCATCTTGAGGCGGAGGCGGAAGCTCCCTACACTCTGGAAGGAACGGACAGGTTGGCCACAAAGCCCTTGTTTCTTGATGAGGCCCTCATGCAGCTGGACTCCATCGGCGGTGAGTTTTTTGTTTTCTTCAATGCAGAAAACAACCGCATCAATGTTGTGTACCGCACACGCAAGGGGGGATATGCATTGATCGACCCCGTTCTGTGATGCTGTCCCCATTGCGTCCTGAAGGGGCATGACGGTTTTTCGAGCCTTCTTGCAACACCATGCAGGACTCTGCGAGGAGTGACATGACCACAAGCGATCTTCCCCAAAGCCCGCAGCCCCCTGAAAACGCAGGAGAGCTTCAGGTATGTATTGTCACCGGTCTGTCAGGAGCGGGAAAAAGCACGGCGCTGAAAGTTTTTGAAGACATGGGGCATTTTGTGGTGGACGGGTTGCCCGCCAGCCTGGCTGCGGACATGGTGGGCATCATGTCGCGCCCGTCCATGGGCCATTTCAAGGGCATTGCTTTGGGGATGGACTTGCGCCAGAGCAGTTTTCTGGATGAAATCAATGCCGCGTTGAACAGTCTGGCCGCACAGCGCATACGCCCCATGCTGCTTTTTCTTGAAGCGGAGAAGCAGGAACTTTTTCGGCGTTATGCGACAACGCGCAGGCCGCACCCGCTGGAAAGGGAAGGTATGGGCCTGGACGCCGCTCTGTTGGCGGAGCGGAGCAGGCTGCGCCCGCTGCGCGAAATGGCAGATCTGGTCATAGATACCTCGCGCTTCTCCATCCATGACCTGCGCCGCGCCATACAAAAGCGATGGACTGGCGGCAAAGGTCATCTGCGCGCCATGCGTGTGCATGTCATTTCTTTCGGCTTCAAATACGGTGTCCCCCGGGAAGCCGATATGGTTTTTGACCTCCGGTTTCTGAAAAATCCCTATTTTGTCGAATCGCTGCGGCCTTTGAGCGGCAAAGACAAGCCTGTGGCCGAATATGTGCTTTCTTCTGCCGGGGCCGGGGAGTTTCGCAACAGGCTCATTGATCTTCTGCTCTTTCTCTTGCCGCTCATGGAGGCTGAGGGGCGGTACCGGATCACCATTGCTCTGGGATGCACCGGAGGGAGGCACAGGTCTGTGGCTGTGGCCGAGGAGCTTTTGCAGGCCCTGCGGCAGGCCGACTATCCCACAGCTCTTGAGCACCGCCATCTGGAGCTTGGGTGACGACGGCACAGAAGGCAGCCAAGGGATTTTCCAAAGAAAGCTTTCTGGATTTCGGCAGAGAGACGAAAAGAAACAAAAACGGCGGGTTGACGACTGTGTAGCCCATGCCTGCTGCGACAGCCCCAGAGGAGCATTATGACAGACGGAAATGCGGATATGTCGCGCGTTGGCGTAATTGTTGTTTCCCATGCGGACTATGGCTCTGCCATGCTGCGGACTGCGGAATTCATTCTTGGGCCGCAGAGTGATTGCAGTTCCGTCAGTGTTGATGTGGCCCATGAAGTTTCGGAAACCGTGCGGCGGCTTACCGATGCGGCGCAACGCCTCGACAAGGGGGGGGGGGTTCTGATCCTTACGGACATGTTTGGCGGAACTCCTACCAATTTGGCTTTGGCGCTGCTGGCGACCCACAAGGTGGAAGTGGTTACGGGGGTCAATCTGCCCATGCTTCTCAAGGTGTTCACCTCGCGCGACAAGGAAATAGGCGAACTGGCGCAGTTGGCAGGAGAGGCCGGAGCCAAGGGGATTGTGGTTGCGAGCAGCATGCTGCACAACAAAACTCGTGACAAAAGCGGCGGATAGCGTATGTGGTTTCGCGTGGACAACCGTCTGATCCACGGACAGATTATCGAAGCCTGGCTGCCGTATACCGGGGCCAGACATCTGATAGTGGCCAATGACGCTCTGGCCAGGGACAGCCTGCGGCAGAGGATTGTTGAACTGGCTGTTCCCCAGAGAGTGGTGACCCATTTTATTGTTGTCAGCGATCTTCCGGCTACATTGAACGCCTGTGGGGACGAGAGTTTTGTTCTCTTTGCCAACTGTCAGGATGCGCGGCGCGCCTGCTGTGCAGGAATTGGCATGGAAGTGCTGAACATGGGAAACCTTCACTATTCTCCGGAAAAAATCCGCTTGTCGCCGCACATTGCCCTTTCTCCCCAGGACAGGGAAGACCTGTTGTTCATACAGAGCAATTTTGTGCAACTGGATTTTCGTAGCATACCGACAGAAAAGGTGCGTTCCTGCCATGAACACCTGCTATGAAATATTGCTGACGGGGGGAGTCGGCGCTTTTTTTTTGTCCTCTCCGGCATGGTGCGCTTTTGCAGCATAGGAGTGCTGGATCGCCCCCTGTGTCTTGCCCTGATTGCGGGCTACGCCACATCCGACTGGTTTTTGGCACTCTCGCTTGGCCTTGTGTTTGAACTTTTTTGGCTGGATGGCGTGGAGTTGGGAAGCGTTGTCCCTCCGCACGGCAGCTTGGGCTTTCTGCTGGCTTTTCCGCTGTGCCGCCTGTTTGCCCTGGAGCATGCGGAACAGGTCTTGATCCCGCTCTTTTTGTCGCTGGCGGCCACATATGCCGCAGCATATCATGAAAAGCGTCGTCGCTTCCGGTTGGATCAACTGGACGTGCGGCTTGCGGCATGGTGCGCAAACCCGGCGCACGGCTCTTCTCCGGGCCGTCTTGTTGGGGTGGCCCTGGGGCGTATGGCGGCCTGCCATGCCATTTTGTATCTGCTGTGCTTTTTTGTGATCTGCGGCGTGCTCCAGGTTTTGGGGACGCGGTGGGATTTTTCCGGCATGCCGCACATATCGTGGTGGATGATTTTTCTTGCAGCTTTTCCAGGAACTTTTTTGTCGCTGCGTACCCGGCGGGCCTATTACATGCTTGTCGGTGTGGTGGGGGCAGGTTTCCTCTGGGCAGCAAAAATTTTCTGATCATGATGCTTTACTTTGGAAATAACAAAACATAGGGTGATGCCACTGCGCTCGTAGCTCAGTTGGATAGAGCGACAGCCTCCTAAGCTGTAGGCCACAGGTTCGATTCCTGTCGGGCGCACCAGAAATTCAAAAGCTTGTGATATGCTCACAAGCTTTTCGTTTTTCGGAAATCCATGCTGGAGAGTGTCGGCACGCGGCGACATCGGCAGAGCGTGCATCAGGCAAGCGACATGCAGACAATTCCCAGAGTCAGCAGGGCGATACCAAACTGTTTCTGGCGGGAGATCTTTTGCTGAAACAGAAAGTATCCGATGCCAATCGTGCCGAAAATGCCGAATACGCACCACAGCGCGTAGGCAACACCCAGCGGAATGACAAGAACCACATGGCGCATGCCCATGAAAGACAAAAAAATCATGGTCAGCGAAAGCAGAGCCCACGCTGGATTGCGGAAGCCCTGTGAACGCACCAGAGCATAAATCGCCACCAGATCCGTAGCAACCGCCCAAAACAGCCATGCGAAGGCGATATAGTGTGCGGGGGTAATGCCCAGATCTTTTAGCATGGCCGGCCTTCTTTGTCCGACTTGTCGAGGTTGATGGCAACCATGCCCGCGATGATCAGTAGCAGGCCGACGATTTTCAGCGGCGGCATGGCCTCTGCAAAAAGAAGCGCGCTCAAAAGCGAGATGCCCCCCGTTCCCACGCCGGACCAGACAGCATACGCAATACCCATAGGAATTTTTTCCACTCCGCGGGACACATAGAAATACGAGATAACGATACCCACCGTGGCGGAGGTTTGACTGAGCATGGGGTGGCTGTGCACCAGAGCGCGCATGCCCGTGGTGCCGATAATTTCGGAAAAAATACCGATGAAGATAAACATCCAGTATTTGATCATGGCGTTGCGTGTATCAATGGCGGGAAAGGGAAACGTTGAATCCTTCGGACAGAAAAAGCGCGCGTGCGCGATCAAGCTGAACGTCGGAAATACGCGGATTGCCGGAGATTCCGTATTCCATTCCGAGGTGAGCGTATTTTTGCACTCCCATTGCATGGTAGGGCAGAATATCCACCCCCAGAAGATGGCGCGCTGCTCTGTAGGGCGCCAGAAAGTCTGCAACTGCGGCCAGGGAGTTTTCGTCGGCATTGCAGCCGTTGATCAGCGGCAGGCGGACACGCACCTGCGCTCCGCTGTCCAGCAGGTACGTCAGATTTCGAAGAATTTTCTCATTGCCAATACCTGTCAATTTTTGATGGGCTTTACTATCTATTTGTTTGATATCGTAGAGAAAAATATTGACAAAAGGAGCAATGCCAACCAAAATTTCAAGTTCTGCAAATCCCGAAGTCTCCAGAACAGTATGTACATCCTGCTCACGACAGGCGCGGAGCAGATTCTGCACAGCCTGCCATTGCATCAGGGGTTCTCCTCCGCCTGCGGTGACGCCGCCGCCAGACGTCAGATAAAATTCATGATCCTGCATGACTACATCCATTATCTGCTCAATGCTCATATCGTGTCCGCATAGGGCAAGGGCCCGCTGGGGGCATGCATCAACGCAAGCACCGCACCCGGAGCAACCCGCATGCCTGACATCGTGCATGGCCGGATTCCCCCGCAGCGTGTGCAGGCGTTCAGGGCAGACCGGAACACACATGCCGCAGTTCACGCACAGATTGCGATGAAACAGAATTATGGGCTCTGTCGTCTGCCCTTCAGGATTGGAGCACCACAGACATCGCAGGGGGCATCCCTGAAAAAAAACAAGCGTGCGAATGCCCGGGCCATCGTAAATGCTGTATTTTTGAATATTGAATATTCGCGCGCTTTGTGTGGAGGGCATGTTTTTCTCTTTATACAGGAGAGGGGGGTGTCTCCCCCTCGGGGGAAAACAAGGAGGGACAATAAGAAAAGCGTCACCCGTGCTCTACAAATATTTCAACATGGTGCGGCTGATAATTTCGTTTTGCACGTCTTCGCACAGTTCCACAAAAAAAGCAGAGTACCCAGCCACGCGAACCACAAGATCGCGGTATTCCTGCGGGTGTTTTTGTGCTTCTGTCAGCATCTCGTTGGTCAGATAATTGAACTGCATTTCTCCGTTTCCGAGGATGCTGGCAGTATGGATGAGGGAAATGAGCCCGTTTTTGCCTTCGGGCGTTTCCAGCAGGCCGGACATGAGTTTGAAGTTATGCACCTGCCCGATATTCATGTTTTCGCAGGTGAGTTTGGACACACTCTTGATGATGGCGGTGGGTCCTTTGAAATCCGCTCCCTGCGTTGGGCTGATGCCATCAGACAAAGGTTTCCATGCCATGCGCCCGTTGGCTGAGGCCCCGGTGATCATGCCGAAGGGGGTATTGTTGGAGATGGACAGTGTGCCGTGGCTCAAGGTGGAGTAGAGCGTGCGGATTTTCCTGTGCTCTCTCTCGGTAAAAGCAATGACGTCCGCCGCTATGGAGTCGGCGTAATCCTCGTCATTGCCATACTTGGGCGCATTGAGGCAGTCATTGCGGATAGCCTCATAGCCTTCAAAGTTGGCTTTGAGGGCTTCGTTGAGTTCGGTCAGAGTGTATTTTTTGTCATCATATACCAGTTTTTTTATTGCCGCCATGGAATCGGCATAGGTAGCAAGACCGCTCCAAACCACGCCAGGGCCAAAATTGTACATGGCGCCGCCTGCGGCAACGTCGCATCCGTTTTCCATGCAGCCTTCATACATGATGGACATGAGTGGCTTGGGCGCAAGCTCTTTGTGCACCCTCTGGGAAATAACCGTGGCTATCCCCGAAAGGCGGGTGATGTATTTGATCTGCTCTTTGACGGCATGTTCAAATTTTTCGTATGTATCGAATTGCTGAAGATTTCCCCCGTCGGGGCAGACTTTTTTGCCGTACCACAGGGGTATGCCGTGGTTGAGCGTCAGTTCGATGGCAATCGGCCATTGGGTATAGGCGGTGGAAGTCCACTGATACAGACGTCCGGATTTTTGTGGTTCGACACACCCCATAAGGCAGTAATCGCGGGCGTCTTCAAGGCTGACACCTTTGGCGAGCATCATCTTGATGTGGGCATCGTCAAAATGCACGGCCGGAAATCCCATTCCCGCCCGCACAACGTCCACGATTTTTTCCAAAAAGGGGTGTGGAGATTTGTTATGTACGCGTGTGGCCAGAGACGGCTGGTAGATTTTCACATGGCGCACGGCGTCCATGAGCAGATAGGTCAGTTCGTTGGTGGCATCCTGCCCGTCGCGGCCTACGCCGCCCACGCACATATTGACGAAAGGCTGATACCCGGCGAAAAATTTCGAGCTGCCTTCGGAGGTGAGCCACATCATCTCGCTCATCTTGATAAGCATGCAGCCCGCAAGGTCAAAAGCCTCATACGGAGTAAGGCGGCCTGCCTCCACATCTGCCCTGAAGAAAGGATACATGTATTGGTCCACGCGGCCAATGGACATGCCGGTCTGATTTTCTTCCACCACCAGCAGAGATTCAATGGTCCATACCGCCTGAATGGCTTCCCAGAAGGTTGTGGGCGCGTGGGCGGGCACACGGGCATTGACTTCAGCTATTTTTTCAAGTTCGGCCTTGCGGATGGGGTCTTTTTCTCCGGCGGCCAGGCTGGCGGCATATTCTGATAGGCGGCGCGCGTAAATCATCACTCCTTCGGTCGTGTCAATGACGGACTTGTAGAAGTAAATTTTTTCAATGTGTTCCGGGACAGCATAGTCCAAAGCGGCAAGCCGGTGGCGTGCTTCTTCCTGAATATCCAGCATGCCCTTGCGCATCAGGATCACATCATAGCCGGGATTGGAGTCACCGCCGCCGTTGAGCGCATGGTAGGAACAATCCGACACAAAAGATTCACCCGAAAGTTCCCACACGCCAGCTTCGCGATACTGCGCCTCGCAATGTTCATCAACAGATTTGCCTTGCCAGTAAGGGAAAATTTCTTCGCGCAGAATTTTTTTGTCTTCATCAGAGATGAAAAACGGGTCTTGCGGACGGGTGCCGATGGTTTCCAGTTCGTCCCGCAGCCAGCGCCAGGAAATATCCGGAGAAAAAGCCCCGGCGCGCGGAGCGCCGTTGGGGGCGCCCACGATGAGTTCGTGGTCTTGGATAACCAGTGGCGCTGTTTCGCAGCAGCGGCGAAAAGCCTTGGCGCGCAGTTGGATGCGGGGCAGACCGGGGTTTTCCCTGTCAATGGCGGTGATGGCACGTGCCCGGTGAATGGTAATGGTGGGCTTTTGGCACAAATAGTTCATTTTGAGCAATTTGTGACGCGGCGTCGGACCATCGGGAATCTCCGTGGGACAATGGGTGTATTGTACACTCTCCAGCGGTAACTGTGCCATGCGCATGACCTCCGTTTGAAGGAGCAGGGAGTATGTCGTCCTGCCGCCTGCAAAAGGTTGTGTGCGGGTCGGCAGGAAAAATTTTGCCTTTACAGCTGAACCTTGTATGCCTCGGCGGTGAGCAGGGCATCGACGTCAGCCTTGTTGTCAGGCACGATGCGTACAATCCATCCTTCAGCATAGCATGAGGCGTTGATTAATGTAGGGGTGTTTTCCAGTGCGGTATTGACCTCGGCAATGGTTCCGCTGACGGGCATGAACAATCCGTTGACGGACTTGACAGATTCCACCGAGCCGAATTCCTCACCGGCGGCGAAACGGGATCCCGCTTGCGGCATGTCCACAAAGGATACTTCGCCGAGTTGATCTTGGGCATAGTCACTGATACCCGCAAGCAAGGTTTCGCCGTCATTCTTGAGCCATACATGATCCGGGGTGTATTTGATGTCGGCGGGCAGATTGAGCTGTTCTGAAGTTTTCATGTTGACTCCCTGAAAGTTGGTGTGGGCTTGTAGGTGGATCTTGCCCGCCGCTCATCACACGGAAAGGTTTTTCTGGCACTTCAGTCGTCCGGGCATTCGAGCTGCAGGTTATAGGTTACGGGAAAGGCTGGTTCCAGTGATGCTGAAACAAGGCAGCCATTGCGCATGACCTTGCGAACCCGTTCAAAAATATCTTCATAGGCAGCGTCCATGCGCACGATCACATCCAGAGTAATGCCCAAAATGCGTCCGCGCCCCTTGTCGTCTGAACCGGCGGAAACGCTGGCCTTTCCGGAAATTGTATCATATTTGGCTCCACGCGCATCCAGTGCCTTGTCCAGAGCCGCAATGTAGCAGTACAGCACGGAAGCGCCCAAAAGTTTTTTGGCGGAACCGGCGCGTTCGTTTTCCGGCAGGGCATCGTTGTCAATATGTACTGAACCGAGGGCCGGGCTTTGCATATCAAGACCAATGTGAGGGCCGCTACGTTGCAGTTCAACAGTGACTTCTTGTGCCATGATAACGCTCCTTATGGCAGGAAGGGTATGCCTTGAAGATATTTTTATATAAGCATGATGCATGCCAATTTTCGCGTGGTCTGCTTTTTTATATTTTTTTATGCATTTTAGTATGTTAAAGCAATGTCAGATGATATTATGGACTTGGGGGTGGACAAGAGAAAAGTGATGTGTGACACTTTTGTCATTCCTGGTGACAAAAATGGCATCGCCGCTCCTGACCGCAACCCGCGTATGTACGCGAAGGAACAGCCCGTTGGATGCATTGCAAGCTCACAAGGACAATGAACGCGTTACGGCACGCTTGGAAAAGCTGCTCAATCGTTTGCCCGGCCTGGTCTATCGATGCAAAATCCATGAAGATTTCAGCATGGTTCTGGAATATGCCAGCAAAGGCAGTGAAAATTTGCTGGGCATTCCTGCGGAGGAAATGCTTGCCCAGCGTTGGAACACGATTGAGCGCATGATTGTGCCTTCGGAACTGGAGAAAGTGCGCAAGGCCGTATACGACAAAGTTGTCGCGCATGAGCCGTACCAGATAATGTACCGCTTGGTATTGCCCGGTGGGCACATCAAATGGGCTTGGGATCAGGGAGAGGCCATTTACGACAAAAATGGTAAACCTCTCTATCTGGAAGGCCTGATGCTGGACGTCAGCGAGCAGAAATTTCAGGAACTGGCCTTGCAGGACGAAAACCGCCAACTCCGGTTGAATATGGAACACAGCAACGGTTTGGGCAACATCGTGGGCAAAAGCGAGGCCATGCGCACAGTGTACAGCCGTATCCTCAAGGCTGCCGAGAGCGACGCAAATGTCGTCATTTACGGTGAAACCGGATGCGGCAAGGATATTGTGGCGCGAACCGTCCACAATCTTAGCGGATGCAAGGGAGAGTATGTGCCCGTCAACTGCGGAGCCATTCCTGAAACTCTGCTGGAAAGCGAATTTTTTGGTTATGCGCGCGGGGCTTTTACCGGCGCCACTGCCGCTAGGGAAGGCTTTATGGCGGCAGCACACAACGGCACACTTTTTCTGGATGAAATTGGTGAACTGCCCGCCAGTCTGCAGGTGAAATTTTTGCGCGTTCTGGAAACCAAATATTACAGACCACTGGGCACGACAGAACAAAAGAGATCGTCATTTCGCCTGATTGCAGCGACAAACCGTGACCTCGCCGCCTTGGTGGAAGAAAAAAAAATCCGCGCGGATTTTTACTATCGCATCAATGTGCTGGTCATCACCATTCCTCCGTTGCGGGAGCGGAAAGAAGATTTGCCGCTGCTGGTCGAGGCATGGAATAAGCGCAATGGCCTTGAGCTTGCGTTGCCGCATCAGGTGCGTCTGGCCATGAATCGTTATCACTGGCCGGGCAATGTGCGTGAATTGCACAATTTTTTGGATAGATATGCCGCCTTCGGCCAGAGCGCCGCTGATGCGCTGGGAGGTGTTGAAAATTCCATGCCCCCCATTTCTGAAGGACAAAGCCTGAATGATGCCACTCGTCAGCTTGAAAGAAATATTATTATGAAAACATTGGAAAAATTTTGCTGGCATCGCGGACATACAGCCCAAGCTCTGGGACTCAACCTGCGCACGCTCCAGCGCAAAATGAAGAGCCTCGGCATACGGAGCATGCTTGCGTAGCAAGGTTTTGTTGGGCAGGAACCTTCTGTAGCAGAAGGGGGGAGACGGATCCGTCACCGCCTGTTGCGAGGCGCTGTACTTCTGCATCGGCCATCCGTAATTACGAGATGGCCGATGCAGAATTGTTGACAGGGGCGATGGCCGCCCTGTGTCGGAAAAATAATGTTCAGGCGCAGTCGTGCTTGTCCCATGGCTCGCGGTTATTGCGTTCGATCACGGATTCCATGCGCGCAAGAGCCTCTCGCAGTTTGATGATTTCGTTGAGTTTCATGTTCGGATCCTTGAGTACCTGGTAGACAATGGCGGCAGTGCAGTTTTCGGTAATGGGCAAATCCACCAGAGTGGCAATGGTCAGAACAATATCCCCGGCAGTGGCGGGGCGCACCACCTTGCCGGCTTTGCCATTGATCCCCATGCCGTAAAAGGCGATACCGTCTTTGGCGGCGACCACTACTACAGTGCGGCGATTGGCGGCATCCAGAGCCGCGGCGACAGCATCTTCTCCTCCGGAGGTCACGGCAAAGGCTGTGTTCTCCAGAGTTTGGGCCAGAGCGGCGGCATCAACTTTCACAGCGCCCAACGCTACGGCCTTGTCAACAATTCCAGTAGGATCGCCCTTGACGAGAACAGCGGCTTTTTTGTTCAGCTTGTCTGTCGCCTCACCGGAGGCGGCGAGGTTCATGCCAGCGGCGTCAACAAGTATGGCTTTTTTTTCGGCCATCAGATTTTCTCCTATTTCACAAGGTTGGGGTCTTCCATAATCTGATAGATGGGCGCGCCTTCCGTGTCAGCAGGCACAGGCTGGCCCGCCATGTAGCACAGCGTGGGTACAATATCGGCAAGCCAGCGCGGACGGGGATAGACATAGCCTTTCTTGACGTTGGGACCGCGGAACATGAGCAGATTTTTCAAGCTGCCGCAGCCGGATTCTCCGGTGGGCAGGCCATAGCCATGCTCAGCCATATATTCGGGTTTGAGTACATAAACCACGTCACCGGCCTGCGCGCCACCCATACCGAAAACATGTGCGTCTTCACGGCGCACAGCGATGAGCACGGGGCGTTCGCCGGTGTCGGGGTGGCGGTAGTCAAGCAGGGCATCAATGATTTCAGAACGCACTTTTTCGTAGTCCTCAGGCGCTACAATCCCGCCGGGATATTTTCCCTTCAGATTCACATACACAAACATGTAGCGCTGGGGCACAGCCTTGGACTGGCTTACATCCAACTGATAGTTGAAACCCTCGGTTTCTTCATAAATATCCCAGAAATTTTCGGATTTCTTTGGTTCGTAAGAACACAGGCCGGCTTGCTTCAGCGCATGGGCAGTATTCAGAATCGGCCCCAAGGGGGTGGCTCCGTGGTCAGAGCAGCAGCAGATCAGGGTTTCGTCTCCCATGATTTCCATAAGTTTGCCCAGCAGGCGGTCTTCCACAGTATAGATATGGCGTTCCATCTTTTCCGCGGCGGTGCGTACCGCATCATCCTTGCTGTCCAGTTCGCTCATCCAGCCGTGATAAAACCAGTCGATGGGGTGGGAGTGCATATAGAACAAATCCCAGTCGGGATTGGTCTTGAGCAGGGCTTCGATAGTGTTCCAGAGCCATGCGCTATGAAATTCCACCAGTTCGCACACTGTCTCGGTGTCGATGATTCCGTGTAAAAAAGCTACCAATCCAATGTCGTTTGCTGTAATTTGCTTGGAAAAATCAATCTGTTCAGCAGCACTGGCAGGGGCAATAAACTGGGTGCGACCGGATATGCCCGAAATATACAGCTTGAAATCTTCTGCGTCATCAGACAATTGCATCAATTTGCAGCGAAAAACGCCCTTTTCGATGCGTCCATCGGAAATGACCTTGAAATCATGCTGCACCGGTTCGCTCCATTGACGAGGTGAGATGGTAAAAAAGGCTTTGCCGAAATCTTTTTCAGGGGCGATCGTGATACGGTCATAGCCGTCATCGCCGCTTTGCCATGCCAGCACGTGCCATTCCTGGTCTTCGATGGGATCAATACCTTCCTTGAAACGGATCCTGACCGTCATATCAAGAGGTTCATCCATATCGTCAGGCAGGTTTTTCCAGCCCTTGGCGCTATCAAAAGTTCCCTGCACGCCCATGGGATAGAATTCCGTGGAGATGACGCCTTCCGAGGCGAGAAATTCCTTGTGTTCGTTGCCGTGCAACGGCCAGCGTGTTTCGGCGGGAGAAAGGCCCTGCCCCATGACCATGATCCCATTTTTCATGTGTGAGGGCCAAGCCATGGGATAATTGACGACAATACACTTTTTCCCGGCTTTATCCCAACAGTCCCAAATGGTTTCAGCTGTCATGATATCGGACCCAAAAGCCTGCGAAGTAAACTTGTAGTCCAGCGACTGGCCCTCATGGTAGTAATAGTAGTCTTCAACGCCATGAGTACGAGGATAGGCGCCCGTGCAGATGGTGGCCCAGGAAGGTGGAGTTACCGTGGGCAAATTGTAGCCATCGGGAATGAAGCTTCCTTCATTCAGAAAGCGGCGAAAGTTGTCCAATCCGCCTTCGTCCAGCATTTTCATCAAACGCTTGGGAATCAAGCAATCAAAACCGATAACTGCGACACGCTTTGCTTTTACGGTCATAACAATTCTCCTTGGCCGGCTATCGCCGGGTTATGGCGTATTGCCGAGCCCATCCAAAAAATATGCCAAGCTTCGGCTGAGGGGGCCGAAAAAGCGGCATGTACGCTACCCGGAAGTGTATAGTGGGATTTTGCGCACAAACTGCACAGGCAAAAAAGACAAAATTGTCGCGTGATATCAAAAAAGTCCTTAACTATTAAAAAACCAATGCAAAAAATAAGATAACAACAAATGTCACTAATTGTGACAAAAATGTCGTGAATAACAAAAATTTTTTTCAAAAGGACGCAGAAAGGGCATTATTGTTGCTCGTGAGTGTTGGCACAATGTTTGTATCCGGGGGAGTGCATGGCAGAGAACAATTTTCACAACTTTGTCCTGGAGAAAGTCATATGAGCAGTGATCAGACGCCAACAGTACAAGGGAATGTGGATCTGCGGCCGGATTGGGGCATACTTGCTCCGAGCATTATTGTCATTTTGCTCATCAGTGTTCCAGCACTCATCATTCCCAAACGCACGGAAGATTTTTTTACGGCTGTCTACAACCCGCTGGCAGCCAATTTTGGCACATTGTATTTGTGGATTACCGTAGGCCTTATAGCCATGTGCTTCTATTTTGCCCTGAGCCGCTGGGGCAACATAAAATTCGGCGAACGCCATGAAAAGCCGGAGTTCGGCATTATAAGCTGGTCAGCCATGATTTTCTGTTCCGCTGTGGGCGGAGCCATTATGTTCTGGGCCATCACCGAACCCTTGTGGGACATTCTGAGCCCTCCGCAGTATGCCGAATCAATGAGTGTGGATGCGTATGATTGGGCTTTGGCGTATTTGCTGATGCACTGGGGACCGAATGCCTGGTGCACCTATCTCATCACCTCTCTGCCTATCGCATACATGTTGTATATACGCAAAGCCCCTTTTTTGCGCATCAGCACAGCCACAGCACCCATTATCGGCGAGCGGCAAGCGCGGGGCCTGATCGGGCGCTGCCTGGACGTTTTTTTTATTCTGGGCTTGATGTTCTGCACAGCGGTGACCATGTGCATTTCTCTTCCCACCGTGGCTTTTGCTCTGCGGGGTGTGTTCGGCATTGATCCGTCACTGGGCACGCAGGTGACTATCCTTGTGTTCAGTGGTCTTGTTGCCGGGTATACAGTATACAAGGGCCTAGATCGCGGGATCAAGTGGTTGAGCAACTTCAATATATTTCTGGCTCTGGTTCTGGTGCTGTACTGCTTTTTTTGTGGACCGACAGTGCAGTTGTTCAATATTTTCACAAACGCCTTTGGCAAATGGCTCGGCAACTATCCCAATATGGTATTTTGGACGGATCCGTGGACAGGTGGATCCTTCCCTCGTGATTGGACCATTTTCTACGCCTTATTTTGGGCCGGGTTCGGACCTTTCATGGGGCTGTTCATCGCACGCATCTCGCGCGGACGCACCGTGCGTGAAATCATTCTCTGGGGCACGGCCAGCACTGTGGCCGGAGCCTGCCTCATTCACGGCGTTTTCGGTTCTTACTCTCTGTATGTACAGCGTGAAGGTATTCTGGACGCTGTGGCTATCCTCAAGGATCAAGGCGGCGCGGCAGCCATGATCGCCGTTTTGGGAACCTTGCCTTTCAAGGGGGCGGTGCTCGTGGCGTACGCCCTGCTTTCGACGATTTTTCTTGCCACAACCGTGAACGCCGGTTCTTATGTGTGCGCCAGCACAGCTACCGTACGCCTTGGGCCCGCCTCGGAACCGGACAAATGGCACCGTACCATATGGTGCCTGGCGCTGTGCCTGTTGGCGCTTGGCCTCATTTCCATGGGAGGGCTGGGAGTTGCCAAAATGTTCGGCAACTTCTCCGGTGCTCTGATGGTTTTGCCTGTGCTTCTGGTAACTGCCTGCTGGTTGCGTATATTGAAGGAAGAGGGTGGCTTTGCTCTCAGATACTGCAGCAAACCCACGCCAGAAGAGGAGATGGCAGGCGCTCCTGTTCCCCCGCACTTTTCCAGAATGGTGCACCACGATTCGGGCATGCCTCGGTAGTGTCCAGAAATTTTCGCACTTTTCGTAGCACAAAGCCAAAACAACATGAAAAAACAAGCTTACGCAGCCCTGCAGGCCGCGTAAGCTTGTTTTTTTGCGCATTTCTCCGGGGCAGAAAGTAAAGAATCAACGTCGTTACGCTGGTACGGCGTTGCCTGTCTCAGGAGAAAGGAGGTTACCCTCTGTCTCGTCAGACAGGCTTGCTTTTTCCCGACTCGCCTGCAGGAGCCATGGCGGCTTTGGAGGTCGACATGAGATAAATCTCATGGGGATCCAGAATCAGGATTACAGAGCCGTCTCCCATGATAGTGGCACCGGAAATGCCTTTCAGATCACCGAGATACGCACCAAGCGGCTTGATAACGATTTCCTGCCGCTCCAGAAGCCGATCCACAACAAGCCCCAGGCGCCGGTCATTGTCATGGATAACCACCACAGAAAGCACATCGGGCAGGGGGGTGGTGCGCGGCAGAGACAGCATTTCGGCAAGCTCCACAATGCCAAGCACTTCGCCGCGCAGGGTAACGGCTTTGCGCCCCTTGACGTCCGTAAGGCGTTCGGCTTCGATTTTTGTCGTTTCCGAAACCGCATCCAGGGGGATGGCGTACATTTGCCCGGACACATTGACCATAAGGGCGTCAATGATGGCAAGTGTGAGCGGGAGGCTCAGCGTGAAGCGCGTGCCCTTGCCCAGTTCGGAATTGGTGCTGACGCTGCCCTTGAGGTTCTTGATATTGGTGCGCACCACGTCCATGCCGACGCCCCGGCCGGAAATGTCCGTAATTGTTTCGGCCGAGGAAAAGCCGGGGGCAAAAATCAGTTCAACGGCTTCCCTGTCGTCAAGCTGGGCAGCTTCTTCGGCAGATATGATGCCCTTGCGAACAGCGACTTCGCGCATTTTTGCCGGGTCAATGCCCTTGCCGTCATCTTCAATTTCAATGGCGACAGAATTGCCCTTGTGGAACGCGCGGAGGGTAACCTTGCCTTTGGGGGGCTTGCCCGCCGCGATGCGCACGTCTTCAGGCTCTATGCCGTGGTCGACAGAGTTGCGGATCAGATGTACCAGCGGGTCGCCAATGACCTCAACAACGCTCTTGTCGAGTTCTGTTTCTTCGCCTTCCATGACCAGATCCACCTCTTTGCCGCTTTTGCGTGAAAGATCACGCACAAGACGGGGGAAGCGGGAAAAAACCGACGATACCGGCATCATGCGCACCTTCATGATGGTGTCTTGCAGGTCGTCGGAAATGCGGGCCATGGCATAGGTCGTTTCTGAAAGGTCCTGGGCAACGTGGGCAACATCAATGTTGCGCCCGTCACCCTCAAGGGAGCGTGCGATCAGGGTATACCGGTTGCGGTTGATGATCAGTTCGCCAATGAGGTTCATGAGATGGTCAAGGCGCTCGTGATCCACGCGAATGGTGGAGGAACTCTTGTGTCCTTCCGCAGCCGGAGCGGCCTTACCTGCCGCAGGAGCCGACCCCTTGGGAGGCGCTGCCGGGGGAGCGGCGGGAGCCTTGGGAGCAGGAGGGGACGCAGGCGCTGAAGGTGCTGAAGCAGCAGGCACTGCGGGTGCGGCCTTGGGGGGCGGCGCTGCCTGTTGGGCAGGTGCGGCGGCCGGCTTTTCCGGCGCAGGAGAAGCTTGTGCCTCCGGTTGCGGGCTTTTTTTCTCTTCTGTGGCAGGGGGCGCAACGGGGGCGGCAGGGGCAGGAGTGTCGGAAGCGGCAGCAGCCACCTTTCCTTCGTCCAGAGCCTGCTGCACCATGTCTTCAATAATGGAAACTTCCTGATCCAGAAGATCAATCATCAGCGAAAAGTCAATGCCGCTGCTTCTTCCCTGATCCACGATGCCGGAGGTACGCTCGGCATAGACCTTGATTTCGTCAAGCCCCACAAAGGCGCAGGCGTTCTTGACCGCGACCAGGCAGCGGTAGATGGCATCGATGGACTCCTTGTGGCTGCCGTCCTTCTTGAGGGTTTCCAGCGCCGCACGGATAATTTCAAACTGCTGGCGCACGGTCACGCGAAATGCTTCGGCATCATCATTTTCAGTGCCCACAGGAATGATCGTCGGGGGCACCACTTCAACGGCAGATTCCTGTTCCGCAGGGGCAGCAGCTTGCGGCGCACCGTGCGAGGCGCGCAGGGCGGAGGGCAGTTCGATGGGCCCACCGGCCAAGGCGGCCTGAAGCTGTTTGACCACAAGCTCTGTCTGGAAAGGAGAGGCATTGCCGCTGGTCACTTCAATTTTCTGCACCAAAGCTTCCATGACGTCGACCACAAGAAGGAGCAGGTCAATCAGCTCATGGGTCGGCGTGATCTTGCCCTGCCGAATGTTGTTGAGCAGGGTTTCCGCTTCGTGGGTCAGGGCATTGAGCTCATGGTAGCCGATAATGCCGCTGTTGCCCTTCATGTTGTGAAAATAGCGGAAAAGATCGTTGACCAGGTCTTCTTTTCCGGTCGGATTTTCTTCCAGATCCAGCAGGCCGTTGGTCAGATTTTCAATAATTTCATTGGATTCATCAATAAAATCTTTCAAATGCCCTTCGCCAAAAGCCGTGAGGGCATATTGCGGCAGAGCAGGCAGTGACAAAACCCATTCCTTGCCGCTCATGGGGCTGCCCGTGGCTTTGTCCGGATCGGGAGGTGCGGCAGCGGGGGGGGCAGAAGCGACCGTTTCTTCAGGTGCGGGGGATGTGCTTTCCTCCACGCCAGAAGGGGCAGACACGGCTTCCTGCTCTTCCTGTCCCGCAGAGGGGGCAGGGCTTTCTCCGGCCATGATGGCGTCTATCTGCGCCATGATATGTTCTGTAGGGACATCACCTTCCGCATTGCTCGTTTCCAGATTGTCGATCATCTGGCGCAGAGCATCGGTGGAGGCCAGGATGACATCCATAATTTCCGAGGTGACAACCATGCTCCCTTTGCGCAACTCATCCAGAATATTCTCGGACTTGTGCGCCAGATGGTTGATTCGGTTCAGCCCCAGAAAGCCGGATGCCCCCTTGAGAGAGTGCATGGGACGAAAGATATCGTTGAGCAGGGCGAGATTATCCGGAGCCTTTTCCAGTTCCAAGAGGTTGGGCTCAATGGTTTCGAGATGCTCTTTCGCTTCCGCAATGAAGTCGGAAAAAAGTTCCGGATCACAAAATTCTTGGCTCATACCGCATACCTTACCTTAACAAGAAAACGTATGGCATCCAGGTGGACGCATCCTGATTTTCTTATCGGTTATCCCAGCAGCATCTTTATATTGCGAACCATTTTTTCCGGTTGAGCCGGTTTGACCATGTACAGGTTGGCCCCCAGGCTCATACCGAGCTGGATGTCTTTTTCCTGCCCTTCGGTGGAAAGCACAATAATGGGAGTGTCCTTGTACGCCTCCTGTGCCCTGATGTGTTTGATGAAGCTGAAACCGTCCATGCGGGGCATGTTGACATCGGAAACGATAAGGTCAACCGCTTCAAGGTTATACAATTTTTCGATGGCGTCCTGACCGTCTTCGGCGGTGCTGACTTTGAAGCCCTCTCCTTTCAGGACAAAGGCGACCAGATTCCGGATGGTTTTCGAGTCATCAACGATGAGGATATGCTTTTTCATTTTTTCCGTCCATGCTGGTTGGAGTTATGCGCAACAGGCTGCGAAGTGGAGATGCCTTTATCCCGTCAGCAGTTTTTCCAGAATAATATCTGGATTGACAATCCCGTACAGCTTTCCTTCAATATCAGCAATTCCACATAAAAATTCTGCTCCAGATCCGAGGTGTATCTCTGCATTCCATGAAAATTGTTCCTGTTTGAGTGTGTACAAGGTATGCACATTGTCGATGATAAACCCGAGATGCATTTCTTTTATGGAGCATACGATGATAAAGCTTTTTTGTGTATAGCGGTAATTTTTTTCCAGAGTCAGCAGGGCATCCAGATACAGCAGCGGAGTAACCTTGCCGCGCAGATTGACAACACCGGCAACAAACGAAGGGGCCCTGGGGAGGCGTGTCAGAGGCATATGGCGCAACACCTCCACGATCACCGATACAGGCAGTAAAAAAATCTGCTCCCGCACATAGAACGAAACCATCTGAACGCTGCTCTCTGACAAAAGGCGCGTGCGCAGGTCAGCATGGGGCTTTTCTTTCTGATCTTGTACTGTTTTTTCCTGTGTGGCGGAAAATACTGCGGAGGGCATGAGCGCCTCTGGCTGCACCTCAGGGAGATGGGCAAGCAGGTCACTGCCCAGATATTTTTGCACAAAAGATTCTTCCGCCGCATTCAGGGAAAAATGGCTCCCTGTTGTTTGGGGCATGTCAAAGTTCAGTGCGGCAAAATATTCTTCAGGTGTTTTTACCATAGAGACATCACTTCTTTTGCAAGGCATTCGTAGCAAAGAGCACCCCTGGATCTGGCATCAAGGTCGTAGATCGTGCATCCTTGGGCGCTGGCTTCACGAAAGCGTGTGTCTATTCCTATAATTGTCGAGAACAGGGAAGATCCCATTTTTTCTTGCAACAGAGCCAAAACCCGGTTGCAGGCCTTTGTTCTTTTGTCAAACATGGTGGGCACTGCCCGGTAAAATACCGGCTTTCCCAATGCCTTGTTGAGAATGCCCAACGTGTCAAAAAGTAACTTCAGTCCGTGCAACGCCAAAAAATCTGTCTGAATGGGGATAATGAGCACATCTGCGGCAACAAGCGCATTGACCAGCAGGATTCCGACATGCGGGGGACAATCCAGAACAATATAGTCGTACTGGGGAAGAACATGCCGCATTCCCCGAAGAAGAATGGCACCCTTGCCCTTGCGTTCGCGCAAATCCAGCTCAAGCTCCGCCAGGCGGATGCTGCCCGGCGCTATATCAATGTGCGCCAGGGCGTTTGCACGGATGATTTTGTTCCACAACTCCGGCCATTGGCTTTCTTCTGCCAGAAAAAGATCGTGCAGACTGTGCCCGATGTCTTGCGCATAGATTCTGGCATGCAAGGTCGCACAGGCATGGGGATCCAGGTCGAGCAAAAGAACTTTTTTCCCCGCCCGCGCCAGCGCACTGCCCAAAGTGACGGCTGTTGTGGTTTTGCCGACCCCTCCTTTCTGATTGGCGATAGCCAGCACCTTTGCGGCCATGCTTACCCCAATTTGCGATAAATGATCGTGCCCTTGTGGTGCTCCATGTGGAAAGCGCGGCTGATGTTGTGCAGAGACTCTGAGTGCCCGATAAGCAAAGCTCCATTGATCTCAAGATTGTCGTAAAAGGCGCTGATGACCTTGCGCTTCATTTCATCGTCAAAATAGATGATAACATTGCGGCAAAACACAATCTGCGACTTTTCCACCCGCTGAAGCTGGGCCTTGTCGTTGAGGTTGATCTGCCCGAATGCCACGAGTCTTTTGACTTCGGGAAGGATTTTATATTGCTGGCCGTCTTTGAGAAAATAGCTTTCAACAAGGTTTTTGGGGGTCGTGCGCAATGTATATTCGTTGTAGACGCCCCGCTGGGCCGCGGCCAAGACTGCCGCAGAAAGGTCATTGGCGGTGATTTTTATATCCCATCCGGCAATTTCTCCTTTCAGGAGTTCATGCAAGATAATGGCCAAGGTGTATGGTTCTTCACCGGTGGAGCAGCCTGCAGACCATATCCGCAATTTTTTGCGTCCCGCAGAGCGGCATTTGTCAAGAATGCCGGGCATCACGTTTTTTTGAAAAATTTCAAGTTGCGGAGGATTGCGGAAAAAACTTGTTTCGTTGGTCGTGACAACTTCAAAAAGTTTGTTCAATTCCGTACCACGGCTGGCATCATAACGCAGATAATTGTAATATTCGTGGTAACTTTTGAGGTTGAGGGCTTTGATGCGGTTGGAAAGTCTGTTTTCCACCAAATATTTGCGATTTTCAGCAATAAATATTCCGCACTGTTTGTAAATGAAATCTCTCAGTTGGAGGAATTCTTCATCTGAAACTTGCAGTTCCTTGCGAAACGGGGAGGTCGCCTGCGGCGCTGTCCCGGCTGTCTGCGAGCGAAAAGCCGTGGAGGGGGTCAGGGGGGTGCGCAGGGGAGACGGCGCAGTTTGCTGCGGACGGGAAAAGGGTGATTGCGGCAGGTTGGGCTTGGCAAAGGGACGGGCGGGCGTTTTTTCCCCCAACAGGCCGGGCGATGCCGGTCGGGCAGAAGAAAAGCGGCTGGACTGGGCCGGAGTGTCCGCCCCTGTGGTGGCGCGCACAGGGAAGCTTTGACCGGGCTGTGGCGCGGGCGCAGACGAAAGAGGAGAACGCAAGCCGCTTGCCGGGGGAGCGGCGGGCGCAGATGGAGATTCCGTTCTGGGGAAAGCGGAAAAGCGGCCCTGGAGGGGGGATGAAGGTGCGGCTTGCAGCGGCGTTTTGGATGTTGCAGAAGAACCGTCAGCGGCACTTCTCTGGTTGCCAGAGGGCGTGCTGTTCAGCGTTTTCGACAGAAAAGTGGGAGGTTGGGACATAGCTACTCCTGCTCGGACTGGATCGCCGCCACTGCGTCAGCCGCGGCATGCTGGATTTCAGGATCTTCATGGTTCATGATGCCCAGCAATACACCAAAGGCAATATTCCCGCCGATTTTCCCCAAGGTTTCAATGCTTTTCAGGGCAACGATGGGGCTGCCGTTTTCCAGTATCTGCGCAAGCATGGGAACGCACTCTGCTATTTTTTGCGCCCCCAGGGCCTCCATCGCCCTGATTTTGACCCAGTCGTTTTCATCGCGAAGCGCGTTCATGACGTGGGGTATGGCCTCCGCGCCGATGTGCCCCAAAATATCCACCAGTGCGAGGCGCACATCCTTGTCGGGGTCTTCAAGAAGGGGCACAAGAAGGGAAAGATATTCTCCAGCCTGGCTCCCGATGTTCTGAAAAGCCTCAACAGCCACTTGGCGGACTCGCGGCGATTCGTCCGAAAGTGCGCTTGCGATTTCATGAAAGTTTTCGATCAGGTTGTACCGCCCCAGAGCGTACACTGCCATCATGCGCTGCTGCGCGTCATCACTCCAGGCCCGCTCTTTGAACCGGGCGTTGAGCGCCGGGCTGGCCAAGTTGATGCAGGCTTCCAGGGCCATTTCTTTTACGTCAACATATCGGTGGTCAATCTGGCTGAAGACCAGTTCGTCCACTTCGGGGCACGAGGGCTGGTTGCCCAGAAATATCAGCACATTTTTCAGCGCTTCTGCATCGTTCGATTCTTCCATGACGGACATGAAAAACGACATGTCCGTGCAGTCGGCAAGCTGTGCGACAATGGCGATGGCAGCCCTAGAAATGTCTGTATTGGCTCTCCAGTAGATTTTTTTGAGTTCGTCGATTGTCCGGTGATCGTTCATCAGGCGGCAAACATCCATCATGACCAGAATGCGCTGTTCGTCATCGCTGCGCAGTGCATCTCGCACGGTATCGTTATACCCGATGGAGGCAATGGCCTGGATTGCCGCTTCATACAGTTCCGGCTCTCTTTCCGCATCAAGAGAGAGCGCCCGGCTGATAACAGCTTCGGTGCAGTCGTCGTTGCCAATGGCGGCCAGCCCTTCCAGGGCCGCCAGCAAAATGTCATCGTCTGTTTCCGTCAGGGCATCCACAAGGTAGGTGCGCAGGCGTTCTTTCGATTTTCCGGTCAGCAGGGCCAGCGAGCGCCCTGTCAGGATTTGCACGATGGCCTTGACGATTTTGTGCCGCAGGGCGGCAGTGACGTTTTCCAGCGAGTTGAAGAGCAGTGGTATGGACTTCACATCGCCGAGATCGCCCAAGGCATCAATGATGGCAGAACTTACCAAGGGCGTTGCCTGCGGCAAAAGTTTTACCAGCCCGCTGGCTGCGGAATGATCCCTGATTTTTGCCAGGGCTTCAACTGCGGCAAACTGAACCCATTCCTCATCATGAACCGCCTGGCAAAGGGCATCGACGGATTCCGGAGATGCCAGATTGCCCAGACTCACCGCAGCCTGATAGCGGACGTTGACCTCCGGATCCTTGAGCAGGGCTCGATTGAGCAGGGCAATGGCTTGCGGGGTGCGGCAATAGCCCAAAATATCCGTGATGAAGATGCGCAGGTCCACATCGTCATCATGCAGATATGTTTGCAGGCTTTCCATGCCGTCAGAACCGATTTCGCGCAGAATATCCATGCTCACGTTGCGGACGGGCGCGTCCTCGCTGTTCAGCAGGGGCAGAAGGGCCGCGACAACCTGTGGCCCGCGAATTTTGCGCAGGGCAAATTCCGCCGCCTCCTGCACCCCGATGCTGTCGCTTTTGATGTGCTGGCACAGCAGGGGAGTGGCCTCTTGAAGCTGCATGTCTCCTGCGGCAAAGGCGGCACTGCGGATAACCTCATGATCGCCTGACTGCAGGGCTTCCATAACCTGCGAAGGGTTTTGTTGCGTATTTGGCACGTTCGCTCCTTTTCTCTTCGCTGTGCGTCAGCCCTTGACGCCCGTGATGATGGCATTGGCAATATCGTCCGCGTCAAGAATCTGATTGGCGAGCTTGGCGTCCACAACAGCCTTGGGCATGCCATAGACAACGCACGAAGCCTCGCTTTGGGCAATAAGGCAACCGCCTGTTTCTCTGAGAACTTTCGCTCCTTCGCACCCATCAGCCCCCATGCCGGTGAGCATGACGCCAAGCGTCCGACGCCCCATGGCCTTGCCCGCAGTCTCCATAAGCAGGTTGACTGTGGGCTTGTAGAGGGCATCGCGCGGTTCCTCCGTGACGGAGATTTCCGGCAGGGCGCCCCGCATACGGATGCCGATATGCTTTCCGCCCGGGCACACATAGGCATGCCCGAGCTTGAACTTGTCTCCGTCAACGGCTTCGGTCACGGTGATTTTGCACACGCCGTCAAGGCGTTTGGCAAAGGGGCCGGTAAAAGCCGCAGGCATGTGCTGGGCAATGAGTATGCAGGCGGGCAGATCCGCCGGCAGTGCGGAAAGAATTTTTTGCACAACAGGCGGGCCGCCTGTGGATACGCCGATGACCACAAGGTCGCGTGGCCCGCGGCAGGGCGACTGGGCATAACTGGCTGCGCCCACCTGTGGGGCTTTGGGAATTGCTGCCGGGGGAGTGGAGATGCGTCTGTATTTGAGCTTGATGATGCTTTTGCGGCGGGCAAGAGCGGTTACTTTGCGCCGCAGTTCTTCGCCAAAAACTTCCTTGTCGTTGCTCATTGTCTTGGGAATAAAATCCAGCGCACCGAACTCCATGGCTTTCAGGGTGCTTTCGGCGCCGCTCTCTGTCAGCGAACTGATCATCAACACAGGGAGGGGAGTGCTTTTCATGAGGGCCTGCAGCGTGCCCAGTCCGTCCAGCCGGGGCATCTCCACATCCAGCGTCATGACATCCGCATCAATGTCCGCTGCTTTTTTGAGGGCATCCTGCCCGTCATGAGCGGTTCCAACGACCTTGATGTTCGGGTCTTTTTCCAGAAGAGAAACAATGGCGTTACGCATGAAGGCGGAGTCATCCACAACAAGAACCCGAATCATCCCCACGCTCCGTTTTTGGTTATGCATTCCCTCAAGTTCATTCAATCCCTTACGTCAGAACAGGCAGTTTTACAACAAAAAATGACTTGCCAATTTGTGGCTGCTCGCATATCTTCCGCAACCACGGGATGTGGCTCAGCTTGGCTAGAGCGCAGCGTTCGGGACGCTGAGGCCGCGCGTTCAAATCGCGCCATCCCGACCAGAAAAATCAAACGGCGGCGCGCAAATGCTGTCCGCGTTCAACGACAAAGTCCCCTGCTCTTGAGGCGGGGGACTTTGTCGTTGATGAGAGTCGGCTTGGCCATACCGGGTCTACAGGGTCTACACCCAAAAGAGGGGCGGAAGCCCAGAGAACCCTTTCCGGCCGAATTCATATTTCCTGCCCGCAAAGTACGCGTACGCGCAACCTGTAGAAGTCATCTCATAATCAATCTGAGCAAAATCATGATGCAGCCCAGTTGCGCCATTGCCAGAAAGTTTTCTGCATGAAACTGGTATGTTACGACAAGGCGTTTGTCGCTGTCGTAGGCTTTATCGCCGAACAAACGGCCTGGAAGCTCATTGGTGAACGTGCGGTCCAAGGTGTCTTCCACCAAGATCACTTCATGAGGCGACGCGCTTGCCACGTGAAGGGCGAGAGGAAAACCAGCAGCGTCTGCCACTGCCATGATCTTGGTGCCCTTGCCGCGTTTGGTTTTACCAACGGCACGGCCCCCTTTTTTGCCGGGGCGAATGTCCCGTCAATGAAGGCTTCCCGCAAATCAAGCTTGC
>NZ_RQYH01000040.1 GCF_003860215.1 Desulfovibrio sp. OH1186_COT-070 | reverse complement strand
GGCTGTCTGTAAACCGTGATTTTTTCATGTAAAATCTCCCGCTTCATGAGTATGGGAAATTCTACTTTCAAACGCTACCATTTTTGGGGGGGATTACAATTGCTGTCCGGCTAAGCCACCCAATCTAACAGGCTGAGGTTGTAGGAATTTTCATTTTTTCGTCGTCGCGGATTCAGGAGTTCTTCCAAAGGAGCGGCACCGAGCAGGTTGAGCTGGATGAGTTGGAAAAGCTGCTGCACGGACAGCCCGGGGCGGCTGAGGAATTTCTGGTACGCAAGGAGCAGATACACCGTCAGGGCAGTGTAGATCTGGATCAAAACCGCGTTTTCCGAGTTTCCGACAAAGCTCTTGATGCGCAAATTTTGTTTGATTTCCTTGAAAAAGAGTTCGATTTTCCAGCGCTCTTTGTAGATGTCGGCGATGGTTTTGGGGCTCAACCGGAAGTGATTGGTCAGAAATTCATGGCGTTTGCCGCTTTCCGGGTCCCGGTAACCGATACGCCGCAGGCGCAGGGACGTTTTCCCGCTGACGACCTCGATAATGTGGTCGGATGTGACGCCGGTTTTGCGGTTCACCGGGCGGCGCTCCAGAAGTTTGTACACGGCGTTGCGCTTGAGTCAGGTCACGAAAAAGATGCCTTTTGCGCCGAGAGTCCGGAACCAGGGATAGCTGATGAAACCTTTGTCGAACACCACGATGGAGCCCTTGGGCAGCTCCAACGCTTTGGCTGCGCGGCTTTCATGGGTTCTGGCGTCGGTGACGGCGACAAAGGCCGGAATATGACCGTCATGGTCCAGCAAGGTGTGCATTTTGATGCCGCCTTTTGTCTGGCGGAACGCGGCCCAGGGGAAAAGCGACAGGCAAAGCTTGATGGTGGTGACGTCCAAGCTGAACAGTTTGGATTTGAAGCTGAACTACTTGTGTTTCGGTGATTTTACCGCGCACAGGCCGTACATTTCGGCGAACAGATCCTGGAAAAAGCCCACAGGCCGGGAGTTGTTGGCCTCGGCAAAGGTGGAGCGGGCAACATTTTTCAGACCCCAGTGATACAGGCGGCTTCCAGCTGCGGCCAGACAACGCAATCCATCACGCATGGAACGCCTTGCGGCAAGCTGGATGAAGGCCATGACGGTGAACTGCTCCTTGAAGCCGAATTTGCGCGAGGAGCGTCCGGTTTTGTGCCGGCGTTCAAGCTTCTGGAAAACATGTCTGGGAATGAGCGATAGCGTCTGGGAGAAGAGTGTGTTATGGTGACTCAAGTCCAAAATCCCCTTGTGTGGCAAGAGGTTGTGCAACATCTTCATACCACAACCCGCGAAAATTTTGGACTTTTTTCTTACGCCTTAGCCGGACAGCAATGATCAAAAAGCCGGACAAACACTGTCCCCCAACGGCGCAGCCCCAAAGGCGCGGCTGCCCAGCACGGCATTTCTGCCGAAAGGAGAAAGCATGGCCTCCGCCCAAACCGTCAGCGCAGCGGAACTGCGTGGAAAAAACCTGCGCCACGCGCTTGTTGTGGACGTACGCACGCCTGCCGAATACGCGCAAAAGCGCCTGCTCATGCCCACGGCCCTGGCCCCGGTGGACGCGCTGGATCCCGCCGCCGTTGCCCAGCGCAACGGCATCCTGGCCGACACGCCTGTTTTTACCCTCTGTGCCAGCGGCAGGAGAGCGCAGAGTGCGGCAGACAAATTTCTTGAAGCCGGTTTTCAGAACGTGCGCATCATTGAAGGCGGCATTGCGGCCTGTCAGGAAGCTGGCTGGCCCATTGCGGGCCAAACGGAAAGCAGCGGCCCCCCTGCTTCCATCGAGCGGCAGGTACGGCTGGTGGCCGGAGCCATTGTCACGCTCTGTGTGCTGCTGGGGATTCTGGCGCATCCGGGCTTTCTGTTCGGCGCGCTCTTTGTGGGCGCGGGCCTGGTTTTTGCGGGCCTGACCAACTGGTGCGGCATGGCGCTGCTGCTCATGCGCGCTCCGTGGAACCGGAAAGGCTGCACCGGCGGCGCCTGCCCCCTGGGAGGCGGCAAGACTGCCGGCGGCTGCCAGTAGGCGGCTCTGCGCAGGCCTTTCTGCCGCCCCAAGAGCACCGTAGCGCAACATACCGCAATATGCCGGAATATATCGGAACATACCGGAAAAAAGGAGATTGCCATGTCCGCCCCTTCCGTACGCGGATTCTTTGACCCCGCCACCGCCACCTGGACCTATGTGGTCTGGTCCGAAACCGATGCCCAACGCCGGTGCGCCGTCATTGACAGTGTTCTGGACTATGACGCGGCATCGGGCAAAACGTCCACCGCCTCGGCGGACCTTGTTGCGGACTTTGTGCGCGAAAAAAACCTGACGCTGGAATGGATACTGGAAACCCATATCCACGCCGACCACATCACCGCCGCCAGTTACCTGAAGGAAAAACTGGGAGGAAAAATCGCCGCGAGCTGTCACATGCGGGAAATCATTGCCACATGGACGCCCCTTTTCCAGAACGGGGCGGACACCACCGGCGAGGAATTTGACCATCTGTTCGCCGATGACGAGAAATTCACCATCGCCGACCTTCAGGCCAGGATCATCCACACCCCCGGCCATACTCCGGCGGACACCTGCTATATTGTGGGCGATGCGGTGTTTGCGGGCGATGCCATTTTTCTGCCTGATGTGGGCTCCGGGCGCTGCGACTTTCCCGGCGGCAGCGCCGGGGATTCGTATGCCTCCTCGCGCACGCTCTTTGCCCTGCCCGACGCATACCGCATCTATGTGGGGCACGACTATCCGCCCGAAGGCACGCGCGGCCCCCTGTGCATGAGCACTGTTGGCGAACAGAAAAAGGACAATGTGCGCCTGAACCTCACTGTTGACAGGGAGTCCTTTGTGGCCCGGCGCACGGCGGACGACACGGGAAAAGACGTTCCCCCGCTGCTCCTGCCCTCATTGCAGGCCAACATGCGCGCCGGAACCTTCGGCACGGCAACCAACGGCATCCGCTATGTAAAAATTCCGGTAAACGCGCTGTAGGCGGAGAAAAAACATGGCCCGCATGCGTGTTGCCAAACAGAGATACAAAAACTGGCTCGCCACCCCCCAATGGCGCGCGCATCTGGAGAGCATTGCCGCCGACGGGACAGAGAGCATCGGCCCGCTGCTCTCCTTCCTGCTGCTGGACCCTCTGACCCGCCACCGCGCGGCCGTGGCTCTGGGCGCGTCCGCGGCACGGCTGGCCCAAACCGCGCCGGAAGCCGCCCGCAACATCCTGCGCCGCCTCATGTGGCACATGAACGAGGAATCGGGAAACATCGGCTGGGGCATCCCCGAGGCTTTTGCAGAAATTCTCGCGGCCAGCGAAAGTCTGGCCAGGGATTTTCACCGCGTCCTGTGCAGCTATATCATGGATCTGGACCGCGACGACAATTACTGCGACCATGCCATCCTGCGCCGCTCCTGCTACTGGGCCGTGGGCCGTCTGGCGCAGGAGCGCCCCGCCCTCTGCCTTCATGCCCGCCCCTGGCTCGTCAGGGGGCTGGAAGACACGGACGAAATATGCCGGGGCATGGCGGCCTGGGCGCTGGGGCAGCTGCCGCCCGACATCATGGACGCGCCCGCCCTGCGCAGGCTGGCCGCCGCCGGAGACACCCCGGAATGCGAAATTTTTGACGGAGAACATCTGCTGCGCATTTCCTGCGCCCGATTGGCCGAACAGGCCCTGCAGCGGCACTAGACCTTACACCGCTGCGTCCAGCAGCAGATTGTCGCGGTGGATGACCTCGGGATAGTGGGCATCCCCCAAAATGGCCGCCACCTCATGGCGCTTGAGCCCTGCGATTTTTTTGAGGGCCGCCGCGCTGTAGTTGGAAAGGCCCACCCCCAGGCTTTGCCCCTTGTGCAGCACGCGCAGCAGGGCACCCTCCTGAAAAATACCTTCCACCAGGCGCACGCCGCCGGGCAGCAGGCTCGCGCCGTCGCGCAGCAGGGCCCGCGCAGCGCCTTCGTCCACATGCACGCTGCCCGCCGGATCCGACTGGTAGGCCAGCCAGAATTTGCGGCGCGGTATGGGCTGTGCGCAGGGGCGCACCCAGGTGCCGCAGGCGGCAGAAGCAAAGGCCCGCGACAGGATGTCCGGCTCACGGCCGGGCAGCACAAGCGTGGGCACGCCGATCTGCGCGGCCCTGCGGGCGGCCAGCAGTTTGGAATACATGCCGCCCGTGCCCACGGAGGTCTTGCCGCCGCACAAGCGGCCCAGATCCAGAGAAGCCACGTCGTGGACGCATTCCATGACCGGAGCGGCGGGTTCCTGCCGGGGGTCGGCGGCCAGCACTCCCGGCGCAGACGTCAGGTTGACGAAAAGGTCCGCGCCGATGAGATTGACCAACAGGCTGGCCAGGCAGTCGTTGTCGCCAAACTTGAGCTCGCTGACAGAAACCGTGTCGTTCTCGTTGACAACGGGCAGCACCCCCCAGTGCAAAAGCTCGGCAAAGGTGTTGCGCGCGTTGAGAAAACGCTGGCGGGAGCGCAGGTCGTCGCGCGTGAGCAGCACCTGGGCCGTGGGCATGCCGTGGGCGAGAAAAGCCTTGTCCCAGGCCTGCATGAGACGCCCCTGCCCCACGGCCGCAGCCGCCTGCCGGGCGGCAAGGCCCGTGCATTCCGGAGCGCGGCCAAGCCCGGCCAGAAGCGCGCGCCCGGCGGCCACTGCCCCGGAAGAAACCAGCACAATGCGGCGGCGCGGCCCCGCGCCCTCCGGCCCCGAAAACGCTCCGTCAGAAGGCGCAAGCGCAAGGCGCGCCAACTGTGCCGCCAGACTGTGCAGCACACTGTCGCTCAAACCGTGGGCATCGGCCAGAACGGCGCTGCCCACCTTGACCACCACCAGCCGCGCACGCAGCAGGGCTTCGGCACGCTCCCTGCGCCAGTCTTCCGGCTGCAAATCTTTCGGGGCTTTCACCATGTCCGGCTCCTCAAAAAGCGCCCTGCCTGTTGCGAGCTATTCCGCATAAATTACTTCAATATCGGGGAAATCCCTGTCTTCAGGCGTTTCCGGGGCGGCAAAATGCAGCAGCGGATCGTGGTTGCGCACAGCGGCGCACTGCCGCCAGAGTTCCGCCAGCAAAGGCTCCAGCCCCAGTCCGTCCCGCGCGGAGATGAAAAATATTCCGCGCCCGTCGGCCTGTGCGCGGACACGCAGTTCTTCCAGCTTTTCCGGCGGCAGAAGGTCGATCTTGTTGACCACCTCGATCTGCGGGCGCAGGGCCAGCTCCGGATCAAAGCGGCGCAACTCTTCATTGATGAGCTGGAAGCCGGCCCAGGGGTCATCACCGTTCATGTCTTCCACGCTCAGGATATGCACCAGAAAGCGCGTGCGCTCCACATGCCGCAGAAAACGCAGCCCGAGTCCCTGCCCCTGGTGCGCGCCTTCCACCAGGCCGGGAATGTCCGCCACGACCATGCGCCGGTCAGGATCGCACTCGTCAATGACCACGCCCAGATTGGGCGTGAGGGTGGTGAAGGGATAGGGCGCGATCCTGGGCCGCGCCGCGGACACGCGCGAAATGAAGGTGGACTTTCCCGCGTTGGGCAGGCCCAGAAGGCCCGCGTCCGCAAGAATTTTCAGTTCCAGGCGCAGATTGAGTTCCTCCCCCGGCTCGCCCGGCTGGGCAAAGCGCGGCGCGCGCATGGTGGAGGACTTGAAATGCTCGTTGCCCTTGCCGCCCCGTCCGCCCCGCGCCGCCAGAATCTCCACATCCGGCTGACCAAGATCGGCCAGCAGACGCTCTCCGTCCGGCCCGTCACAGAACACCAGCGTACCCAGAGGCAGGCGCAGCACAAGGTCCTCACCCTTTCTGCCATCGCGCTGGCTGCCCTCGCCGGGGCGGCCATTCTCCGCCTCATACAGACGCTTGAGCCTGAAGTCGTAGAGCGACAGCAGCCGGCTGTCGGCCTTGAGCAGCACCGACCCGCCGTTGCCGCCGTTGCCGCCGTCCGGCCCGCCACGGGGAACAAATTTTTCGCGCCGAAAAGACACGCATCCGTGCCCGCCCTTGCCCGCGCGCACCTGAATTCTGGCTTCGTCAACAAATTTCATATGCCCGCCCCGGCGCAGATGTCGGGCGCGTTCGCACGCGGGAACGCCCCAAACAGCGAAAGGGAAGGAACCCTGGGGCTCCTTCCCGCAAAAGAAAGATTCCACGCGGCCGCCTAGTTTGCGGCCGCCTCCACATGCACCCGCGTCTTGACGCTGCGCTTGCGGAAAAACTTTTCAAAACGCACCACGCCGTCAATCTTGGCAAAGAGAGTAAAATCCCTGCCCATGCCCACGTTGTCGCCGGGGAACACGGTGGTTCCGAGCTGCCTGACGAGGATGTTGCCCGCCACCACCTTCTGACCGCCGAAACGCTTGACGCCGCGCCGTTGGCCTGCACTGTCGCGGCCGTTGCGTGACGATCCGCCTGCCTTTTTGTGAGCCATACTGTGCCTCCCTGAAAAACATGCCGGTCAGTCCCGGCGATACGGGGCAGCGCCCCGCCCGCAAAGGGGAATCAGCCGGTGATATTCTTGACGCGAAGGGTGCTGCAGTCCTGCCGGTGGCCGCGCAGCTTGCGCGAATCGTTGCGCCGCCAGCGTTTGAACACCTTGATCTTGGGACCGCGCCCGTGATCCACCACTTCCGCGGCCACGGCGGCTCCGGCAAGATAGGGCGTACCGACCTTGCAGTCCGCCCCGCCAATCATCAGCACCCTGTCCAGGGAAATTTCGCTGCCGACCTGCGCCGAAATCCTGTCCACAACAATTTTGGAACCTTCTTCAACGCGGTACTGTTTGCCGCCGGTCTCAATAATCGCGTACATTGTTCAACCTCCGAAAAAGAGAAAGAGATATTTGCCCCAGGCCGGAGCAAATGTCAAGCGTCTTTCCGCACTTTCACGGCCGCCCCTCCTTGGCAAAGCCCGCCGGGCCTGCTATGCCTCCACCCTATGGATGTCCTCACGCTGGAAATCACCGGCCTTGCCCACGACGGACGCGGCATTGCCCGCCTGCCCGGCGATGACGGAACCGGAGAGCGCGGCATGGTGGCCTTTGTGTCCCATGCCCTGCCCGGACAGGTGGTTCGCGCCGAATTGACGCGCCGCCGCGGCCGTTTTTGGGAGGCCAGCGCAAAAACCCTGCTCCGCCCGGCCCCTGACGCCGTGCCCCCGCTCTGCCCGCACCATGACCAGTGCGGCGGCTGCCCCCTCCAGACCATGCCCTATGCGGCCCAACTCGGCTGGAAACGCACCCTCGCTCTGGACAGCCTGGAGCGCATCGGCGGCTTCGGGCGGCCCCTGCTGGAAGACATGCTGCCCGCGGTGCTGCCCTCGCCCGCGCTTGCCGCGAGCCGCAACAAGATGGAATTTGCCTTCGGCCAGGCGGATGAAGACTCCGGCAGCCTGCTGCTGGGACTGCGCCGCCGCAACGGGCGCGGGGTTGTGCCCGTGCCCGGCTGTGTCCTGCTGCCGCCGGATGCCCTGCACATGGTCGATGCCGCGTGCGCACGGGCCCGTGCCTGCGGCTTTGCGGCCCACAGGCCCAGGGCCCGGCGGGAAGGCGGGGCAAACCGCGCGGGCGGAGGATTCTGGCGTTTTCTGGTTTTGCGGCGGGGGCTGGCCGGGAACATGCGCAGCCCCCGCTGGTGGGCCACGTGCATCACAAGCCCCGGCTCCGCAGAACAGCGTGCCGCAGTGCGCGCTCTGGGGCACGACCTGCTGGCAAAATTTCCGCGTCTGGCGGCCTTCATTCATGAAGAACGGGCACGCGACGATGCGCTGGCCCAGGGGCAGAAGCGCGTCCTGACGCTGAATGCCCACGGGCACGAAGACCCGCAGGCGGCCCTGCTGCATCTGCCGCTGGGCGGCCGCCTTTTCGGCCTGGACGCGGCGTCCTTTTTTCAGACCAATACCGCCGCGGCCCAGATTCTGGCCCGGCTGTGCGGCGAGCTTCTGCCGCCACCCTCATGGGGCGACATGCCGGAGGATGGCGCACGCGGCCTGCTGGACGTGTACTGTGGCGCGGGCGCTCCCGGCCTGCTGGTGGCCGGGGATTATGCCCGCCTGCTCGGGCTTGAGGCGGACCGGAGCGCCGTGCTGCTGGCGCGCGACAACGCCCGCCTTCAGGGCCACGGGCATTGCCGCTATCAGGCCGGAGACGCCGCCCGGCTCCTGCACGCACAGGGCATGCGCCCGGGCCAATGGCACAGTGTTTTGCTGGACCCGCCCCGCGCCGGTCTTGATCCGCGCGTTTTCGATGCCCTGCAAAAGCTGGCCCCCCGGCGCATTCTCTATATTTCCTGCAATCCCGCGACGCTTGCGCGGGATGCGGCCCTTCTGCGCCGGGATTTCTGCCTCCGGGCGCTGGCCGCGGTGGATCTTTTTCCGCACACGCCGCATGTGGAATGCCTCAGCCTCTGGCAGGCAAAAAAGCCGGGCAGGCTTTTCCCGTAAAAGCGGTTGACCCGCTCCGGAGCCTGTGATAAATTCCACAACGTTGGGCTTCTCGCGCGCTGGCGCGGCCGCCCGCACGGAGGTTCCGTGTCGTTCAGGGATTTTCTTTCGCAGCAGAAGAGCGGCCTTGAGGCCATGGCCAACACGGGCGTTATCGGCCTGCATCTGGTCAGCGGCCCGCTGGTGGGCTTTGCCATCGGATACGGTCTGGACTCCTGGCTGCGCACCGGACCGTGGTGCAAGCTGATTTTTCTGTTTGTCGGCATTGGCGCGGGTTTTCTCAACGTCTACCGCGACACGCAGGCCCTGCTCCGCAAAATGGCGGCGCGGGATGCCCGGCGCGGGGTTCCCGCCGGTGCGGAGCAGAGCATGGAGAGCCGTACGCGCAGTGAAAAGCATGATCCACAGCCTTGACGCCTGGCTCTGGCGGCGCGGCATAGATCACCCGGCCATCCGGACGCTGCTGCGCAACGAAATTTTGCTGACAGCCGCCTTTCTGCTCGGCGGAGGACTGGTTTTTGCCTTCACCCCGTGGATTTTCTGGTTCGGCTTCGGGCTGGCGGCCATGACCTGGATATTTTGGGGGCTTGCGCGCTTTTTTCTGCGCCGGGGCTTGGGCGACTACAGCATGGCCTTTTTGCGCATCGTGATTGTGCGCTGGCTCGGAAGACTCGCGGTTCTGGCAGCGGCGCTGTATCTGGCGCTCATCCAGTGCGCCGCGCCCGCGCAGGCCGTTGCGGGCGGCATGGCCGCCGCAGGGGCATGCGCCCTGATCAGCTACGCGCTGGCCCTGCGGACGGGCGTGTAGCGCGGCAACGCTCCCGCCGGACACGGCGGACGGATCGGGCAGGGATTTTCTGGAGGGTTCCGGCGGGCCTTGGCCCGCGGGGTTTGGCAGCAACGCGCGCTCCGGCGCATATCAGCAGGAGGCAGGGCTCATGGCAGGTGGTTTGCCGCATCCGGTATTGCTCTCCACATTTATGGGCATGGACGAAATCACCATCGGCGGGCAGACGATGGAATTCAAGCATGTCTTCTACTCCTGGGTCTGTATGGCCATTCTGTTTGCGGTGGCCTGGCTCTTGCGCCGTCGGCTGACCATGGTGCCCGGAGGTTTGCAGAACTTCTTCGAGGCTCTGGTGGACACCATCGAAAACTTCATCGTTTCCACCATGGGCGAAAACGGCCGCAAATTCGTGGGCCTGCTGGCGGGCATGTTCATCTATATCTTCGGCATGAACCTCATGGGACTGGTGCCCGGATTCGACGCGCCCACGGCCAATCTCAACACCACGGTCTGCATGGCGCTCTTTGTGCTTGTGCTCTACAATGCCGTGGGCATTGCCCGCTGGAAAGCACACTACGTCCACCACTTCACGGGGCCTTCCAAAGCCTTGATTCCGCTCATGTTTCCGCTGGAAGTGGTCTCGCACCTCTCGCGCCCGGTTTCGCTCTCTCTGCGTCTTTTCGGCAACATCCGGGGTGAGGAAATCGTCATGGTGCTCTTTTTCATCATGGCTCCCCTGCTCGGAACCCTGCCCATCTATGCCCTGTTCCTGCTGGGCAAGACCATGCAGGCCTTTGTTTTCTTCATGCTGACCATGTTTTACATCAAGGGCGCGCTGGAAGCGCCCGAGCACTAGAACACTGAAAAAAGGACTGCCCGCGCCATGCGGAGCAAGAGGGGCGGTTTCGCGCCGCCCACGCAACATCCGGGGGAATGGTCATAGCGACCCAACAATACAACCGTGCAAGGAGTGTCTCATGCGCAAACTTCTGATGATCGCCCTGAACACCGTGGCCCTGCTGGGTATGGCCAGCATGGCGTTTGCCGCCAGCCTGGACTCCGCCGCCCTTGGCTATACCTGCCTGGCCGCCGCTCTCGGCATCGGCATCGCCGCCTTTGGCTGCGGCATCGGCATGGGCCTGGGCCTCAAGGGAGCCTGCGAAGGCGTTGCCCGCAATCCCGACGTCAGCGGCAAAATCACCGGTACCATGATTCTGGCCTTTGCCTTCATCGAATCTCTGGCCATTTACGCTCTGGTCATCAGCTTCATCCTGCTGTACGCCAACCCCTACGCGTAGGGCCGCATCTTCTTGCAATATACGGGGGCCGGAGCGCATGCGCTCCGGCCCCCGCAATTTCTGCGCAACGCTTTGTGCCGTACAATGCCCCTATCTTGCTTTTTCTACGGCTTCGGGGTATGTTTTTCCTTCACATACGCCGCAACAGCGCAATACCAGCTACCGGCAAAACCGCATCGGCCGTTGGCCAAAGGCCCGTACCCCATGCCCACCCAACCCAAAAGCAAACATATCCCCCGGGCGACCATCCAGCGTCTGGCCATCTACGTGCAGGTTCTGGAAAGCTTTGCCAGAGACAATGTGGAAGTCATCTCCTCCAATCCCCTGGCCGAAGCCTGCGGCGTCAACGGCTCGCAGGTGCGCAAGGATCTGGCCTATTTCGGGGAGTTCGGCATCCGTGGCGTGGGCTACCATATCAAATCCCTCATTGCCTCCATCACTTCGGCGCTGGGCGTTGACCGCGAATGGCGCATGGCGCTGATCGGCGTGGGCAACCTCGGCAAGGCCATCCTGAACCACGGCGAATTTCGCACACGGGGCTTCAATATTGTGGGGATTTTCGACTGCGATCCCTTCAAGATCGGCGAGATCATTCACGGGCTTGAAGTCCACTGCACCCGCGATCTCAAAGACATGGTGGACAGCCTCAACATCGAGATCGGCATCATCACCACCCCGCCCGAACGCGCCCAGCGGGCCGCCCAGCACCTGATGGACGCGGGCATCACCTCCATCCTCAATTTCGCTCCGGCCCGCATCAAGGTGCCCGAAAGGGTGGATGTGGAGTATGTGGACTTTTTTCACCACCTCTACTCCCTGGCCTTTCACCAGTCGGCGGGCCGCTGAGGCCTTGCCCTGACGATGCCCTGCGCAGCTCTTGAGCGCTTCCACGGCGCGCTGGCTTTTTTGAGCCGTCTGGCTCCGCCCCGGCAGTCCTTTGCCCCTGCGCTTCTCCTGCCCTGGTTCGCTCCGGCGGGCCTGCTTTTGGGCGCGCTGTTTGCCCTGCCCGCATGGCTTTTGTGCCGGGCGGGCCACGCGACGGCGCTGCCCGCTCTGGCGGCCTGGCTCTGGCTGATTCTGGAAATCTGGGCCACGCGCGGCCTGCACTGGGACGGAGTGGCAGACCTTGGCGATGCCACAGGCAGCAACGCCACGGGCGAGGCCTTCTGGGCCGTACTGCGCGACAGCCGCTTGGGCGCGTTTGGCGCCCTGCACCTGCTGCTGACCTTCAGCGGGCATATGCTGGCCCTGACCCTGCACATGGGGGCGGACGGCTGGATTTTTGTGCTGCTGGCCCCCTGCTGGTCGCGCGCCAGCGTGGTGTGGCTCGGGAGCATGGCTCCGGCCAGGGAGGCCAGTTCCCTCGGCGGGCTGACCTGCGCGGGCGTCACGCCCCGCCTGGCCCGCGCCCATGTGCTGCTGGGCATTCTGCTGGCCCTTCTGCCGCCAGCCCTCGGCATGCTCCCCGTGTGGCGCGCCTTGCTTCTGGCGCTTGGTCAGTATATGCTGCTCGCATCCCTGGCCCGCACGGCACGCCGCCACGGCGGCCTTTCCGGCGATTTTTTCGGGGCATGCATCCAGTGGAGCCAGCTCTGGTTTTTGCTGGGAACCCTGTGATCCCCCGCAGGAGAAGAATATGGACTTCAAAGCGCTGATGGAAGAGGCCCGCACCTGCCGCCGCTTTGTGGAGGAAAAACCTCTGAGCATGGCGGATCTGGAATGGCTTGTGGAGTGTGCGCGGCTTGCGCCCTCGGCCAGAAATGCCCAATCCCTGCGCTTTGCGCTGGTGGGGCACGGCCCGGCCTGCCAAAAGCTGTTTGCCCTCACGCGCTGGGCCGCTGCCCTCAAGGACTGGGGCGGCCCGCACGAGGGGGAGAGGCCCACGGGCTTTATTGTGATTCTGGCTCCCGCCGATGCCGGGCAACTGGTTTTTTATGACGTGGGCATTGCAGCCCAGAGCATGCAGCTTGCCGCCGCCAGCCGGGGCTGGGGCTGCTGCATGATCTACAGCTTTGACCACAAGGCCGTGCCCGAGCTGCTGCGCGTGCCCGCAGACATGAAGGCGGCTCTGGTGCTGGGCCTTGGTCTGGCCAGGGAAAAACGCGTTGTTGCTCCCCTGCCCGCTGACGGCAGCGTGCAGTACTGGCGGGACGCCCAAGGCGTGCACCATGTGCCCAAGCGCCCCCTGGAAGATCTGATCGCGGGCAGGTATTGAGGGCTGCGCGGCGCAGGCTTGGCGCATCCTGATTTTGCCCAAAATGGCGGCAAGACCGCGCGCGACGATGCCCCCCGACGCGCCCTGCAATTATCCCGCAACCAGCGCAGCGCCCAGTTCTTCGGCCTTGCGGCAGTCCTGCGGGAAGTGCTCCTCGCGGTAGCGGGCCTTGGCTTCGCCGGAAAACATTTCGCACTTGTATTTGCTGTAGTCGGAAAACTGGACAGTATTGTTGGCGTACAAAACCTGCGGCGTATGGCCAAAAATCCGGGTCATATAGCCTTCCATCATGTTCAGACGGGCGGGATAGCCCACTTCGTGCATTCTTTCGGCAGGCACGTTCATGGTGTAGACAAATGCCGTCCGCACCGTTTTGGGTGCAAGGCTGGGGCTGTCCTGGGCGTAGACAAGGTACGGGAAGAGCAGGCGCTCCTCCAGACAGCGCAGCATGCCGGTCACCTCGCCGAAGTATATGGGCGAGCCAAAGACGACCGCATGGGCCTGGGACAATTTTTCCAGCAGCGGCGCAAGATCATCGCGCAAGACGCATTTTCCGTAATGCTTGCCCCCCAGACGCTTGCAGTGAAAACAGCTTTTACAGCTCGTGAAACTGTATTCGTACAGGTGCAGCAATTCCGTGCGCACGGCATCGCCGCCCGCAGCCTTGGCGCCGTCCAGAGCGTGTTGCAGCAATGTGGCGGTATTCCATTTTTTCCGGGGGCTTGCATTGACAGCATAAATATCCATCGTTATCTCCTTGCGCATCTTCCCTTGCGGGTGTGAATACCCTATGGTGGACAGTGGCAGGATTGCCGAAAAAAATGCGCGGCAGAACACGGCTTCACGATAACGGCCCCGTCTCCTTTCGCCAAGCTTCTGCACCACGGAGCAAAAAGCGCGCCTGCGAAACGGAGCAACGCCCGGAGCATCTTTGCGGCCCCGCCTTCGTAAAATACGGTTACCGCACGCGGCGACCGCGCAAATGCCAGAACCGTTTTCGTCCATATCCGAAACAGGGAGAAATATCATGAAAAAAATGCTGTCCGCATTCCTTTTCCTGGCCCTGCTGACCCTTGCGGCCACGGCCTTTGCTGCCGAATCTGCCCGGTATTCCCTCCCGGACAAGGATTTTCCCGTGCCCATGCTCAACGGCGCACCGGCTCCCTACAAATACACCACAGAACCGGAGCCGGGCTATGAGGTAACCAGTTATGTGTATGCCGTGTCAGGGCCGGACCTGATGGAATCCTACAAGAAGCAGCTCAAAAAGGCGGGTTTTTCTGACCTCGGGCGTCAGGGGGCTGTTGAATCGCTGTGGCGCTATGACCGGAAAAGCGATGGAAAAACTCTTATGGTGGAAATGTTTCAAGAAAACGGTGAATTGAGCATCGGCATGTACGTCAACGAACTGGGGAACTGAAGCCCGCGCCCTGTAATTCCCCCAAAAAGTAGCCTTTGAAAGTAGAGTTTCCCATACTCATGAAGCGGGAGATTTTACATGAAAAAATCACGGGTTACAGAAAGCCAGATTCTGGCAATTTTGAAGCAGGCCGAAAATGGTATGCCGGTAACGGAATTTTGCCACCAGCACGGGATGAGCAGTGCAGCTTTCTACAAGTGGCGAACAAAATACGGTGGCATGGACGCCTCACTGATGGCACAGATGAAGGAGTTGGAGAGAAAAAACGCCCGCCTGACAAAGATACATGCGGATGCACAGTTACAGACTGAGGCCGTGCAGGAAGTACTTGCAAAAAGCAGTGGGACAATCTCTGCGTGCAGAGATTGTCAAAGAAGCCGGGTTTATGCACGACCGATTTCAAGGTTGTATCCGCCTCTTGAACGTCCTGGACGACTTTACCCGTGAAGGGCTCGGCATTGAGATTGATTTTTCCTTGCTGTCGGAGAGGGTAGTCCGCGCTCTGGAGAACATCATTGGATGGCGGAGCTGCCCCAAAGAGATTCCTTGCGATAATGGTCCTGAATATATGAGTGGCATTTTTCAGTCTTGGGCTGAAAAAAGAAGAATTCGCATCCTGTGCATTCAGCCGGGGAAACCGCAGCAAAACGGCTATGCCGAACGCTATAACCGAATCGTGCGGTATGACTGGCTGAATCAGTATCTTTTTGGGCATTGGAAGAAATACAGGAGTTTGCCACAGCCTGGCTCTGGACCTATAACAATGAACGGCCCAATATGGGCATCGGTGGCATCACCCCCGCCATGAAACTGAAACAGGCGGCATAGGCTCTACTTTTGAAGCCTGCCACAAATGGGGAGACTACAATTTCAATATTCGTTTTTAATTGGATATTGACATACTCGGCGTTATAGCCAAAAGCGTTTTCATTTTTTAGGTGGACAGTTTATACTGCCCCCACTAACAAATCTGCCTTGTCAGTGGGGGGGGCAGTATATGAACATGTCATTATGAAAGACCATATCCCCTCAGGTCGTCAGGTGTGCTTTTTCCATTTGCTTTTTTAAATGGGCAATCAGCCCTCCCTCACGGATGAGGGCTAAAATGTGGGAAGGCAGTTTGGAACATTCATAAGTTTCGTTGCGGGTTTTATTTTGTATGGTTCCTTCCACGAAATTGATGGACAAAAGGTCGCCATCATTCACCCTGCCAATTTCCCGGCATTCCACCACGGGTAAACCAAGATTGATGGCATTACGATAAAATATCCTGGCAAAAAACTCAGCCACAATGGCGCCGATGCCGAGATAGCGCAAAGACAACGGTGCCAGTTCACGGCTGGAACCCGATCCAAAGTTTTTCCCGCCCACCAGAATGTCGCCCGGTTTTACCTTTTGCGAAAATTCGGGATCCACTCCGCTCATGGCGTAAGGAGCGGCTTCTTCAACAGACAGTTCCATATATTGAGGGGGCGAAATGATATCTGTATTGATATTGTCCCCATAAACAAGAGAGTGTCCTTCTCGTATGTCGGACATAATATATACTCCTCACAGAAGTTCGCGCGGATCAGCAAGGCGGCCCGCAATAGCGCTGGCTGCCGCTGTAAGTGGTGAAGCCAAATAGGTTTCAGCCTTACGACTGCCCAGCCGACCGATAAAATTTCTATTGGTGGTTGAAACGCAGACCTCCCCATCGGCGAGAACTCCGGAATGCAGTCCGACGCACACGCCGCAGGTAGGGGCGAGAATAACCGCTCCTGCCTCGGAAAGCGTAAGCAGGGTTCCGTCTCTGGCTGCTCGCTCCCAAATACTTTTTGAGGCTGGCGATACCAGCAATCGACATTTGCTATGTACCTTTTTTCCTCGAAGCAATTTTGCGGCTGCGGCCAAATCCGTGTACCGGCCACCTGTGCATGAACCGATGTAGACCTGATCTATGGCGCGTTGCTCTACCTCACGTATCCCGCACACATTGTCTACCTCGTGCGGACAGGCAAGCATAGGTTCAAGGCTGTTCGCGTTAAAGCTATGAACGGCGCAGAACACGGCTTCCGCATCGCTGCTTATTTGGCGAAATGGGCCAGCGACGCCGCATTCACGCAAAAATGTTTCGGTGGTGGCGTCCGTGGCAATGGGAGCCGCTTTGGCGCCCATTTCCACGGCCATATTGCTGAGGCAAAAACGCTCGTCCATGCTCATGGCGGCAATGGTCGTTCCTGTATACTCGACGCACTTGTATGTGGCGCCTGCATGCCCGATGCGGCCTATAGTGAACAGTGACATGTCCTTGGCCATGGTGCTGTTGGGCAATTCTCCTTCCCACCGAACCTGAATGGTCTCTGGAACCCGTAGCCAGATTTGCCCCATGGTCAGTATGCCGACCATTTCCGTTGAGCCGATACCACTGGCAAACGCTCCCAGAGCGCCGCCCATACAGGTATGGGAGTCTGTTCCCATCACCACGGTGCCTGGCAACACATGTCCTTTTTCGGCCATAACCTGATGACAGGGGCCGACAAAGGCATAATAATTTTTGATATTGTTATTCTGCGCCCACTCCTGGGTAAACTTGACGATGGCCGCCTGTTTGGCGTTGGCTGGGGGCGTATAGTGGTCGGCAATTATAACAACCTTTTCCGTATCCCATACCTTTGCTCCCAACTCTTCCATGCGGTCAGCTATTTCTACCCGTGGCCCGAGGATATCGTCCATCATGGCCTTATCGACGCTGGCCATGACTATTTCCCCGGGGCGGACGCTTTGGCGTCCGGAAGCTGCGGCTAGAATTTTTTCAGCTATGGTCATTCCCATATTCGCATCCTTATAAAATAGGGTGCCACCCTCTTTGCCTTCAGCCGGGTGGCACCGCATTTCTCTGTTTAAGCCGCGCCAACTTCCTGCAAAGTCTTGCCCTTGGTTTCAATCCCGAGGAAAAATACCAGAGCAACGGCAATCCAGAAAGAAATGGCCATGGTTACAAAGATCGCATAATACATGCCGTTGGCCATGAAGTACCCAAAAACCACCGGAGCCACGGCGGAACTGACGCGCCCGAGCCCCGTAGACCAGCAGGTGGCGGTGGCACGCACCTGCGAAGGATACAGTTCCGCAGTCCAGACCACAGTGCCGGCGACGCCCTGCTCATACAGCCAAGAGAGTACACAAGCGCCGATGACCAGCATGGAAGGATCCTGCAGTTGCCCGAACACCAAGGCAGCCACGCCGCCAATGCCGAAGCCGACATAGAAGAGCTGCTTGCGGCCAAATTTTTCAATGGTATAAAAAGCCGTCAGTCGGCCCAAAATAGCTGCAATTGCCACATACAGAGTGTAGGTAAAGGTGCGGGCCAAGTCGAGATTGTACACTGTTGCCAGAATGGTGGGCAGCCAGAGTACAAAGCCGTAATAGCCGAAATAGGAGAAGAAGTAATAGCCGCCAGTGAGAATAAAGCGTCTGATGTACTGTTTGTGCAGCAGCACAGTCACAGGCACTTTTTCTGCAAGTTTTTCAGACTCAAGGCCTACCAGATCTTCATCACGGGCTCCGAGCTTTTTCAATACTTTCCCGACGTCCCTTGTGCGCCCGCGAATACTCAGCCAACGGGGTGATTCCGGCACCTTCCATACAACGACAATGGCCAGCATAGCGGGAAGAGCGCCAATATAGAACAGCACTCTCCAACCATGGGTGGTGACCAGCGTGAGGGATGCCAAGGAAGCCGCCAACAAGCCGAATGGCCAAAGAATTGTAAGAACAGCGGCGAACCTTCCACGGTGCTTGGCGGAAACATATTCCGAAACCATTGCGGTGTTGATGGGAATCATGCCGCCCAGGAACATGCCTGTCAAAAAGCGAATGATACCAAACTGGTATACATCACCGGAAAGGGCCGTCAGGCCGGTAAGCACTGAAAATCCCATAATGGTAAGGATAAACCCCAGCTTCCGGCCAAACCTGTCAGCCACCGGCCCTAGGATCATGGAACCAAGAAACATGCCCCAGAACCCCGCCGAGGTAAGCATACCGTTCTGTACGGGAGTAATGGCCCATTCTTTGATGATTGACGGCATGGCATAGGCCACAATATAGGTGTCGAAGGAGTCGAACATGAATCCGAGTGCCGCCGTAACAACAATATAATAATGCACTTTGTTCAGCTGAATTTTTTCTATTATGCTGTCAACAGTTACCTTTTGCATGCTATTTCCCCATAGATGTTTTGTGCTGAAGCCCCCTATCCGCCGAGTTGTGTATCGCCTCAATCCGGCCAAATTCCACTGATATGGATTTGGACTTTCACGGTTATCAGGGGTAAACTTCTTGGTCGAATACCTTTGGGTCATGTCCCGGCAAGATGAAGTCGCAGATTTTCTCCATTTTTTTGAATGTGGCGAAGTAGTCTTCTAGGCTGTAGTGGATGCCGGAAGGAATATGGTCGTACTGGGCATTACCCTCCCAATTTTCGAACAGGGCCTGACAGTCACTGGCCACAAGACCACGCCCTCTGGATGTGTTGACCAGCACGCCCTGAAAGCCGGGGGTGTGCCCGGGCAAGGTCACAAGCTTGACGCCGGGGATGAGGTCATGATCTCCTTCTACTACCGTAATGCGATGGTAGGCGCGCATCCACCGGGGGGTGAGCCCAACCTGATGTGATTCGTAATAAACGCAATGAACGGGCAAGGGATGTACGGCATATTCCATTTCCCTCTTCTGCACGTAGATGCGCGCGTTGGGGAACAGTTCATTGTTGAAGCAGTGGTCCCAGTGAAGGTGGGTGTTGACGATGATCTCCACATCCTTGGCCTCAACGCCGATTTTGCGCAAACCTTCCAACGGATGCATGTCCGGGGTGCGGCGCAAACCGTGGTGATGTATAGCGGCCCAGGCTTCGTCAGATCCGCCAGTATCGACAAGGATAACCTTGTCCCGCCCCTTGATGCAGTACATGATAATGGGAGAAACAAATTTTTCGCCACACCCCTGCTGATAGGTAAAGTTAGATTTTTCCGCAGCAAGAAATTCTCCGGTTTTGATAGGGTGTATGGTGAACTCTTCCATTGTATCCTCCTTGACACGCTCATTGGAAGTTGCAAAACAACCGAAGTCTGACACACCGCATTGTATGGCAGTCCTAGTATGGGGCGTATGGGTTAAAAGAGGTCTTTGCGCACATACACATACCCATCCATGATGCGGCGGGCTGTGCGATAAACCCCCAAACGCTCAATAATGGGCGATCCGTTCTTCACGTCGCCCTTAGCCTCAACAGGAATGACCCCACTGGGATGGCCAATGAGGATGTTTGCAGATGCCTTGCCCCGCTCGCTCAAAACCTCCCATGCCACGGTTCCGGGGATGCGGCAGGCGGCCCCGGTACACACCGTGCCCGTAATGGGATAGGCCTTATGCATTTTGAGCATGAACAGAAGCCGCGCGACTATGTCCACGTCTTCGCTGGCAATATGTTTGCCGTTGATTGCGGTGTAGGCCGCCCGTTCGCTGACAATGGCAAAGAAGGGATTGTAGGGGCTTTGGGCCGCTGCATTCTCCGGCCTGTCCACAAGGCCGCAGAGTACGGCGGCCTGCCCGCGAATTTTTTCGATGATCGCCATGAGAGGCCCGTTACCTTCGATTTCGGCCGGGCTTTCAGTACCGCTCATGCAAAGGCTGGAAGCATGGATGAATACTAGGGGATTACCCGCGTCCACGAGGGATATGGGATAGTGTTTTCCATCTACTCCCAGGACATCCTTGACGTTTCCTGTGGGCAGCAAGTTGCCGGTGATGCCGCCTGCCACATCCGACCAATCAAGGGTAATGCGCGCGCCGCTTCCGGGGCAGCCGTCAATGACAAAGTCACCGTATACGGCCGCTTTGCCGTTGACCACCGGTACCTCGGCCGTAAGAACGCTGCCGCTGTTGGTAAGGTGGATGCGTACTCTGGTCACCGGCTCCACGGCTCTGACCATGCCTTCATCAATGGCAAAACCTCCCACCGCCGCGGAAATATTGCCGCAATTTCCCTTGTAGTCGATAATGTCCGTCTGAAAGCTTACCTGGCCGAAGGTATAGTCCACATCGCAGTCCTGGCGGGACGAGGGACCAATGATGCCCAGCTTGCTTTGTAATCTCCCCATTTGTGGTAGTGCTCAAAAGTAGAGCCTATGCCGCCCGTTTCAGTTTCATGGCCGGGGTGATACCACCGATGCCCATATGGGGC
>NZ_RQYH01000039.1 GCF_003860215.1 Desulfovibrio sp. OH1186_COT-070 | reverse complement strand
CATCGCCGATGATACTGCATATCTTCATGTGGGAAAGTAGGCCGCTGTCAACGATTCTTACCCCCCCCTCTCACGACAACCGCGGGAGGGGATTTTTTTGTCCCGACGACTTCCCGCTTTGTGGCCGCACGGCCGACTGCCCCATACCGATGCTGGGCATGATGACTTCCTTGCCCATATGACCTGCACAAGAAAAATTGGGCGAAATTCCCAAAAGGCGAAACTTTTTGAGCAGGCGCTTTGCAAAGACGGCATGGGCTTTTTGTGTTCAGTATCAGGCTGATATAAAAAGAAATTTTTCCTCTCTCTCTCTCTCTCTCTCTCTCTCTCTTGGAATTGCGTAAAAATCGTATCTGGCATAGTATTTCCACATACGTTTGCAAACAATTTCATAGCTCCTCCGGAAAAAACGGCGGAGGACAATCCCGAAGTTGTGGAGCGGCCATGTACCAATGCACTCTTCGCTTTTGCCTGTCTTCCAATCCGCCGCTTGAAGCCGCGCTCCGCAGGGCCGATCCCTTGCCCGGATTCGGGCACGAGATTTCCGTGGTTGACGGCAGCGGCATGGCCTCCCTTGCAGATGCCGATATTGTTTTTCTGGCCCCCAAAGACCTTGCCGCACTGCCCGCGCTGCGCCAGAAGCTTCCCAGGGCGTTTCTTGTGCTGGCCCACAGGGCTGACGAGCCGCCTTCGGCAACGCCGGACGACCTGTCGGCGCTGGACGATATCTGGGCCTTGCGGGACGATCCGGAACTCTGCGCCTTTCACGTGGCGCGCCTTCTGGAAAAGATCAAGCTGCGCAAGGACCATGCCCTTGTTCGCCAGTATCTGGACGTCACCCTCGACACATCTTCGGCCATGATCTGGTTCAAGGACAGGCAGGGCAACTATTTCAAGGTCAACAAAAACTACGCCCACATCATGGGGGTGGACTATGTGGAGTCCGGCGCACGGCGTTTCCTTGTGCAGCAAAACAACTCTGCGACCTTTGCGCAGTGCCGGGACATCTGCACGCAGTCGGACCAATATGTTCTGACTGTGGGGCGTCCCGGCATTTTTGTGGAAAATGTGCCCACCGATGGGGGCTTGCGCCAGCTCAAGGTGCACAAGGCGCCTCTTTTTGCTGACGACGGAACCATCATGGGCATTGTGGGCATTGGCTACGACATCACGGATTTTTCTTCCATGAACACGGAAGTGGGCATTTTTCTGCGCAGCCTGCCCTTTCCCATCCTGCTGGAAGACAGCGGCGGCTGCGTGACCCACATCAACGAAAAATTCCAGGAACTGTTTGAACTGCGGTCAGAAGACGCGCTTGTGGGCCAGACCAGCCAGCAGATTTTTGATCTGGTGACGGAAAAATTCGGCATCTGGTGGGAGAAAGACAATACAGAAGCGCATTTTCTGCGCGATGCTGTGGAAAATGTGCTGCTGCGCCACGACAGCAGGGTGTTTGACGCTTTCGACAAGCCTGCGGGCACCATCATCGTCCTGTGGGACGTGAGCCTGGAGCGGCGCTATGAATGGCACTTGCAGAGCAAGGCCCGCACCGATGACCTGACAGGGCTTTCCAACCGCCGTTCTTTTTATGATCTGGTTCCCGTTTTTCTGGAGTCCGGAGCCGCCCTGATTTATGTGGACCTGGACAATTTCAAGGACGTCAACGACAAATACGGCCACCACATGGGCGATCAGGCCCTGATCCTGACGGCGGGCGTTTTGTCGGCCAATTTCCCCGGCTCTGTCATCACCCGGATGGGCGGCGACGAATTTGTGATCTTTCTGCCCTCGGGCTGCACACGGGAGACTCTTTTGCCCCGCGCGCAGAGCCTGCTGGACAATCTGCACAGTGCCTTTGCCGCGCGCAAAAGCTTTCACCGGCTTTCGGCCAGCGTGGGCGTGTGCCTTGTGGAGAAAGACGGCCTGAGCCGCGACGAACTGGTGCGCAGGAGCGATGTGGCCATGTACGCGGCCAAGAGTCAGGGCAAACGGCGTTTTTGCGTGTACTCCGAAGATCTGGCGGATAGGAGCAACCCCAAAACATCCTGCCGCCAGCGGCCCCGCCCGCTCTCCGGCCGCAACAGGATACCGCAGACGCCGCCATCTCCGGCGGAACCGGCGGACAAGCAGTGATCTGTGCGCTGTTTGCGCGGCTGCACGGGACACAACAGACCAGGGCGCGGCCGCAACGTGTGTTGTGCGTGGGCTACATTGCTGGCGGCTGGGGATTTTGTCCGGCCTGAACAGCGTCCAACCAGGCCGCCCAGGCTTCGCCCACTTCCAGAAGGCGCTGACGGGGAAGGATCGTGCTGTCATAGACAATCAGCACCGACCCGCTCAGGGTGTTGCACTCCACCGAATGCACCCCCCGCACGGCGCTCAGGGCTTTTTGGGCGACGTCAGCCACCTGCTGCTGTCGCAGGGCGGGATGCCGCAGGCGCACCCGCCCGTCCACAAAACTGCTGACATATTTGCGCAGTCGCAGAAGCCCTAGCATGACGAATCCTTTTGGGTGGGCAGCGGCAAGTGTCTGCGCATGGCGTTGAGAGAAACCCCGAGGGTTGTCAGGTTGTGCAAAAGGGCGGAGAGGCCGGGCGTCAGCACCATAAAAAGCCCGCCCAGCAAAAACAGGCTGTTCAGGGTCATGGTGGTCACAAAATTGCGCTGAATGCGGCTCATGGTGCGCATGCCCAGCAGCCGGGCGTCCACCAGCCCCCGCAGGTCGGAGTGAACCAGCAGCACATTGGCCACTTCACGGGCCAGATCCGTGCCGTCGCTCATGGCCACGCCCACATGGGCGGCCGAGAGTGCGGGCGCATCATTGATGCCGTCGCCCACCATCAAAACCTTGCAGCCGGAGTCGGTCAGGCTCTGCACAACTTCCGCCTTGTCCGCGGGCAGCACCTGGGCGCGAAATTCCGTAATACCCACGCTTTCCGCAACGGCGCGGCCTGTGCGTTCGTCATCGCCGGTGAGCATGAGAATGCGCTGTATGCCCAGTTCGCGCAGTTGCCGCACCACCTGCACAGCTTCAGGCCGCAGGGGATCTTCGATGGAAAGCATGCCGGCAATCTTGCCGCCCTTGCTCATGAAGAGAAGCGAGCGCCCCTTGTCGGCCTCCGCGCGGATGCGGTTGCGCAGGGGAGCCAAGCTCACGCCTTCGTCATGCTCGATATAGTGGCGGCTGCCCACGCAGACCTTCTGGCCGTCAAGGGTGGAGGCCACGCCATGGGCCACCACATATTCCACTTGGGCATGTTCTTCCGCATGCTGGAGGTTTTCCTCCTCCGCCTTGTGTACCACCGCCCGTGCCACAGGATGGGGAAAATGCTCCTCCAGGCAGGCCATGGTGCGCAAAATTTCGCTGCGCTCAAAGCCCTGTGCCGGGAACACATCCACCACCCTGGGGCTGGCCTGCGTCAGCGTGCCCGTTTTGTCAAAGACCACGGTGTCCGCTTCGCCGAGCGCCTCAAGGTAGCGCCCGCCCTTGATGGCCATGCCGTGCCGTGCGCCTTCGCGCATGGAGGCCAGCACCGCCAGGGGCGTGGCCAGCTTGAGCGCGCAGGAATAGTCCACCAGCAGCACCGAAGCCGCCCGGCGGAAGCTGCGCGTCACCAGCCAGACCAGGCCTGCCAAGCCAAAGGTAAAGGGCACAGCCATGTCCGCCATGCGTTCAAACCTGGCCTGCACACCGGCTTTGAGGGCTTCTGATTCTTCAATGAATTTGACGACCTGCCGCAAGCGTGTGCCGTCGCCTACATGGCGCACCCTGATGACGAGGCGGCCTTCCTCCACCACCGTGCCCGCAAAGACCGATGCGCCAACCGTGCGGCGCACACCCAGAGGTTCTCCGGTCATGGACGACTGGTTGACCAAGGCTTCGCCTTCCTCCACTTCGCCGTCCACGGGGATGCAGCCGCCGTCGCGCACCACCACCAGATCCCCTTCGCATATCTGTCCCAGAGGAACGGAGGTTTCCGTGCCGTCGGCCAGCAGCCAGACGTTTTCCACATTGAGAGCCAGGCTTTCGGTGAGCATGCTCATGGAGTGGCGCCGCGTCCAGTATTCCAGCGTCTCGCCGAGGCCCAGCAGCAGGGTAAGCACACTCACCGTGCGGAAGTCGCGCATAATCAGCGAAGCGCCGATGGCCGCGGCGTCCAGCACATCCACATTGAGCGCGCCGCGCAAAAGCGCCCCCGCACCGCGCAGCAAAAACGGCACGGCCCCCACGATGCTGTTGACAATATTCAGGGCCAGCGGCAGCAGGGGGCGCAGAAAAAGAAAGCGGGCCAGCGGCAAAAAGCCTTCCAGTGGGCGCAGTTCTTTCTGCGGGGGCACGTCGGGCAAAGGGTAGGTGCCGTCCGCATCGGCCGCGCCGAGCAACAGGGTCAGAACCGTGGTGCGGGTTTCGGAGTCGTCATAATGGATGAGCAGGCTGCCCAGCCAGGGATTGGCGCGTACCGAATGCACACCGGGCAGTGAAGACAGGGCACCGGTCAGGGCTTCGGCCTTGGCCGTCCCCAGGGAGCACGAGGCGCGCACGCGCATTCTGCCGGAATCGGGCGTGGTGACGCCTCGCAATTCATGAACAATAAAAAAACGCATGCGCGCCACCCGCCTCTATGCCTTGGGAGCTTCTTGCGCCGCCTTGCGCTTGTCGGAGGTCAGACGGGCCTCGGCGGCGAGATCTTCCACGTCTTCCTTGAGGGCTTCCATCTTGTTGAGCAGGGCATCCTTGACATCCATGCCGCGGCTCACCAGATCGGCGGCCAAGGGGCGAAAGTCCAGCTTGCCCCGGCTCGCGGCCACAGCGCCCACTGCCAGTCCGCCCACAAACCACAGGGCGCACTTCCATCCATCGTTCATGATTCTCCTCCTCGGGAAGCAGTTTCGTTTTCAGACGCGCCCCTTTGGGGCACACAACAACGGTTCCGCAAAAAACGGAGCGTGCCCGTGCGGGCGCAAACCTCCGGAAGTATCTCTTGCGGAAGCGCCGGTGTCAACTTTGCCGGTTTGTGTCGGGGATGTGCCTTTGTGGACCGTTCCGGTGCGGCAGGATGTGCGGGATAACGCTGTTCAGGCGTCAGCCAAGCTGACCGTGATGAAATCGGCCTCCCTGTTGCGCAGGGAGATGGTTACGCCGGAAAGGCGCAGGGCAACAGGATCCCTGAGGGGCGCGCGCCCCACCACGGATATGGTTGTTCCGGGGATCAGCCCCATATCGCGGATGCGGCGGTTCATTTCGCCCAGCGCTTCCACAGCGGCGATTTTTCCCTGCTGGCCCACCTGCATCTGGCGCAGGCTGATGCTCTGGCTCATGACGGAAACTCCATGCTTTGCGTTGGGAGCGGGCATGTCTGGCCGGGATGCTCCGCAGGAGCGAAAAATGCCCGCATATCAGGACGCAAACTTGCATTTTCCTCCAAAAAATGTCAAGAGAAAAGAAAGTGGTTTTCATGGTCAGGAAAGCGTTTCGCTGCTTTTTGAACCGCACAGGAGGTATGCTCATGTTCCCTTCATACGTTGTCCATGTCATGGAAGGCCGCGCGCGCCTGCGCCATCCCGCATTGCGGCTGGATTCCGTTGCCGGGGCCGCCATATCCCTGCTGAAAAAACAGGGCGGTGTGCGCGATGTGCGTTCGGGCGCTGGCTCCCTGTTGTTGACCCTTGATCCTCAGGCCGATCTGGTCGCTATATGTGCCGCTCTGGACAAGGCTGTGCCGCAACTGGCGTCCTGTTCCGGTGCGGAGGTCAGGGGCGCGTGCGGGGCGGTTCGGCGCATCTCCGGCCTCTGGGCTGTCGGCGCTGACGGAAAGCGCGCGATCATGGGGGTTTCTCCGCGCAAGTTCGAGGTGCGCAGCATGCTGGGCTTTGCGGGGCTGTGCCTGAGCGCTCTTGCTTCCGGCTCCAAGCGCCTGCACATTACGGCGGGGCTGGCTTGGGCGCTCTTGGCCGCGCGGCACGTCTGGGTCCGGCGCAAGGCTCTGTAATGCCGAGCAGGGTCGGCTTTCTGCGGCTGTCGGGGAATTTTTTCGCGCGTGTGGTCCGATGGCTGTTTGCCGCTGTGTTCTGCCTCGGCATTTTCTCTTTGGCGGTTCAGGCTCTTGCCCTTGCGGCCTCCGCGCTGGCGCTTCTGATTCTGGTGACGTGCCTGGTCGCTGTCTGTTTTCCGGCAGAGAGCCGGGAGGTCTGGCAATGGGCGCGGGATGTGCTTGCACCTTCCGGCAAGGCCGGGGAGGGCAGTGCCCCTGCGGAACAGCCGGGGGCACCTGCCAGATCTTCGGCCAGCCCTCCTGACAGCCCCTCCTGAGGGGCCGCTTGCCAGAATAGCGGCTCGAGTGTGTCTGCCAGAGCATTTGCCAAGCCTTCTGCCAGCCGCCTGAAGATCCATCTGCCGGGCAGTAGGGCATATGGCTTGCCGCCACGCCTGCCAGCATTGCGGGCAAACATCCCCATTTACAGCCATAAAGAAAAACTGTAAGTCGTTTTCACTTTCTCTCGACTTCTGTACGGACCAAAAATTTTGGGGAGCAACGGAGGCAAGACCATGAGCACTGCGCAGCAAAACGCCAGCGCCCCTGATGCCGGGGCATCCACGTCCAAAAATCTGCGCATCGCCCTTGCGGGCAATCCCAACTGCGGAAAGACCACGGTGTTCAACGGCTACACCGGAGCGCGGCAGCATGTGGGCAATTATCCGGGTGTTACTGTGGAGCGCAAGGAAGGCGATGTCATGGTGGGCGACACCCGCGTCACCCTGGTGGATCTGCCCGGCACCTATTCGCTGACCGCCTATTCCATGGAAGAGATCGTGGCCCGGCGCGAGCTTTCCTCCAACAATATCCAGGCCGTCATTGACGTGGCCGAAGCATCCGCGCTGGAGCGCAACCTGCTGCTCACCGTGCAGATGCTGGAAATGGGCATGCCCGTGGTGCTGGGCTGCAACATGATGGACGAGGCCAGGGCCGGGGGTATCACCATTGACATGCCGCGGCTTTCGCAGGCTCTGGGCATTCCCGTATTTCCCATGACGGCCCGTTCCGGCGACGGCCTGAAGGAAGTGATGGATGCCGCTGTCCGACAGGCCCGCGAGGGCTTGCGCGAGCCGCTGCGGCTCTCCTATGGTACGGATATTGACCATGCCCTCAAGGAAATGGAAGAAAAAATCGCCTCCGCGAAACTGCTTGCGGGCCGCTATCATCCCTACTATGTGGCCCTCAAGCTTCTTGAGCGTGACGGCGACATGATGGCCGAAGCCGGGGCCGCCGACGCCGTAGTTTCCGGGGAATTGAGGCACATTTGCGACCGGGTTGCCCGGCATGTGCGCGAAACGCTGAATACCGGCATGGAATCCGTCATCACCGACCACCGCTACGGCTTCATCCGCAGTGTGCTGGCAGACGGCGTGCTGCGGCAGGATCCCGGCAGGGATCGCCTGGCCCTTACCGACAAGCTGGACAGGGTACTGACCAACGCTTTTCTTGGCCCCGTCATCATGCTGAGCGTACTGTACTTCATGTACCAGATCACCATTGAAATCGGCGCGTACCCGCAGGGCTGGGTGGAGGACGGCCTGGCCGCCCTGGGGAGCTGGGTGGGCGATGTCATGGAGGACGGCCCCGTCAAATCCCTGCTTGTGGACGGCATCATCAACGGTGTGGGCGGCGTGCTCAGTTTTGTGCCGCTCATTGTCATCATGTTTTCCCTCCTGTCGTTTCTTGAAGACTGCGGCTACATGGCCCGCATGGCCTACATGATGGACCGCGTGTTCCGCACGTTCGGCCTGCACGGCGCTTCGGTCATGCCGTATTGCGTGGCTGGCGGCATTGCGGGTGGCTGCGCCATCCCCGGGGCCATGGCCACGCGCACCCTGCGCAGCCCCAAGGAGAAGCTGGCAACCCTGCTGACCCTGCCCTACATGACCTGCGGAGCCAAATGGCCGGTTTTTCTGCTGCTGGCCACGGCCTTTTTTGGTACGGACGAAGCGCCGAAGGTCATGTTTTTGCTGACCATCGTGGGCTGGATTGTGGCTCTTCTGGTCGCGCGCGCCCTGCGCTCCACCATTGTCAAGGGTGAGCCGACGCCCTTTGTGATGGAACTGCCCCCGTACCGCTTTCCCACCCTGTTCAGCGTGCTGCTGCACTGCTGGGAACGCGCCTGGATGTACATAAAGAAGGCCGGAACGGTTCTTCTGGCCATTTCTGTTGTTCTCTGGGCCATGATGAAGTTTCCGGAACTGCCGGAAGACCGTGCCGCTCCTCTGGAACAGAAGATCGAAGAAGCCCGCCAGGCCGCAGGCTCTCTGCCTGCGGAAGCCACGGACGAACAGCGCGCCGCAGCGGAAGACGTCCTTGCCGATGCGCAGAACGCGCTGAGCGAGGAAGAACTGGCCTATTCTCTGGCCGGGCGTCTGGGCAAGGCCGTGGAGCCTGCGCTGGCCCCTCTGGGCTATGACTGGCGTACAAACATTGCGCTCATTGCGGGCGTGGCCGCCAAGGAGGCCGTGGTGGGCACTCTGGGCACAGCCTGGTCACTGGGCGAGATAGACGATCCCGAAGACGAGGAAGAAACCAAAAGCCTGGGCGACAGGCTCAAGGCAGCGCCCAACTGGTCCAAGGCCACAGCCCTTTCGCTCATGCTTTTTGTGCTGCTCTATTCGCCCTGCTTTGTGGCTCTGGTGGTCATCAAGCAGGAGGCGGGCGGCTGGAAGTGGCTCTTTTTCAGCATGTTTTTCAACACGGCCTTGGCCTATGGCGTGGCCTTTCTCGGCTACCGCATCGGGCAAATGCTCTGGGGCTAGTTTTTTTCCGGCGGCCGCTGATGACAATCGGCGGCCGCCAGCCCGCCATGAACCGGGCGGCTGCTTTTTGGGTCACCGCCCCCAATGGGGGGAGTACCGTGCGAGCTGATACCACGCCCCCCGTCCTTTGCCCTGCATGACCAACTGCCCACTCCCCACCAACCTGCGGAAATGCTCTTTCAGGGTATTCCGGCTGCCTCCGGTCAGGACAATCATATCCTTGATGGTGACCCTGCCGTGTTCGCGGGCGTATTCCAGAATTTGCAGGGAGAGTTCGGGCAGGGCGGCCAGCACCATATGCTCCCGCGCCACTTTTTTTTCCAGGCGTTTCATTTGCTGATGCAGAGCGCGCAGAAAGAACAGGAGCCAGGGCTGCCAGTCGGGGGCATCAGAGCGAATCGTTGTCTGTGTTTGGCGCAGGGCCAGATAATAGCCCTCTTTGCTGTTCTCGATAACGCTTTCCAGCGAGCTGTAGGGCGTGTACGCGTAGCCGCAGCGCAGCAGCAGGAGCGTGGTCAGGATGCGCGACAGGCGTCCGTTGCCGTCCTGAAACGGGTGAATGGCGAGGAAGGTTACAGCAAAAATGCCGACAACCAGCAAGGGATGCAGCTTTTTGGTTTCCAGCGCGGCATTTGTCCATTCAACCAGTTCGCGCATGAGCCGGGGCGTGTCAAAAGGCGTGGCGGTTTCAAAAACAATGCCGATCTGCTGCCCTTGCCCGTCAAAAGCCGCAACACTGTTGGAGGCGGTTTTGTAATTTCCCCTGTGGCGTTCGTCTTTGTCGCTATGCTGCAACAAGTCCCGATGAAGCTGGCGAATATGATTTTCTGTCAGCGGGATGTACTCCCAGGACTGAAAAATCTGCTCCATGGTCTCGGCGTATCCGGCAACCTCCTGCTCGTCACGCGAGGAAAAAGAGCGGATGGCAAGATGCGACAGCAGTTTTTCCACGTCACTGTCAGAGAGCTTGCTTCCCTCAATACGCGTGGAAGAGCCGATACTTTCTATGGTGGCGACCCGGCGCAGGGCAAAAAGGCGTTCGGGCGCGAGAGTTCCCAAGGCTTTCCACGCGCCCTTGAATTCGTCGATTTCTGCAATCAGGGCAAGAAGTTCCGGGGTAATGTGCAGCGTGTCTGTTGTGATCATACCCATGTATACACCCACAAACACCCAATTCGTCAACCCGCAAATTCACCCATTTTCACCCAATTGCAGCCGCACTTTCAAACCTGCCCCTCATACACGCTGGCCGCAGCAGCCAGAAATCCCGAACGGGTCATGCCCGCGGCCTTGGCCTTGCGGTCGATCATGTCCAGCTTGTACTTGCTGAAAGAAACAGACACCTGCTTGGTACGCATATCCAGATCTGGTGCCGGGACAGGATGCACCACAGTGCCTTCCGGCAGAGGGCCAAAATCCAATGCAGCGGATTCAGCCCGCAGTTTTTCCCAAGCGACCTCATACGTTGAAGGTTGGGGAATGGGGTCGTTATCGTCAGCCAGGACTTCCAGATGTCCCGCGAGAGCGTCCACAGCCATGGCGAAAGCATGTTCCATGGTTTCACCCCATGTCGCGCAGCCCGGCACATCCGGGAATATGACCGATACGCTGCCCTCACAGGGAATAAATCCGGCATAGTACGTTTCCATAATTTTCTCCGGGGGGGGGTGGACAGTTCACCCCATTTTCACTCCCGACTGTTTTTCAATGAGCTTCAGGATGGGCGGGGGTATGTCACCGGGATGCATGGCTACCGTCACCTTGCCCGGTTTGCCGGGATGTTTGAACTGTTTGTGACTGGTGCGCTTTCCGGGCAGCTCGCTCCAACCATCGGCCTTCAATCGCTGAACAACTTCTTTTGCCTTCATATTTCCTTTCCCGCTGCAAAAATACTATGGAATTTTTATATAAAAAACAAGAAAAATGTATAATTTTTGTGTAAAATGCATGCAGATCCATGCAACAGTACGGCTCCTTTCCCAGCAAAAAGCCCCCCACCGCCCCGGCGGGGGCGGTGGGGGGAGCGATCTCTCCCGCACGGCAGGCTCCCGCGTGGCAGGGCTGCCGCGCAAGGGGCCGCAGTGCGCTGTCGGCGGGCATTCCCGCGCTTCTCCGCGCGGTGGGACTGTCGCTAGATCGTGCTGCTCTCTTCCTCGTCCGGCGCGTTTTCCGTTTCGTGGCGCCCGGCCACAAGATTGTTGTGCCCGGCAATGATGGCGGCAAGCGCTTCCGGGTTGGCCAGCGAAGTGGTGTCGCCGATTTCCTCATGGCTGTCGCCGGCGATTTTGCGCAGCATGCGGCGGATGACTTTGCCCGATGTGGTCTTGGGCATGGCTTCCACAAACTGGATGTATTCCGGCGTGGCCAGCGCGCCGATGTCGCGGCGCACGGTATCGCGCAGCTTGACGCGCAGGCTTGAGCTCCAGGGCACCTCATCCCGCGTGACCACATAGGCATAGATTCCCTCACCCTTGAGCGCGTGGGGCATGGGCACCACAGCGGCCTCACCCACTTCGGGGCAGGCGGCCAGCACAGCCTCGATTTCTGCGGTGGACAGGCGGTGCCCCGAAACATTGATGGAATCGTCCACCCGGCCCAGAATCCAGAAATAGCCGTCGCTGTCCACTTCTGCCGCGTCTCCCGACGAATAGCAGCCAAAGCGCGAAAAATAGGACTGGTATTTTTCTTCGTCGCAGTACACGCCCTGCATCATGCCGGGCCACGGCCGCCGGATGACCAGATGCCCGGCCTTGGCGCCTTCTTCCGCCTCGTCGCCGTCGCGCCCTGCCGAGCCGATGATGGCCGCGTCAATACCGGGCAGGGGTTTGGTGGCCGAGCCGGGTTTGAGTTTGGTGGCATAGGGGATGGGAGCGATCATGGCGCCGCCGGTTTCCGTCTGCCACCAGGTGTCCACAATGGGCAGTTCCTCATTGCCGATGTGCTCGTAAAACCAGCGCCAGGCTTCGGGGTTGATGGGTTCGCCCACTGTGCCCAGAATGCGCAGGCTGCGCAGGTCATAGCGTTCTGTCCAGGCTTCGTTCATGCGCATGAGGGAGCGGATGACCGTGGGAGCCGTGTACAGAATATTGACCCGGAAGTTTTCCACAATGCGCCAGTAACGGTCGGGGTAGGGCCAGGTGGGTACGCCCTCGAACATGATGGTGGTGGCCCCCAGCGCCAGCGGCCCGTACAGGCCGTAAGTGTGCCCGGTAATCCAGCCCGCGTCGGCCGTGCACCAGTACACGTCGTCGTCGCGCATGTCGAAGCACCATTGGGTGGTGTGGGCCGCATAGGTCAAATACCCTCCCGTGGCGTGCATCACGCCCGTGGGCTTGCCCGTGCTGCCGCTGGTGTGCAGCAGAAAGAGCGTATCGTTGGCGTCCATGGGTTCGCAGGGAAAGTCCGGGTTGAGGGTAAAATCGTCCATGAGGTCGTGCCACCAGGTGTCACGCTTGCGCTGCATGTTGACGTTTTCCAGTCCGGCGTTTCTGACCACCACCACATGGCCCACAGAGGGGCATTTTTCCAGAATGGGGTCCAGATTGGCCTTGAGCGGCTTGATCTTGCCGGAGCGTACGGCGGCATCGGCGGTAATGACCACGCGCGCCCTGCACCCCTGGATGCGGCTGCGCACGCCGCCCTCGGCATAGCCGGAAAAAATGGCCGTGTGGATGGCCCCTATGCGCGCGCAGGCCAGCATGGCGATAAACAGCTCCGGAATCATGGGCATGTACAGGGCCACATGGTCGCCCTTGCGGATATGCAGGGAACTCAGGGCATGCGCCACGCGGCACACTTCGGTATAGAGCATCTGGTAGGTATAGCAGCGGACATCGGTTTCCTTTTCTCCCTGCCAGATGAGCGCCGCCTTGTTGCGCCTGCCGGAAATCAGGTGCCTGTCAATGCAGTTGAAGGAGGCATTGAGTTTGGCCCCGGTAAACCACTTGTACTTGTGGTGCGCGTCATCCGCTTCCAGCACCTTGTCCCATCGTTTGAACCAGTGGATCAACTGCGAAGCCCGCGCTCCCCAGAAGTCGCTGGGGTCTTCCAGCGCACGGCGGCAAAGTTCGTCATATTCTTCCGGCCCGCATATCCAGGCGGATGTTCTGCCGTGCTCCGGCGGCAAATAGCTGCGGCTGTCCGTCAGCAGTGTGGTGATCCGTTCTTGGGACATGGTCTTCCTCCTCCCCCTGCAACAGTTGTAGGCGCTAACAACACGCCATGATACTTGGATAAATAAATTTTTTCGCGGCCGTCAAGCCCGCCGGATTGTTTGCGCTTTCAGTCACTGGAGATATTTTTTTCACAAGCGCGGAGGCAGAGAAGAAAAATTTTGGTCCGCGAAGAATTGGTATGGCGATACAACAGAAGATTTTTTTCACAATTGCGCGAAAAAATTTTTTGCGAACGCGGCGCCAGCCAGGGCATGCACAGGGTTGGCGTGGCTGGCGCCGCGAAAGCAAACCATGCAAGAAAAGCAAGGCAGGCTTTGCCGCCATCTGCCGTGCAGGGGCAAGTTCGTGGCGATGTGCCAATGCGCTGTGAACGCACGGCGCATCGCCAGGGATTGCCTTTGCGGCGAATGGCTGGCATATTCACCGCAAAAAGTGCGGAGATTATGCCATATATTCATGAGAGGCCGGACTGGCCGTGCTTTCGGTGGAACATGGCGGAACTGGCAGAGCCTCTTGCCGCCGTGCGCCATGCGCAGGGGCTGCTTTTGGGGCGGATGAGCGCCCTGGGCTTTTCCTTTCGTGCCGCGGCGGGCCTGGAAACATTGACCCAGGATGTGGTCAAGTCCAGCGCCATTGAAGGGGAATTTCTTGACGTGGCCCAGGTGCGATCTTCTCTGGCCCGCAGGCTCGGTGTGGACATCGGCGGCCTTGCCCCTGTGGGCAGAAACGTGGAAGGCGTTGTGGAAATGATGCTGGACGCCACGCAACGCTGCAACGAGCCGTTGACGGCGGAGCGCCTTTTCGGCTGGCATGCAGCCCTTTTTCCTTCGGGGTATGGCGCGTCCCGGCGCATTGCCGTGGGCGCATGGCGCACAGATGCGGACGGCCCCATGCAGGTGGTTTCCGGCTATGTGGGGCACGAAAAAGTGCATTTTGAGGCCCCGGCCGCAGAGCGTCTTGCTGACGGAATGAGCCGGTTTCTGGAATGGTTCAATGACCCCCGCGCGCTGGATCCCGTGCTGAAAGCCGGAATCGCGCATCTGTGGTTTGTGACCCTCCACCCCTTTGAGGACGGCAACGGGCGCATGGCGCGCGCTATTGCCGACTGCGCGCTGGCGCGGGCCGACGGCTGCCCGCAGCGCTTTTACAGCATGTCTGCCCGGATCGAGCGGGAACGGAAGGAGTATTACGCCATCCTGGAGCGTACCCAAAAGGGAGATGTGGAGATCACGCCTTGGCTGCGCTGGTTTGTGGACTGCCTGGGGCGGGCTGTTGAAGGGGCGGGCACAAGCCTTGCGGCGGTCATGCGCAGAGCCCGCTTTTGGCAGTATGCGAGCCGGTATTCTCTCAATGAGCGCCAGAGATCCATTCTGGGCCGTCTGCTTGAGGGCTTTGAGGGCAAACTGACCAGCGGCAAATACGCCAGGCTGGCCAAATGCTCGCCAGACACAGCCCTGCGCGATATCCGGGAACTCATGGCGTGCGGCCTGCTGCAACAGGCCGCTGGCGGCGGGCGGAGCACAAGCTACGATTTGCCGGCCGATGTGCCTTCTTCAGCGCAAAACTCCAGATAGTCTTCAACCGAGTCGGCAAGGGCCTGCTTCAGTGCGTCAATGGAGCGGCCCTGAAAGGTGATCATGTCCGCAGGGCAGCTACGGATGACGGGCCACAGCCTTGGACAGGGCCTGAGCTACCCACGTGTTCAGGCTCACACCGTCACGAGCAGCCTCCAGAGCGATGCGCTGATGTACCTTGGGCGAAAGGCGTACGTTGAAGCGCCCGGAATAGGGCTTTTCCGGTGTCTTGCCTTCTTCAGCGCAAAACTCCAGATAGTCTTCAACCGAATCGGCAAGGGCCTGCTTCAGTGCGTCAATGGAGCGGCCCTGAAAAGTGATCATGTCCGCAAGGTGCAGCACCTGGCCGTGAAAAATATCGGCTTCCGGATCATACGCAAAACGACCGCAGTATCCTTTATAGGTGAGTGTGTTCATGGTGCTATCCCCGCATTTTCAAGAAATTCCCTGACAGACTTGACTGCTCCCCTGTCTGTGGTCGGTCGTGGATGTGGACGGTGGAAGGTGGCAAGGACGCCGTTCAGGCTGACGCGCATCCGTGATCCCCGTCCCTCTTTGATTTTTCCGCCGCAGGCCACAAACAGGTTTTCGATGTCGGCCCAGTGGAGCGAGGCGGACGGCGGATCGGCAAAGATTGCCTGAAGCGTTTTGCGGTGTTTGCTGTTCATCCAGGAAAACAGTACGGCATTCTTGGCACAGGTCAAGCCTTGCCGCCCCGCGCGGGCACAGGCGCGGGGCGGCAATACGTATCCCAAGACTTTTCCCTTACTTCCGGATGCAGTCTTCCACTGCGGCAATCAGGCGGTCAATGGGCTCTTCGCGCGCGCCTTCGCCCATAACCCCCACGCGGATGACCTTGCCCGCCAGTTCGCCCAAACCTCCGGCCACCTCAATGCGGTGTTTGGAGCGCAACTCCGCGCGCAGGGTATTGGCGTCCACCCCCGAAGGCGGCAGAAAGAGGTTGATCTGCGGGGCGGCTCCCGGGCCTTTCACATAGGGCGTGAAACCCAGCCCTTCCAGCCCCTGGGCCAGCCGCCGGTGCATGGCCTCGTGGCGGGCAAAGGAGGATTCCAGCCCCTCGGTGAGCAGATTGTCCATGGCCTGGTGCAGGGCATAATACATGTTGCTGGGGCCGGTGTGGTGGTAGACGCGGGGCGAGCCTTCCCAATATTTGCGGATGAGCGTCACGTCCAGATACCAGTTGGGGACTTTGGTCTTGCGTTTGGCCATGCTCTCCATGGCCGCGTCCGAAAACGAGGCCGGAGCCAGCCCCGGAGGGGCGGACAGGCATTTCTGCGAGCCGCTGTAAAAGGCGTCAATGCCCCATTCGTCCACGCGCACGTCAACGCCGCCCAGTCCGGCCACGCTGTCCACCAGAAAGAGGGTGTCGCTGTCTTTCACCAGCGCGCCCAGTTCGGCCACGGGATTGTTGATGCCGGTGGAGGTTTCGGCGTGCACCACGGCCAGCAGTTTGTAGTGCTTGCGGCCCAGGGCCTCCTTGACGGCCTGCGCGTCCACGGCCCTGCCCCAGGGGCAGTCCACGGTGTCCGCCACCGCGCCCAGGCGCGAGGCCACCTCCACCATGCGCGCGCAAAACACGCCGTTGCTCACAATGAGCACATGGTCGCCCGGTTCCACCAGATTCACGAAACAGGCTTCCATACCTGCCGAGCCTGTGCCCGAAAGGGGAAAAGTCACGGCATTGCGCGTTTTGCACACGGCGCGCAACTGCTCCTGCACAGCGTCCATGACTGCGATGCAGTGCGGGTCAAGATGCCCCAGGGTGGGCATGCTCAGGGCCTTGAGCACATTGGGGGCCACCGGGCTGGGGCCGGGGGCCATGAGGAGCACATGGTCCAGATTGCCGAAAACGGTGTTCATGCCAATCTCCTTTGGTTGAGCCGGTACACGAAATTTTTCTGCCCCATGATACCCGGCAACGCCGTGCAAGAAAAGGGCGCAGGACGGGGCGGGCGCGTTTTTCTTGCGGCGGGCAAAATTTTGTACGCGCCCCGCCTGCGGGAGATTCCGCGGTTGTCAAAAGCCCGGGGCACACAAAAATGCGCAAAAAGCATATTTTTGCCCTGCTTTGCGGGGAAAAATTTTTTCCGCAATATTTTTTCTATCAAGCTGATTTTTTTCAGAAACAGGAAAAAACGGCATCCGAAGCAGATGACACGGTAAAAAATTTTGCACTTTTTCTCTTGCCATGTTTCCGGGCTTCGCCTATAGTTTTCTCAAGGCGAAAACTTTTTCGCCCCGCATGTGCAAACACCCTGCCCGGCAGGGACAAGAAAGGAAGGAAAAACCATGAAAAAGATCGCGACTCTCCTGTTGGCGGCCGGTCTGGTTTTTGGCGCTGCCACCGGCGCCGACGCCATTGACTTCAAGGCCAAGGGCCAGTGGATCATGAGCTTTGACTACGGCCAGAACCACGCCTTCACCGGCGGCAACGGCCGCACCGGCAACGGCCGTGGCGAAGACGAATTCGAAGCCAACCAGCGTGTGCGCCTGCAACTGGACGCCGTGGCCTCCGAAGCCCTCTCCGGTACCGTGTACTTTGAAATCGGCGACCAGCGTTGGGGACGTGATGGCGGAGGTGTAGGGCGTGGATCCGGCGGCGCTCTGGGCGCTGACGGCGTTGCCGTGGAAGTGAAGCGCGCCTATATCGACTGGATCGTGCCCGAAACCGACCTCAAGGTGCGCATGGGCATCCAAGGCATCGCCCTGCCCAGCTTCACCTCCGGCACCCAGGTCTTTGACGACGACGTGGCCGGCATCAGCCTCAACTACCAGTTCAACGAAAACGTGGGCCTCACCGCCTTCTGGGCCCGCCTGTACAACGACAACGGCAGCTACACCACCGCCTCCGGCCGCACGTATAACAACTACATGGATAACTTGGACGCCTTCGCCTTGCTGCTGCCCCTGAGCTTTGACGGTGTGAAAGTGACCCCGTGGGCCATGTACGCCGCCATCGGGCCCAACTCCTTCCGCGGCACTAATCCTGTGGCCGGAAATACCAACTGGAGCAACTTTGCTGGTCTGGGCGGCTTTGTGCGCGCCGGCATGCTGCCCGTGAACGGTTCCATGCGCAAGGACGGCTCTTTTGCCGGAAAACGCTGGAACCTGTACGGCGATGCCTTCTGGGCCGGTCTCACCGGCGAAGTCACGGCCTTTGATCCCTTCCGTATCGCGTGGGACGTGAACTACGGTGACGTGCGTTATGACGACAGCCGCTCCCGCCGCCACGGCTGGCTGGCCTCCCTGCTCTTCGAATACAAGCTGGATTGGGCCATCCCCGGTCTCTACGGCTGGTACGCCACCGGCGACGACAACAATCCCGCCAACGGTTCCGAGCGCATGCCCACCCTGAGCGCCAACGGCACCAACGGCTTCTCCAACTTCGCCTTCAGCGGCAATCCTTACATCGCCCGTGATACGGTTCTCGGCCGCACCATGGTCGGCACATGGGGCGTAGGCGCCCGCCTGAAGGACATGAGCTTCCTCGAAGACCTCAAGCACACCTTCCGTATCAACCTCATCGGCGGCACCAACAGCAAGGGCATGGCCAAGTACATCTCTGCCGGCGGCACCCGCAACGGCGCTTGGAACACCTTGACCGGTGCCAACAGCGCCGGAGTGGGCATGGATCCCCTGTACATGACCACGGGCGACACCGCGCTGGAATTCGGCCTGACCAACACCTACCAGATGTACGAAAACTTCACCGTCATGCTGGATGCCAACTACATTGCCACTTGGCTTGACAAGTCCCGCAATGTCTGGGGCCGCAGCACCCTGAACGGCCGCAGCGACCAGGTGCGCGATCCCTGGAACGTGAACCTGAGCTTCGTGTACTCCTTCTAGGCCGTACGCGACAACCCGCAAAATCAGGGGAACCCTCGCACGAGGGTTCCCCTTTTTTCGTTGAGGCCTTTTGTCGTGCCCGCCCTGCCGGACAGAGCGCTGCGCTATGCCCTTGGTGCGGATACGGGAATATCATGCCCGGCAAAGCCTGGCAGAGCGGCCGCAAAAAGCACGTCTCGCAGGGGCTTTCCGCTCCATATGCGGGGAATGCTCCCATACCCTCGATGCAGATCACTGGCACACACAGGCGAGACATTCGCTTTTTTGACGATTTTCCACAAAATCGTTTTGAATTTCCTGTGGTTGAAGCGCAGATTTCATTGAGAGCGTGAAGCTCTCTTGTCAAGGTGTGTGATGGCTGTCGCATGTCAAGGATGGTGCGCCGCTTCCCCGCCCTGCTTCATGCCGAGAGGAACGCCGAGGGCATTTGTTATTTTGAGAATTGTTTCAAAACGGGGCTTTGTGCCGGGGGAAAATGTCTTGTAAAGGCTTTCCCTGCTCAATCCGGTATCTTTGGCCAGTTGTGCGACCCCACGGGCTTTTGCCACTTCTCCGAGAGCGCCAAGAAAGACATCGGGGTTGGGGTCTTCCAGACAGGCGGCGAGATATTCAGCAATCATTTCCTCACTATCAAGGTATCTTGCTGTTTCGTATTCACGAATAGCCGTTTTTTTCATTGCCGTTCCTCCCTTATCATGCGCCACAGTTCTCTGGCCTTGGCGATGTCCTTTTTTTGCGTGGACTTGTCGCCGCCGACAATCAAAAGGTAAACATGCAAGCCCTCTTGGGCGTAGTACACGCGATAGCCTGGGCCGAAATCAATTTTCATTTCGCACACACCTTCATCCAGCACCTTGTAGGCTCCGAAGTTTCCGGCCTTGGCGGATTCGATGCGGGCCGCAATTCTGGCCCGGCCCTTTATATCTCGGAGTTTGCTGAACCATTCCGCATACAGGTCTGTTTCGTGAAAAATATTTATCGCGCTCATGCTAAATGATGTAGCCTGTGAGATACAAAAGTCAAGATCTCTGCCCAAAGTTTTCACCTGCCTTGGCAACTCGCAATACACAATCTGAAAAAGCCGCAGGGCACTATATTGACAACAAAACTATATATCATTACAAAAAATTGAAATGTAGTGATAATAGGAGGCAAAGTATGGCAAATTTGCAAATCCGGCTCGATGACAGCTTGAAAAATCAAGCGCAAGCCGTTGTACAGGATATGGGGCTTGATTTGTCCGCAGCCGTCCGCCTTTTCCTTGCCCAAATGGTAAAAGAGAATGGTCTGCCGTTCAGGCCGACAAATGAGCCATTTTACAGCGCCAAAAACCAGGAGGTGCTGCGTCGCTCTGCTGCCCAAATCGAATCTGGACAAACGGTGACAAAAAGCCTGGAAGAACTGCGGAGCTTGGAATAATGCAATTCCAGTTCAGCGCGAACGCATGGAGCGAGTACACGTACTGGCAGACCCGGGATAAGCGCACGCTCAAACGGATAAACGATCTGTTGCAGGATATAGGCCGGGGAGGGTATCAAGGTGTCGGAAAACCGGAGCCGTTGACCGGAGATTTGTCCGGTTATTGGAGCCGCCGGATTGATGACAAAAATCGCCTTGTTTATCGGATCCAGGGTGAGGTATGCGAAATCATACAGTGCAGCGGGCACTATGACGATTGAACATTAGAGTGCAGGCTGTAATTCTCCTCCCCCAAAAGGGATTTGGCCTGTGCTTTCTGTTTCTGCGCAACGTCAAGGGGTACGGCTGGAACCACAAGCGCGGGCATCGCATTTGCCGGGAGCTTGAACTGAGCTTGCGGATAAAGCCCGGGAAACGGAGAAAGCGGGACAAGCCGGAACAACGGGCTATTCCTGAAACCGTGAACCAGGTGGTCGATGGACTTCATGCACGACCAGCTTCAGGATGGCCGTTGTATCCGCCTCTTGAACGTCCTGGACGACTTTACCCGTGAAGGGCTCGGCATTGAGATTGATTTTTCCTTGCCGTCGGAGCGGGTAATCCGCGCCTTGGAGAACATCATTGAATGGCGGGGTTGTCCCAGGGAGATTCGTTGTGATAACGGCCCTGAATATGTGAGCGGCATTTTCCAGTCCTGGGCTGAAAAA
>NZ_RQYH01000038.1 GCF_003860215.1 Desulfovibrio sp. OH1186_COT-070 | reverse complement strand
CCGATGATACTGCATATCTTCATGTGGGAAAGTAGGCCGCTGTCAACGATTCTTACCCCCCCCTCTCACGACAACCGCGGGAGGGGATTTTTTCGCACCAAAAAGATAGATTTGCAGGGTCTGTCCCTTATGCCCTTAAGGGGTAACTGTACCATGAACGCCTGGATAATTCTTGTGCTGGCCGGGCTGTGTGAAGTTGGCTGGCCTTTGGGATTCAAACTGGCCTCGACAACCGGCTATCGCCTTCCTTTTTTTCTACTGTCGGCAGCATCCATGGCGCTCAGCGGCTGGCTTCTTTTCATGGCACAAAAAAGCATCCCCATGGGGACGGCATATGCCGTGTGGACAAGCATAGGTGCGGTGGGAACGTTTGCTGTCGGCATAATGCTTTTCAACGACATGCTCAGTGTCGGGCGCATTGTGGGAATATGCCTGATTGTGTGTGGGGTTGTTGTGCTGAAATTGAGCGGAACGCATTGAGAGGCGCGGGATATGGAACGCCATCAAAAAAGGAAGCCATGACCGAAGATTCACTCCTCCGGGCATATGTAGGCCTTGGTTCGAACTGCCGCTTTGCCGAAAAAATGCTGGCCCGTGCCCGCAAGGCGCTGGGAGCGTTGCCCGGTGTGCGCTTTGGCGCGGCGTCCCCTGTTTACCGTACAGAACCCCAGGGAAAATCCGACCAGCCGTGGTTCTTGAACCAGGTTGTCCAGATTTTTCCTGACGAATCCTGGACGCCCTGCCTGCTTGTGGGTGCCTTGCTGGGCATGGAGGCAGCCTTGGGGCGCAGGCGCAGCCTGAACCCCGCCCTGCGTTTTGGCCCGCGTACCATTGATGCTGACCTGCTTTTATTCGGGCAGGAGCAGAGCCGTGCCCCGCAGTGTATTGTGCCGCATCCGCGTTTGACGGTGCGCGCCTTTGTTCTGGTACCCCTGCTTGACCTTGCGCCGGATATTGTTATTGACGGCCGGTCAGCCCGTCACTGGCTTTCGCTTTTGCGCTGGCACCGGGAGGGAGAGCGAATTTTTCAGTGACGCGCCCGACAGCCCTGTGCTACATTGCCCATTGGTCAGCCCCGTGCTGAACAGCTTTGCTGCATGCAGAAGGAGCGCATCATGTGGAAGTGGCTTTTGCTGATTTTGGCCGGATATGCCCTGTATCGTTTTTTCGCCAATGATTTTTTGAAAAAGCGCAAAGAGCATGAGGCGGAAAGCGCGGCAGATCTGGAGCGCAAAGTATCAGCGGGCGAAATGGTGAAAGATCCGGAGTGCGGTGCCTATGTGTCCGTTGAGGGCAACATATCGGTACGCGATGGCGACAGAGTATACCGTTTTTGCAGTTATGAATGCCGCGACAAATTCCTGCAGCGTCTCGAAGAGGGAGAGAGGGAGCTTCCTCCGCGCGAATAGGCGGCCAGCCTTCGCACTGCCGCTGGCCTGCCGCGCCTGCAAGGAACCTCAGCCGAAAAGCTGCCCACCGGCATCCCCCACTTTTTCTCTGGCAATGGCCATGAAAAGCCTGATGCGGTTCAGCAGGTTGGCCTCGCTGCTGCCGGGGTCATAATCCAGAGCCATGAGGTTTGCCTGTGGCTGCTGGCGGCGTATGTTTTTGAAGGCCCCCCGGCCGATCACATGGTTGGGAAGGCAGCCAAAGGGTTGCAGGCAAAGAATGTTCTGCACTCCACACCCCAGAAATTCCAATGTTTCTGCGGGCAAAAGCCAGCCCTCACCGGCATGGTTGCCCAGTGACAGTACCCTTGCCCCCAGATGCGCCAGATCGTCAATATGCGCAATGGGCATGACCTGCCGGGCCAGAGGCGAGGTCTTCAGGGCCTGGCGCATGTGCTGACGCAGATTTTCCACCTTGCGGATGACCAGTGCGTTCCCCAGAGCAGCCAGGGTGCTGCCCCCCAGATACCGCCAGTCGTACACGGCATCTTTCAGACAGTAGAGAAAGAAATTGGTCAGGTCGGGCAGCAGGGGCTCCCCTCCCTCCCGGCGTATCTGGTCTTCAATATGCCTGTTGGCGTCAGGATGGTAGGTGAGCAGAATTTCCCCGACAACGGCCACACGCGGGCGGGCTTCCTGCCGGATCGGGATTGCTGCAAAATCCCGGACAAGCGGAGAGAGGCTTTCCTTAAAGGCGGCTTCATCACCGGCGCGCACAATGGGCGACAGGATGCGCAGCCAGTGGTGCAGCCTGTCCTCGCTGGCTCCGGCGGCCTGCTCGTAGGTTTTGGTGAAAAGGGAGAGGCGCTGGAGCAGATCACCGGCCAGCGCGCCGAGCAGAAGACGCCAGAGGAGCGCGCGCCCCATTTTCAATCCCGGCTGGCTGTCGCCTCCTGCGGTGCTGAGCGTCAAAACGGGTATTGATGCATATCCGCACTCCCGCAAGGCCTTGTGCAGTAACGCCGGATAGTTGCTGGCCCGGCACGGCCCGCACGTCTGGGGCAGCAGCAGTGCCGTGCGTTCGGGATCGCTCTCGCCTTGCTGCAAGGCCAGCAGCAACTGCCCAATGGCGACAATGGCGGGATAGCAGGCGTCATTGTTGACATGCGCCTGCCCCAGGCTGATGGCGGCTTCGTTGACCGTGGGCAGCAGGCGCACGTTGTGGCCGTTGCTGGCAACAGCTTCTGCCATGAGGGGAAAATGCACCGGAGCCATCTGGGGCATGAGGATGGTGTGTGTTTCCGCGTCTTTTTTTCTGAAAACAGGAGAGCTGTGTCCGGCGTTTTGCGTGGCCGGGGGGACGGCACTGGCGGAAGGAGGTACGGCCAGCAGCGAGCGTATCCGGATTTTGGCCGATGCCAGGGCATTGCCTTCGTCCATCTTGATCAGGGTATAGAGTTTGGCGTGACCGCGCAGTATTTCCCGCACCTGATCTGTTGCGATGGCGTCAATGCCGCAGCCAAAGGAGGTAATCTGGACAAACTCTACCCTTGCCGCGCCGTGATCGGAGCTTCCCGCCCAGTGGGCGGCCCGGTACAGTCTGGTCGGGTATGCCCACTGGTTGCGTACCCGCAGGGCAAAGGGCATGCGGGGCCCTGTCCAGTGCGGCGGCAGAGCATCTTCGCTCACAACTGCGGCTCCCAGTGATGCGATGAAATCCGGCAGTCCGTGGTGTATCTGGGGATCCGCGTGGTAGGGTCTTCCGGCAAGGAGCACAAGGACTCCCCCGTTTTTTTGCATATCGCCGTAGATATGTGCGGCCTCGGCATGCAGTTCCACGAGGTATGCGGCCTGCTCACGCCGTGCGGCCTTGACAGCCGCCCTGACTTCGGCCTTGGGCAGGCCAAATTCGCGGCACAGATTGCGCACCAGGGACGCAGTGTGCCCAAGATTGACAAAGGGGACATGCATGACCGCCCTTTTTTCCGCAAGTTCCGGAAGATTGTCGCGCACCACCTGCGGGTAGCCGCAGGCCACAGGGCAGGAATATGCATCGCACGTTTCGGAGAATTCCCGGTCTTCACGGGGAATGCACGGCAGAAAAATTTTTTTGATGCCGCTGTCCAGCAGAGCAAGCACATGTCCGTGTGCCAGCTTTGCCGGGTAGCAGACACTTTGCGAGGGAACAGAGTTCAGACCTGTGGCGAATACGGAGCGGTTGGTGGGGGGTGAAACTTCAACCCGAAAGCCCAGACGCGTGAACAATGTGAACCAGAAGGGATAGTGGGCATATATGTTCAGGACTCTGGGGATTCCCAGTCGGCCGCGAGGCGCTTTTTCGGGAGGCAGAGGGGTATAGCGGAAGAGCCGCTGGTTTTTCCAGGCAAAGATGTTGCGGGAAGTGCCGTGCTCCCGCGCTTCGCAGAACCTGTCGCAGCGGCTGCCGGAAACATGGCGGCGGCCGTGAGAAAAGACGGTTTCGGTCAAAAGGCAGGTATTGCCGCAGTCGCGGCAGCGGAAACTGCGCGTGCGCATGGCAAGGTTGCGGATGAGGGCTGCGGAGAGCGGGGAATGGGCGGCGATGGCGGGGGGATTTTCCTCCAGGGCCGTCAGGGCAGCCCCGTAGGCTCCCATAAGGCCTGACGAGGCAGGCCGCCGCACACTGTGCCCCAGGGTGCGCTCCATGGCGCAGAGGAGGGCGTCGTTCAGAAAGGCTCCCCCCTGAACAACCACATTCTGACCAAGCTCTTCCATGTTTTTGATGCGCAAAACCTTGTCCAGAGCGTTGCGCACCACAGAATAGCACAATCCGGCGGCAATATCGGCAATCTGCATGCCTTCTTTCTGCGCCTGGGTGACCTTGGAATTCATGAAAACCGTACAGCGCGATCCAAGGTCCGCAGGGTGCTCCGCAAAAAGGGCCAGGTCGACGAATGCGTCCATTTTCAGGCCGAGGCCCTGCGCAAAGCTTTCCAGAAAGGCTCCGCAACCGGCGGAGCAGGCTTCGTTCAGACTGACATCGCTGATGACGCCGTTTTCCACCTTCAGGCACTTCATGTCCTGTCCGCCGATGTCGATCACATAGCTCACTTCCGGGACAAGAAGCATGGCAGCCTTGAAATGGGCCAGCGTTTCCACGAGCAGGGTGTCTACCTCCAGCGCCGACTGGGCAAGGTGCGCGCCGTATCCTGTTGCTGCGGAGGCGGCAAGCCGGGCCGAATCCGGGATGCGTTCGAGCATCTCCGCCAGAGGCGGCAAAAGCGTCTGCAGCGGATTGCCCCCGTTGGGCGCATAGAAGGATGCCAGAATTTTTGCCTCGGCATCCACAAGAACAGCTTTTATTGTGGTTGAGCCAAGATCAAGGCCGAGATAGAGCGGCCCTTCGGCATGACTAAGGTCGCCGGAGGCCAGATCATCCGCCGTATGGCGGCGGCAGAAGTCCGCATAGTCCTGGCGGTGCGCAAAAAGCTTTGGCAACGTGCTGGTTCTGGCCGCGGCAGGAACGTGCGAGAGCTTCCGCGCTATTGCTGCCAGTTGGGCAAGAGCGTGGGCGGAGCCGGGCGCGCAGGTATCCCGCAGGCAGAGGGCTGCGCCAATGGCTGCCGCGCACTGCGCATGCGGCAGCCGGGCGATGCTGCTCTCGTCAAGGTTCAGGTTTGCAACAAAAAGTTTTTCCAGTTCCGGGAGAAAATGCAGCGGCCCGCCCAGAAAGGCGACCTTTCCGGCAATGGGGCGGCCGCATGCCAGCCCGCCAATGGTCTGCTCCACAACAGCCTGAAAAATGGAAGCCGCAATATCTTCGCGCGGGACGCCGCCGTTGAGCAGAGGAACAATGTCTGTTTTGGCAAAAACGCCGCACCGCGAGGCGATGGGATACAATCGTGTATGCCGGGAGGCCAGCAGATTGAGCCCTGCGGCGTCCGTATCCAGAAGTCGGGCCATCTGGTCGATAAAGGCGCCCGTGCCTCCGGCACAGGATTCGTTCATGCGCAGTTCCGTATCTGTGCCGAGATACAGAAGCTTGGCGTCCTCTCCTCCAAGTTCGACCGCCACGGCGGTGTCCGGGGCGTATGTGGATATGGTGCGCGCTGTGGACAGAAGCTCCTGCACAAAAGGCACCGAAAGCGTATTGCACAGGTCAAGAGCGCCGGACCCGGTGATGGCGCAATGCACCTCAATGTCCGGATACAGCGACAGGAGTTCCTCAAGCAGTGCCGCAAGGGTTGCCCGGATGGCCGTACCGTGGCGGCGGTAGCGTGTTTCCGCAATCCGGCCGTCTGCGTCCAGCAGAGCCAGCTTGACTGTGGTTGATCCAATGTCCAGTCCAAGCGAAAAAGGGGTGGGCAAGGGCATGGGACACCATCATTTTTGCCGCAGGGCATGGAGGTGACGTGCAGGCTGCGCATACTGCGCCCGCACAAACAGGCATGTGAGCGAAATCCGCGCTGTGGGCTGTGCCGCAGCAGGTTATTGCGGCATGGAAGCCTCCAGACGGCTGGTGATATTGTCGCGTATCCACTTGGGGTCCAGCCATTCCAGAGGCGTCACCTCAATCCCGCCCACAAGGATGCCGAAATGCAGATGGTCGCCAAACGCCAGCCCCGTACTGCCGGTGTGCCCGATGATCTGCCCCTTCTGGACGACATCGCCGGATTTTACCAGGGCGTCATTCAGGTGGGAGTAGAGCGACATGAGCCCGAGGCCGTGATCAATGATCACGAGGTTGCCATAAATGCCCAGATCTCCGCTATATACCACCCGTCCGCTGTTGCCGGAGGGCACTTCGGCATTGCGCACGGAAGCCAGATCAAAGCCCAGGTGAAAGGATTCTCCCACCAGTTTTCCCTGATAGTGGAAAAGGCGGTGATCCCCGAAACCGGCTCTGGGAGCCGAACGGGGCAGACGGACGAATACCTGGCTCCAGAGCATGGCTGCCGCTGTATTGCGGCCGATGTCTCGCAGAATTTTCACGTTGGCCGTGCGCAGTTGGTCATTGATGTAGAGGTATGCTTCCAGCGGCGTTGTGATGGTGCTGGGCACAAGATGGCGGAGTTTGCCTTCCGCGCTAGTAAGGAAGCTGTCCGACAGTTCTATGCTGTCGGTTTTGAAGGTGCGTTCAAAAGCCATCACGGTCAGCCGGTTTTTGGTGGTGTTTCCCGCCAGATCGGTGGCAGTGATTTCCACGCTGTTTTTGTAGTCGCGGGCGGTCATATTGTACGGAAAAGGAAAAAAGCAGATGTAGCTGCCGTCTTTTTGAAGATAGCCGGGCATGAACTCTCCGGCCACAAGAACGCCGCTGTCCGTGACTTCTTCATCAATCGTATACCGGATAACGGCAGCGCCGCCGCGCCGGACGTTGGGGGGCAGGGTCTTCACGGAAATGCGCGGAGGCTGGGCGTCAAGGCGCATGGGCAGCCTGACAGTGCGGGTATTGCCCTGGCCAAAACCGGCCAGAGATGCGTCTGTCGCCCGGATTTCAAGCTCGAACGCGCCTTCGCGCAGGTTGGCGTCCTTGAGGGGGACAGCGAAATTGTTTTCGGGAAGATAGGTGTCAAAGTGCTTGCTGGCGAGAGGAGTGAAAACATTGTTTTTTCGTACCCCGGCCACAACGGAGCGGATGCCCGAAGGGTCTTGCATCCTGATGGCAAGGATGCTTGCCGGAGAAACCCTTCCGGTATTGGGAGTAATGTCCACGGTGGGGCCGTCCATATCTTTGAAAAACGTGTATCCTCCCGCACCCAGAATCGCAATGACCATAAATACCAAGAGGGTAGAAAAAACATTTTTTTTGCGCATCGAAAAAAGCTCCTTCTCTTTCCCATACACTTTTTTGCCCATACCGGCAATCTTCGCGGGGGGGGGGGAGCCGGGAACAGACGCGTTCCTTCTTACGACAGTCTTCGCGGGCAGGCGCAGAAAAATTTTTTCTGCGCCTGCCCGCAAGCACGGATGCCGTGTCCGGGAGAGACGGAGATGTGCATTTCTGTCGGCTTCCGGTCACTATTCTTTTTCACGCAGCAATGCCAAGGCCAGCAGGGCATGGATTCCGGCTGCCAGCACCAGGGTTGTCTCCGCCAGCAGGCGGGCGCGCGAAAAACTGCTCCGGTGCAAGGAGAAAGCGTACAGTGCGGCCAGCACAAGACAGAAAGGCAGGGCATTGCGTGACCAGTGCCGGCTGAAGGCGATGTGGGGCAAAAGCAGGGCACTGTCTTCGCTGCCGAAGATCAGGCGAAAGGGAAAAAGAGTGGCAGACAGGTTGCTTTGCCAGCTTTCTGCCGCGCGCGACATGCTGTGCGAGAAGCTGTGGAAAGGTTCGTGTATTTCCCCGTGCGGCGTATCAGCCGGAGGCAGGTCAAACACCGTTGCCCGTACGCGGGAGGCATCCGATGTGACCACGGTCACATACAGCGGGTCGAAGATGAGTTTGCAGTCCATGCTGTCAGGCCTGTAATCAGGCACGTTCAGCCCTATGAGGGCAAGATCGTCCTGCCGGATGAGCCAGAGACGGTCCTGGCTGTCCAGCAGGAGACCGAGCCAGAGGCGCTCCCTGCTTTCCGAAACGAGCACATGGCGCGGCACAAGTCCTTCGGGCAGGGGTGGTTTGCGTATCTGGGGACGCCCATCGCGGCGAAGAAGGTGGAAGAGCCGCCCCTGCGCATCTACCAGAAAAATGCCGCTTTCATAAGGTTTGAAGGTGGTAAAATTACCGCCAACATGCCGTGCCGGAAAGAGAAAACCCTGTTCCGCGAGTGCGGAAGTGAAGATGCGGGCAAGGTTTGTTTCGGGCGCATTGGTGTCGGCATGGATGAAATCCATACCCTGTGCCGTCAGGCGGAAGCGGTCTGTGGGATAGAGCAGTGCCGCCTGACCGGGATTGGCTTCCAGAAGCGGCAGGGTATTTTGCGGGGGGCGCTTGCCGTCCAGATGGCGTGAGGGAAGCTCGAGGACGCGCCGCGCCCGTTCGATGGCAGGGCGATCCAGAATCCTGCCTTCCAGGTTCAGGGGCAGAAGGCCCCGCATTTCCATGTTGCGAAAATAGATGAAGGGCAGGGCAGCCTCAAAGGCCAGCCGGTCATAATAGCGGCCCTTTTCGTCCTTGTAGACAATGTCGGCGTGATGCCCTTCGGATTTTTCGGCTGCCTGCGCATCGTAACCGCGGATCTGTTCCGTATAGATGCATTGCTTCAGGACAGGGCTGTAAAAAATGTGGGTCTTGTCCAGCGGTTTGAGCAGAGCTGTATCATACAACGCGGGCAGTGCCCAGGCCAGCACGGCAATGGCCGGGAGGCAGATACAGAAGCGGGCGAGAGCGCGCATTACGGCAGCCTCCTGTGGCGGAAGTTCAGAGTCGGCAGGAGCAGGCCCATCAGAAGAAAGGGCAACGGCAGTGTGAGCCACGGCAGGGCAGGGGCAAGACTGCCTGGTTCTGTTTTTCCCAAAAGCGGGGCCGCAAGTCCGATCCCCAGCAACACGCCCATGAGTTTGGCACGGCGATGGGGCTCAAGAATCGCGTACGTTGTGCAGAGATAGGCGTAGAGACCGGCCAGAAACCAGGGGGCTGCCGTGAGCAGGGCGGTGTGCACGGCTTCTTTGGGGAAGTGACGCCCCAGAGTCAGCACAAGCAGGAATCCGTCCAGCAGGAAAAGCAGCGTCAGAAAGGCGAGGCCAAAAAACAGGTGGGCAAGAAGCAGGGGGGCCATGCCGCAAGGTAGATGCAGGGAAATGCGCAGGCGCTCGTCCTGCATTTCGGGAAGAAACTGGAAGCAGCAGAAAATGCAAGCGCAGGCCACGGGCAGGGCTGTCAGGGCAGCGTAAGGCATTTGCCCCAGATCCATGACGCGATACCAGACGATTTCCGGGTGATCCAGCAAAAAAAGGCGATGCACGGTCAGCCATATCCAGGCCATATAGACCAGGCTTGCCGCTGTCAGGCCAGCCATGCACACGCGGGTCTTGACGTACTCCTTGAAAAATACTGCGCGAAAAATGTGTTGCATTTCAGCGTCTCCCGCTATATCCCACAAAGGCATCTTCCATATTCATGGGGTATGTTTCCAGCGCACCGTGCGGCAGATCAAGGCCCAACCCGGTCAGATCTTCCCGCACATCTTCGGCGGTATGGAAAGTGAAAAACTCGAAGAAATCCCGATGGGCCTCCATATTGACCAGGTGTGATCCCGGCAAGGGCCGTCTGCCCAGAGAAATTTCCTGCAAGGCATCGGCTGCCCCGGCAGCATGATGCGCAGGCAGGCGGTAACAGCGAAAAGTTTCCATGAAGCTTTTGAGTGATGTCATGTGGCTCTGGCCGCCACGGCGCAAAAAAACCACCTCGTCCACAAAGCGGTCCATGTCCTGAATGACATGGGAGGTAAGCACCACCGTATGCTTGCCGTCGCGCAGATTTTCGCGCAGATAGTCCACAAACAGCCGCCGGTATCCGGCGTCCAGTCCCATGGAATAGTCGTCAAGGATGAGCAGTTCCGGGTCCTGTGCCAGCATGAGCCCCAGAACCGCCTGTGAACGCTGGCCTTCGCTCATGTGCGCGATTTTGTGGTTTGGGGGCAGGTCCAGCACCTCCACCAGACCGTAATAACGTTCGGGCTTCCAGCGTGGATAAAAACGTGCCATGAAGTGTTCAAGCTGGGAAATGGTGAAAAAGTCATAGGCCAGGTGGCGTTCAAACAAAAGCCCCACACGGGCGCGGGTTGCGGGACGGATGGCATGGGCAGGGTCGCCGAAAATGCGGCACATGCCACACTTGGGCTTGAGAAAGCCCATCAGTATCCTGATGAGAGTGGTTTTGCCCACCCCGTTTTTACCCAGCAGGCCATAGATTTTTCCTTCCTCAAAGGTCAGAGAAAGATCGCTGTAGACAAGATGGCCGCCATAGGAGTGGCCGAGGTGTTCTACGGAAACAGGGGGAAAGTGCATACCGCCTCCTCTTGTCAGGGACAGAAAGACATTGTATGCGAAATAAAAAATCATTTTCAACACCATTCTGGGATATTATGAAAAATAAATTCTTGCTACTCGGCGCGGCGATACTTTTGTCTGGGGCGCACTCTGCCGTCCATGCGCACAGTGCTTTGCTCAACTGTCATGACAATGCTGACGGAACCTTTACCTGCCAGGGCGGGTATTCCGATGGCTCATCGGCAACGGGTGTTCGCATTGTGGTGCGCGATGGCAGCGGCACTGTTTTGCAGGAGGCCAGGCTTGATTCCAACAGCGAAGTGGTTCTGCAACGTCCGCAGGGCGATTTTACGGTTCTGTTTGACGGCGGTTCGGGGCATTCGGTGGAGGTGGACGGCAAATCTCTGGTGAAGTGACAAAAAGCGTTTGCTGCCCGGTTTTCAGGATGTTCTGCCGCAAGGGAGATCTTCAGGGGCGAACAGCCCTGTTTGTCGGCCGACACGCTTCAGAAAGAAAACCCGCAGGGTAAGCACTGTCCCGCACACATGGCCTGCGGCCATGGCCGCATAAACGCCACCTGCTCCCCACGCGTTCCAGTGGCCCAGAAGGGCGAGGGGCACAGCCACAAGCCAGGTGGAAATACAGCCGATACGGCAGAGAAAGCGTGTGGCCCCCGCTCCGGCAAGCACTGCGTGCAGTATCTGGGTGACGGCTTGCAGGGGCAGGGTGGCGCAGGCAAAAAGCAGAAAAAGCGTGGCCTGCCGTACGGTTTCCGCATTGGGATCAAAAAGTGCGGCAAGGGGTTCGCGCAGCAGAGCCACTGCCAGAGCCGCCAGAGCTGTGGCACAGGCTGCCCGGAATGCACAGCGTTTTCCCAGAGCGCGAGCGGCATGGGGCTGGCGCGCGCCCAGCAGATGCCCCGAAAGAATGGTTACGGTCATACCCAAGGCGCTCAAGGGAAAAGCAGGAAACCCGTGATACGCCCTCCCAGAGTCATGCCCGCCACGGCGGCCACCGCATCCTGCGGCACACGGGCCACACAGGCCAGCAGCACAACGCTGCCCACATGTGTGGCCAGATTTCCCAGTGCCATGGGCGCGCCGATGCGCCACAGACGCGGCGCGGCGACCCTGTTCCAGCGCCACGGTGCGAAGGAGGCGCGGCAGAGAATGCCTGTGCGCAGTCCCAGCACCACGTTGGATACCAGCCCCAGCAATGTGGAAAAAAAACTGCTCCAGGCCACAGCGGTATAGCCCCATTGGGGCAGCCCCCAGTGCCCCAAACCCAGGCCCACGCTGCCCGCGAAGTTGGCTGCCGCAGTCAGGGCCAGCGTGCCGAAAGGCAGCCAGACCAGCTTGTGTGCGCGAAATACCGAATTGAGCATGACCATGCAGTAAAAAAAGGGAATCTGCAAAGCGTGGGCTGTGCCGAAAACACGCGCCATGGGTGCGATGTCTCCGGGCACAAGCCCTGTGTGCAGGGCCAGAGGCAAAGCTGCCAGCCCCAAGGCTGACGCCGTGCAGCCCGCCAGAAAGGACAGGCCCACAATCAGGCCGGAGTAGCGAGTGGCCCGCAGCTTGAGACCCGCTCCCAGCGACTGGCTGACAGTAGCCATGCAGCCGCTGCCCACAAGGGAGATGAGCAGCATGAGCAGGGTGGAAAGCTGTGCAATGAAACCCAGAGAGGCAAGAACGCGGCTGTCCAGTTGCCCTGCCACCCAGATGCTGGTCATGGACATGAAAAGGTGGCAGAGCATGAGGCCCAGTTGGGGGATGGTCAGGCGAAAAATCTCTCCGGCAGGAACAGGGGAAACGTGCTTCATGACAATCTGGCCGTGCGCTGCCGCTCTCTGTACGGGGCTGGGCCTTCAGCGCAGAGTGTAGCGCACCGGAACCCGTACAGCAAAGGCCGCTCCGCTCACACCCGTGTGCAGACCGGCAAGTTTTTCGCCAAGGCGGGCGGTTTCCGTATCCAGCACAGGGATGCCGCAGGTTTTGTCCACGCTGCACCCTTGAACAACGCCGTCAGCACCGATACGGACAAGCAGGACAACAGTGCCCTGCGCGCCCTGACGGCGCGCCTGTGACGGATAGTGCTTGCGTCGTTCGATTTCCCGCACCAGCGCCTGCAGGGCAGTTTGGCGTGACGTGGTCGATACCTCGGCCCTGACCATGGCAGCAGGGGGGTCCCTTGTCAGGCCGGGCTGGGGAGGGGACGCCTGCTGTGCCGTTGGCATTTTCGGAGGCGGCGTGCGGCGCACGGGGCGGGGTTTTTCCCGTTCTTTTTTGGGGGGCGGCCCCGGGGCAGGCTCCGGCATGACGGCCCGGGGGGGCGGGTCTTCCTTCTTTGCTTCCACCTCGGGCACCACAAAGGGCGACTCGTCGGCAAGAATGCGGCGCTCTTCTGCGGGCAGCGGCATTTCTTCTGCCGGGGCCTGAAAACGCATGTCCAGCACCAGGGGCTGCACTGCGGGCAAACGCAATTTGGGCGCCTGCATGTTGTAAAAAGGCAGTATCAGTGCGCTGACCAGAAGGAGGGAAAAAAGGCGCGCGTAGCGGCGGCTGCTGGTCAGGGCAGCCACATCGCACCAGTCAGCGTGTGCGGTGTGTTTGCGTGCTGATGACAAAATGTCCTCCCCTTTTCTCTTTGGCAATATCCACCAGCCCCACAAAGGCTTCAAAGGGCGCTTTTTCGTCCACATGCAGGTTCAGCAGTGCTCCGGGCATGCTGTCCAGAATGGCGGGCAGTTCTTCCTTGGTGACGGCCTTGTCATTGTAAAAAAGGCTGCCGTCGGCCTTGATGCCTATATGCAGTTCCCGCGGGCGCTCGACGGATTTTTCTGCGGTTTCGGACTGGGGCAGGATGATGTCCAGTACCGGTCTGCTGAAGGTGGTGGTCATGATAAAGAAAACAAGAAGCATGAAGACCACGTCAATGAGCGGCGTCAGATCTATGCCTATATCTTCGAACATATCGTCATTCATGGGTTTCCCTCCTTCTTTGCCATGCCGCGCGCGCCTCCGGCCCCTGGCAGAGTTCCAGCGCCCGGTAGCTGTGCTCAATTGCCTCGATATGAAAGCTTTTGAATTTCAGGAGCAGGAAATAATAAAACATGAGGATGGGCACAGCCACCGAAAGGCCCATGATGGTGGTGATCAGAGCCTCCCAGATGCCCGCGGCCAGCATGGCGGCATCGGGGGCGGCATTTTGGGAAATCACCCGGAAAACTCCCATCATGCCCAGCACCGTGCCCAGAAGTCCCAAAAGGGGGGAAATCACGGAAATCAGGCGCAACCAGCAGAGATTTTTGCTTACCGATTCGAAGTTGCGGTGAAAAAGGTAGCCTACCTCTGCCCGGATATCGTCGGAATGGCTGGCGTGGGTGTTTACAATTTCACGGATGATGACAATGAGAGGATTGGTGCTGTTGTGCAGGCGCAGGCAGGTTGCGCCCTGCATGCTGACTTCCAGAAAATCTTTCTGAAAGTTCTTCCAGACAAAAGTCATGTAAAAGAACGTATGCAGGGCAATATACAGCCCCGCGCACCCTATCAGCACAAGAATACAGCCCGCAGGCCCGATGGATGCATAAATGCCTGTCATGGTCATAAAAAACCTTCCTGTCCGGGCTGCTCTACCCGGCAAGCTGTGCCCGCACGCCGCGCACAAAAGCGCGGGCATTCTCGCAGTCGGTTTCGTCGGGGTGTTTGGCGGCTTCGGCCAGGCGCGCCTTGCGCTCTTCTGTCATGGGATGGGCGCTGCCCGCCATTTTCTGCATCATTTCCACAACGCGCGGATCCACCTTGCCCTGACACAGAAAAGTTCCCAGAACACGGTTGCCGCGTCCTTCAAGCAGGGCTTCTCCCTTGGTCATGCATTCTCTGGCGTGATCCGAATCCGGCCATGCGCCCAGAGTGCCGACAAGGGCCACAGGAGTTTGCGCAACGGTGCGCAGATAATTTGCGGCTTTTTTGTCGGGCATGCCCTTGTCCACCCAGTAACCCACGATCACAAGGTCGTACTCATGGGGAGGCGGCGCTGCGTCGACAGAAAAAATATGGCAGCCCGGCAGGGCTTCTGCCGCAGCCCGGCAGACTTTTTCCGTATTGCCGGTAAGGGAGGAATAGACAACTAGTATTTTCATCAGGCTAGTCCTTGCAGAAGGTCGCACGCATGGCAAAAAAACCTTCACGCGCTTCGGGAATCAGCACGCGGTTTTCGCGTCCTGCATACACGGCAAAAAGAACCGCTCCCGCCGCGTCAAAAAACTGTACGCTGTGGCTTTCCAGCCCCATGAAAGGCAAGGAAAGAAAGCAGATATCCTGTATGCGGCTGCTGCGTATGTGCCCGCCCAGGGGCGCTCCCGCGTCCAGGTTGAAATAGCCGTTTCCGTCTTTGCCTGTAGGGATTTTGCCCTTGATCTCGATGACGCTCTCGCCGTGGCTCATGATGAAGGTGGCAGAGGGCCACGCTGTCAGCCCGGCCCATATGGCGGCAAAGTTGTCGCCCGTGCAGAAAGCCCGCATGTCGCGGGGCAGGGCACGGGCTGCCTCCAGTTCGCTGATGCCGCATTCTCCGGCAATGGTTGACAGCATCACCATCTTTTTTCCCGCCAGAATTTCCTTGACGCGATTTTCAAGACTCATGAGTGTTTCTCCTTATGCAGGGCAGGCATATGCGGCGTTGGTGTGAGGGGCACGCGCAGGGCATGACGCCCTGCAGTGTGCAGCAGTTCCAGATCGTGGGTGACAAGCAGTATGCAGCGCCCTTCGGCGGCCTCTGCCTCCAGCGCCGTGCCCAGCCGCCGCATGTTTTCGCCGTCAAGACCGCTGGTGGGTTCGTCAAGAATAAGCAGCCGGGGATTTTTGGCCAGCGCACAGGCAATGACAAGGCGTTGCTTCTCTCCGCCGGAAAGGGACTGGGGGTGCCGTTCCTTCAACTCCGACAGGGCAAAAAGTTCCAGCAGGCTGTCTGCCCGTTCCGCATCGCGGCTGCCCGCCAGTTGCAGACAGGAGGCGAGTTCCTGCCCCACGGTACGCATGTGCAACTGGTGATCGGCATTCTGCAGCACAATGCCGCTGGCTTGCAGGCGCTGGGCTTCCGTGCAGGGCTGCCCGTTCATGCGGATGCTGCCCCGCGCGGTGTTGAGCCCGGCCAATACCCGCGCCAGTGTGGTCTTTCCCGAACCATTGTGTCCGACAAGCGCGCTGATGCCGCACGGCAGATGAAAGGAAGCGTTTTCATACAGGGGTGGTTTGTTGGCGTAGGCAAAGGTCAGGCCGTCCACTTCCAGCAGAGGGTCGCTGCTTTGGCGGCAGTCGGGCAGGGTGGCGCGCCTGTCTTCCACGCGCACGGAGCGCAGCCCATAGTGCGCGCGCAGGTCTTCATCGTGCAGAAGGGCAAAGTCCCCTTGGGCGCGCACGCGTCCTTCGGACATGACAAGTATACGGTCTGCCACGCCTTCCAGCCAGTACAGGCGGTGATCCACCACCAGCACGGCCATGCCCTGCGCCTTGAGTTCCAGAAGTTTTCGGGCCAGAGCTGTCGTGGATTCGGGGGCAAGATTGGCCGTTGGCTCGTCCAGAATGAGGGCCTGCGGCTGCTGCATGCACAGTGACGCCAGGCCTGTTTTCTGTTTTTGCCCTTCGGACAGCTTGTGGATGGAGGAATGCAGCACCGATGCAAGATCAAATTCGCGCACCGCCTTCTGCACGGCCGCACGCATGCTCTCCACGCTCATGCCCTGCCATTCGAGAGCAAAGACAAGTTCTTCCTCAACGCCCAGAGCAAAAAACTGCTGCTCCGGGTCCTGAAAAAGTGTGCCTGCCTGGCGCGAGATCTCCGGCAGGCTCTGCTCGCGCGTGGGCTGCCCCCCCACCAGAACCTCCCCCTTCAGGCTGCCCCGGAAGTAGTGGGGACACAGGCCGTTGGCAAGGCGGATCAGGGTCGACTTGCCGCAGCCGCTGGCCCCGGTGCAGAGCACAATTTCCCCCGGCCGCACGCGCAGATTGATATCCGCCACCGCAGGACGGTCCTGAAAGGGGTAGGTATAGGTGACATTGTCAAAAAGAATCATGGTATTTCCGTACGTTTGCAAAAAAATCCGGGGAGCGCGCGTTTACGGCATGGCGCTGCCGCCACCCAGAAAAATCTGGCAGGTCAGGGCTGCCGCTGCCGCCAAAACTGCCGCTGCCACCAGCAGTGTGTCTGACCGTTTCCAGACAGGAGAGCGGTAGGGGGTTATCTGTCCGCCGTAACCAAGGCCTTTCAGTTCCGCGGCAATGCCCAGATCTTCCGACGAGCGCAACGAGCGGAAAAGCAGCGGCGTAAACAGCAGGCGCATGCCCAGCAGGGGGTGGCGGGTCAGGCTCCAGGGGGTGATGCGGTATCCGCGCAGACGCAGGGATTCGGAAATCTGCGTAATATCGTGCCAGAAGGTGGGCAGAAAACGAAAAACCACTGCCGTGGGCAGATATATCCAGAAAGGCAGGCGCAGGCTCTGCAGGGCATTGAGCATGGCCTGAATGCGGCTGGAGAGCGCCAGCGGCAAGACTACATGCACCATGGTGAGGATGCGCAAAAAAGGCACGATCAGTCCGGAGAAAGTCAGGCTTTCCATGAGCTTTGGCAGAAAAAACGACATGATCCACACGCAGAATACGGCCATGAGCGTCATCAGGGCAACAAGGGCATAGGCAATGAGCAGCGCGCCAACGCGGCGCAAAGTCAGGGCGTACAGAAGGGAGGCCCCCACAAGTACCAGTTGCCCCTCAAGGTTGGACACGGCGATGGACATGAGCGAGGCCAGAGCGCAAACCAGCATTTTGGCGCGCACGTCCGCCGCATAGATCCAGCCAGCGGGCACAGGCCCGTCAAAAACGGACGATGCCCGCATGACGCAGCTCCCTGACGGCGCTCGCGCCGGTAAAAAGGCCGCCCACCGCGCCCAGATAGCCCAAAATCACCACGGGCACGGCGGAAATGAGCAGTGCGGGGGATTCGCGCAAGACCAGCCAGCTCATGCCCAGCGACAGGCAGCGGAGGGTCAGGTCATACACGGCCACCGCCGTCAGCGGGCCAAATTTCCCCTGCATACCGCCCACTGCCGCCGCTGCGGCTTCTGCCAGCAGGGCCGCTGCCAGCGCGGAAGGGAGCAGGGTCACGCTGACACCCAGCATCAGCATGCTGAACAGCAGGTTCACGCCCACAAAAAGCAGCAGGGTTCCCGGCTTGCGCACCTTGTAGAGCATGACCACAAGCATGGTGGTGAAGATCAGGTTTTTGAGCAGCAGGGTCACGGGGTTCATTCCGCCGCCTGCCAGAGCCACCAGCACGGTGGACACTTTGGCCGCTGCCGCAAACACGCCGATGACCACCAGTTCGTGCGCGCTCCAGTAGCGTTGGCGGTACGGCTGAGAGACGATGTCGCGCATGCTTTTCCCGTGAGCCGGGCTTTTGGCAAAGAACATGAATTTCTTTGTCAAAAACCCGGCATGCTGTCAGAAGCTCATGGAGAGTTTCAGGTTGGCGTGGACGCCGGGCTCGTAAATGGCCCCGGCGATCATATATTTCTGGTTGAAAATGTTCAAAACTTCGGCACTGACCGAATACTGCTTCTCGTCACCGAAATTCAATCCCAGAGCGGCGTTGGCCGTGGTCCAGGCATGGTAGCGCGTGCTCGTGCCGCTACGCCCTTCGTACTTGGAGGCGGAGGCGAAGCGGGCATACACATCGCCCGTGACTTCCAGCTCCTTGCTGATGTCGTGGCGCATACGCAGGCCTGCGCGTCCCGTCCATGTGGGTGTGCCCGTATTCCAGGTCTGAAAATCGCCGTAGTCGTACAGCCGCCGCAAATAGGCCGCTGAAACATAGGGTGTGAAGCCGTAGGGCAGGTCGTAGCTCGCGCTGCCTTCCATGCCGTGGGTATATGCCTTGCCCACGTTGACGTAGCGTGATGTGTTGGAATTGATCCGTTCGGAGGAAATATAGTCGTTGGCATGGGAGTAGAAAAATACGGCATCCAGGTTCAGGCCGTGGCCGGAGTAGCGCGCGCCCAGTTCCCACGTATTGGAATATTCCGGCGTGAGCGAGGGATTGGGCAGGATGGTGCCTCCCCCCATGTTGGTGAGCACATGGCGGTCCGCCAGCGAGGCCACGCGGAAGCCCTGTGACCAGCCTGCCCTGAGGCTCAGATTTTCAATGCCCTGCCACATGAGCGAAACATTGAACACCGGGTGGGAATCCCATTCCGACCCCACGGAGCCCACATCGTCAGGCCCGCTTGTCTCCGTTGTGTTGGGCGGTGGCCCGAAATTTTTCCGCATGATGGAATGACGCCAACCGTTGGCTTTGCTCATGCTGCTGTTGACCCAGGTCTGGCGCACGCCGTAGGTCAGGGTAAAATCCCACGGCAGTTTGGTTTCCATCTGGGCAAAGAGGGCATGGGTGGTCATCAACCCCTGAAACTCGTTTGTCCTGTACGTGTCGGTCAATCGCCACAAGGGGGGGCAGGTCTGAGTGCCATATGCGTCTCGCTGTAGCCGCTGGCATCCAGAGTATCGCTGAGAAATTCATAGCCTGTGATCAGGTAGTTGTTTTCGCCCAGCGCCCAGTCCACCTGGAGACTCAAGCCCAATTGGCGCGCCCAGTTGTCGGCATAGGGATCGGTCGTCATCTGCATGGGGCCGGCTGCCATCTCCACATGGTTGTGCATGTTCTTGTGGGTCTGCTGCCAGAAAGCGTCAAAACGCAGGCGGGGCAGCCAGGAGGCGAGGTTTTTGCCTTCCATGAAGACAGCGGCCTTCTGCCGCTCCCAGGGATTGATATCCACAAAAAAAATCGGGTTCCTCCCACGTTCCGGCCATAACCTCGCTGTAAAACTGCTCGTAGCTGCCTCCCACGGTGAAGTGGTCGTTGAAGTCATAGCTCAGAAAAGCCAGGCCGGAACGCTGCTCGAACTTGGAGTGTTCGGCCAGCCCTTCCGGCGTGCGCACATTGTGCTGATAGGTGTTGGATCCGGATACGCGGTATTTCCAGCCGTTCATGGCACCAAATAAGGAAAGGCTTTCTGAAAAACCGCCGGTCGCACCGTTGAAGCCGATGCCAACCTGCCCCTGGATGGGTTTTTCCCCTCCCTTCTTGGTGATGACGTTGACCACGCCGCCCATGGCCTCGGAGCCGTAGAGCACGGAAGCAGGCCCCTTGATGACTTCAATGCGTTCGATGACGGCAGGGTCGATAAGCAGCGGTGTGCCGTCCATGGATTTTTGTTCCGAAATTTTTTGCCCGTCAATGAGAATCAGGGTACGGTTCGTGGCTTCGCCGCGGATGGAGATGCGGTTGATTCCCTGTCCGCCGGATCTGTTTAACTGAACGCCGGGCACGTCCTGCAGAAGTTCACCCACAGTGCGGGCAGGCGATTTTTCGATCTGCTCCCTGGTGATCACGCTGACGGACATGGGCACGTCCAGCAGCTCTTTTTCCACGCGGGAAGCGGAAACAAGCACCGCATCGGCGTTCACTGTGTCGCCGGAAGCAGGTTCGGAGGATTCGGCGGCACAAGCCTGCCCCGCGGCGCAGAGCAGCCCTGCGGACAGCGCCAGACCAAAAACGGTTTTTCCAAGATCACGCAGTTTCATGTTCGGCATTCTCCAGTTGCATTTCAAGATATTCCTGCAACAGTTGCGACAGGTTGACCTGCCAGAACTGTCCGGCCAGAGTCAGAACAAGGCGTCCTTCCTCCCAGTTCACCAAGCCCACGTCGTGCCATTGCCGCAGCAAGGGCTGACAGGAGTCCTGCACAGGAACACCAAAATTTTTTTCCAGATCAGCCAAATCCAGGCCGCCTTGCTCCATGCCTTCGGCCAGAGCCTTGAAAAGAGCGTGCCGCGGCCGCGGACGCACGGCCATGACCCAGGGCTTGACGCCGGACTGCACAGCCTGCATCCAGGCAGTGTAGTCGCCGTTATTGATGTAAAAAACTCCCTGCACGTTGCCGCCGGCCCCCGGCCCGAAGGCCAGGCAGTGCGCATCGCCCTTGGCGTACAAGTTGTACAGGTTGCGCTCGCGCGGGGTGCGCGCCCAGTGGCTGATGGAAAGACGGCGGTAAAAAGCCTGCGTCATGGCCTCCACGCCGGCGGCAAACATGGCCGACTGCTGGGGCAGGTCGGCGGCGGGCGTGATGTTCCCCCGCTCTATGCCCTGACCCAGCGGCGAGTCCTTGTAGACGTTCAACTGGTAGCAGTCCGCTCCGTCCAGTTTCAGGGACTGGGCCACGGCAATATCCTCACGCCAGCGTTCTATGGTCTGGCCGGGGAAACCGTAAATCAGATCTACAATCACGGCGGCATGGCCGTACGCCAGAAGCTGCTCCAAGCCGCGAACCATTTCTTCTCGCGTGCCGAGGCGGCCCATGGCGCGCCGGATGTCGGTATGAAAACTCTGCACGCCCAACGAAAAACGGTTGGCGCCGCCTTCAAGGCAGGCTTCCATCTTGCGGGCGTCGAAATTGCTCAGGCGGCCTTCCACGGTGATTTCGCAGTCGTTGGCCAGGGGCAGGATGCGGCGTGCGGCCTTGAGCAGGCGCAGTATATCTTCCGGTTCCAGTTCCGTGGGGGTGCCCCCGCCAAGGTAGAGGGCGTGCACAGGCCCGCTTTCCAGGGTTTTGCGCCCGCGCCACAGCTCCATCTCGGCGATGACGGCGTTTGTGTACAGGCGGCTTTCGTCCTTGTGGTATTTCTTTTTGTAAAACCCGCAAAAAAGGCAGTGTGTACGGCAAAACGGCACATGAATGTAGGCCACGGACCTGCCTTTGCGCTCCTGATCAAGAAGAGAGTCCATGAACGAACCCATTTCTTCCGGCGCTACCCTGCCGCCCCCAAGGCCGGGATGCACGGCAATTTTTCGTGCAAAGGCGTGCGACAGAGGAGGCACTCCCTCGCGTGCAAAAAAACGGCTTTCATCGCGGGCTGTGCCTTTGTCACCCACCAGCGGCGGCATGCTGCCGATCCCCTCAACCACGGGCCTGGAAGAAGCTTGTGTCATGTGTGTAACCCCTCAGTGTCCCAGATCCGCCGGATCTGTCGCATACACAGCGTCTGAATCACGGTATCCGGGCAGGTCTGAACGCGCGCTTTTTTGCTGCGCGCTTGCGACATCTATGAAAACAAATTTCAATACAAACTTCAAAAATATTGTGCATGGCCTCCAATGATGCCTGCCGCCCCCGCCAAACAGGCTGCCTGCATCTTGCCCCACCCAGCTTTTCTGCACGGCCTTGCGGGAAGGGGCATGGTTTGCCCTTTGCGCGCAGGCCTGCAAAAACTTCTTGAGCAGAGCGTCCCTTGCCCGCCTCAAGGCTCTTGTCGGAAAAATTGAGGGCCTTGAGCATGGCAAGTGTTTCCTGCATGCGTTCATTTTTTCATGGCTGGCACCGTACTCTGGCGGGCATGGATGTGTAATCCCCCCAAAAAATGGTAGCGTTTGAAAGTAGAATTTCCCATACTCATGAAGCGGGAGATTTTACATGAAAAAATCACGGTTTACAGACAG
>NZ_RQYH01000037.1 GCF_003860215.1 Desulfovibrio sp. OH1186_COT-070 | reverse complement strand
TGGGCTGCTGTGGGCATATGTTCCTCGCTTACGGTTGAAGACAAGCGAACTGTGCCACAAAATGAAAATTTAGACAATTTCGTGACTACACTGCCTAATCCCTTTTTGTATCAGGTCTATTTGATTTCCGCGAATTGGTGCAATCGTAATGACGTACGCTGGTATCGTCTTAATCCCTTTTTGTATCAGGTCTATTTGATTTTGCCTATCTGAAGCATCTGTATCTCTGCACCATGCAGTCGTCTTAATCCCTTTTTGTATCAGGTCTATTTGATTACCTTATCCAGAGACTGCATCATGGTGGTGTGCTGATAGTCTTAATCCCTTTTTGTATCAGGTCTATTTGATTTTTTGGTTCGGGTGAGCCTTGGTAGAAAAATCAAGGAGTCTTAATCCCTTTTTGTATCAGGTCTATTTGATTTGTTGATCAGATCAGTGAGTGTAGCTTCAGGGAGTATCGTCTTAATCCCTTTTTGTATCAGGTCTATTTGATTTCTTTATACCCGTATTTTGAATGGCAACGCGTTCCGGGTCTTAATCCCTTTTTGTATCAGGTCTATTTGATTTGTTACCAGCCCACAATCACACGGCATCCACACGCGCAACGTCTTAATCCCTTTTTGTATCAGGTCTATTTGATTTCCCGCACCTCCTCCGGCGGTAGCGGGCGTAGCTTTTGGCGCACTGTTTCGCGAGGTTTTCCCTTGTGTGGACCGTTTTACAGGATAATCGGACATATTTTTCCCCAACGTACGGAAAAAACAGAAAAAATTGTCTGCGCGACCTTTTTCGGCGCATCCGTTGCAAATATCAATACAATCAGCATGATAGCATCGTTCACAAGAAGCCCGCAGGAAGGTCGCGCACAAATGTCTACTCCCCAAGAATTTCCTTGATTTTTTTCACTTTTTTAGTTTGCTTGGGGGACAATTGCTTTCCCTGCCATTTGCCAATACGGCTCCAGTATGCTTTCAATGCCTCCGCCGCCTGGATCTGAAGCTCGGGCGTCATGCCATCAAGCTTTCCAAAAAGCGCGCTGCTTTGTATTTCTGTTGCCTCGGGAAAGGCGAGTTCCGCGATGGTCCGCTCCATCGGCGAAAGAGAAGACAATTCTGCCTCGCGTTGGGCAGCCTCCTGCGCGCGCTGGCGTTCTTCAGCCTCTCTCTGCTCTTGCGCTGCGGAAATCGCGGCGGCTTTTTGGCGCTGCTGCTCCATCTCTGCGCGCAGGGCAGCTTCATGTCCGGCACGGGCTTGCAGCCGTTCCTGCCGTGTGGTGATGATATTTTGTTCCACACTGGCAACTCCTTCAATGTATTCCTTTTTTCGACACATGTGCACAATGACCCAGCCAAACGGCAGCAGCCCGTCCGCCAGTGTGCGTGTTGTGCCGAAGCCCATACGGCACTGCGGCTTGTTGTTGGTGATGGTGACACTTTCCACATGCGAATACCGACCCACCCGCAGCAGGACCTCCTGTGCGCCCAGGTTTTCAATGCGCTCCCGTACCGGAGCCAGAGCTTTGCGCACTGCGGAAAAATGCCCAAGACTGTAAAATTTCTCCCACTCACTACGAAACCGCTCACGATAAAAGGCATTGCACAATTTCGCTATGTGGTTCCAAAGCAGCAAAGATTGTCCGGGCAGTTCCACTGCCGGGCTGCTGCTGCGGCAATCCAGGCGCAAATTGCCGTACAATGGTAGCCCCCCTGCAACAGGAGGAACAGAAGGAGTAAGGGCTTCACAGGGAGTTTTGGGGGTTGCGGTTTTCTCCGGCTTCAGGCTCATTTCTCTTGCAGCGTAAATGCGTGTGCCCTCATGGGGGATGGCGATGTCCGCCACCTTGAGGGCTTGCATGGCATGGTTGCTGATAGGGCCAAAGAACTTTTCCATAAGCTCCCGGTAATTCTCCCTGCGCAGTTTTTCCGCACTGGCTTTGTTCAGGTAGTCCACAATCGGGGTACTGATGGCTCCCTTGAGGGAGGAACCTGGCAGAATGGCCGTACTGGTCACAGGATTGCGCGCAAAGGGCATGATTTCAGCCTTGCTGCGACTGTTGACATTACGGATACGCTGCTGAAGCTCTTTTGCCAATACCGGTGAGGCAATGGGCAGGCGCGCCAGCGAATACAGTTTTTCATTCAGGTATTCCGCCATCAAACGGCGCAAGAGCAGCATATCGCCATCGCACAGGGCTGTGTTCACATCGGGCTTTTGCACAGCTAGCAACCATGCGGCGGAATCCACCATGTGCAGCGCATATTCGCCATTCTCCTCGCGGATGACGTATTCCAGAGGAGAAAGGTCTTCGCCGGAACCGACGAACACGGGAGTGAGCACCTCCAGCCGGAAAGGCAGAAAACCGTTGGCTGTCCAGCAACGGGGCCGGAGGGAGGCGTTGACGCCCGCGGCATCTTTTTGGGGGGGCGTGTGGGGATGGGTCATGTTATCCCTCCTCGCGTATGCTGCAGGGCAGGGTCAGCGGATGTGTTATCTGGACAATGGCCGGGTTGGAGTGGATATTTTCCAGCACATATGGTCCTTGCGGCAAGGTGCGCAGCACACTGCCTTCCTGCAACAGCAGAACCGGGCTTTTGAAAGGGCTGAATGGCCCGGGGCCGAGCTTGCCGCGTTTGATCTCCACAGTGTACCAGCCGCTCGTTCCGGCCATGTCCGGCGCGGCGCAGACAGAAAGCAGCAATGCGCTTTCCCCTGTACATTCCACTGCAGGGAGGTCGTCCCTGTCCACCGCAAAGCGCCCCTTGCCAACTGCGGCATCCTTGCCAAAACCCATGTCCCCCACCAGGCGCAACAGTGCCAGCAAACGCTCCGGATCGTTGGTGCGTGCATACAGGTGCAAGGCAGCATCAGTGGCAAACCACACAAAGTTGCTGAAGAACAGACCTCCTTCCAGAGCGCCGCCCCCGCTTCTGCTGACAGTCACATGCGGTTCCACGCCCGGGACAGACAAAGGCGCGCCGTCGCCATCCTCCGGTTGCATGCAGTGCCAGGCAAATATGCTGCGGATAGAAAGCGCGCCAGCATGCTCCGTCCAGAGTTTTGTGGGCAGGTATGCCCTTTTGCGAAATTTCTTGTATGCCCGCAGGGCTACAGCTAGAGGCAGCGTATTGCCCGTAGCGTCCCTGAAAGCCCCCTCTTCAACCCACTGGCGAAAGAGAGCGCGCGGCGCTGGGGGCAGGCGGGGTGCAAAAATCGTTTCTGCCGGCATGGCGGAAGACAGGATAAAGGGAGGCGTGCCCGCGCGAAATGCCGCAATAACGTCACGGCAGGCCGCATCGCCCTCCTGCTCGGCAATGCGCCAGAGCACAAGACCGTACAGCGTATCGCTGCGCAGCGGCGTTCCCCAGGGAGAGAGCGGGCGCAGGATATATCGGTGGAGACTCATGGGACCTCCGGCTAAAAAGCTGTGATGGCGGCCAGATCCACACTCTTGCCGTCGATGGCAAGGTCCTCGAAAACCACCTGCCCGCAACCGCGCGAGGAGCACCCGCCCAAGGCATCCAGTTCCACAAGTTTCAGGCCCTTGAAAATCCAGTTCTCCAGCGAGGGATCATCCCCTTCGTAAACTTTGAGGGCAATGTTCAGGTCAAAGCAGATACCGGCGGGCACACGCTCCAGAGGCCGGGGGTTTTCTGCCACGCCCGTGACCCGGTGGATGGAGTTTTCGCTTTTGATCTCCATGGGCAGGTTGCCGTTTTTGAACAGCTCATCATCTTCACGGGAGAGATAGGCATCGCGCACCAGCATGCGCGTGGGGCCGAGGTCGGCATCGCACTGCATCGGTGCCTTGTGCGCGCCAAAAAGAGCGCACACCGGGCAGGAGCGGTGCCCGCAGTCGCAGGGCCTACCCTTCAGCACAGCGTTGCGCGTTTCTTCATTTCTGCCCATGAACACAGCGGTTTCCAGCAGGGAGCGCATTTTGCCCTTGAGCGAGGAGCCGGGGATATACGGGGCATTGCTCAAGGGATCCTTGACCACAGGCTGGTCAAGCCCGCCAATTTCCACAGTGTCTTTGCCCGCCCCGATATGCAGGCCGGAACGCAGGCGGATTTTTCCCGTAATGGTGCGAATGGAGCAAAGCATCATGATTTTGTCTCCTTGTCCTGTCTGTCCGTATTCAGGCGCGGTAGCTGAAGCCGACGACTGCCTCGAAGTGCAGCAGAAAAGCCTTGAAGCCCCTGGCGTCATTAACGCTGTCCACATGCTGCCACAACCAGTTGCGAAACTCCGGGGGCACAACCCTGCGCTCATGTGCGTAGAATGATTTTGCCTTGAGCAGTTTGAAGACAGGCGCTATGCGGGCGAAGGCAAGGTCATCGCCCCCTCCGGCCAACCATTGGCGTTCCAGCGTCTTGACGTCCCCATAAAATTTGCGGATCTGGGAAGATTTGATCGCGTTGCGGCCCTGAGAAAACGATTCTGCAGCCTCTCGTGCCTTTTCATCCACCCAGGCGGGGTCAAGATTTTCATTTTTGTAATACTCCACCATGTTGTCCTCCTATCCGGAAATACGGGTACGATACAAAGCCCAGCTGATGCTCAACTCGGCACGAGGAAAATTCTCCTTGTCCTGCCCCAGGGCTTTCAGTTTTTTCATATCTTCGGGGTCAATCTTTTTTTCATCACAGTTGCGCGCCATGTCATAGGCCAGATGCGAAAGGTAGAGTCCCTTGCGTATCTGGCCATTCGCAAAGTCGCGGCAGTCACGGGCATATCCCAGCAGGCGGCGTACAAAGCCTTGTGTCACATGGCCTTTCAGGCACAGTTCTTCCAGCCAGTCACCGCGCTTCAACTGGGAGTGAAACTCGGGCCAGGAGGCGGAAACGCCAAAGAGTGTCGCGGCATTTTTTTCGGGCATGGCCTTGGATTTCTCCAGAGCTTTTTCCGCTTCTTCGCGTATTGTGCGCACAGGCAGGCGCGGCCTGACGACGGCCAGCCCGGCAGACAGCGTTATCGCCGGATTGTTGCCGGAAAAGGCGCTGAAATCCTCTTGCAGGCGGGCAGCAAAACGCACGGTCTCGGCCCATGGCCCCAGTACAAAAAGATCGTCCCCGCCGGCAAAGACCACATAGATATCCGGAAAATCCCTTTCAATGACGTGCATGAGGTGTGAGGCGAAAAAATGGTTCAGCATGCGAGCCAGCATGGCGAAACGCGACAGGGAAAAACGGCTTTCCTCCCCTACGCCGAAGCCCGCGCCGAACAGCAGCCCAAGATTGTCCACATCCGCCTTGCAGGCCGCAAGGCAGGCAACGGACCGCCATGTCTCTCCCTCTGTGCATGGCGCGATGCGGGCCTCCTCTGCCAGGACGGCAAATGTTTTGGGCGTGCCTTCGCGGCAAGGCTCTCCGGCCAGAACGGGCATGCCTTCCTCCTCCCTCAGTCGCCCTTCTTTCTGCCAGCGCGACAGGTCTGCCCGGCTCACCACAGGCACAAATCCGGCCACCGGTACTGCGGAAAAAGCCGTGCGGTCGCGCATGGAAACAATATCCAGGGCGTCACCGGACTGCGGTCTCTCTTTTTCCAGCCGCACACAAAGACCCCCAAAAAGAGGCAGGCCGCCGGAGCAACGGTCAAACACCAGGAAGCGCGCTTCGGGCAGTTGGCGTCCTATCCTGACCAGATGCCGACATTGTGGACAAGCCGCCACATTCTCATCGCCCTTCTCCGGCCCGGACGCCGGGCAGGCATGACAGAGAGCGCACTCTCCAAGCTTGCGATATTCCTCATGGTTCACAGGAAGCACCGGAGAAACACGATCCCGGAACAGAGTCCGGAAAGGATGCAGCTTCGCTTGCTCCAGAGCATCATGAAAGCGTTCGAAGCAGCCGACAAAGCGCTCCCTCTTCAGATCATCAGGCCGCAGAGGCAGACGGGCAAAGTTCATAACAACCCGTCCCTGAAAGTCCTCCAGCAACCAGTGCTGCACTTCATCTTCAAGTGTGTCCAGGGTGCGATGCACCGGCTCCGTATCCGGCAGAAGCAGAATAAAGCGCCCACCTGCATCCATGATCTTTGCAACGGCGGAAAGCTGGAGGCGCTCGAGCAATATCAGCCATACCGAACGGGTAAGGGCCTGCAACAAAAATGAACGTGCGCGCAACAATTTGCCCGCCCCCTTGTCTGCCTGCCCCCCAACACCGAAAATGAATTTCTGGATGCCGGAAATGTCCGCGCCAAAGAGCAAAAAACGCTCTTCATTTGCAGGGCAGGCAAGCAGGGCCTGGGTGATTGCCGCAGTGGTCACAGAGTGGTCAAACAATGAAATATCGGCACGAGTTCCGTATGTGGATGAAGGAACGCACCAGGTAAAGCGTTCCAGCACTGTGACCAGCGAGTGCAGATAATGCCGGCTCCCCATACGCAACGGAATGGCCTCAAGGGCCGCACAAAAATCTTCATGGAGTTTTGCATAGGAGTTTTTGCTGCCCGTTTGTTCTGCAGAAAGAGGAAAGATGGGGCAATCTGCGGCATCCAGAGCACTCAGCCTGTAGCGCCGCGTTTTTTCCCCAGACTCCGGGGTGCTGCCGTCCAGCCGTACGGAACTGAAAACAGACTCCAGGCGCGCGGACTTGTAGTCGCCCCCGGCAACACCTTCCATACGATCCCCGCCGGAGGAAAGGCAGTCTGCCAAGTGCAGCATTCTTTCTTCCCGTGAGTCCGCATCTGGCCGGTGGTGCGCAGCGGCCATGCGTGCCAGCTTCCCGCGCAAGGCTTCCATCTCTGGTGGCAGAGGCAGCACATGCTCGATAAAATAATCTGTATACAGGACATGGCGATGGGTACTGCCGTGAGGGCAATATTCCTGATCCATGCCCTGACTGGTCGGTGCCCCGGCACGTTGGGCCAATTTGCCCACGTCATGCAGCAGTGCCGCAAACACGGCAAGATCCTTTTTCATGCAGCCCTCCTTGATCTGAACCGTTTTTCCCGGATCCATGCCGACAGTCGGCTGGAAATGCACCAGCCCTTCACGCACAATCATCCTGTTTTTGCGCTGTTCGGGAGCAGCGTGGTGCGGACCCGCAACCCGCAAAACAGTGCGGCAAAAGCCATGCGGGGATTATGGCATCCCGTGCTGCACCGCCAGATGCCCCAGCCCGAAGCTGGTCTGCTTGCCGATATGAACCCGGCACGCAAAATCCAGATATTCCGAAAAAACGGAAACAGGCCCGGCATAGCGTATCCGCCCGACCAAACCTCCCAGTTTCATCACCGTATTTTGCCTACCTGAATAGCGTGTCCAGTCCTGCCATGTCAAAAAATTTTCCGCAATGTGTATGCACTCAGCCGCGCGCTTCATGAAAGAAAATTCCTCTCCGGGCAGGTGAAAAATCGTTTTTTCCAGAGCGGACAACCCCTTGCTGCGGCGAAGGATCAGATGCAGCAACTGCGAAAAAGGCAATGCTGCGGCCAGATGATTTTTTTGTTTGAAACGCAACGGGGTCAGTAAAAACAGATCAAAAAAACCGTTTTCTGCTGTTGGCCGCAGGGCAGGAAAGTCCAGACTTTCCGGGGAAAGCGCATGCAGGCGCTCCGCCTGCGCATCATACACGGAAATATCATTCTGGAGTACATCGACAACATGAAACTGCCCTTGCCTGCCTTCCACATCACGAACTCTGCCACGCTGCCCGGCCAGAGAGAACGCGTGGACAAAGTAAGGGAGATATTCCACGGCAAACGAAAACAGTTTGAGGGTAAATGCAAACCTCTCACCGGGGAGATATCGGCATTTTTTGTCCCGTGGAGGTTCAATGCAGAAGGGCGGTGGCGTCATGGGAGCCATGCCGTCACCTGCGGGCGTGGCGGCTGCCACAAACAGGCGTGGAAAAACACAGGTGGCGGAGAGCATGCACTGGGAGCATTCGGCTTTCTGCGTCATGCATACGGCACGCCGCAGGCTGCTCCCCAGCATCCCCCGCAGCATGGAGCCCGCATACGCAGGAAAATTTCCCGCAGTCTGCATCTGACACACGAATTTGACCGAGGCATACTTCATCAGAATACCGCCCGAACAATGCAGTATGAGGCAGGAAGGCGTGTGCAGAATACCCCATGCAGCCATATGTTTTCAAGAAGGCCGCATGCAAAAAAAAGAACCATGGTTCCGGATCCCTGCGGATTGACAGCGGCGCTGCCGGAAGGCAAAAATCGCATGTTGCGCAACATGCAAACATCCAACCCGCGAGGCCCGCATGCGCATTCTTGTTTTGCACGGCGTCAATCTGAATATGCTCGGCAGGCGCAACCCTGCGCACTACGGCACGGAGAGTCTGGCGGACATTGACCGCAGCCTGGCGGAACTGGGGCATGAATTGGGCGTTGACGTGGAGCCCTTTCAGACCAACCACGAGGGCGAAATGGTGGAGCGCATCCACCGCGTTCTGGACGAGGATGTGGCCGCGGTGGTCATCAATGCCGGAGCCTGGACCCACGACAGCCATGCTCTGGCCGATGCCCTGGAACTTCTGCATGTGCCTGTGGTGGAAGTGCATCTGTCCAACATTCATGCGCGGGAGGATTTTCGGCGCACGTCCCTGCTGGCCCCTGTCTGCGCGGGCAGCATCTGCGGTTTCGGCGTGCAGAGCTATCTGCTGGGCCTGCGCGCTGCCCACGGTCTGGCCCGGAACAGCTGTGCCTGAACCTCGCCGGAACCGCCGCTGTTTTTTCGCATTGTGAAGAAGCGCAAGCCCCGGCGAGGTGTCATTGGCCCGAACCCGAGCAGCCCGGCCCAAAGATGCGGCTGCGCCCGCCGCTTTGCGGCATAATCCGGATCTGCGTGGGTATTTGCTCCGTCAGGGCGGGGACGTGTGAAATGACGCCAATGACCTTGCCGTCCTGCCGCAGCCCGGCAAGCGTTTGCAGGGCCGTGTCCAGAGCGTCTTCGTCCAGCGTGCCGAAGCCTTCGTCCAGAAAAAGCGAATCCACCCGCACGTTGTTGCCTGCCATGCGGCAGAGCCCCAGAGCCAGGGCAAGGCTGACCACAAAGCTCTCGCCGCCCGAAAGGTTTTTGGTGGAGCGCACTTCCCCGCCCTGATAATTGTCCATGATCTCAAGTTCCAGCGGCAGGGTGGGGTGGTGGAGCAGGATGTAGCGGTCGGTAAGCTCGCGCAACTGCTCGTTGGCGTGGGCAATCATCCATGCGAACGTCAGCCCCTGCACAAAATTGCAGTACTTCTTGCCGTCGGCCGAACCCACAAGTTCGTGCAGCCTGTTCCAGCGAGCGCATTCCTTTTTCTGGGCATCCACTGCCGCCAGCTTTTCCGCGCGCGCCGCGCGCGCCGCCGTGTTTTCCTCCAATCTGAGCTTTACAGCGGCAACAGCGGCGGTCAAGGCGTTCAGCTTTTCCCTGTTTGCGGCATGCCGCGCTTCCAGATCTTCCAGGCTGTCTTCTGTCAGTTTTTTTTCTTCCTCTACGCGCAGGCGCTGGAGACGATCTTCTTTTCTGGCGCGCAGGGCCAAGGCACGCGCGTCCAGGCTGCGTGCCGTTTCTTCCAGCTTGTGCCGCGCGTCCAGGGGCAGGCGGGCTTCCAGAAAATCTTTTTCCTCCGCAAATTCCGCCCCGGTAAGGGCCGTAACAAAGGCCGCCTGCAGCCGCTCCAGTTCCCGCGCCCGCAGGGCCATGCTTTCCTGCAGGGCGCTGACCCGGCTTGTGACGGCATGCACGGTTTTTTCGCGTTCGGCATGGGCGGCGCGGGCCTGTTTTTCCGCCCTGTCCGCCGCGTCCACAGCCTCCTGCAAGCGCCGCTCCTCGGCATCAGGGTCTTTTGCCCCGCAGAGAAGGGCGCGTTGGGCACGGAAGCCCGCAAGCTCCTCCTTGCCGGTGCGCAGGCGCGCGCACTTTTTTTTCAGGGCGGAAAACCGGTTTTCCAGAACGGCGGTCAGCCGTTTGTCCTCGCTTTCCAGGCCGGCGATCTGCTGCTCCACCGCATCCTTGCGTCCTGTGCCGGTCTGCCATGCTTCAAGACGCCGCGCCAGTTCCGCCGACAAACGTGCAATGTCCGCTGGCAGGGTCTCAAGGCCAAGGGGGCGCAATTTTTCCGCCACGGACTGCTGCCGCAGGGCAAGCGCGTTCTGAAGGCCGGACAGATTTTCCGTAAGGAGCGCGAGCATCTTTTCGGCGTGGGCCGCGTCCTGTCGTGCGGACTCCTGCCGTCTTTCCGCTCTTTCCCGGGCCTTTCGGGCTTCGTCCCGCTCCTTTTCCCGCAGCGCTGCAAGGCCTTCAAGCTCTTCCGCCCTGCGAATCAGGCTGCTCAAGGCTTCTATTTTCTGCTCTGCGGCATCGGGCGAGGGCACATTGCCCTGTGCATAGGGGTGTTGCTCCGCGCCGCACAAGGGGCAGGGTTTACCGTCTTCCAGCCTGGCCCTGTGCCCGGCCAGAGCCGCGACATTTCTGAAAGCTGCCAACTGGCGCAGCAGGACGTCCTTTTCGTTGCGGTATTCCTGTACGGAACGCTGCCGGAGCACAGCCTCCAGCGCAGCCCTTTCCCGGGCCAGATTTTCCTCCGCAGCCTGCGCTTTTTGTCCGCAGTCAAGGGCTTTGCGCCCGATGTCGGCCAGAGCGGCTGCGGCCTGCTGCACGTCCGCGGCGGCCTTGCGCCTCTCGGCCTCCTTGCGGGCAAGCTCCGCCCGTGCGGCGGCCAGTTCTTTCAGTTGTTCTTCCACACCAGCCAAACCGCCCACCAGCCATTGGTCGGCGGCATGTTCCGCAAGGTATGCGGCAATCTGCCCGCGCTTGTGCAGCGCGGCGTTCAAGCTTTTCCGCGTTTTGGCTCTCTCCCGTCTGTCAGCGGCAATAGCGCGCCCGTCCAAGCGACAATCTCCCCGCAACGCATCAAGATCTTTGGCGCTCGCGGCGATTTTCTGGTCAATGGCCCGCGCCTGCCGCCACACAGGGGCTGCGGCGTCCCGCTCCTGCCTGCGGAGCAGGCTTGCCCGCGCGGCATCCTCCGCCCGCCCCGCCTCTTCCTGCAGCAGCAATTCCTGCTCCGGCAGGCTGTGGCGTACCGCGACCAGGGCATTTTCTTCTTTTTTCTGCTCCTGACGCACGGCTGCCAGCGCCTCATAGCTGCCGTCCAGAGCCGCAGCCCGGACAGCGTGGGCAAGCCGTTGCCGTTCCGGCGCAAAGAGGAGAAATTCTTTTTCCAGAGCAGCTTCCTGCCCGGTGAGGGCTGCCATATCCTTTGCCAGATCGCGGATTCCGACGCGCCAGTCCACAAGCTTCCGGATATGGAGGCTCTCTGCCTCGCATGCCGCGGCTTCCTGCTCCTTGCGCGCCATGTCCAGCATGTGTTCCTGCTCTTCTTCCCGACTCAGGACGCGCACTCCGCCCAGAGCGGCTTCGCACTCCTTCAGTTTTTCCTGTTCCTGCGCACGGAGCTCGTGCACCTTGACGGAGATGGCGCTGTAGATTTCCGTGCCTGTGATCTGCTCCAGTATGGGCGAACGCTCTCCGGCCCCGGCCTGAAGAAAGGCCGCAAACGCCCCTTGCGCCAGCAGCATGGAGCGGGTGAAGCGGTCAAAATTCATGCCTGTAGCGTCTTCAACCTGCTCCGCCACCCCCCTGATGCCCGATTCAAAAACCGCACCCGACACGGCATCGGAAATTTCGTGCTTCGGGGCCTGAAGTTCCCCGTCCGCCTTTTTGCGGGCCCGGCGCTGGCTCCAGTGGCAGCGCCAGCGCCCTTTCTGTGTTTCAAAAACCACTTCGGCAAAGCATTCGCCGGTTCCGCGGGACATGATTTCGTTTTCTGCCCGGCTGATTCTGGACAGGCGGGGCGTGCGCCCGAAAAGGGCCAGACATATGGCGTCGAGAACGGTTGTTTTGCCTGCGCCGGTGGGGCCGGTAATGGCAAAAATGCCGTCCGCGACAAAGGCGGGATGGGTGAAGTCAATGTGCCATTCGCCGACCAGAGAATTCAGGTTCTGAAAGCGTATATGCAGTATTTTCATACCCTGTCTCCGCTATGCGGCTGCGGATCGTCCAGTGCCGCGAGAGCCTCGCCGTAGGTTCGCAGCAGTTCCGCATGCTGTTCTTTCGGCACGTTGTGGGCGCGGAGGCAGCGCCGGAACACATCGGTGACGCTCAGATCGTCAAGGGTTTCTCCGGGATGGACGCTGTGCAGGGCAGCCTGGCGGGCGTTCAGGTTGTCTGTCCGGCAGACGCGCAGATTACTGCCGCTCACGGCGGCATCCACCTGACGGCCCAGGTCGCCCATGACGGCATGCCCCGTATAGACGATTTCGAGCCAGACCGGAGAGCCGGCTTCTTTCAGTTCGCCGATGCGGCGGGCAATGTGCTCCCAGTCACCCCTGATGCGTTCAAGGTGCCGGAAAACAGGCACAGGGAGCAGTCTGACGCGCACCGGGGTGTCGTGCGCAACTTCCACCAGACAGACGCTCTTTTGCTGCCCGGCCTCGCCAAAGCCCATGGGCAGGGGAGAACCGCTGTATCTGATGTGTTCGTGCCCGCCCACAGTCTGCGGCAGGTGCAGATGCCCCAGGGCCAGATAGTCGAAAGATTTGGGAAAAATGCTGGCGGACACATGCAGCAGGCTCCCCACATAGAGTTCGCGCACGCCGTCACCCTCAACGGTTTTGCCGCCAGCGGCAAAAAGGTGACCTGTGCCCACGATGGGCAGCCTGCCGCCCGCTTCCGCAGCCAGTTCTTCGCGCCGCCGCACAGCCAGGGCCGCCACCCGCTCATAGTGGGCGCGTATGCCCTGAACCAGCTTGCGCTCCTTGTCGTCAACGCTTTCCCCGGCCTCGACAGTACGGATATCCCTGTCGCGCAGGTAGGGCACGGCGCAGACGATCAGTTCGGGCGCATTGCGCGTATTGCGCAGCACAAGCACCTCGTCCTCCGGGCTGCCCGCGCTGCCCGTCACATGGATGGACAGTGACCTGAGCAAATCTCCGGGCGCGGCAAGAAAGGAAGGGGAATCGTGATTGCCCGCAACCACGACCACATGGCGGCAGCACGTTGCCGTCATGCGGGCCAGAAACGTGAAATACATCTGCTGATCACGGTTGCCCGGCGTGCCGGAATCAAAAATGTCTCCGGTCACCAGCAGCACATCAACGCGTTCGTTGCACACAGTTGCCGTCAGCCAGTCCAGAAAGGCCTCAAACTCCGCATGCCGCTTCTGCCCCAGAAGGGCGCGCCCGAGATGCCAGTCCGATGTGTGGAGAATTTTCATGGGCTCCCTGTAGCCGGATTTTTTCGCGGCCTGTTTTTGCCTTTGCGCCGTGCCGCGCGCTCGGCATGTGCTGCCCTGCCTTTGCCGGTGGCGGGCATGTGTTGTCATTCCGGCTCGTTTGGGCCATGCTGTTTGGGACGAAAAGTTTGGGCCGGGTTGTCCGGAAACATTTTTCTGCCGTGGAGCATGACCAAACCTGTAACGCAAGGAACAAATATGCAAAACACCATGATCAGAGCAGTTCTCTGCCTGAGCCTGCTTCTGCATCCGGCAGTGGCCGGACAGGCATGGGCCGAAGAGGAGCTTGCGCCCGGATCTGACACCTGCCTGGAAAAAGCAGAAGATACGGCCAGCGTCATTCAATGCTTTGGCGCTGCCCATAAATATTGGGACAAGCTGCTCAACACCAACTATTCCGCAGTGCTGGCCAACTGCGAATCCGGTCCGGACCCCGAAGTCTGCCGCACCCATGTGCGTACAGCCCAGCGGCACTGGATCCAATACCGGGATGCCATGTCTTCAGCCATTGCAGAAATGGACGGCGGCGGCAGCCTCAGGCGTCAGTGGGCCGCCGGTTTTCTGGCCAGAGAAACAAAAAAGCAGGCGCAGCTTCTGGATCCGGAAAGATAAATCGTGTGATCCCTGCCCATACTGTCGGGTCCGGCAAGGCGGGGCTGACAGTATGGGCAAGGGGGTTGCGCTCCCGCATGCCCGGCCTTCAATACATTGCCGTGAAGGCGAAATTCCCCGCTACGGCTTTGCGCTCATTCCGGTCAGGAGAGGCACAGTGGCGGGTTCGCGTCCTCAAAGTCTGCCTGTCTGATACCACTGTCGTGCTGCTTTGCATATCCCCCCCAAAGTGCCGCGCTTTTTGCAGCGGGAGGCAGAAAGGCCGAAATGGGGCAAAAAGCGTCATCTCATTGCCTACAGCTTCGCCCGGTGGGGGCGATAAGAATTGTGTGCAAAAAGGCAGTGCCTTCGTAGGCCGCTTCGTGCAATACCCTGTGCCTGCACAGGGCGCTTTGCCTTGACCGGAAGGGAGAGTTTCACGCTTTCGATGAAATCCGTGCTTCAACTATATGAAATTCAAAACAAATTTTTTGAAAAATCATCATAAAGGTGAATGCCTCGAAAAAACCATGCATTCCACCACGGAAGTAGGGAACGCCATTCGCGGAAATCCAGGAAAGCGTCAACAAAAATATGCAACAGGTGGATCTGACAGTGGTGGATATTGAGGCAGCAACGAACTTTGCCTCCAAGTCCGGAGAAGTGTTGTCGGAAATTCTGCATCTGGCGGACGAAACCGTCATGCAGGTCAGTTCCATTGCCACGGCGAGCGAGGAGCAGTCTGCCAGTACAGAACAGATCAACAATTCTGTCCAGAATATCAAGGCCATTGCCGTGGCAACCTCCGCAAGCATGCGGGAAGCGTCAAAGATTGTTGCGGACATGGCGCGTCAGGCAACCGCTCTGAAGCATATTGTGGATAACCTGAAAAAGGCATGACAGCAAAAAACAGTGGAGGCGGGCGTCCCCGCCTCCACGCGCACACCCAGAGTGCAGCAGGCAAAACGGGCAGAGAGGAAGCCATAGTGTTTTTTGCGCACAGCATTGAGGGGTGCCCGCCCGAAAAATGGCACCTCCTGCGCGAGCATCTCATGACCACAGCACATGCCGCTGAAAATTTTGCTCTTGTTTTTGGCGGCGGGCAGTGGGCTTTTTTGTGCGGCCTGCTGCACGATCTCGGCAAGTATTCTTTGGCTTTTCAGGAGCGATTGCGCGGAGGAAGACGGGTTGACCACTCCCTTGCCGGTGCTCTTGAGGGGATCCGTTTTCTGGAGCAGAGGTCTGCCGGCATATTCTCCAATATCCTTGCGCACGTCATTTCCGGCCACCACACAGGGCTTGCAGACGGTGTTGCCGGAGAAACGGGCGGGGCAAGCCTGAGCGCGCGATTGCGCGCAAGGGACGCTGTTCCGGACTATTCTGCCTGGGAGCAGGAAATCACTTTGCCCCGGAATGCTCCCCCCTTTCCCGACTTTCCCCGGAAGAGCATCGAGGATATGTCCTTCAGCCTGTGCTTCTGGACGCGTATGCTGTACTCCTGCCTTGTGGATGCGGATTTTCTGGATACAGAAGCTGCCATGGCTCCGGAAAAAGCTTCCCGACGTGGGGGATACCCTGCTCTTGCCGTACTGCACAAGGCTTTTGACCGCTTCATGGCACAAAAGGCCGCCGGGGCCGCACCGGGCAATGTCAGTCGGCAGCGGGCAGCGGTATTGGCGGCCTGCCGCGAGGCGGCCCTGCGGGATCAGGGCCTGTTTTCCCTCACCGTGCCCACAGGTGGTGGAAAAACCCTGTCTTCTCTTGCCTTTGCCTTGAAGCATGCAGCCAGGCATTCCCTGCGCCGCATCATTTATGTCATCCCCTATACGAGCATCATTGAGCAGACTGCCGATGTTTTTCGCGAGGCATTGGGTGCGGAACTCGCCCATGCTGTTGTTGAGCATCATTCCGGTGCAGAAGAAAAAATCGCGAAAACGGCGGAAGAAGCCGACCAGAGGGAAGGCATCCATACCCTGGCCTTTGATAACTGGGATGCTCCGCTCATTGTCACAACAGCCGTGCAATTTTTCGAATCCCTATTCGGAGCCCGCGCATCCCGTTGCCGCAAGCTCCACAATATTGCCGGAAGCGTTATTGTGCTTGACGAGGCCCAGACGCTGCCCACGCCCCTTTTTCGCCCCTGCCTTGCGGCCATTCGGGAGTTGAGTGAGGTGTACAAGGCCTCTGTTGTGCTGTGCACCGCCACCCAGCCCGTTGTGGGCACCACCCCCTGGAACAGGGATGGTCTTGAAAACGTGCGGGAAATCATGCCTGACCCGCCCGCGCTGTTTCGTTCTCTGGAGCGGGTGCTGACAGAGCACCTCGGCGCGCTGGATATGCCCGCGTTGGCGCAGCACCTTTGCGGGCACGAGCGCGCCCTGTGCATCGTCAACACGCGGGCGCAGGCCCGTGACCTCTGCCAGCTGCTCCGGAGCATTGCACCGGAAGGGATGACGCTGTTTCACCTGAGCACCTGGATGTGCCCGGCCCACCGCAGGGCCGTGCTGGGGCGTATACGGGCCATGCTGCATGCCCCGGACGCCCCGCCCCTGCTGGTGGTGTCAACCTCGCTGGTAGAAGCCGGGGTTGATCTGGATTTCCCTGTTGTCTGCCGCGCCATTGCGGGAGTGGACTCCATTGCCCAGGCTGCCGGGCGCTGCAATCGTGAGGGGCGACGGGACAAAGGGCATGTTTATGTTTTCAGCCTTCCCGACCCCTTGCGCGGCGAGATGGACCGCCGCAGAGGAGCAACGGAGGCCGTGCTGCGCGAAGGTTTGCCGCTGCTTTCTCCCGAGGCCGTGAAACGGTATTTTGAGGAACTGCATTCCACGGCCGGAGCAGAAGGGTTGGATGCCCCCGGCATTCTGCGGCAGGTGCAGGAGCACGCGCCTCGAGGATTGTTTCCCTTCCGCAGTGTGGAGAGGGATTTCCGTTTTATCGAAAATCGTGAAACGCCTCTGCTTATCCCCTATAACACTGAAGCGTGCGAGGCTCTGGATGCCTTGCGCGCGGGCAGAGCAGACCGCTCCCTGTACCGGAGTCTGCAGCAATGGAGTGTGGGCGTTCCGGAGAGAATTTTGCCCCTTTTGGGAAAAAGCGTGGCAGCCGTGGGTTTTTCCGGCGCGCACCGTGTGCTGGTCAACACGGATCTGTATGACGGTCTGGAAGGGCAGGACGCTGACCCGCGCATGCCCGCTCTGGGGCTGAGTGTGCGTGATCCCACCTTTCGCACGGTGGAAGGTCTGATTTTGTAGGAAAAGGCCACAACGCAAGAAGTGTCCTCCAAAGGGCATGTTCGTTCGGCATATCATTTTTAGTGTATGTTTTTGAATGTTATTTTTTTATAGATATATTTCATTATTGACAGCAAGTGGGTTGTGTGAAAAAAAATTCCCAAAGGCAAGAGGAGAGAATTGACGGTTTTTCTTGCTGTGTCTTGCGGCACGGCTTGGTCGCTTGAGATTCGAGCGTGGATAGAAACAGTGTTTGTGTTTTGCGTTGTTTTTTATGGTTCAAAAAATATTGAAGGGGCGCGTGCCGCGTGAGGGAGGCTTCGTGCGGTGCGGGTGGGAAACGGATGCTGCCAGAATGCTGCCAGAATGCTGTCAGGAGGGGGGCAATGTATGGGGTGCGTCTGAAGATATTCGGTGATTACGCGTGCTTTACCCGTCAGGCTCTCAAGGGGGAGAGAATGTCCGGAAGTATTCCAACTCCGTCCGCCGTGCGGGGGATTCTGGAAGCCATTGCGTGGAAGCCCGCCATAGCCTGGCAGGTGGACGCCGTGCATGTCATGAAGCCGGTGCGCTTCACGAACATCCGCCGTAACGAACTGGGCGGAAAAATCCCTGTCAGGAGCATTCATGATGTCATGAAAAAGGGCGGCTCTCTGGCAACGTTCATTGAAAGTGACAGGCAGCAGCGGGCCTCTCTGGTGCTTGCGGATGTGGAGTACTATGTGGAGGCGCACTTTGTTCTCACGGACAGGGCCGGGCCTGGCGACTCTCCCGGCAAGTATCTGGATATTTTTACCCGCCGTCTGCGCAAGGGGCAGGTGTACCATCGGCCCTACCTGGGGTGCCGGGAGTTTCCCGCCTTTGTGGCTCCTGCGGAGCACATTCCGGCATCGCCTCTTGCCGACAGCCCCGAGGGTAACCGGGATCTCGGCTGGATGCTCTATGACCTCGACTACCGCAACGGCTACGCGCCCATGTTCTTCCGGGCCAAGTTGGAGAAGGGAGTCATGCGCGTTCCCGCCCCTGACTCCCCGGAGGTGCGCCGATGATTCTTCAGGCCCTGTACAGTTATTACCAGCGCCTGTCCGAGCGAAATGATCCGGATATTGCACCTGAAGGTTTTGCCCCGCAGGCAGTGGGGTTTGCCCTGCAACTTGACGAACAGGGGAGCCTGCTGGACGTGCTTGACTTGCGCGAACCTGCGTCCAGGGGGAACAAGCTCCTGCCACGCAGAATGGTCGTGCCTTCTCTCGGCAAAGCCCGGACATCGGGCATAGAGCCGAATTTTCTCTGGGACGGGCCCGACTATGTGCTTGGTCGCAGCGTCAAGGACAATCCGGAGCGTACTGCCCGGTGCCGGGAGTCTTTTTGCCGCCTCCATGAAGAGTTGCTGGAATCTGTGGAGGTTCCGGAGACTTTTTCCCTGCTGCGCTTTTTGCGTAGCCCGCCTGCGCATGATCCGCGCATAGAGGAAAAATGGGAAGAAATGGCTGCAACCAATCTGGTTTTTCGTGTCGGGCACCGCTATCTGCACGACATCCCCGCCCTGCGGTCGGTCTGGCTCACCAAACTGCGGCATGCCGAAAACACTGTCACGGGCATTTGCCTGGTGACAGGGGAGCGGACCGTCATCGCGGATCTGCATCCTCTTATCAAGGGCGTAGCCGGGGCGAAGTCGAGTGGAGCCGCGCTCAGCGCGTACAATCAGGACTCCTTCACGTCTTTTGGTAAAAAACAGAACTTCAACGCCCCGGTGGGCAAATCCGCTGCCTTCGGTTACACCACGGCACTCAGCTACCTGCTGAACCGTCCGGCGCAGCGTTTGCGCCTTGGAGCGGCCAGTGTTGTCTGCTGGGCCGAGCGCGATACGCCTCTGGAAAGCAATCTTCTGGCTTTTTTGGGGGCCTGGAATGCAGACCAGGCGAGCGGGCCGGATACCGCATCAGCGCAGGAGCGGGCCGCCGTGCTGCGCCGTTTGGGAAAAGGTCTGCCCGTGACGGAGGCATGGCCGGAGCTTGACCCCGGAGTGCACATGTATGTGCTGGCCCTGAAACCCAATGCCGCGCGGCTGTCTGTGAATTTTTTTCTGCAGGGGACAGCCGGGGAGTTTCTGGAACATGTCAGAAGCTGGTATCGCGATCTCGCCATAGAACGGCGCTTTGATGACGATCCGGATTTTCCTTCGGTATGGCAGATTGCGCGGGCCGTGCTGGGGGAGCACAAGGAAGTGGAAGACATTCAGCGGGTTGGCGACGAGTTGATCGGGAGTATCCTGTCCGGTCGCGCTTGCCCTGCCTATTTTTTGCCTCTGTGCCTGCAACGCATGCGGGCCGTCAATGTTGTCAGTTCCGTGCATGCCGGACTGATCAAGGCCATGCTTGTCAGAAATTATGCTCATCAGGAGGATCTTATGTCCCTGAATACCGAACATCCGCGCCCGGCCTATCATCTCGGGCGGCTTTTTGCCCTGCTTTGGGGCTTGCAGCGCAAGGCCATCGGCTCCGGCATCAACGCCGACATCCGCGCCAGATATTATGGCTCGGCCTCGGCCACCCCGGCCATGGTTTTTCCACTGCTTTTGCGCAACGCCCAAAACCATATCGGCAAGGCCAAGGCAAGCGGCTATGACATGTTGATCCGGGATGTGCTGGAGCGTATCGACAACGAGTTTCCCGCCCACCTCGACCTGCAGGATCAGGGACTTTTCGCGCTGGGCTATTATCACCAGCGGGCAGCACGGGCCGCCACGCCCGAGGACAGTGATGACACCACGCCCGTGCCCGCCACACAACAGCAATAACCGGAAGGAGCCTGCCATGAACGCCATTCAGAACCGCCATGATTTCGTCCTGTTTTTTGACGTGGAAAACGGCAATCCCAACGGCGACCCGGATGCCGGCAATATGCCCCGCGTTGATCCGGAAACCGGATACGGCATCGTCACCGACGTTTGCCTCAAACGCAAGGTGCGCAACTTTGTGGATCTGAACCCGCCCAAAGTTCAAGAGTCTGATGGTGCGGCATATCATATCTATGTGAAAGAAAAAGCTATTTTGAATCAGCAGCACGATCTTGCCTACAAGGCCCTGAGTCTTGATCCGGCCAAAGACAAGATAAAGGCCGGGGATGTGGATTTGGCGCGAACCTGGATGTGCAAAAACTTTTACGATGTGCGCACGTTCGGCGCGGTCATGAGTACCGGCACCAATTGCGGGCAGGTTCGCGGCCCGGTACAGATTGCTTTTGCCAAAAGTTGCCATCCGGTAGTCCCGCGTGAAGTCAGCATTACCCGCATGGCCGTGACTACGGAAAAAGAAGCCGATGCGCAAAAAGGCGACAACCGCACCATGGGCAACAAATTCATCATTCCCTATGCCCTTTACCGCGTTCACGGCTTTGTTTCTGCTCCTTTGGCGCAACGAACCGGGTTTTCCCAGAAAGATCTGAACCTGTTCTGGGATGCGCTATGCAATCTGTTCGAGCATGACCGTTCGGCAAGCAGGGGAGAAATGGCTGCCCGCAAACTTTTTGTCTTTACGCATGCGGAAGCGTTGGGCAATGCTCCGGCCCACACGCTTTTTGAACGCATCAGTGTCCAGCGGGCGGGCGATGCCAGCCAACCTCCCCGCGAATTCACCGACTATACGATAACAGTGGACAGGCAGAATATGCCTGCCGGTGTAAGCTTGGAGGAAAAACTGTAAAAAATGTTCATAGCTGCAAAAAGGGGCTGGCGGCCCAGTGTGGCCGCTGGCCGTGCAGGCGATGCTGTGCCGGGACGCGCCTGGAACGTCGCCTGAATCGCAAATTTTCCAGACAGGGAGACAGGCATGTATTCCGAAGCCGACTTTATCCCTCTTTCGGCCTTGCAGCACTACCTCTACTGCCCCCGGCAGTGTGCGCTGATCCATCTGGAGGATATCTGGACGGAAAATGCGTACACCGCCGAAGGGCAGTTGCTGCACGAGAGGGCGGACAGCGGCATGGCCGAGACGCGCGGCAACGTGAAAACCGTCACCGGCCTTTTGCTGCGTTCAGCGCATCTCGGATTGAGCGGCAAGGCGGATATGGTGGAATTTTATAGGCACGAAGGCGCATGGTCGCCCTATCCGGTGGAATACAAACGGGGTCGCCCCAAAAAGCACAATGCGGATCGGGTACAGTTGTGCGCGCAGGGCATGTGCCTGGAGGAGATGCTCAGGGTCACGATTCCGGAAGGAGCGCTCTTTTACGGAAAAACCCGACGCAGGCAGACAGTGCTGTTTTCTGAAGAATTGCGTGATGAAGTCTGCAAAGCGGCTCTGGCCGTGCATGAATTGCTGCGCCTGCGGGCAACACCGCCGCCGGTTGACGATGATCGTTGCGCTGCCTGCTCTCTTTTTGCGGAGTGCCTGCCCAAGAGCACGGGCAAGCGCAAATTCGCGTTACGCTATGTTGAATCCTTGCGGGAGTCGGCGTGAAGCAGTATCTCAATACGCTCTATATCACAACGCAGGAAAGCTATCTCGCCAAGGACGGAGAATGTGTTGCCGTGCATCAGGGCGGAACCCTCAAGGGGAAAATCCCCTTGCATACCTTGGGCGGGCTTGTTCTTTTTGGTCAGATTTCGTGCAGTCCTTTTTTGCTCGGGCACTGTGCGGAAAACAGGGTTACTGTTTCCTGGCTGACGGAAAACGGTCGTTTTCTCGCCTCCATGCACGGCCCGACACACGGCAACGTCCTCCTGCGGCGCGAGCAATACCGCATGGCCGACAACCCCGAAGCTGCGGCCAATATCGCGCGTTCCCTTGCCATAGGGAAAATAGCCAACTGCCGCACTGTTCTCTTGCGCACGGCTCGCGAGCGGCCGCATCCCGAACTTGACGCCGCCTGCGCCCGCCTGGCCTCCGGTATGGCGCGGCTGCAAGCAGGCTTGCCGCTTGATGTGGTGCGGGGCATTGAAGGCGAAGCCGCTCACGCCTATTTCAGTGCATTCCCTCTGCTCATAACCAATGCTGACCCGGCATTCCGGTTTTCAGGACGCAACAGACGCCCTCCCCTTGATGCGGTCAACTGCCTGCTCTCATTTTTGTATACGTTGCTTGCCCACGATATTTGCAGTTCTCTGGAAACATGCGGTCTGGATCCGGCAGTGGGTTTCCTGCACCGTGACCGGCCGGGGCGGCCAAGTCTGGCTCTGGACATGATGGAAGAATTTCGGCCTTATCTGGCCGACAGGCTTGCCTGCACCCTTGTCAACCGGGGTCAGGTCAAACCAAAAGGCTTCAGGAAAACGGAGTCAGGAGCGGTAGTGATGGATGAGCCTACCCGTAAGGATGTGATTGTGGCTTGGCAGGAGCGCAAGCGGGAGGAGGTGGAGCATCCATTTTTGCGGGAGCGCATGCCCATAGGGCTTGTGCTGTACACTCAAGGCCGCTTGCTTGCCCGGCACGTGCGGGGCGAATTGGAAGCCTATCCGCCCTTTGTCATACGGTGACGCCATGATGGTCTTGATCAGCTATGACGTAAACACGCAAGATCCCGCAGGCAGAAAGCGGTTGCGCCAAATTGCCAGGCATTGCGAGAGCTGGGGGCAACGTGTGCAGTTTTCGGTATTTGAATGCCTGGTGGATCCGGCCCAGTGGACTGCATTGCGTGCGAAACTGACAGCCTGCATGGATGAACAAAAAGACAGTCTGCGTTTTTACTATCTGGGAGCAAACTGGAAAAAACGGGTGGAACATCTTGGGGCCAAGGCAGCCTATGATCCAGAAGGGCCGCTTATTCTGTGACAATGCCTTGGTCAGATATGGCTTGCGGGCACCTCAAGCACACGTGTTTTCCCCGGTAGGTGCCCGAAGGTTGTATCTCTTTGATTGCATTCATACAATTTTGATGTTGAGGAGATGCGAGTGTGATTGTAGGCGCTGGAACGGCGTATTCTCGAAAACCAGTATGCAACACTGCGTTATCAAAAAGAAAACAGAGATAACAGTCGCTCCCTCACGGGAGCGTGGATTGAAACGCATATGGCAACAATGACAGACACCAGGGCTGCCGTCGCTCCCTCACGGGAGCGTGGATTGAAACTCATTTGGCAATATACAAGTCTACATCAGACACTGTCGCTCCCTCACGGGAGCGTGGATTGAAACTGTCGAGCCGCTGGTGGGCAGGGAATTTTTCCGGAGTCGCTCCCTCACGGGAGCGTGGGGGAGCGGTTCACGCCAGGCCCCGGCACAGCCGGGGCCTGGCGTATGTGCGGTTTGGGGTGCATTTCATCTGAAGTGTCGTGCAAGCCAGCCAAAATCAAAACCACCCGCATAGCGGGTGGTTTGCTCAAGCCCTATAAGGGCATATTACCGGCCAGCGCCTAAATGACGCTGGCTTTCACTTCGTTCAAGC
>NZ_RQYH01000036.1 GCF_003860215.1 Desulfovibrio sp. OH1186_COT-070 | reverse complement strand
CTTTTGCCAACCCGCCAAGCTGTCGGCGGATTTCATCCGCAATCGCCAGCTTTAGCTGTTTCCGATACCACCGGCTTTAGCCGGTGGAGCATTCATTCAAATTTGTCAGTTCGTGTGCAATCATAGATTATCCTTATTGAGAGTATGCGGCGTATCACATATAGATAAATTAAGTTTCTGAACAGATGAGTTATTGATAAGTGAATTCATTTGATCAATGGCCATATTATTGAGATATTCCAGTCTTTCTTCCTGCGGTATACCCTGTTTAATCAATTCAGCATTCATGCTTTCAAGATTTACAAGGATAATAAGTTGATAAATATCAGCATAATCCCTGATATTTCCTTCAGAATCAGGGTGTTGAGCACGCCATTGTTTGGCTGTTATTCCGAATAATGCCATATTTAGAATGTCAGCTTCACTTGCATATGTAAAATTTATCTGCTGATGGGTAAGATGCTTTGGTAGCAGATGAGATTTTATGGCGTCAGTGTGAATGCGATAATTAACTTTAGCCAATTCACGCTTTGCATTCCAAGCCAAAGACAGCTTATGGCTTTCGTCTTTCTTGAGGCGCTGATAATCTTTGATTATATAAAGTTTGAACTCGGGGGAAACCCATGAGGCAAATTCCATCGCAATATCTACATGAGCGAAGGTGCCCCCATATCTCCCTGATTTGGATTGGATTCCTATGGCTCCTGTCACCGCGATCCATTTTTGAGGGGAGAGAACAAACGAGTTACGCCCTGCGTCGGCTCTAAACTGGTCGAATTCGACCAGTTTAAAATCCGGGTTATTCAACTGCTCCCATAGCCCAAGAAATTCAATGGTTTCCCTTGAGCGCATCCAGTTTTTCACGACATCGGCAGGCGCATCACTTTTATATTTTGCAATATCCGTCAGGCTAATGTAGTCAGCTTGCGAGGTGCTGTGCAAGGCAATACTGAGTCCTTTTGCCTGGATTGTGGTCTTGATCTGTTTGGGCATGGTTCCCTTCCCAAGGGTATTCTTGTTGAAAATACAGGCTATAACAACAGTTAACGACACGTCCAGTTTAAAATTGGCAGTCAGCCCTGCCGCATCTTCACTCTGCAATCTCCCCAGTTGTGGAGATGTATTCAAAAGTAGCGCCCATGCCGCCCGTTTCCGTTTCATGCCGGGGATTACAAATTTGCATGCAGAAAAGCCCTTGCGCGTCGTGTCGCAAGGGCTTGCTGCCAGGTGGCGCGCCCGACAGGATTCGAACCTGTGGCCTTTGGCTCCGGAGGCCAACGCTCTATCCAACTGAGCTACGGGCGCATCAGAATGCTTTGATATGCCTTGCGCTCCGTGCTGTCAAGGCGCATGCCGCCCGCGCGCATCTCCCAGGCACGATCCGGGCGCGCATTTGCATGTCCGGGGATTGTCGGCTACAAACAGCGGCATGGCGGCGCGTTGCGTCCGAACACGCGAGGGGGAAGCATGCGCGATATTCTGGTGGGCGTCAGCGGAGCCAGCGGCATGCCCCTGGCGGCATGTCTTCTGCGCCTTCTGGCGGGCATGCCCGGGGTCAGGACGCACTGTGTCGTTTCCAGCGGCGCATGCGCGGTGTTGCGCGCGGAGTGCGGCGCAGGGCCGGAAATTCTGACATCCTGCGCCCATACGGTCTACCAGCCTGACGATCTGGCGGCTGGCCCGGCCAGCGGCTCATGGTGGCGGCGCAACCGCGAGCCAGCGGCCATGCTGCTGGTGCCCTGTTCCATGGGCACCCTGGGCGCTGTGGCCAGCGGGGCCACGCGCAATCTTGTGCAGCGCGCGGCGGACGTGGCCCTCAAGGAATCCCTGCCCCTGGTGCTGGTTACCCGCGAAAGTCCGCTTTCGGCTGTTCACCTGCGCAACATGCTGGCCCTGCGCGAAGCCGGCGCCGTCATCATGCCGTTTTCGCCGGGATTTTACCTGCGGCCGCAAAGTCTTGACGCCATGCTTGTCCAGACCTGCGGCCGCATTCTGGATCAGATACACCTGTCGCACCGGCTGGAACGCTGGGCAGGCACTACCGGACATGAGGACACGCCATGAGCGAGATTATCTGGTACGGCCATTCGGCCTTCAAGATCAGCACGCCGCAGGCATCGGTGATCATTGATCCCTTTTTTTCCCAAGACTGCGGGCACAGCGCGGAAAGCGCGGGGCATGCCGACCTTGTGCTGGTCACCCACGACCACGCCGACCATGTGGGCGATGCCGTGGCCCTCTGCCGCCGCACCGGAGCCATGCTGGGCGCCATCGTGGGCACGGCGGACAAGCTTGCGGCGGCGGGGATTCCGGACGGGCAGATTCTCAACGGCATCGGCTTCAACATGGGGGGCACGCTGGAGCACAAGGGCGTGGCCGTAACCATGACACCGGCTTTTCACTCCAGCGACTCCGGCTCGCCCGCCGGATACATCGTGCGCATGCCCGACGGCCTTGTGGTCTACCACGCAGGCGATACCTGCGTTTTCAGCGGCATGGAGTTGTGGGGTCGCCTGTACGACATTGATGTGGCCCTGCTGCCTGTCGGCGGCGTCTTCACCATGGACGCCGCGCAGGCCGCCCTGGCCTGCAAGCTTCTGGGCTGCAAGGCGGTCATTCCCATGCACTGGGGCACATTCCCCGTGCTGGAGCAAAATACCGCAGCCTTCAAGGCCGCGCTGGCAAAGCTGCGCCTGTCCTGTGCCTGTGTGGACATGCGCCCCGGCGAAAGCGCACATTTCGGCTAGATCATGGCATCGACTTCCACCCTGCCGCAGGTGGCCCTGCTGGCGACAGGCGGCACCATCGCCGGAGTGGCTTCCACGCCGCTGGAGCAGATCAGCTATCAGGCCGGTGTGCTCCCTGTGGAGCGCATGCTGGAAAGCCTGCCCGGCATTGACGGCGTGGCGCGCATCGCCGGTGTGCAGTGGGGCAATCTGCCCAGCGAAAACATTACGCCCAAGGACTGGGCGGTGCTGGGCAAAAAATGTGCGGAGATTCTGGCGAACCCCGACTTCTGCGGTATGGCGCTGACCCACGGCACGGATACTCTGGAAGAAACGGCCTTTTATCTCGACCTTGTTCTGCCGCCGGGCAAGCCCGTTGTGCTCACCGGCGCCATGCGTCCCGCCACGTCCCTGAGTGCCGACGGCCCCATCAACATCCGGGATGCCGTGGCCGTGGCGGCCTGCCCGGCGGCATACGGGCGCGGAGTGCTGCTGGTCATGAACGGGCGCATCCTTGCGGCCCGTGCGGCGGTCAAGGTGTCTACCCTGGATGTGGAAGCCTTCCGCGCGTTGGAGTCCGGCTGTCTGGGCCGTGTCATCAACGGCGAGCCGCATTTCTATCACGGCAACGAGCATGCCCCGCCGCTCAGTGGAGCCTGTGCGGCCCTCACAGGGCAGCCGGAACTGCCGCGGGTGGACATTCTGTACGCCTGCGCGGGCATGCCCGAAGATCTGGCCCGGCATTCTCTGGAGCGGGCGCAGGGCATTGTATTGGCTGGCATGGGCAACGGTTCCATGCCGCAGCGCATTTGCCGGGAACTGCGTACCGGCATGACCGCAGGGCTGCCCGTGGTGCGCACCAGCCGCACCGGCTCCGGCCCGGTGACGCCGCTGGAGGAATATGCCGACTTCATCCCCGGCGGCATGCTTTCTGCGGCCAAGGCGCGCGTGCTGCTCATGTTGGGCCTGGGCACGGCGCAAAGTGACGATGCCATTTTCCGCCTCCGGCATCTCCGGCAGCTTTTCGCCGTGGGCGGAAAACTCTGAAAAAACACGTCCGGAGCCATGATCTGGACAAAAGCGGTATGCCGTCCTACAGTCGCGCTGCCGGGGGCTTTCCGCTGCTCTCTTTCGCTCTGCAGGGGAGGAAAGCCCGCGTGCGCACCTGAAAACCGCGGGCGCACAATGCCCGACAAGGCGAACTTTTGCCATGAACATGCGCCGGATTCTGAAAAAAACCTTTCTCTGGTCACTGGCGGTCTTTTTTGCCGGGGGCGTGCTGGCCTGCGGCGCGGCGGCCATGCTCTTTTACTGGGCGTCGCGCGATCTGCCCGACATCAGCCACATTACGGAATACAAGCAGCCGCAGGCCACGGTCATCCTCGCCCGCGACGGTTCCACCCTGGGAACCCTGTACCACGAAAAGCGTTTTGTCGTCGGCCTCAAGGACATGTCGCGCCATCTGCCGCTGGCCTTTCTGGCTGCGGAAGACGATGCCTTTTACCGCCACATGGGAGTGGATCCTGTGGCCATTTTTCGCGCGGCCATCAACAATTTTCGCAAGGGTCGCCAGGGCGAGGGCGGCAGCACCATCACGCAGCAGCTCGTCAAGCAGCTTCTGCTGACCTCCGAGCGCAGCTATACCCGCAAGATGAAGGAAGCCCTGCTGGCCTACCAACTGGAAAAAAATTTCAGCAAAGACCAGATTCTGACCATCTATCTGAACCAGATTTATCTGGGCGAACACGCCCACGGCGTGGAGGCGGCCGCCCGCACCTATTTCGGCAAGCACGCATCGGACATCACCCTGGCCGAAAGCGCGGTCATTGCCGGGCTGCCCAAGGCGCCCAGCACCTACAATCCCTTTCGCCGCCCTGATGAAGCCAAAAAACGCCAGATGTATGTTCTGGGACGCCTGCGCGACCTGCAATGGATCAGCGGGGAGGAATATGAAGCCGCCGCCAGGGAGCCTCTGGTATACTGGAGCATGCCCGACGGAACCTCCGGCGCGGCCCTCTGGTATCTGGAAGAAGCCCGCCGCCTGCTCATCGAGTTTTTCACCGAGGCCAACCTCAAGGCTCTGGGGGTGGAAACCGTCAAGTACGGCGAAGACTTTGTGTACGAAGCTGGCCTGAGAGTGCAGACCGCCATGGACCCCGTTCACCAGGCGGCAGCAGGCGACGCGCTGCGGCGCGGCCTGCGGGAGTTGGACAAACGCCAGGGCTGGCGGGGACCGCTGGAACAGCTTGACGCCGAAAAGCAGCAGGACTTTCTGAAAAAAAGTTCCTTTTCCCCTTCGGATCTGGCGGGGGGCAACTGGGTTCGGGCGTTGGTCAGCGCCGTGGAAGCCAGGGAGGCCCGCGTGGAGCTCGGGCAGGGCTATACGGGCGTGATCCCTGTTGCCAATATGTCCTGGGCGCGAAAGCCCAATCCCAAAGTGCCCGCAGCCGCGGCCCCTGCGCTCAGGGATGCCCGGCAGGCGCTGGCCCCTGGCGATGTGGTCTGGGTCAGCGCGGCGGCGGAAACGATGGTGCAGACCGGCCCCAAGGGAGCAAAAGTCAAAAAAACAGTGGACTTTGATCCGCAAAACGCGCGAAAGGACAAGGCCATTGCCCTGCTTCTGCAGCAGGAGCCCGCAGTGCAGGGGGCCATTGCCTCGGTGGAGACCCAAAGTGGCGATGTGGTGGCCCTCATCGGCGGTTACCAGTTCGGCAACAGCCACTTCAACCGTGCCACACAGGCCCGGCGCCAGCCCGGTTCAAGCTTCAAGCCCATTGTCTACTCCACGGCGCTGGATTTCGGATTCACGGCTTTTTCCACTGTTCTGGACGCACCTTTTGTCTATGTCAATCCGTACACCAACGAGGTTTGGCGGCCTTCCAACTACGAAAAGAACTATCGCGGCGAGCTTCCCCTGCACACGGCGCTGGCGCTTTCGCGCAATACCTGCACTGTGCGCGTGGCGCAGCAGACGGGCATCGCCAATGTGGTGGAAAGGGCCAAGGCGCTGGGGCTTGAGCCCAACTTTCCGCACGAACTGGCCATCAGCCTGGGGGCTGTGGATGTTTCGCCCCTGAACATGACCCAGGCCTATGTTCCCTTTGCCAACCAGGGCCTGGGTGTGCGTCCGCGCATCATTACCTCCATCACTGACGCCAGAGGTCGCGAGATCTACCGGCAGGACGTGGAGCACTGGCAGGCCATCAGCCCGCAGAATGCCTATATCATGAGCACGTTGCTCAAAAAGGTCGTCACTGCGGGAACCGGGGGCCGGGCCAGAGTCGAGGGGCGGGTCATCGCGGGCAAAACAGGCACTACCAATGAGGAGCGCGATACCTGGTTTGTGGGTTTTTCGCCCTGGCTGTCCACCGGCGTCTATGTGGGCTACGATCAGGTGCAGAGCCTGGGCAGGCAGGAGCAGGGCGGACGCACGGCGGCGCCCATCTTCCGCTACTACCGTGCAGAGGTGGAAGGCAGATATCCTGCCGATGACTTTGCCATGCCGCCCGGCATTGCCTTGTCCGAGGGAGTGGCCTATCGTACCGACCTGCCCATGCAGGGCATGGCGGCCACGGGCGACAGCACCAGCGACAGTGCTGTGGCGGCCACGGCGGACGACGGCGAGGAACTCATGCGCCAGATGTTCTGATCCTTTTTGCCGCACCATACTGAAAAACAAGGAAACGCATGATTCCCTACGGATCGCTTGTTGTCTACGTTACCCCCGGAGGGCGCAGATACCTCAAACGCCTGACGGAAAATCAGGACTGGCACAGCAATGACGGCATCCTCCCTGCCGCACGGGTGGCTGCGGCGGATTTCGGCAGCGTGCTGTATACCAGCCAGGATGTGCCCGTGCAGGTGCTGGAAGCCACGCTGCACGACCGCCTCACGGGCCTCAAACGCCAGACGCAGATCATCTACCCCAAGGATATCGCCTATATTTGCCTGCGCCTGGGCGCCGGGCCGGGGCGCACCATTGCGGAAGCGGGCTGCGGTTCCGGCAGCCTGACCACGGCCCTGTCATGGTTTTGCGGCCCCACAGGGCGTGTTGTCAGCCATGAGGCGCGCCCCGAATTTCTGGCGCTGGCCCGCCGCAATCTGGAGTGGGCCGGCGTGGGCGCCAATGTGGAACTGCACCAGCGCGATGTGGCCGAAGGTTTTGCCGTGAGCGGTGCGGACGCCCTTTTTCTGGACGTGCGCACGCCGTGGGAATATCTGGATCAGGCCGTGGCGGCCGTGCGGCCGGGCGCAGCCTTCGGCTTTCTGCTGCCCACCACCGATCAGGTTTCCCGCCTGCTGCTGGGGATGGAGAGCGGCCCCTTTGCCCATGTGGAGGTGTGCGAAATTCTTGTGCGCCACTGGAAGCCCGTGGCCGACCGCCTGCGGCCGGAAGACCGCATGAACGCGCACACGGGCTTTCTGGTCTTTGCCCGCTGGCAGGAGCACAACGAGGATTTCGCGGCGCGCAGGCCCCTGGGCACGCGCGAGCGCAAGCAGGAAGCCGCCCGTCAGGCCCGGCAGGACATGGCGGACACTCCGGCTGACGACAGTCCGGCCCCGGCGGACGCATAACCACAGGCATGGGCGGGTCACGCCCGGCGTACAGACTTCTGGAGCGGAACATGACTTCTGACAGCAGCGCCCCCCAAACCACCGCAGAATCCCACGGGCAGGACAAGGCCGGAGTGGACTTCATCCGCACGCGCATCATGCAGGACATGGCCTCCGGCCGTTACGGCGGCCGCCTGCACACGCGCTTTCCTCCGGAACCCAACGGCTATCTGCATCTGGGGCATGCCAAGTCCATCTGCCTCAACTTCGGTGTGGCCTCGGAGTTCGGCGGCCTGTGCAATCTGCGCTTTGACGATACCAACCCCGCCAAGGAAGAAACCGAGTATGTGGACGCCATACGCGAAGACGTGCGCTGGCTGGGCGGCCAATGGGACGACCGGCAATTCCATGCCTCCGACTATTTTGCGCACTTCTACGCCTGTGCCGAAAAACTCATCACTCTGGGCAAGGCCTATGTGGACGACCTTTCGGCGGACCAGATACGCGAGTACCGCGGCACGCTGACAGAACCGGGCCGCGAAAGCCCGTGGCGCAACCGCAGCGTGGAGGAAAATCTGGACCTGTTCCGGAGAATGCGGGCCGGAGAATTTGCCGACGGCGAGCGCGTGCTGCGCGCCAAAATCGACATGGCTGCCCCCAATCTGGTCATGCGCGACCCCACCCTGTACCGCATCCGGCATGCCGCGCACCACCGCACAGGGACAGACTGGTGCATCTATCCCATGTACGACTATGCGCACTGCCTGTCAGACTCTCTGGAGGGCATCACCCATTCGCTCTGCACGCTGGAATTTGTCAACAACCGCGAGTTGTACGACTGGATACTGGATACGCTGGATCTGTACCATCCGCAGCAGATCGAGTTTGCCCGGCTCAACGTGACCCATACCGTACTCTCCAAGCGCAAGCTCATCCAACTGGTCAGCGAAGGCCATGTCAGCGGCTGGGACGACCCGCGCCTGCCCACATTGAGCGGCCTGCGCCGGCGCGGGGTGCCGCCCGAGGCCCTGCACCAGTTCTGTCGGCGTATCGGCCTGGCCAGGGCCGATTCCGTGGTGGAATACGCCCTGCTGGAATTTTGCATCCGCGAATATCTCAACGCCCACGCTCCCCGCGTCATGGCCGTTCTGGATCCGCTCAAGGTGGTCATTGAAAACTATCCCGAAGGCCAGATGGAAGAATTTGACATGCCCTACCACCCGGAAGACCCTGCCTACGGCAGTCGCACAGTGCCTTTTGCGCGCGAGCTGTATATCGAGCGTGATGATTTCAGGCTGGATCCGCCCAAAAAGTACCACCGCCTGTCGCCGGGAGCGGAAGTGCGCCTGCGCTACGCCTACCTTGTTACCTGCCGCGAGGCCGTGACCGATGCATCGGGCAGGGTAACGGAACTGCGCTGTGTGTATGATCCGGAAAGCCGCGGCGGGCAAAGCCCTGACGGGCGCAAGGTCAAGGGCACCATTCACTGGGTTTCTGCAGCCCACGCCCTCCCGGCCGACATCCGCCTTTACGGCCAGCTTTTTGCGGCAGAAAACCCTTCGGCCAGCCAGAACTTTCTGGACTGCCTCAACCCCGCATCCCTGACGCTCGCTTCCGGTTTGCTGGAGCCTGCCCTGGCCAGCCTTGAACCGGGAAAGTGCGTGCAGTTCGAGCGTTTGGGCTACTTTTGCAAGGACAAGGACAGCAGCGCCGAACGGGCTGTGTTCAACCGCACTGTCACCCTGCGCGATACCTGGGCAAAGATGGAAAAAAACGCCGGAGGGCAGTAACGCTGGCCTCAAGGTACTTTCGCGCGGCATGAGGGCTTGATCCACAGGCTTCCGGGCCTCTCTTCCGTCAGGTGATTCTGCATCCTGCCAGAATACGCTGCCCTTCACTGTGGGCAGAGTTCTGCAGGCTTTTCCCGCCCGTCTTCCAGCCCGCGGCATAGCTGCTTTGTGATGTCAAACCTTGCACGCACATATGCGAGAATTTTTTTTGCCGCCCGGATTGTAATCCTGATATGTGGTCGCAACTTTGGGAATGCGCCCCCTCTGCACACGAGATATCCATGAGTGCTTCTCCAGAAGAGAAAATGCTTGTCGAGCAGGTCATGCATGACAACCCCGAAACGCTGACGCCGGAGCATCGGCTGAAAGATGCTCTCCCGGTATACGAGCGGCATGGAGTGAACTGTGTGCCTATTCTGGATGGGCAAAAAAGAGTGCGGGGCATCCTTACGGTATTTCAGCTTGTACAAGCAGTGCGTCAAGGAAAATCGTTCGATACGCCTATTGGCGAAGTGATGGACACAGATTTGGTGAGCATCCGCAATGACGATACATTCGGTATGGCTTGCAGTATGCCCATCGACAGAATGCTTGTTCTGGATCACAGTGACAGACTGGTAGGTGTTTTGACAAAAAAGGAGTTGATACACAAGATTTACAAGGCTTTTTGCAATGCCGATACTCACAATCAGGAGTTGAGCGAAGTCATCAACTGCGTCACCGATGGTGTCAGTATTTTTGACGGAAACGGGCATCCCCTGTTTCATAACGACAAAATCCGCAGCTTGTTACCGGATTGTGACAGTATTTCTTCTCCGTCTTCTCCGGGCATGTCGGCGATGGCAGGTCTTCTCCAAAAAACCCTGGCTCATGAAAAAAGCCACAGCCTGCTGCTGAAAAACTGTAACGGAAAGCAAGTTGTGTTTACCATGACTCCCTTGTTCGATGGGGCAAAAAAACTTTTTCGTTGCGTACTCTCCGCTCGTGACATGACAGAAATTCTTCGCTTGCAGGAAGAAGCAGAAAGCACTCGCCAGCGCCTTGCCGCATTTCGGGAGGCCTATCCCAAAAACAAAAAAGTGATAGCCCACAGCCCGGCAATGCGAAGACTGCTGCGAGAAGCCGAAGGGTTGGGCAGTGTGGACTCCACGGTGCTTATCACCGGCGAAACAGGCACGGGAAAAGAAGTTTTGGCGATGCACATCCACAGCCACAGTGCCCGGCGCAACGGCCCGCTGGTGCAGATAAATTGTGGCACCCTTCCGCAGCACCTGCAGGAAGCAGAGCTTTTCGGATATGAAAAGGGCAGTTTTACCGGGGCCACTTTCAGTCGCGCAGGCATGCTGGAGGTGGCCAACGAGGGCACGCTCATGCTTGACGAAGTGGGAGAAATGGATCTTTCCCTTCAAGTCAAACTGTTGCGCGCGTTGCAGGAGGGCGTGATTTATCGTATCGGCGGGCGCAAGCCGGTCAGAGTGGATGTGCGCATTATCGCCATGACCAACCGAAATCTTCTCAAGATGGTGCGTGAAGGCAGCTTTCGCGAAGATTTGTATTATCGTCTGAACGTGATTCCACTGAATATCCCCCCGCTCCGCGAGCGTCCAGAAGATATCCTGCCGCTGGCGCAGCATTTTTTGAATCTTTTTGGCAAAAAATACTCTACGAAATATCAGATCAGCCAAGGAAAAGCGCGCATGCTGCTGGCCTATCCTTGGCCGGGGAATGTCCGCGAACTGGGCAACTTCGCGGAACGTCTGACCATAGCCAGTCTTTCTGCGGGCAACTGCGCCACGGTGTGGGAGAGCATTGCTCCCGCCGGGAGCGTTTTTTCGGAAACCGCCTCCATGCGTGAACAAGTCAAACACTTCGAGCGGCAATGCCTTGAGGCCGGATTGGCCACCGCTGGCGGTATTCGTGCGGCGGCTCGTCGACTGGGGATATCGCACGCGACATTATTGCGCAAAATGCGAGAGCATGGGCTTTCGGTTCAAAACTGAACCGTACGCGGCAGAATGAAAAGCGTCTCTTGACCCGTTTACCCCGTGGTGCGGGAAATGGTTCAAAACAAAACCGCTGGTTTTGTTTTGAACCATTTCCTTTTTTCTGAAATTGTATCAATAATCACAAGATGTTGTATTTTCCTCGCAAGGGTCGCATTTTTGCGGGGCATAGGGACCCAATCAGGAATATTCAAAATTTATGATATAAAATCAAATAGATATTGTATGATGGTTTTGGAACAGTCTTTGCTTCAGGTGGAAAAAATCACACCTCAAACCTGTTCACTGCGCAGCTTGGTAACAGCCGAAAAGTGTTGATGGTACTGTCCCGCTTGTTGGACAGGCAAGTGCGACAAACAGTGTTGCAAACAGTTTTCAGACAGGAGGTGAACATGACATCTGCGGCATTTTGGATGTTCGGGTTGGCCCTCGCCTACACGCTTTTGCTTATCGGTATGAGCCAGATTGCCAGAAAAAAAGCCCAGGCCGGAGAAGATTTCTTTGTGGGGGGACGACAATTCAGCCGTTGGACAGTAGCCTTTTGCATAACAGGCCTGTTTTCCGGCTCCACCTATATCGCGATTCTTGAACTTTCGTATCTCACCGGAATTTCTGCTGTTTGGTACGGTGTTGCGGAACTGACCCATGTGCTTATCATCGCACTGGTGCTTATCGGTCCCTTCCGCAAAAGAATGATGGTCACCATTTCCGGTTTGATAGGCGACAAATATGGGCGCATGGCCAAGGGAATTGCAGGAGCCATCACGGCTATCACCTTTCCCATGTGGTCCGTAGCCACCGCTCTCGCTTTCGCTTCGTGCATCAATGCTCTCACCGGACTGGACATGCTTGCTTCTGTGGTCATTACCGCGGCCCTCATGTATGTTTTTTTGAGCGCGGGTGGCATGTGGTCCGTGGCCATGACCCAGACTGCCAACTTTTTTGTCTTTATGGCCATGTTTGGCGTGGCCATTTATGCCATCTACGTCAATCCAGGCTACGATGCACTGACAGCGTTTCTGCAAACCAACGCCAAATATGGCGGACTGACAAGCGTGGGGCTGCAAACGATCCTGGCATGGTTCGGCACATTTCTGATCAATGTCTTGTTGGCACAGGCGGCCTTTCAGATGTCTCTTTCCTGCAAGAGTGCTGATGAAGGGCGCAGGGGGCTGCTCATCGCTGCGGGTTTCAATGTTATTTTCATTGTCATGGGTGTCCTTGTCGGCGTTGCCGCCGCCATCGCTGTGCCCAATCTTGGGCGAGGTCTGGTGGCTGTTCCCAAGTATCTGATGGAAACGTTGCCCGCGCCCCTTGTCGGCCTGTTCACCCTGGGTATCTGGGCCTGCGCTTTGGGATGGGGTGCGCCCTGCCAGTTTTCGGGCGCGACAAGCTTGGGGCGTGATGTGGGTTCCGCCCTGTTTCCCGATGCTGCGGACGACAGATTGGTTCGCTTTACCCGCTTTGCGTTACTGGCCCTTACGGTACTGATGATTCTTCTCGGGTATCTGCGCTCCGAGCAGGCCGCATGGTGGAATATTTTTGCCTGGACTGCCCGCAACGGAGCCACATTCGCTCCCATGGTGGCAGCATTGTTCTGGGGTGTGGCTACTCCTTTTGCCGCCGTCACTGCTCTGGTGGCCGGATGTGGAGCGGGGCTTGTCTGGAACTGGATGGGCGACTGGGCAGTCAACAGTTTTTATCTCACGGTTCATCCCGTATGGGTAGCCATGGCCGCCAATATTTTGGGCATAACGGTGGCTTCCCTGGCTGAGCGCGGATGGGTATGGGTCAATCCCCGTGGCGGAGCAGCACTTTTGCGCAACGGTTCTCTGTTGGCCACCGGGATATTGCTTGTGGTGCTGATCGCAGCCGGAACACGCCTGTACGAAACCGGGCTATGGGGCATGACAGCTTTTTTGGCCGTGCTCTTTGCCTGGATCGCGTTGATTCTCAGCACTGACCGCCCGCAACATACCATTTTGTGAAGGAAGGTTGCCATGTCCACAATTCGTGTTGAATGGAAAGGGAATATGGTGTTTGAGGGGAAAGATTCCGAAAACCGCTCCGTCATTATGGATGCTTCGACCATCTACGGGGGGCGTCATGAAGGTGTGCGGCCCATGGAATTGCTGCTCATTTCACTGGCGGGCTGCACCGGCATCGAGGTTGGGCACGCGCTGAACAAGATGCGCATTCCTTTCACGAAGTTTCATATTGGGGTAGATGCCGTGCGCCGTGAGGAGATTCCGCAGATTTTTACAGAGATCAATGTGGAATATGTGATTGAGGGCAAAGGGGTGACCGTAAAGAAATTCCTTCGTGCTTTTGAATTGGGAGCCGTGAAATACTGCTCCGTAGCCAATATGCTCAAGGCCGCCAGCCAGATCCGATACAGCTTTGTGGTCAACGGCGAAAGGTGCGTTTATCCGTTGACGGACAGCGTTGCTGTATGAAGCGTAGGCGGAAGCCCGCAGGCTCCGTCAATAAAGCGCCACCCGTGCAGAGCAGGGGTGGCGCTTTGAGGTTGGGGAAAAGAGCGCGCTATTCCGCGCCGAGCTGGATGCGCGAGAATGCGGTGACCGTCAGGTCGTCGCCCACGGCTTTGCCCGCTTCACGCAGCACGTCCGCGATGCTCTTTTTGTCGTCGCGGATAAAGGGCTGTTCCAGCAGGCAGACTTCCTTCTGGAATTTTTTGACCGCGCCTTCGGCGATTTTGTCCACAATCTGGGCGGGCTTGCCTTCTTCCAGCGCCTTCTGCCGGTAGACTTCGCGTTCGCGCTCCACCACGGCAGGGTCCAGGCTGGCGGCGTCCAGGGCCAGGGGATTGGCCGCGGCAATCTGCATGGCCAGATTTTTGGCCAGTTCCTGCACTTCGGGCTTGCCCGCGCTTTCCGCCTTGCCGCAACGCACAAACACCAGCACGCCGATCTTGTTGTTGGCGTGAATATAGCGTCCCACCAGATCGCGGTCAGAGTCTTTGCTGTAGCGGGCAAAAGCGCCCAACTGCATGTTTTCGCCCACAGAGGCGATGAGCTGCGTCACCTGATCGCCCACAGCGGCTTCAAGGGCAGCGGCGTCAGCGGGATTTTTTTCCAGAACGGTTTGGGCCACCTGGGCAGCCAGAGCCTGAAACTGCTCGCCACGGGACACAAAGTCGGTTTCGCACAGCAGGGAAGCCATGGCCACCTGCATGCCATCGGCGCTCTCCGCCACGGTCACCAGACCTTCGCTGGTGGCGCGGCCGGATTTTTTGGCGGCCTTGGCAATGCCTTTCTGGCGCAGCCAGTCGATGGCTTTTTCCAGATCTCCTCCCACTTCGTCCAGGGCTTTCTTGCAGTCCATCATGCCTGCGCCTGTCTTGTCGCGCAGGTCTTTCACCATTTGGGCGCTGATAGCCATTGTATGCTCCACGCTGTCCGGCACAGGGGCCGGAGTTTGTCTGTCATCGGGTGCCGCCGGGGCGGAAAGGGGCGGTTATGTACCGCCCCTCATGCCGCGTTCCGCAAAAAATGGTTTACCGGGCGGCCTCTTCTTCGGGAGATTCCTCTGCAAGAGCTTCCTGGGCCGCGGCCTTCTGCATGGCTTCCTCGGCGTTGGCAACTTCGCCCTTGCGGTCCTTGCCCATGGCTTCGCCTTCCATGCAGCCTTCGGCAAAGGCGGTCACAAAAAGCTTGATGGCCCGGATGGCATCGTCGTTGCCGGGAATGATGTAGTCGATGACATCGGGATCGCAGTTGGTGTCGGTCACGGCCACAATGGGAATGCCCAGCTTCCGGCATTCCTTGACGGCAATGTCTTCCCGATGCGGATCAATGATGAAGGCCAGCTGGGGCAGGCGATCCATGTTCTTGATGCCGCCCAGAGTTTCCTCCAGCTTGTGCATCTCGCGCTCCAGCAGCAGGACTTCCTTTTTCTGGTAGCGGCCGATGGAGCCGTCGGCAAACATGCCTTCCAGCTTTTTCAGGCGTTCCACGCTTTTCTGGATGGTGACGAAGTTGGTGAGCGTGCCGCCCATCCAGCGGTTGGTCACATGATACTGACCAGCGCGCCCGGCCTCCGTGGCCACGGCTTCCTGCGCCTGACGCTTGGTGCCGATAAACAGCACCTTGCCGCCTTTGGCCACGGTGTCCACCACCTTGTCGTAGGCCGTGCGGAACAGTTTTACCGTCTGCTGCAGATCAATGATATGGATGCCGTTGCGCGCGCCAAAGATGTACGGGCGCATTTTGGGATTCCAGCGGCGGGTCTGGTGACCGAAATGCACGCCGGTTTCCAGCATCTGCTTCATGCTGACATAGGCCATGTTCGTCCTCCGGGAGGGTTGTTCTTCCACCCAGGCCCTGACCCTGCAACCCGGCCTGCATCAGGGACCACCCCAAGACGCAAAAAAACGGACAGCGCCCCGCGCTGTCCCACCGGGCACCCCGGGCCGCTGCCTGAGTGTGCTTGATGGAAAGGGCTTGTGTACCGTATTGTTTTTTTTCTTGCAAGCGCCAAGGCAGGCAAAAAAAACGGCGGCAGACGGGCCGGCGCTGCCGGGCAGGCCGAAAACATTGTGCCACGTCCTTGCGTTGCCCGCCGCTGATGCGCCTGCCTGCCGCAAGGCATGGCGTGCATTCCCGCAGGGGGGCCGACAAAACGGTATCAAGCGGTGCGGTCATGCCATGTACTTTTCCGGAATATCTTTCCGGGGCCGTGCGGTGGCGGTGTGGCGGCCCCGCCTTCCGGACTCGCACCCTCATCCTGCGGGGTGAGAGCGGAGCGGCAAAAGTCCGTCAGGACCGAATATCTCCCGCGGGGGCGCGGAAAATTTCCGAACAACCTGCAGGGGTGATGCCTGACGGCTGCAAACAGGATATGACATGCCGCAGGTTGCAGGCGCAACCGCGCAACGCAAAAAGGCATATGGAGGAAACGCGCATGAAAAATTCCCTGTGGGTCGGCTATGTCCTGCTTTTTCTTTTTTCTTTTGCGCTGTATTGGGGGGTGCTTCTGGGGGCCGGCGCGGCCGCGCTGGCTCTGGCGTATTATCTGCGCGGCCGCGCCCGCAGGGCGGAAGATGTCGTAGCGTGCGCCCATGCCCAGTGGCAGATAAATACAGTGTGGCTGAACCTGCTGCTCGCCGTGCTGGGCATTGCGGGCGTTGTGGGTGTTGCGGCCTGGATGGGAAGCGACCCCGCCATTGTGGAAAAATTTGAAGCGCTCTCTCCCGGAAGCCAGCCGCCCATGGAAATGCTGCAGCAGTTCTGGGCGGTTCCGGGCAGCAAGGCGCTGGTGGTTTTTTTGTGCGCATGGGTGTTCCTTTTGCTTCTCTGGCCGCTCAAGCGCACGGTGCAGGGCATGCTTGCCCTGCGGCGGGAGCAGGAGCCCGCAAACTCCGGCTCCGCGTGCTGGCTGGCCCTGGCGCTGGGAGTGCTGCTCCAGATAGGCATTCCCATGATTTTTCTGAAATGAGCGCCTCCAGGCTCCGTATCCGCTCTCCGGGACATTGGACCGCGCGTCTCTGGCTGGTCTGCGCGTTTCTGCTGTTTTTGTGCCCGGCCCGCGCCCATGCTGCGGAAACTTGGGCCATATACTGGTATCTGTGCGGCAGCGATCTGGAAACGGATTTCGGCGCGGCTTCCGCCGATCTGGAGGAACTGCTTTCCGCCCGTCTGCCGGACAATGTGAGCGTGGTCATCCAGACGGGCGGCGCCCGGAAGTGGCACGGATACGGCATCAGCGCCGGAAATATCGAACGCCATGTCTACCGCGGGGGCAGGCTCCACAAGGAGGCCAGCCTGCCGCAGGCCAACATGGGCGACGCGGAAAACCTGACGTCCTTTCTCGCCTTCTGCAAAGAAAACCACAGCGCGGACCATCAGGTCTTCATTTTCTGGGATCACGGCGGCGGCAGCATCGGCGGTGTGGCCAACGACCAGAATTTTTCCTTTGACGCGTTATCTCTCAAAGAGATCAGGGATTCTTTCGCACGGGTGTACACAGCCTCCGTTGAAAGGCCGCCTTTTGACATCATCGGCTTTGACGCCTGCCTGATGGCGACTTTGGACACCGCCGGGGCCGTGAACGGCTTTGCGCGATACATGGTGGCCTCGCAGGAAATGGAGCCTGCCAACGGCTGGCGCTATGCTGCCTGGACCGGGGCATTGGGTGCGGACACGTCCATGAGCCCGGAAAAACTGGGCAGAATCATTTGCGACACATATCTTGACGGGTGCAGGCAGGCTGGTACGGAAGACAATGCGACGCTTTCCCTTGTGGATCTGGGAAAAATTCCCCTGCTCAACCTGACTTGGAACGCCTTGGGGCTTGAGGCTGTTTCCGTTGCCATGGACAACGAAAGTTTTTACGCCGCATACGGCAGGCAGGCCAAGGCTTCGGAAAATTATGTGAATTCCCGTGTGGAAGGGTATACCAACATGGTGGATGCCGGCGCTCTGGTGCGGCGGCTGAAAAAAGTTCTGCCGGAGTTTGCGAAATACTTTCTGGATGCTCTGGGCGAAGCGGTCGTCCATGAGGTTCACGGCCCCTGTCGGTCTCCGTCCGGCCTTTCCGTCTACTATCCCTTTGACGGCGACAGTGGCGGATTCGCCTCCATGATGCAGACCGGAAACATCACCGCCTTTCTGGTTCTCAACGGGCTCCAGCTGGGTTTTCTGGATGCGGACAGCGCCGTGGCGCACCTTGAGCGTATCTCCGCGGACATCTCCCGGACGCTCGAAGACGATGCCCCCGCTCCGGAAGGAGCCGCGCCGGAAGGGCAAAGTGCGGCGCCGGAGGGAGGTTCGCGTCCTCCGCATGGCCCGCCCACAGGGCATCAGGGGCCGAGCGATGCCCAGAACCCTTGGTTTCCCCTGCAATCGGCCCTGTCGGCCGTTTTTGAGGGGCAGAGGCGGGAAGGGCAGGCTCCCGCCAACGCCATATTGCTGATGGAACCGGCCGTCAACGCTGTGGCGGCCTCAGTGGCGCCGTTACGGCAACTGGACATTTCTTCCCTGGAGGACTTTCGCGTCACTGTTGGCGATGGCGGCGAAGCGCGACTTGACCTCGGTCCTGAGCGTGTCAGGCATCTGGACAGTGTGCAGTTTTACCTCGCCTGCTTCGACCTGGAAGACGATCTTGTCGTGCTGCTGGGAAAAGATGCGGATATGGAGGCGGACTGGGAGAACGGCGTTTTCAAGGACAATTTTCAGGGGCGGTGGGCCGCCTTGAACGAACATCTGGTGTACATGGAAGTCACGCATCAGGATGAGGCGCGCAACCACTATGCCGTCCCGGTAAAGCTCAACGGCGTACGCTGCAATCTGCTTGTGGTCTATGACTTTGCGAAGGAGGAATACCGAATTCTCGGCGCGCGCCGCCTGCATGACGAAAATATCATGGACAAGGCGCTCATCAGCCTGAAAAAAGGCGACACAATCACCACCATTTTCCTGGCCATGCCCGTGGACGATGACCATGCGGATTTTCAGGAAATGGAGGCGGACACCTTTACCCTTGGCGAAAACATCGTCTTTGCCGATACGGACATGGGCGACGGACAGTTCATGTTTTTGTTTGAAATGACGGACGTGCAGAACAATTCCGCCATGTCGCAGATCGTCACCATCGAAGTGAAGGACGGAACGGCCGTGTACAGCGAGTAGCGGGAGAATTTTTTGTTTGAGTATTTTGGGGGAATAACTTACTAATGATGTCCGGCAATGGCTGCGGCGGAGCGCGGAGGAATGGCAGAGCTGGTTGATAGCGGCAGTCTTGAAAACTGTTGACGGTGTGAGCCGTCCGGGGGTTCGAATCCCTCTTCCTCCGCCAACTCGCATTTGCGGCATCCGGATGTCATCTCACAAATCTGTTCGGTCGTTCTCCAAAAAGGCTCTTGCCCCGTTTATCAGCACAGCAAAACTTTTTGATTTGTTTTCCCCGGTTATGCGCAAATGCGGGGCAATAAGCCGGGAACCGCTGATTTTTTGAATTTTTTTCCGATCAATTTTTTCAACTCTTCTGCAGCATTTGTCAGGGCATCAGGTGCTCTGAATTTTTTTCTTTGTTGATTCATTGCTGTCATTCCCAGACATGTTTTCCAGAAGCTCGAACACCGACACAAAACAGGGCGTTCATCGCGCAAATTCGGCTTCAAGGAGCAGTTCACCGTTCTGGCCTTCATCCAGCTTGCCGCAAGACGCTCCATGCGCGATGGCCTGCGGTGCCTGAGCGCGGCCGGGAACCGCCTGTATCACTGGGGCCTGAAAGCCGTGGCCCGCTCCACATTTGCCGACGCCAACAACTCCCGGCCTGTGGGCTTTTTCCAGGATCTGTTCGCCGAAATGTACGGTCTGTGCGCGGCAAAAACTCCGGGACACAAGTTCCGCTTCAAATCCAAGCTGTTCAGCGTGGACGCCACCACCATCAAGCTTTGCCTGTCGCTTTTTCCCTGGGCATCGTTCCGGCAGGCCAAAGGCGGCATCAAGATGCACACCGTGCTGGACCATGACGTCATATCCCGGCCTTCGCGGCCGTCACGGACGCCAGAACCCATGAAAGCCGCGCAGCCAAAGCGTTGGAGCGGCCCAAGGGCTCCATCGTGGTGTTCGACAAAGGTTTCATCAGCTATCCCTGGTTCCGGACCCTCGGCGCAAAAGGCATCTTTTTCGTGACCCGACTCAAGCGCAACGCCGTGTACAAACTTCTGGAGCGCCGCCCGGTGAACCGCAAAACCGGCGTCACATCCGACCACGTTATCGAGGTCATCAGCGGGAAAACGTCCCTGCGCCTGCGGCGTATCGGTTACCGGGACCCGGAAAGCGGCAAACGTTACGAATTTTTGACCAACCACTTCCGCCTGAGTCCCAAAACCATCGCCGACATCTACAAAGAGCGCTGGAAAATCGAGCTTTTTTTCAAGGAAATCAAACAAAATCTGCGCATCAAGAGCTTTGTCGGCAACTCGGAAAACGCGGTTTTGATCCAGATCTACACGGCCCTGACGGTCTATTTGCTTCTTGCGTACCAGAAATTCCTCAGCCGCCCCGGGCTGTCCGTGCAGCAGCTTTTCCAACTCATCCAGCTCAACCTGCTCGGTGCGGCTTCGCTGGAGGAACTCCTGAATCCCCGACGACGAAAAAATGAAAATCCCTATAACCTCAGTTTGTTAGACTTGGTGGATTAGCCGGACAGCAATGAGGGGGTGTAATCCCCCCAATGCCCGCCGCTTGCAAAGGGTGACGCGCGTACTGTCCGACTACGGGCAGCGGGTGCAGAAATCGGTGTTCGAGCTGCGCCTGGATGAACGGCAGTTGCAGAAACTGTTGCGCCGTCTGGCTGCCATCATTGACCTTGAGGAGGACGGCATCAAGATTTTTCCGCTGTGTGCCGACTGCCAGGGCAAAAAATTCGGGATGGGCAAGGTGTGCTTTTCCGTAAAGTCTCCCCGCTGGCTCGTCATTTGAGCACGCAAAGGCTCTGTCCGCGGCAGGCTGGCCTTCAACCTGCCCCCCCATTGGACCGTGGGACGTCATTCCAGGCGTTGCCCCCGGCGCGCGTCACGGTTCACTCGGGCAGGCTTTGCTTTTTTCGGGCATTGGGGTAACCTGCAACAGAAGGAGAGAGAGCGTTCGGGCTGTTTTGCGCGGGTGTCGGGCCAAAATTGGGCAAAATTGTTAACCCGCTGAAAATGCTTGATATGTGTGAAGAAGGCTCCGCAAGACCCGCGCACAATTTTTGATAAACAGATCAACATGTTACAAGGGAGGATGCAAAAATGGGCCCTCATGACGAGCCAATGTCGCGAGATCCGCGAAAAATGCCCCGCAAAGCCGCAACTGGCGGGGCTTCCAGAAGGCGAAGTAGAAATAGACCTGAATTGAAAAGGGATTAAGACGACTCTCGTAGTTCTTTAATAATTTCAGCCATTTGCGCTCGTAGAAATAGACCTGAATTGAAAAGGGATTAAGACGCGGGCGGTCGGCGGCCTAAATGTGCGCTCGCCCCACTTGTAGAAATAGACCTGAATTGAAAAGGGATTAAGACACGCAAAGCAGTTTTTTGTTTAGGACGCAAGTAGTTGGAAGTAGAAATAGACCTGAATTGAAAAGGGATTAAGACCAAATACTGGCGGTTGGTATGTGCCGTTTGCGGCGTAGAAATAGACCTGAATTGAAAAGGGATTAAGACTTTGGTAGGTGGCGTCGGCATTCAAACGCTCCCGGAGGGGTAGAAATAGACCTGAATTGAAAAGGGATTAAGACCCTTGCCCTTGAGCTTGTTATCTCAAATTTTGCCGCCGTAGAAATAGACCTGAATTGAAAAGGGATTAAGACACAAACTCGCATTCGTTGTCCTAGCTAAAGATTGTGTGTAGAAATAGACCTGAATTGAAAAGGGATTAAGACGCTGCCGTTTGCGAAGCTCTTGCTTCGCGGGTGTAACTATGTAGAAATAGACCTGAATTGAAAAGGGATTAAGACGTTGCCCCTCTCCACGGAAAAATGTCAACTGCGGCGTAGAAATAGACCTGAATTGAAAAGGGATTAAGACGCGTATGGTCGCCCGTGGACTCCAAGGGCATGACGCATTTGCGTAGAAATAGACCTGAATTGAAAAGGGATTAAGACCCGAACCGCCCTGAGCTTTGTGGCCGTGGACGCGCTGGGTAGAAATAGACCTGAATTGAAAAGGGATTAAGACGCAAGGCCTCCATCAGCGTGACCACGGACATCGCTTCTGGTAGAAATAGACCTGAATTGAAAAGGGATTAAGACGAAGCCAATCTGGGTGACAAGACCAGTGAAATCGATGTGTAGAAATAGACCTGAATTGAAAAGGGATTAAGACATTGAACCATGGTCTTGCGAAACATCTCCAGTACAGCAATGTAGAAATAGACCTGAATTGAAAAGGGATTAAGACGATGTCCTTTCGGCGGCACAGCTCCCGAAGCTCCGCGAGGGTAGAAATAGACCTGAATTGAAAAGGGATTAAGACACGGGTCTGCCGGGCGGCATGGTGGTGCTCACGGCCGGTAGAAATAGACCTGAATTGAAAAGGGATTAAGACAAACGGTATTTTGGGTGGTATACTGGGTGGTATCTCTACGTAGAAATAGACCTGAATTGAAAAGGGATTAAGACCACTGTCCACAGGACTGACATGGTGGAGGACATGTCAGGACGTAGAAATAGACCTGAATTGAAAAGGGATTAAGACTTTATGAGCCCACCGCAGGTTTTTTACGAATTGTTCCTGGTAGAAATAGACCTGAATTGAAAAGGGATTAAGACGTTGAGGAAGTTGACCACCTTGTTGTAGATCTGACCGTAGAAATAGACCTGAATTGAAAAGGGATTAAGACTTTGGGCATCATCGAAATAGTGGGTTTTGCTTGCGTAGAAATAGACCTGAATTGAAAAGGGATTAAGACGATGCCTGGTCGCCCAGAAACCCGTACATATTGTGCGCATCGTAGAAATAGACCTGAATTGAAAAGGGATTAAGACGATCTCGAAAAGCTCGGAAGCAAGCCAGCGATAATCACGTAGAAATAGACCTGAATTGAAAAGGGATTAAGACGAGAGCCGCATTCTCCAGTGGAGACATAGCTGGTGTACCACGTAGAAATAGACCTGAATTGAAAAGGGATTAAGACTGTGACAGACACACCGATTCGGTGTCTCACTACTTGGTGTAGAAATAGACCTGAATTGAAAAGGGATTAAGACAAGCGCATCTGTTTCACCCCACCAATCCGTGTAATAAGTAGAAATAGACCTGAATTGAAAAGGGATTAAGACCCACCTCACCATACGGAGTACCGAATATACCACATCACGACAGTAGAAATAGACCTGAATTGAAAAGGGATTAAGACAGGGCAAGGGAATTGGCGTTAAGGATGGACCTCGCACTGTAGAAATAGACCTGAATTGAAAAGGGATTAAGACGAATAGAGTTGATTCGATGCAGACTGCCCTTCCCCGCGTGTAGAAATAGACCTGAATTGAAAAGGGATTAAGACGAGCGCCAGCTTGCTCATGTTGAAGGGAATAAAATCCGGGGTAGAAATAGACCTGAATTGAAAAGGGATTAAGACGCAACAGCAGCCCCTACGATCCGGCGCGCCACCGCCTGACCGTAGAAATAGACCTGAATTGAAAAGGGATTAAGACGAAGGCTCCTGCAAACACCATCTTTGTCACCACCTTCTGTAGAAATAGACCTGAATTGAAAAGGGATTAAGACCCTGTGTACTTTGCTCCCAACGTGGTCGCTGCCTCCCAGGTAGAAATAGACCTGAATTGAAAAGGGATTAAGACAAGATATGCCTCCACTCCCTGTAGTTAGCTGTAACTACAATGTAGAAATAGACCTGAATTGAAAAGGGATTAAGACTTCGCTGTAACTACAGCTTCCGTCTTCAGAGCATTAGGAAGGTAGAAATAGACCTGAATTGAAAAGGGATTAAGACGCGGCCAGGACGTTGATCACAATCAGGATTGAGGGCAGCAGCGTAGAAATAGACCTGAATTGAAAAGGGATTAAGACCCGTGGCATCCACCACACGAGTTCCCCCGGTGTAGCTGTAGAAATAGACCTGAATTGAAAAGGGATTAGATAGTGTCGTCAAATTATTGTTGCCCACAATGAGATGCACCTGATTTGCACGGCGGCAAGGAAGGAAAGGCTTCGTTTTGCATAGCGCGTAGCGA
>NZ_RQYH01000035.1 GCF_003860215.1 Desulfovibrio sp. OH1186_COT-070 | reverse complement strand
CTTTTGCCAACCCGCCAAGCTGTCGGCGGATTTCATCCGCAATCGCCAGCTTTAGCTGTTTCCGATACCACCGGCTTTAGCCGGTGGAGCATTCATTCTATCCCGCCCCTCTTTTGGGTGTAGACCCCAGCCCCGAAACAGGCCACCCGGCACAAAAAGAGGCTTGTGCCAAAGAATGCACAAGCCTCTGAAGTATTCTGGAGCCCTTGACCAGGATTGAACTGGTGACCTCATCCTTACCAAGGATGCACTCTACCGACTGAGCTACAAGGGCATTGGTAACGAAGAATAATATTATCTCAATGGGCAGGTGCCCGTCAATCTTTTCTCTGCAAAAAAAGCGGCACTTTCATGCGGTCAGCAGACGGTGCAGCGCGCGGAACAAGGCCCGCCGCGCATGGGGCGGCTTTTGGGCGGCCAGTTCGGCGCGCGCCGCGCGCACCAGATCCGGCAAATCTTCTTGTCCCGTCTTCGCGCCCTGTTCCGGCTCTTTGCCCGGCAGGGCTTCCAGCAGTTGCGGCAGTTCCGCATCGGGCGCATGCAGCAGCCGGTCACGCCACTGTTCGGCCTGGTGCATGGCTGCCGTGGCCGCTGAAGAGCGCAGCCTGTCCGCCTCCAGCGCGGCGCGGACCGGGGCCGGATCCAGATCGCGCATGAGGCGGCCAATATACTGCATCTGGCGGCGGCGTCCCTCGTGATCCCTGATGCGGGCATGGAGCCGCAGGGCTTCGAGCAGATCCGGGGGCAGGTCAAGGGCCGCAAGCTCCTGTGCGCCGAGGCGGGCCAGTTCTTCGCCCAGGCCTTGCAGGGCGTGGCTGCGGCGTTTTTTTTCGGAGCGGCTGGGAGTGTCGGAACTGTGCCCCTCAGGGGACGCCGCGTCCCACTGAAACTGCTTTTTGCGCGGCATGGCCTTTCTCCGGGCCTAGAAGCAGATGCCCAGCAGGACGCCTGCCAGCACTGCGGGCGAAATGAGGCCGTTGAGGGTGAAAAAAACCGTATTGACGTGGCGCAGATCCTGCGGGCGCATGAGCCGGTGTTCGGCAAGCAGCACGCAGGCAATGAGCAGGCAGACGGCGTGCCAGGGCCAGGACAGGTTGGCGGCCAGCCCCGCCAGCACCAGAAAAATGGCGGTCATGGTGTGGGAAAAAGCCGCCATCCGCAGCGCGCTTTCCGGCCCCCAGGAGGCCGGGGCCGAATAGAGGCTGAAAGCCTGGTCAAAGTCCATGTCCTGAAAGGCATAATAGATGTCAAAGGCCGCCACCCAGAAGGTAACGGCAAAAAACAGCAGGATGTGCGCCAGGCCGGGCGCTTGCGGGTTGACCGCCAGCCATCCGGCCAGCGGAGCCAGGCCCAGGGTTGCGCCCAGCCAGAAATGGCAGAGGGGCGTAAAGCGCTTGAGCAGGCTGTAGATGGCGGAAAAAAGGAGCGCGGGCACGGAGAGCCAGAGGCAGACGTCGTTCAGCGCCGCGCAGGACGCCACAAAAAGTACGGCCATGAGGGCGCAGAAGGCCCACGTCTGGCGCACGCTGACGGCCCCGGTGACCAGCGGGCGGTTTTGCGTGCGCGGATTATCGCGGTCAAAGGGCAGGTCCACCAGCCGGTTGAAGGCCATGGCAAAGGAGCGCGCCGCGACCATGCCCAGGGTCAGAAAAATCAGGCTCCACGCCGGAGGAAGCCCCCCGGCTGTCAAAAATGCACCGGCCCAGGCATAGGGCAGGGCAAAGATGGAGTGTTCGATCCTGATCATCCGGCAGATGTCGGCAAACTGCCCGAAAGGGGTGGACCAGGTGAGAGCGCGCATGATTTCTCCTTGTCAGCGGCCGCAGTCCGCATCGTCGCCCCGCAGCTTGGCCAGGGCATGCGGCAGGGCGGGCAGCACGGCGGTCAGATTTTCTTCCACGGCCTTGCGGCTGCCCGGCAGGTTGAGCACAAGGCTTTGCCCCAGCACGCCGGCGCACGCGCGCGAGAGCATTGCGTGCGGCGTCTTGTCCAGACCGGCGGCCAGCATGGCCTGCGTCAGGCCCGGCAGGGGCGCGTCCAGCAGGGCGGCGGTCACCTGCGGGGTGATGTCGCGCGGCGCAAGGCCTGTGCCGCCCGTGGTACAGATCAGGTCATATCCCTGGCCCAGGGCCAGCTCCGTCAGCAGGGCGCGCAAGGGGCGCGGCTCGTCGGGCAGCAGAAATCCCTGGCTGTGGGCCAGGGGCAGGGCCGCGCCCGCGATGCGGGCAATGGCCGGGCCGCTCGTGTCCTCGCGCTGGCCGCGCGCGCCCTTGTCCGAAAGGGTGATCCAGGCCAGGCTGTAGCCGTCCTTGCGCGCACGCAGGGTCTGCGGCCCTTCCGGCAGATCGTCCAGAGCCAGAAGCAGGGGGCAGGATGCCGCATGGGGCGCATGGGCCAGAGGCAGCCAGAACCTGCCGACAACCCGGAGTTGAAGCCTGCCCCCGGCGTTGTGCAGGCCGGTGCCCGCGTCCAGGGGCGGCGGCGCGTCCGGCGGTTCCTCCAGCCGGTGGCCGCGGCCGGGAGCGGCTGCGGGCAGCAGGGGCAGAATTTCTCCCTGTGCGCAGGAGTGCAGGCGCAGCAGAATGTTCACAGGCAATCCCCCTTGTGTGGTCGCGCGGCCTGACCTTCTATTGTAGCCGCAAGCGCAATGGGTTACAAGTGCGCATGCCGTGCGCCGCGCAAGGCGGTCACGTGCCGACACGGCCCACATGCCAAGACAACCCATGCGCCGATATATACAGCCCATGTGCCAGCAAGGAGCAGTTCCATGACCACCCGCAGTCAGGACAGGACGGATGATCTGAAAATCCTCGGTTCAGGACGGCTCACGGCCCCGGAGGCAGGCCCGCACCGCGGCCTGCTGGAAGCCTTTCCCAACTGCTTTCCCGGACGTCCTTATATCATCAGCATCGCTTTTCCCGAATTCACGTCCCTCTGTCCGGTGACGGGCCAGCCCGACAGCGCCGTCATCGTGGCGGAATACATTCCCGACAGGTTCTGCGTGGAGTCCAAAAGCTTCAAGCTGTACATGTTCGCCTACCGCAATCACCAGTCCTTCATGGAAACCATCACCAACAATATTCTGGACGATCTGCGCGCCGTGCTGGCGCCGTGCTGGTGCCGCGTCAGGGGGCTTTTTGCGCCGCGCGGGGGCACGCGGCTGCACGTCTTTGCCGAGGACTTCAAGCCCATGCCCGGAGAGCAGGATGCGGCCGTGCGCGCGGCCGTGGCTGCCTGGAAGTCCGAACCGGACCCGCACAGAGCATAGCCCATGCGCCCGAAGCCCACAGGCGCGTCTTGCGGCGGACTGGCCCGCACAGCGGCCCTGCTGGCGATGTTTGCCCTGCTTTCGCGCGTTCTGGGTCTGGCCCGCGATATGGTCATGGCCTGGCTTCTGGGCGGCAGCGCGGCGGCCGACGCCCTGGTGGCGGCCATGCGCCTGCCCCATGCGCTGCGGCGCATGCTGGGCGAGGGCACGCTGTCCATGACGTTGACGGCCAGCATGGTTTGTCTTGCCCGTGGTCAGGGGCAGGAAGAAAAGGAAAACATGCCCCTGCTGGCCCGCGCGCTGGCCGTGCGGCTGGGGCTTGTGCTGGGCGCGCTGACCGTGTGCGGTCTGGCTGCGGCCCCCTGGCTGGCGCGGCTTCTGGCTCCGGGCTTTGGACCTGCGGAGCAGGAAATGGTTGTCGGTCTGCTGCGCATCTGCCTGCCCTACGCGCTGGCCGCAGGCATGGCTGCTCTGGGCATGGCGCTGCTGCACGCCGCAGGGGTGTTCTGGCTGCCCGCTCTTTCCCCCGGACTGTTCAACACAAGCATGCTGGCGCTGGCGGGCGCGGCCGCGCTCGGCCTTGTGCCGCCTGCCACGGGGCTGGCTCTGGGCATGCTCTGCGGGGGGCTTGTGCAGTGGCTTGCGCAGTGGCTGGCCGTGCGTCGCCTGCTGCCCCGACCGTGCGCCCGCCCTGATCCCCTGTCGGCGCAGAGAGCGGGCAAAACCGCCTGGCGCTGCCTCGCGCGGCTGCCCGTCGGCATTGCCGGGGCTGCTGCGCCGCAACTGTGCATGCTGGCGGCTCTGGCCCTGGCCTCAAGTCTGGGGCAAGGCCGGGCGGCGGCGCTCTACTACGCCGAGCGGCTGCTGGAACTGCCTCTGGGGCTGGTGGGCGTCTGCCTGGGCACAGCCAGCCTGCCCCTTTTGAGCGCGCTGGCCGCAGAGGGAAAGCACGCCCTTTTCGCTTCCCGCCTGTCCACGGCGCTGCGCCTCAGCCTGTTGTTCAGCCTGCCCGCCGCTGCCGGGCTGTGGGCCGTGGGGCCGCATCTGGTGCGGGGCCTGCTGGGGCACGGAGCCTTTGACGCCCTTGCCGTCCGCGATACGGCCCAGGCCCTTGCCGCCTTTGTTTGCGGCCTGCCCGCGCTGGCCGCCAACCGTTGTCTGCTTTCCGCCTGCAACGCGCTGGGGCGTTTGCGCGCCACCTCCCTGAGCGCCCTGTGGGCTGTGGCGGCCACGCTTGCGGCGGGCGTCTTCCTGGTTCATACTCTGGAAGGAAAAATTGCGGCCCCCGCGCTGGCCGTGACTCTGGGCATGTGGGTGCAGTGCGCTTTCTTGCTGCGCGCTCTGCGGGCAGGACAGGGGAGTGAAAGCCTTTCGCTTGCGGACTGCCTCCCGCAGGGCAGGATTCTGGCGCGGCAGGCCCTGGCCGCGCTGGCGGCAGGGGCTGCCGCCCGCGCGCTTTTGGGAGCGGGGGGCGCATCGCTCTGGCTTGCGCTGGCGGCGGCTGTGGCGGGCGGGGTTCTGGCCTGGTTTTGCTGCCTGCTGGCGCTGGGCGATGCCGACGCACGCGCCCTGCTGGACCGTGTGCGCGGGCGCGCGGCATGATTTTTCGGGCATTTTTGTGTGCGTACAGGAGCAGATATGGGTTTTTTCACAGCGGTAAAGCGGATTTTTGCGGGAGCGCCCAAGGATGTTCCCCCTGACGGCCAGCACGAGGCGCACGCGCCGTCCCTGACTGCCCCGGCACCGACGGATGCCCTGCCCGGGGCGGAAGACGACCGCCTGACCCTGCGCCTGCGCGAGGCCGAGCCGCGGCTTTCTGTCTGGCTGGGCATTGTGCTGGAGGGTGTGGAGCAGGTTTCGGATGTGCTCTGGCAGCGCCTGCTTTTTCTGCTGCGCGCTCTGGACGCTCCGGAGGACGAGGCGCAGAATTTTGTGCGCGAGTTTCAGGACTGGACGGAGCGCATGGACTACCGGCAGGTGGACGAATTTCGCTCCGAATTGCAGTACCGCCTGGCTCTGGCTCTGGATCTGGAAGATGAGGAAGACGAGCGCAACAGGCTTTTTCTCAAGATCAGCCAGGGGCTGACGCGCACGCGCGAGCAGTTTGCGCGCGGGCTGGACGCGCTTTTCAGCAGCCACGGGCAACTGGATGCGGCTTTCTGGGAAGAGCTGGAAGAACTTTTTCTCATGGCCGATCTGGGGTACGAGCCTTCGCTGGAGCTGGTGGAACGCCTCAGGGAGCGCGCCCGCAGGGAAAAGATTGACGAACCGGCCCGCGTGCGGGATCTGCTCATGGCCGAAATGGAGGAGATTTTCCGCGCGCCGCGCCGCATCGTGGCGGTGAATCCTCCGGAAGTGGTGCTGTTTGTCGGCGTCAACGGCGTGGGCAAGACCACGACCATTGCCAAACTGGCCCACCGCGACCGCATGCAGGGGAAAAAGGTCATGATCGCTGCCGCAGACACGTTTCGCGCCGCGGCCATTGAGCAGTTGCAGGTCTGGGCGGAGCGTGTGGGCGCGCTCTTCCATGCGCGCGCCGCCGGTTCCGATCCTGCGGCAGTGGCCTACGAGGCCATGGAAAAAGCCGTGGCCCAGGGCGTGGACGTGCTGTATGTGGATACGGCCGGACGCCTGCAAACCAAGACCAACCTCATGGAAGAACTGGGGAAAATCCGGCAGGTGCTGGGCAAAAAGCATCCCGGCGCGCCGCACCGCAGCATTCTGGTCATTGACGCCACCACAGGGCAGAACGCCCTCTCGCAGACCAGGCTGTTCCGGGAGGCCGCCGGAATCGACGAACTGATCCTGACCAAGCTTGACGGCACGGCCAAGGGCGGCGTGGCCATTGCGGTGGCCCTGCAGCACCATCTGCCCATCAGCTATGTGGGCTTGGGAGAAAAGCTGGACGATCTGCGGCCCTTCAGCGGGGCCGACTATGCCCGCGCCCTGCTGGGCGGGGAATGAAACAGGCGGGTTTTGCCGTCAATCCGGGGCCGGGGCGCTGAACGCATCAGCACCCCGGCCTCTTTGTTCATGCTGCCCGGAAGGCCAGCCTGTCGCCGTCCACGTCCACGGTCACGGTCTGGCCGTCGCGGATGTTGCCGGAGACCAGTTCCCGCGCCAGAGGTGTTTCCACGGTCTGCTGCACACAGCGCTTGAGCGGCCGCGCCCCGTACACCGGGTCATACCCCGCGCTGGCCAGAAAATCTCTGGCCGCGTCGGTGAGGCGCAGCGTGATCTTGCGGTCGTGCAGCCGGGCGCGCAGCCTGTCGGTCTGCAGGTCCACAATGCGCGCGATCTGGTCGCGCCGCAGGGGCAGAAAGACCACGGTTTCGTCCACACGGTTGAGAAATTCCGGGCGGAAGCTGGCGCGCAGGTCTTCCAGCACCTTTTCCCGCGCGCCTTCGCGCAGTTCGCCTTCGGCAGAAATGCCGTCCAGAAGGTGCGGCGAGCCGATGTTGGACGTCATGATGACAATGCAGTTGCGAAAGTCCACGGTGCGGCCCTGACTGTCCGTCAGGCGGCCGTCGTCCAGCAACTGGAGCAGGGTGTTGAACACGTCCGGATGGGCTTTTTCGATCTCGTCGAAAAGGATGACCGAATACGGCTTGCGGCGCACCGCCTCGGTAAGCTGCCCGCCCTCGTCGTAGCCCACATAGCCGGGAGGCGCGCCGATGAGCCGGGACACGGAATGCTTTTCCATGTATTCGCTCATGTCCAGGCGCACCATATTGTCCTCGGTGTCGAACAGGGCTTCGGCCAGCGCCTTGGAAAGTTCCGTCTTGCCCACGCCCGTGGGGCCGAGAAAGATGAAGGAGCCTGTGGGTCGGTGGGGATCGGAAAGCCCGGCCCGCGCGCGCAGCACGGCATCGGCCACGGCCGTGACGGCCTCGTCCTGCCCCACAACGCGTTTGTGCAGCTGTTCGCCCAGCCGCAGCAGCTTTTCGCGCTCCGACTCCAGCAGGCGGCTCACGGGAATGCCCGTCCACTTGCCCACAATTTCGGCCACATCATCGGGGCGCACTTCTTCCTTGAGCAGGCGGGGGCCGTCATCTTCGGCGCGGGAGGCCGCGGCAAGCTGTTTTTCCAGTTCCAGCAGGCGCGAGTATTTGAGTTCTGCGGCCTTGTTCAGGTCATAGGCGCGCTCTGCCTGTTCGATGGCCAGCCTGGTCTGCTCGATCTGCTCCTTGATGGAGCGCGCCTGGTTGATGGAACCTTTTTCGCTTTCCCACTGCTGGCGCAGGGTGGCCTGCTGCTGGCGCAGTCCCGCCAGTTCGTTTTCCAGCTTTTCCAGGCGATCGCGGGAGGCCGCATCCGTTTCGCGGCGCAGGGCTTCCCGCTCGATTTCCAGTTGCATGACCTTGCGGTTGGTCTCGTCCAGATCCGCGGGCAGGGAGTCGATTTCCGTGCGGATCATGGCCGCGGCTTCGTCAATCAGGTCAATGGCCTTGTCCGGCAACTGCCGGTCCGTGATGTAGCGGTGGGAGAGCACCACGGCCTCCACAATGGCCGAATCGCTGATGCGCACGCCGTGGTGCACCTCAAAGCGGTCTTTCAGCCCGCGCAGGATGGAGATGGTGTCTTCCACGGCGGGCTCGTCCACCATGACCGGCTGGAAGCGTCTTTCCAGCGCCGGGTCCTTTTCGATGTACTTGCGGTATTCGTCCACGGTGGTCGCGCCGATGCAGTGCAGCTCGCCCCTGGCCAGCATGGGTTTGAGCAGGTTGCCCGCATCCATGGCGCCGTCGGTCTTGCCCGCGCCCACAATGGTGTGCAGCTCGTCGATGAAAAGGATGATCCGGCCTTCGCTTTTTTCCACTTCGGCCAGAACGGCCTTCAGCCTTTCCTCAAATTCGCCGCGGTACTTGGCCCCGGCAATGAGCGCGCCCATGTCCAGCGCATAGAGGCTGTTGCCCTTGAGGCCTTCCGGCACATCGCCCTTGACGATGCGGAAGGCCAGCCCCTCCACAATGGCGGTTTTGCCCACCCCGGCCTCGCCGATGAGCACGGGGTTGTTCTTGGTGCGCCGCGAGAGGATGCGGATGACGCGCCGGATTTCGGCATCGCGCCCGATCACCGGATCCATCTTTCCCTGACGCGCGGCTTCCACCATGTCGCGGGCGTATTTGGACAGGGCTTCAAAGGTGTCTTCAGGGTTGGGGCCGGTCACGCGCCTGCCGCCGCGCATTTCTGTTGCAGCGGCCACAAAGGCGGTGCGGCTGATCTTGTACTCCCTGAACACTTCGCCCAGAGGAGAGGAGGGGCTCACGCCGGTCAGCGCGGCAAACAGATGGTCCACGCTGACAAATTCGTCCTTCATGCGTCTGGCTTCGTCCTGGGCGTCGCCCAGAAGCGTTGCCAGACGCTGGGTGATCATGATCTTTGTGGGGTCCACGCCGCCGCCGGAAACCGAAGGCCGTTTGCGCAGAACCCCCTCCACCGCCACGGCCAGAGCCTTGGGCTGCACGCCCATTTTCTCCAGAATGCGCGGCACAATGCCGTTTTCCTGGCGGACGAGGGCAAGGGCGAGGTGCTCGGCATCCGTTTCCTGATGGCCCATGCCGGAAGCCATGTGCTGTGCTTCGCTGACGGCTTCGCGGGCCTTGTCGGTAAACTTGTTGATATCCATATTTTTGTCCTCCGTGCGCTGTTGCGGCGCAGCAGGTTTTGTTTTTGGGTCGGGGGGGGTGTGGCCCCGTGTTTTTTATGGCTCAAGCCCTTGCAGGCTGCGCACCTTGCGTTCCAGAGTGTCGATGCGTTCCAGAAGGTCCACGATGATGGACGCGCCGAGCACCGTCAGGTCAAAATCGCAGCAGATGCGTTCCAGCTTGCGCACGCGGTAGATGTCCGTCTGCCGGAAAAGGTGCTGGCAGGCCGCACCGGTGCGGAATTCGATCCAGCCCAGGGAGAGCAGTTCCCGCAGGCGTTCCGGGTCGATGCCGGTGGCCTCCACAAATTCTTCCCAGGCCATGACTTCGGTGTGCTTCATGCTCATGCTTGTCCCCCCCCGGCGCGGGCCTGGAAGGAGGAAATTTCCGCCATCCGCTGCCAGAGCTCGCGCTCTTGCTCTGTGATTTCCGCAGGAATTTTGATCATGACCCTGGCCAGAAGGTCGCCCCTTCTGCCCGCTGTTCCCAGACCCTTGCCGCGCAGGCGGAGTTTGCGCCCCGAGCCGGACCCGGCCGGGATGTGCATTGCCACAGGGCCTTCCAGCGTGGGAATTTCCACCTGCGCCCCGAGAACGGCCTCCCACGGCGCCAGAAACACGTCGCAGTGCAGGGTTTCGCCGTCGGTTCTGAAAACAGGGTGGGGCAGGTAGCGCACGCGCAGAAAAAGGTCGCCCGGAGTCCCGCCGGGAACAGCCTGCCCCTGCCCGGCCAGGCGCAGCTTGGCCCCCTCGCGGATGCCCGCAGGCACGCCGACTTCCAGTGTTCTGGGGCCGTCTGCGGTTTGCAGGCTGACGGCGCGTGTGCCGCCGCGCATGACTTCTTCAAGGCTCAGGGCCAGTTCGGCTTCCACATCGCGGCCTCTCCGCTGGCGGGCAGAAAAGCCCCCGTAAGGAGCCGGCCCGAAACCGCCCCTCCCGCCGAAAAGAGTTTCAAAAAAGTCCGAAAAGCCCGATCCGTCAAAGTTTTTCCCGTTGAAGGTAAAATGCACGTTCTCGAAACCCGGCTCGCCCTGAAACTGCTGGCCGTGCTGCCAGTTGGGACCCAACTGGTCATAGAGCCTGCGCTTTTCGGCGTCCTTGAGCACCTCGTGGGCCTCGTTGATCTCCTTGAATTTTTCTTCGGCCCCCTTGTCGCCGGGGTTGAGGTCCGGATGGTGCTTGCGGGCCAGCTTTTTGTAGGCCCTGGAAATCTCTTCTGTGGAGGCATTGCGCTCCACTCCCAGAAGTTTGTAATAATCCTTGTATGATACGGCCATTGGCGACTCCCCCGTGCGTCTGCGGAAAATGTGCCGCGTACGCCTGTTTGTAAAAAAATAATACAGGGGCGACGCCCGTCAATAGCGCGGCTGCCGCATTGCCGCCTGTGGGCGCGCAGCCTTGCGCGCCGTCATGTCCTGCCAGGGAATATGCTGCCGCTTGGCATGCGCCTGGTTCCCGGTTTTTTGACATCCGGCACAAAGGCGATTATTTGTGACATACGCAGGAGGCCAGCCATGTCCAGCATCACTTTTGACACCCTGGCGTACAGCAAGACCCTCCAGGCAGCCGGAATGCCGCCCGAACAGGCGGATGCCCTGGCAAAAGCCCAGAAAACCGCCATTGATGAAATGGTGGCAGCCAAGGAACTTGCCACAAAGCATGACCTCCATATGGCGCTTGCCGAGCAAAAGCACGAAATTCTCAAATGGATGATGGGAATGCTGCTGACGCAGTCTGCCTTGTTGATTGCGGTGATCGCCTTTCTCAAGTAAGGCGCTTTGCGCCGCCCGTTGTCCGGCGTGCGGCCCATGCCGCCTCCGTGTGGGCGCGGGGTCAGGGGCTGCTCCCGAAGGGAAGCCGGGCGCCGTTTCTTTTGCCGCTCCACAGCCTGCTGCCGAAGTTGGTTCCGGCCTGCGCCATGCCGCCGAGGGCCGTGCCCAGAATGCCCGCCGCAGGGTCCAGGCGGTCGGCCTGCCAGGCATGGGCCTGTGCCTGCCCGCCGGAGTTCCAGCCCCGGATTGCAAGATTGTGCGCCCTGTCCAGCCCCTGCTGGTGCAGGGCAAGGGCGTCCATTTCGCCTTTTTCCGCAGTGTCCATGGTGAGGTCGAGAAAGCTGCCCGCGTCCACGGCGGCGCCGCTGGCCCCGGCCCCGGCGCGCTGGCTGCCGATGATGCCCGCGACCTCCTGCCGCTTGCGGACGGCGGCGTCATGGCCCTGCCTGCGGGCTTCGCGGGCCTGCTCCTCTGCCAGTTCCTGATTCTTCCGCGCCATCCGGGCCTGATAGTCGGCCTGCGCCTGTTGGGCACGGGCCTGCGCCTGCGCGTGCATGCGCAGGCCCGTGCCGGCAAGCGAGGCCGCAATGGACACGGCGGAGATCACCGCTGCGGTGGTGCCGGAAATGGCGGCCATATCACAACTCCTTGTACCAGACGGTTTCCGTGATTTTTGCCCCGAGGCGGCGGTACAGCGCATCACACGGGCGCGAGGCGGGAGAGGCATAGCCGATGCCGGCAATGCCGCGCTGCCGCAGGCTGTTTTCTGCCCAGCGCAGCAGGCGCAGGGCCGCAAAAGCGTCCGTTCTGGCCTCGCGGGAGAGGTACAGGGCCAGGGCCGACGCTGTGGAGCGGCCGGGCATGTTGAGGTTTTCCGACAGGCAGTACGCCGCATACCCGTGCAGCGCCGCGCCCGTGCGCGCGGTGACGATGTGCAGCGCGCCGCCCTGTTCCAGAGCGTCATACAGGGCGTGCGTCATGGGCACGGCCGTTTGCGGGCCGTACAGGGCTTTTTCTGTTTCCTGCCAGTGGGCCGCGGCCAGGGGAGCGGCCTCGGCGCGGATGCGGGAATACGGTTCGACAGCAAAGAAAAGTTCCACGGCTATGCCTCCCCGAAGTCCACATCGCAGACAATGGCCACCACATGCCACGGCAGGGGTTTGCTCTGCACCAGCCAGACGGAGGCATCCGCGTTGTGTCCGCCGCCGGGCGCAAAGGCAACATCGCCGGAATACGGCTCGCACGGTTGCCCCCAGCGTGCGGGCAGGAAGGGAAAGTCGTCGAGCTTGCGGCGGCTGGATCCGTATTGGCCGCCGACGCTGCGGAACAGGCGCACCACGCAGCGGCCATGACCGCGATGCCTGCCCAGGGTTGAGCCCTGCCGTGTGTCTGCCTCCACCGGCAGGGGCGAAAGCACGGAGGCGTACGGCAGGCCGGCGTGAACGATCCTGGCCGCATACGGCAGTTCGATGCCGCCTTTGCGCACCACGCAGCCTTCCACCGGGCTGCCGTCGGCCAGCACGGCCAGCGCGCAGCCTTCAAGGTGGTCAAGGCCCGTCATGGTGCGTATGCCCTCCGTGCTGCAAAAAGTGATGCCGCAGTCCACAAAAAAGGCGTTTTCCACGGCAGTGTCGGGGGCGAACGGCTCGGCCAGCCGCTCCAGAAAGACGCGCGGCCTGCCCTCAACCTCGCGCTGCACGGCCAGCAGAACAACGTCGCCGTTGTCGCCGGAAATGGCGGCCACGGAAAGCACCCTGCCCTGCGTGACATGGCGGGACCAGCCGAATATCTGGTGCTCTTTCAGATAGGTCAGCACCAGCAGGATGCCGTCGTCGCGCACGCACCAGATGCGGGAACCGGGCGTCTGCTGGTAGGCCCACTGCACAAGGGTGTGGCCCTCAAAAAGGTGCGGGGCCATGATGGAAAGGTCGTTGCCCGCATACCCGTCCTTTTCCAGCGAATAGAAGAGGTCGCGCACGCGGGAGCCGTGGCGCTGCACATGCAGGATGGAATTGCCGATGACAAGGGGCGCAAGCCCGGCGCTGCCCCAATAGCTCTGGGCCGTGATGGTGGCGTTTTTGGGGGTGATGACGCCGTTTTCTCCGGTGGCCTTGTATTCGCTGCCCGACGTGCCCAGCAGCAGATCGCCGAAACTGGCCATCCACTGGATGGCATCCATGCTGCCCGATGCAACCATGTATTCCACGGGGTCATCGTCTTGCAGGGGCCGGGATTTGCGAAAATTCTCGAAATCGCCGGTGCGGGACATATAGAAGGTCTGCGGGTTTTTTGTGCCGCCGCCAAGAACCATGCGCTGCTGGTGAAAGCTGACCGTGGCCGGATGGTTGCCGTTGGCAAAGGGGTTCCAGTCCTCTTTCGGGGTATCGTCGGTTTTTGCCTCATAATTGTTGTCCAGAAACGACAGTGTCTGCATGGGGCCTGCCTGCGCATCTTCGGCGCGGCAAATGCCGATGAAGCCGTAATAGCCTGCGGATTCGCGGTAGATATTGTATTCCGTTGCTCCGGCCACGGCCTGCCAGCGTATGGCGGCGCTGTTGCCCTGCACCCAGTCGGACGGATGCTTGCCGTTGGCGGCCTGTCCCGGCGGGGACGGCAGGGATTCGCGCCCGTGGGCATCCACGGCCACGACCTTGTAGCGCAGGGCAAAGGAACCGCCGGAGCCGTTGAACGTCACTTCCGGCGCGGCCGGGGCGCTGATGCTCTCGTTGAGAATGACCTGCTCCACGCTCCATGTGTAGCCGCTGCCGCTGCCTGCGGGGGAGCGCATGATCTTGTGCAGGGGGTAGGCCGGGTGGGCCAGATACACGATATCGCCCACCTGCGCCCAGGAGAGGCGCAAGAGGTCAGCGGCGGCATAGGGCGTTGCCACGGGCGCGCAGAGCGCCCCTGCGCCGTCGGACACGCGCAGGGCCTTGTGCGACATGACAAGCACAAAGTTCTGGTCTGCCTCCACGCTGAAGCTGAAAGGGATGAGCACGGCGTACCCGCCGAGGTCCGCCACAAAGCGCGTGCCGGGGCGCCGGGCCGCATCGCCGTGCAGGCCGGGCAGCATGTTTTCCATGCACTGCACCGAGGTGGCATAGCGTTCCAGATCATAGCGCCCGGTGAGCGTGGGCGACACTTCGCCGCCGGTGAAGTTTTTGTGGGCGATGCGGGGCATGCGTTCCTCACTGGTATGCCCGGCAGACCGTGCCGGGGTTGATGCTCTCCACACGGATGACAACAGTTCTTTCGGTGGGGATGAGCACGGTGCCCCACGCGGACTGGCTGCCGTTGACATGTCCGAGGCAGTAGCCTGCCGGGGCCGTGCGGGAGGCCTGCCCGTCCACGCTGCCCGACGTGACAAAAAGCTTTGCTCCGGCAGGGGAAGTCCCCGTATTGTTGTGGTGGATGGTGACAAACACCGGTTTGCGCGGGATCAGGTCCGTGAGCGTCCAGTCGCCGGTGGAGGTGCGGGTTTTTTTGAGGGAAGCTGTTGCCGCTTCTGCCGCCTGGGTGGCCGCGGCCTGCGCGGCCAGGGCTGTGGCCCGCGCTTCCCGCGCCGCGCTGTCGGCCTCCACAGCCGTATCGTACGCTGTTTTTACCGCTGTGGCGGAGGCGACAACCGTGCTGCTTTCCGTGTCCACGCGGTCGGTGCGTTCCAGCCCGGTGAGGGCGGCGGCCCGCCCGGCCTCGTTTTTTGCCCTGTCGGCCTCTGCCTGTGCCCTGCCCGCTTCCGCCGTGGCCGCGCCTGCGGCGGCTCCGGCTTCGTCCGCGCTGTTTGCGGCCTGTGCGGCGCTCTGCCCGGCGGCGCTGCCCGCGGCCTTGGCTTCCTCCCGCGCGGCATAGAGAGACTGCACCAGGTCTTCGGGCGTCAGGGACGACGTTGTTTCCACCACCACGGCCCGCGCCAGCCTTTCCGCCAGTTGCTGGCGTTCGGCAGTGGCCTGGTCCAGAGCGTCTTCAATGACCCGCGGGTCAAAGCGCGAGGCGGAAACAAGGTCAACGCCCTGGGTAAAGGGCATGTTGCGGGTGATGGCCAGCTTCCAGCCGTCGGGCAGTGGGGCGTTTTCGTGCAGGTAGCGGACGCTGCCGCCGTTGTCGGCGAGGGTGATGGCGCACTGCGCCGTCACGTCCGTGCTCGCGCCCGCCGCGTCGGTAACGGTGACGGCTATCTGCGCGGCGTCCCAGACCGTGAAAAAGAAGGGGAAGGTCGTGGCGCTGCTGTTGCCCTGATAGACTTCCCTGCTGTGCGCGCTATCCAGTGTCATGACGGCTCCTCTACCGGCAGGCGATCCAGCGGTCTTCCTGCGGCCTGTTTTTTTGTTCCTGCGCTGCGGACCGGTACGCTCCGGGAATGGCGGCGCGGTACAGCCGCTCCAGTTCGCCGACCCTGCCGCTGCCGCTCCCGAGCAGGGGCACGGCAATCATGGCGGCCAGCTTGCGGGCCAGCATGTGGATGAAGTCCGCATCCCACAGGCTGGGGTTTTCAACATCTCTGGTGTAGTCCGCAAGGGCGGGGCCGGCATCGGTGAGCAGCAGCACTGTTCCCGCCGGGTCATGGACCATTTTGAAGGGCGCGGATGTTCCGCGCGGGCTGCCGATTTTGTGCATTTTGAGGCAGCCTTCCGGCAGGCCATAGGCAAAGCGCCAGTCCGCCGCCCACACCGGGGGCAGGGCCTTGCGGGCAAGCTGCGCCCGGTGCTGCGCCCAGGGAAAGGGAAAGTCGCGCAGGGCCTGTTGCCGGGCATTGTCCCAATACAGGGCGCACTGGCGGGCCTCCTCGCATTTTTCCGCCTCTCCGGCGACAGTGCGCGTGCCCACATGGCCAAGCGCCATATTCCAGATGCGTATCTTGCCTGTGTGCATGGGGTGCTCTCCGTGTTTGACGGGTCAGCCCTGTACCGCGCCCTTGTCGGCATGCATGCCCGGCCCGTAGGGCTGATGCTCCTCGCGCACAATGGCCCCGAAGATTTTTCCGGCCGTGAACGTGCCGTTGGGCGTGGCCACCATTTTGAGCCAGGGCTTGCGCGCGCCGCGCGGCAGAAAGCGCCAGCCGATGTTTTTGCCCACCGTGAGCTCTGCCAGGGGCACGGTGATGGCGGAACCGGGAACATCGGCATAGGGGCCGTCTCTGCTGTCGGACTGCGTCAGCGTGAAGGTGAGGGACGTGCCGCCCGCAAAATCCTCGCCCACAACTTTGGCGCAAACGGGCACAGGCTCCATGCTGCCGGGATGCAGAAAGGAGGTGAGGCCCACGGCCGGGCCGGTGACAGCCGCGCCAAGAACGGGGCTGCTGTCCATCAGGATGAGGTTGGAATCAAGAAGCATGGCGCTGTTTCCTCGCAATGGTTTGGGGTTCAGATGGTTTTTTCGGTGACGGCAAGGGCATCGCACTGGCGGATGGGGCGGCCGTGCAGGCTGGTGATCTGCGTGGACCGGAACAGGGGGCCGCCCTGGGCGGCATCCTGCGTGCGGTAGGTCAGGGTGACGTTGCCCGCATCCGTGGCTTGGAGCTCGAGAGCGGTGAGCACGTCGGCATTGCAGTACCAGATGGCCTGGTTGCGCATGCTTTCCGGCATCCTGTTTTTGGCCATGACCGAAAGGCGGTGCAGGTCCACAAAGCCCGATTCTCCCTTGGACAGGATGAGCCTGCCCACGGGGATATTGGCAATGCGCACCACGGCCCGCCAGTCGCGCACGGTGAGGCCGCACTGCCAGTTGTACATGTCGCCCACGACCTGAAATTTTCTGCCGTCGGAATCCTGGGTCATGTACTTGCCAAGGTCTTCGGTGGAGAGCCCGCCGGTGCTGCCCTTGGGGTAGAGCCCGTGGGCCGTGTTGGCTCCCCAGCAGATCAGGTACATGGAGGTGCACCTGCCGCCCGTGCCGCCCGCATCAATGACATTGGGGCTGGTTTTGGAAGGGTAGCGCATGGCCAGGCCGTTGAACTCGTCAGGGTTCACGTTGCTGTCGCCGTAAAAGAGGGTGCGCGCCACCTTCTGGCGCATGGCCTCGGCAAAGGCCTTGCCTTCGGAGAGGCGGAAGGTTTTTGCGCGGTCGCCGTACAGCGCCACTTCGGCCACGTCCAGTTCCATCAGGGCCTCAAGCATGCCGCAGACTTCCTTGACCTGGCTGAACTGCGCCTTGGACGGCGGCGTGCCCTGATAGAGCCTGCGCCAGTAGACTTCGGGCAGGCCGGTGCGGATGCGGGTGAGGTGGCCGTCGGAATGGTTGGACTCCATGAACGGAATGTCCGTGATGATGTCGTTGGTCTGGTTCATCAGTTCGATGATGTCGCCCGCTTTTTCCCCCTTGTAGAACTGCTCCAGTTCCGGAAGGGTGGCGACAATGCCCTTGTTGTAGCTCATGGCGTATGCTCCTGATGCGGTTACATGTGGGGATAGAAACGGTCTTCCAGCGGCCTGTCCGCCGCGCCGCCTGCGCCGGGGAGTTTGTCCTCACCCAGGGCCCTGCCCACGCGGGCAAAGATGCGCAGCACGTCGGGATTGTCGCCGTAGCCGGTTTCGGCCAGCAGGGCGCGCACGGCCCCGTTGGCGTCAAACATGGCCAGGGCCTTGCGGGCTTCGGCCACGGACGCGTCGAATCTGTCGCCGCCAAACTCCCTGTCTGCCCTGAATTCCTCAATCCACGCCCGGCCCTGCGCCTGCTGCTGCTCCCGGAACGCGGCATAGTTTCCGGCCATGTGCTCCAGAACGGCCTCTCCCTGCTCTTTGGTGAGCCCGGCGGTGACGCACAATGCGTTCAGCCTTTCCAGCTCGGCAGGGGTGACGGGATAGCCCTGGGGCGCGGCAAGCGTGAACGGCTCGGGCGCGGCGGGGCTTGCGGGTGGGTTGCCGCTGTCTCCGGTTTCGGGAATGCCCCCGGTGTCGGGTTCGGCAGGGTTTTTCGCGCTGTCAGGGCTGTGGGGTATTTCTGCGTGCATGGGGTGTTCTCCTTGAAAATGGGGAAATTGGGGGCTACAGGCTCCCGAGGCCGCCCACGATGGCGCTCATGGCTGTTTGGCCGTCTGCGCCCAGCGGGGTTTGGCCGAGGTTTCTGGCCGCGTCGGAAAGCCGGGCAACCTGCTCCACGACCTGCTGCGTTTGCGCCTGCTGCCCGGCCCGGGCCTGGGCTTCGGCTCTGGCCTGCCTGATGGCGCGCACATCCTGCGCGGAGCGCAGCATGGCGGCGGGAGCGCCCAGAGCGTCGGCATAGGCCCGGACGGTGCGGTCAAGGTCCAGAATGTCCGCAATTTCCGGGCGCATGGGGGCCATGCCCGCCACAAAGGCCACGGTCTGGTCAATGGGGCTGGTGCTGGCCATGCGCTGCGCCTGGGCCAGAACAGACGTGAACTCCACCCGCAGGGGCGCGCCCCGCATGCCGGGCGGCGCGGGCGGCAGGGCGTCGAACTGCTCCATCAGGCGGAAGGTGCGCAGGATCAGGGGAGAGTGCAGTTCCTTGTCCAGCCGTTCCACCACAGGGCCGAGCATGCTGAGTTTTTCGCGTTCGCGGGCATCGATTTCCGTTGCGGTGAGCGTGCGGCGGTCGTTGAGCATGAGCATCTTGAAAAGATCGGCGTACAGGCCGTCGTGTATTTTCTGCTGCACTGCCCGGATCTTGAGTTCCGCGGCTTCGATGATCTGGGGCTGGATGTGCTGGACAGCCTCGATTTTGCCGCTTTCGGGGCTTGTGAAATCAAGGAAGTTCAGGCCGCCCGGCGTGAGGTCCACGCCTTCGGAACGCAGGCCGACAGGAACGGCAAGGGGCGGATCCACGGCCTTGTGCAGGGCCTTGAGCGTGGTGAGGCCCATTTGTTGCAGCATGCGGCAGTCGGAAAGCACGTCCATGGCCGGGCTGCGGCCGTATTTGTCGTTGCCGACGGCGTCCCAGCGGGGCGCGAATGCCGGAAAGTCCCGAAAGCCGGACTCCCGCAGCACACGGGCCTTGCCGCCGTGGGATCCCGGCCCCAGCCAGCAGACGCTGGCATAGGGCATGTTTGCCGCGTCGAGCCTGCCGCAGATTCTGTCGGTGCGCGGAAAGACGGCGTGGATCACGTCAAAAAAAGCCGTTGCCGCCGGAGAATCGGCCGCTGTTTTCACGGCATCGGGCACGTTGTTTTTGCCGAACTGCCGCACGATCTGCCGGGCCGACATGCGCAGGCGGTACATGAAGGTATCCACCGTGCCCCTGTCGTCCACGTCCAGCACATATTCGCCCGCCGGAACCAGGGTGAAATGCAGGCCGTTCCAGTCCGCGGTTTCGATGAGCAGGCCGGGGCCAAAGGTGCCGAGGTCGGCATACAGGCTGTGGCTGGCGTTGTAGAAGTTGCTCTGGTGCAAAAGGGCCTGCATGCGCACGGTCACGTCGTCAAGCCATGCGCCTGCCGCGCCCCTGTGGGCGCACCCGTCTTCCAGCGTCAGGCGGAACCACGGCCGCACCGGAGAGGTCATGCCGCCCTGCATGCCCGCGGCCAGGGTGCGCATGTCCAGAATGCCCGTGGTGTCCACAATCCTTTTGTTCAGGATTTCCGGCTTGTGGCCGCCGCACGCGCTGTCCGCCCGGAACTTTGTGGGCAGAAAGTGCTCCGCCAGCTCACGCCAGGCGGCATCCCACGGGCTGCGCTCGTTGCGCAGGGCCTGATAACGCTGGTTGAGTCTGTCGATGTTCACGGCCATGATGCCGCTCCTACTGCCCCAGAAGGGTATTGCCGCCGACGGCGTTGCCGGTCAGGATGGTGGATTGCAGGCCTGCGGCCCTGGCCGCGCGCCGTTTCTGGTCGTCGCGGGCCGCCATTGCCGCCTCGGTAACGGGTTTGGTCACTTCCGCCTTGGGCGCTGGCGGCACATCGGGCATGCGGCTGGGGCCGCCTCCTCCGAATCCCATGCTCATTCTCCTTTCTGCTGCGCCAGGCGCAGGCTTTGCGGCGTGCATACGACCATGACGCCGTCCACATATTCCTGTTTGCGGGCCAGCCAGCACGCGCCGGGCAGCCGCGCCGCGATTGTGAAGCCGCAGGCTCCGGCAATGCGCCAGGCATGCCGGAACGGCGCGGGGGTGATGCCCACAATGGCGCTGGCCCCGTGGCAGCGGAACATATGCGCAAAGCCGTGCCTGGCCTGCCGCGCAGCGCAGCGAAACCCGGCCCGGAAGGCCGTGAAGTCGAAACGCCAGACCTTGCCCTGAAAGGGCGTGAAATGCCCGCAGCCCAGCAGATCGCCCGTGGTTGCGTCAGCGCAGCAGAGCAGCGTGCCGCGCGCCGTGATGGCGAGCCAGTCTTCGAGGGTGGGCGCCGCAAAGGCGGACATGGCCCAGGGCAGCAGCCCTTCTGCCGCCATGCGCAGAAAAGGCGCGGTTCTGGCTTCGGGCGTGGCGGCTTCGGTGCAGATGAGGGCATTCATGGCTGGCGTCTCCATATGTCGTATGCGGTTCTTGCCTTGCGGTGGGCTGCGGGCGCGGAATACGGCTCGCGGTATCCGGTGACGGCATGGCGCAGGGCATCGGCGGCATGGCTCGTCCAGTCGTGCAGCGGGCGCTCGGCAAAGACGTTTTCGCGGGAGCGCCAGACCTTGCGGTAATTGCGCAGGGCGCGCAGGGCCGCCGCGCATTTTTTGCGGTCGAACCAGATGCGCGGCAGGCGGCGGCGCACGGCGTCAATGCCTTCGGCCACGCGCAGCCGCGGGGCCACGCAAAAGCGCAGGCCGAGTTTTGCCGCGGCTTCGCGGCGGCTTGTGCCCGTGCCCAGTTCCCGCACGGCAATGTCGTGCGGGGCAATGTGCTGGCCGTAGATGTAGCCGTGCCCGCCGCCTGCGCCGGAAGCGGCCCTGTGCTGCAGGACGCCCGCGTAGTGGGTGAGGCCTTCGCCGCTGTTTTCGTAATAGTCGATGACGCGCCAGCGGCCGCTGCCGTCGACCTGGAAAAACCAGATGGCCGTGGCATCGTCCATGCCCAGATCCCAGGCGGTGTGCACGGGCAGGGCGGGATCGTGCGCAAGCTCCGTGATGCGGCCTTCGGCCTCGGCCTGATCCAGAAGCGCGGCATAGTAGGCCCCGCGGATGGCGGCGGCAAAGGAGCATTCGAACTCCTGCGCATATTCTTCGGGCGACATGTCGCGGGCCGCGGCCGCAAGCTCGTCGGGGGCGACGTAGCCGGTTTCCGACGCCCGGAAGCGGAAGCGGCTCCACTCCGCATCGGTTCCGCCTGCCCGTTCCCACATGGCAAAGAGCAGGTTTTCCGTGCCCGCAGGAGTGCCGATGAAGAGCGCGCGGCCCCTGCGGTCGGCCAGGGCGGGCCGCAGGATTTTCGTCCAGACTTCGGGGGCCATGTCCGCCGGTTCGTCCAGCACCAGATCGTCAAGATACAGACCGCGCAGGCTGTGGGCATTGTCCGTGCCCAGAAGGCGTATGCGCTGGCCGTCGGGAAAGTCGCAGCGCAGTTCGCTTTCGGTAAAGCGCGTGCCGGGCACGGCCCCGGCGTAGCGGCGCAGATAGTCCCAGGCCACGGCCTTGGCCTGCCCGTGGTAGGGCGCGGCGTAGACCGCACGCCAGTCGGGCCTGCCCGAACGGATGGCCTGCCGGATGAGATCGTTGACCGCGGCCACGGTTTTGCCGAACCTGCGGTGGCAGATCATGACGCAAAAGCGCGTGCGTTCCTCGTGAAAGCGCAGTTGCAGGGGACGCGGGGCATAGGGAATGGCGATCACGGCTTTTCTCCGCTGTTCTGGCACGGGGCGGCGGGCGCGCTCCAGCCCACCAGCAGGGGACGGGGCGCGGCATCGTCTTTTGCGCGCGGAACATTGAGGATTGCGTACAGCTCTTTGATTTCTTTCACCATGTCCATGCTTTTTTCCGTAATTTCCGCCGTGTTCAGGCTGTGGACAAGCAGGTTCAGGCGTTGCTCCAGCATGTGCTGCACGTCTTCGGTGCAGGCGCGGGGGCCGCTGCGCGGGAGGGCGGTTTTGCCGGCGCGCATGGCTAGATACCCATGCCCAGCATGCCCAGCAGAAGGGCCATGATCTGGTCCAGGGCCGAGGGCGGCAAAAGGGCGTCCCAGTGGCCGAAAAAGAGGGGCACAAGGATGCGCCTGCCCACCACCTCCCAGACAAAGAGCAGAGCCAGCACCCAGCCCAGAAAGGAGCGCCAGAGCCGCAGGGGACTCGCCGGAGCGCCGGAGATTTCCATTTCGTTGACGCGGCTCTGGGCGTCGTTCTGACGGTTTTTGTCCGGCAGGATCTTGCCTGCCAGACGGCCCATGCCTCCAAGCAGTGTGCCCAGAAGATTCCACATGTCAGTTCTCCCTTTCCTGGCGGGCCAGATAATTTTCGAGAGCGTCGGCGCGGTTGATCCATCCGGTCAGAAAGACCTTCAGGTCGGGACGCCGCGCGGCCAGGCTGCGGTAGAAGGTGCGGCGCAGGCGCAGGCTTGTGCGCGCCGTGAGCCAGTCCAGACCGGCGGCGGCCAGGGCCCTGGCCAGATCAATGCTGCGCGGGCCCATGCGTCCGTCCTCGGCAACGGCGACAAAGTGGTCGAGGAGGGCCTCGCCGATCATGTTCATGGCCTGCTGCACCTGGCGCACGGAGCGGGGCGCGCCCATGTTTGCCGCGCCGTCATAGAGCACGATGGCCAGCGGCAGGGGCAGGGCGGCGCAGGCGGTTTTGTCCCAGAAGTGCGTGCGGAAGAGGGCGGCCGCCTGCTTTTTGGTGCAGGCCCGGATATCGTCGGCGTCCACATCGCCGTCCATATCCATGTCCAGAGTGCGGCTGGGGCAGCGGGCGGCCTGCGGGCCGGAGCAGCCATCGCAACTGCGGCGCTGGTGCAGGCATTCCTGCCGGGCCTGACGCACGAGATCCTGCACCCAGCGCAGGGAGATGCCGTGGTTGGTCAGGCCGCCGGGGTCGGCGGGGTGGTGCGAGAGGCCGCCTTCCCATTTTTCCGTAAAGGCGTGGGCGAGAGAAAACGTGTCTGCCATGCGAAACTCCTTGGTGCTTGTGTGACTGCACCATGCCAGAATCGCGCGGCCGGGTAAGACTGAAAGCTTTCAGTACTTCCTGTGCGGGGGACAGCAGGGAAAATACGCCCCGTACGGGGCAGGGGGAGGAAAAAAGCGCAAAAAAGGTCTGGAATGTCGGGGGGATAAAATGTTACACGGCTTTCAGTGCCGTTTTGGGGTTTGGGCGCAGTGAAAGCGATTTGCAGAAGCTCTGCCCGCAGGCGCAGGTTTTGAAAGGGTTTGAAGTGCGCGGTTCAGAAACGACATTGGTGTCCAGCAGATACATCAGAGCAGAGCTTCGACCTTGAACAGTGAAGCGTTCAGCTTGCCCGGCTCAAAATCACTGTTTTCGGCTTCCGGGCAGGCAAGCATCCGGGAAAGGTTGCGGTCAGGCCCGGTCAATTTTTTGTAGCCCTCAATAGTCAGCAGAACGTGCGCTGGTTCGCTCCTGTCCGTGATGAAAACAGGGCCGGCCAGCGCGGCGCGATGGATCGGGTGGTCATTCGGGGCCCTGGAGGAAATTACGCAGAGACAGTCGGCAGAGCATGGGGCAGAACCCGGGTGATGATGGCGCTTCGCTTGCCGGAAAAGTCCATCATTTCCAGTTCATGGGTGGTCTGGCAGTTCAGCCAGAATTCTGCGCTGTTGCCGAAATACGTTGCCAGACGCACGGCGGTGTCGGCGCTGATGCCGCGCTTTCCGGCGATGATTTCCTGAATACGGCTCTGCGGCATGCCGGTATCCAGAGACAGCCGCGTCTGGCTGATGCCCAGAGGCTTCAGGAATTCTTCTTTCAGGATTTCTCCGGGATGAACCGGGGGCATGCGGTCGCGCATCACAACCTCCTAATGGTAGTCAACGATTTCAACCTGATGGGCATTCCCTGCGTTCCAGACAAAGCAGATCCGCCACTGATCGTTGATGCGGATGCTGTGCTGTCCGGCGCGGTCGCCCTGCAAGACTTCCAGGCGGTTCCCCGGTGGAATGCGCAGATCGTTCAGGGAAACAGCGTTGTGCAGAATTTTGAGCTTTCGCATGGCAATCCGCTGCATGTCCGGCGGGAGGGCCATAACCCGGAAGCCGTGAAACAATTTCTCGGTCCGTTTGTCCCTGTAACTCACTATCATATGAAAAACATGACACGAAAAACGTATGAAGGCAAACCTGTTTTGCCAAGGCCAGCGGGATCGGTGATTTTGCAATCTCCCCCAACTGGCAGCTTTTAAAAGCAGAATTTTTCATACCCATGAAGGAGCGGCGCAGGCTCTGCTTTTGCATGCAGCCGCAGATGGGGGGATTATATGGGGACTGCACAGCACCTTGCTCGTCGGGCATCACTGGGATAGGATATGCGTATGGGAAAAGAGCGCATCCCGCATGATCCTGCGTACAAGCAGTTTTTCAGCAATCCTGAAATGGTGGAGTCACTGCTGCGGGATTTTGTGCCTGCGGATTTCGTTGC
>NZ_RQYH01000034.1 GCF_003860215.1 Desulfovibrio sp. OH1186_COT-070 | reverse complement strand
CGCTACGCGCTACGCAAAACGAAGCCTTTCCTTCCTTGCCGCCGTGCAAATCAGGTGCATCTCATTGTGGGCAACTATAATTTGACGACACTATCTAGGCAGGTGCAGGCCCGCCCAAACGCAGTGCTGCCGGGCACAGCCAAAGTGGCTGTACCCGGCAGACAGGAAGGAAAAGGCTACAGGCTAGATAGTGTCGTCAAACTATGAATATTATGATAACACCTCTTCCTGCATGACAGGAGAGGCTGTGTGCGCATATCGACGACACGATATTTGTGACAGGGTTTGGGAAAATATACAGGCACATCTTCCCGGCAAAGAGGGGGGTGTTGGTCGTCCGGCCGGAGACAACAGGCTGTTTGTCAGCGCGGTATTCTGGATATTACGAACGGGAGCGCCATGGCGCGATCTGTCTCCTGACCTTGGGGACTGGAAAAATACCCATCGCCGGTTTTGCCGTTGGCGTGACCGGGGCGTTTGGGAAAAACTCCTTGAGGTGCTCGTGGTTGAGCCTGACTATGAGTGGTTGATGATTGATGCGCGCCATTGCAACGTGCACCCCCATGCTGCGGGAGTGGTTGGCGGCAACCAGGCGATGAGTCGCACAAAGGGGGGGCTCAACACCAAAATACATCTGGCCGTGGATGCGCATGGTATACCGCTCAGAGTTGTTGTTACAGAAGGTACCAGATCTGATTGCAAGGAAGCATGTGCATTGATTGACGGTTTGAGCGCGGAGGCGCTTTTGGCTGACCGTGGATATGACAGCAATGAAATTATGGACCAGGTTGTTGAGTCCGGCTGTCAGCCCGCCCGTCATTCCACCCAGAAAAAATCGCAAGGAGCAGCGGGACCATGGCAAAGCTTTATACCGTGTACGCCACCTGGTCGAGAACGCCTTTCTTCACCTCAAGAGATGGCGCGGCATCGCTACGCGCTACGCAAAACGAAGTCTTTCCTTCCTTGCCGCCGCGCAAATCAGGTGCATCTCATTGTGGGCAACAATAGTTTGACGACACTATCCAGACTTTTTTGCTGTATGTGGGGGCAAGGTTGGAAAAGTTACCCCAAAAATTTTCTGTATGTCAACGGACTTCGATGAACTTTACTGGATGGCGGTTTTCGAAAAAAGAAAAGTCCGCCTTGGCTTTTTGGACTTCGGCGGACTTCTGTGGATTGGGCAATGGGGCACCATCACTTGATAAAGTAAAGTAACATATCGATATAAAATAAAATATAATTTTATCAAAAATACTGTTACCCCCAAAGTTACCCCAAAATATTTCACGGTGCCCACAGGTCGGGGTCACTCCATTTTCTGCCCGGCAGGGGTGAAAGCTTGTCCCGCTTGTCCCACCTGTCCCGGCAAAAGGAAAGCCCCCGCGCAGGGCAGGCTTCCAGAACAGCACCTCCCAGCAGTTGGAGCAGCCGGGCAAGGGCCATCTGCCCATCCCCCGACACCCGCATGTCCGTATCGATGATGCTCCCCATACCCAGCAGGATAAGGCCGCAGTCCTCAAGGCCAATTGTGATGGTGCATTCCTTACTCATGGCGGCCGTCCTCATGTTCCCTCCGGCAGAGGCAGGGGGCATCCTTCGCATGGCTCAGAAGCGGGAAGGCGTACTCCCCGGAAGCAATATCCAGCTTGTCCACCATCAACTCAAAACAGAGCCGCGCACCCCCTCTCCAGTTGCCCAGATTGGTATTGGCCATTTCCTCGGCCTCCTGGGACGTGAGAACCTCCATCAGGAAGACAGCGATATTGCGGGCATCTTCGATGGCTTCCCATTCGCTGGAATGGCGCAGGCTCCACGGCAGGGAGCGGCAATCAACCTCTTTCGTTGTACATTGGAAACGGGCCATGCTAGGGGTTTTGTCAGCCATGATTGCACCTCCGTAGTGCAGGTTGTGGTTAGGCCCTGCCGTGGTGCGCGAACACCCGGCGGGGCTGCTTTGTTGTGCTTTCCTCAATGTCGGTATACGATAATTTACTATCTATAGTCAATTATCTTGGACTAAAAAAGAGGGAATGCAACTATGTTCAGAAGCAATGTCAATCAATTGCTGGAAGAAAAAGGCATGTCCACATATGCCCTGGCGGAAAAGAGCGGCATATCTCGCCAATCTCTTTTCAAAGCCCGCCAAGACGCAGGCATCTCCGAGTGCCGCCTATCGACTCTGGCGCGGATAGCCCGTGCTCTAGAGGTGGGGACAAAGGACTTGTTTGACGAGAAGCGGGAGCCGTGAGGAAAAGGATCGCCGGGGCTTTGACAAGCTCGGCGTCGGTGCGTACCTTGTTTCAGAAGCGTTGGAGATGGTTCCAAAGGGGAAGTAGACCCCGGCGGCGTACTGCCAACGCTCCATTTTTTGCCCGTTCACACAACGGGCATTTTTTATGCCTTCAGTCTGTGATGCCGGGGATGTGCATTCCGGTGATGGCGCAGGCCCGGCGCATCCAAGCTATCTCGGCCTGTGCCTCCAAGTCCTGCATTTCATGAACCAGCCGCTGGAACGTCCGCCAGTGCATGCCCTTGGGCTTTTGCCACAGTGGCGGGAGTCCTTCACGCCATCCCAAGCGCGCCTTGATGCGGGCCGCCTTGTAGTGCAGGCGGGAGTCTGCGCGCTGCCCCTGCGTCCAGTAGCCCAGACGATGGCAGGCCCGGCAGAGGAAGGCAGCCCCGCCGTACAGGATGGCCACCCGCCGCCCGCAGGAAGGGCACAAGAACCAGGGCCGCCGTCCGCCGAAGGTGCAGGGCGTCCAGTCCAGGGCAACATTGAGAAGGTGTGACTTCAGGGCGTTTCCTTGCCCGGTGCAGTAGGTCAGCGCAAGCGCCCCCGCATAGGCATTCACGGTGATGGCCGACACCCTTTCCCCATCGCGCCTCCACTCCCACACAAAGGATGCGCCCTGCTGCAAGCATCCCGTCCGCTGCATCTTGCGCACATCCAGAGAATGCATATCGTCCGTCGTCCTTTTCTTGGTGTGATAGCCCCAGCGCCCGCTGCCATAGCCGCCCATAGCTCCCCCCTACTTTTACGAAACCAATAGGCAAAATACACCTTTTCCCGTTGCCCTTTCCCCCACAACCCGGCACCAACAGAGGATATTCAGAGGGTAACGCCCGGTTGCAGGTTGCACCCTTTGTCCACGGTTTCGGTTGCAGTGCAACCACGGGCTTCCCCATGCGCCTTGACGATGGATGCCCAGCGCCGCCGCGCCCCTTCCAGATACTGCCGGAGGAATCCCCAGACCACATATTCGGCGGCGGCCCGGCTCCCGGCAAAGAGGAAGGGCACCCGGTAGCGGCCCATGAAGGCAAGGATGCTCTGGCATGCTGCATGTGGCTTCAGTTGGCTGCGGTACCTTCCCCCGGCCACATCGCCCCAGCCAGCTTCCACCACCACGGCAAAGGCATCCAGAGCCGCCCCGCGCTGTAGCTCCCTTTCAAAGCGTTCCCGCTCCCGGCCCAGACAGGCCACAAGGTCGCCAAGCTCCTTGCGCTCTGCGGCCACTTTGTCCGTCAACCCTGCAAGGGAATAGTCCCCCACGGTCAGCGTTCCGCTTTCCACTTCCACGCCCTCATAGCGCGGCCCTGCGAAGGTGAAGGGCATCTGTTCCCGGCAGTCGGTGACAATCTTCATTGGGCCACCTCACACGCTGCCAGATCGCCCGCAAGGCCGATATACCCGGCAGCATCCACGAGGTTGTCCTCCTTGTGGGCATGGGCCTCCCGCGCCAGCTTGAGCAGGGCCATCAAACAGGCCACGTCCCGGCAGGAAATAGGCTGGCCCAGATACGCTCCCCACATGGCGGCAATGCGCCCGAAGGATGCGGAAGGCGGGCCGTATTCGTCCTGCCGCTGGGCGTTAATCAGGTTCAGGGCTTCATTCAGGATAGTGCCGTTCATTGGTCAGCCTCCCACATCTTCAGTTGCCGGAGAACCGCAGCACGGTTCACGCGCAGATACCCCCGGCAACCTTCTTCATTCCGTGCGTCCCGCACCGCCGCCACCATGCGCAGATTGTCACCTTTCTCCAAGACCAGCCGCCAACCGGAGCGGGAAAAGCCCCGCAGCGCGGCAGGCAGTCCCTCAGCGGGAATGCCCATGCCTTGAAGGTCAAAGGGCAGGATGCCGCGCAGCCTCTCCGGCACATGGGGCAGGAAGCAGCACAGGCGTCCCTCCCATACGTCTGGTGCCCAATCCATCGGCAGGGGGGCAAGGGGCAGGGCATCCTTTTCCAAATGTCGGACGGATTGGCCCCTTTCAAATGAGGCGGTAGCTTTTTTGCTTTGCATGCCGGAAGCACTGCCCCCTTTTTCCGTGTTCAGCCATGCAATGCATTTTTTCTTGTCGGACGTGTCGGACGTGTCGGACGGGCTTACAGCCGCAACACTTTGCGGACGTCCGACATGTTTTTCCGTTGTCGGACGTGTCGGACGGATTGCTTCCTTTGCAGACAGAAAATCATTCAGCCACATCTTGCCAGCCCTCCTTGATCAGAATCGTGTAGCATCGCTTGCGCCCATAGTCTGGCAAGTCCACCGGAGACCTGCGCATGAGGTTGCGGCCTTCCCCCGGCAAGAGCAGCCCAGCTTCCAGAAGCACAGTAGCGGCCCGCCGGGCATTGTGTCCTTTGCAGACTTCGGCTTTGAAGCTCTCCGGCAGAACAAGAAATTCCGTTCCCTCTGCCACCTTGCGCCGGAAGCCTACGCGGTGAATGCAGGTGGCGTCCGGCCTGTCCACATCCTGAAAGCGGCTGGCTCCATTTTGTTCAATGAAGAAGGTCACGCGCTCAAGAATGGCGGTGTCTTCAGCAGCGCCCGCACCGCCCCGCAAAGAGAGCCAGGCATCAAAGCATTTCCTTGTCGCTTGCAGAGCTTCCCCTTTTTCCCACGGCAGGATGCCCCATTCTGCGGACATTTCTCCGGCGGCGGCACAGAGCAGGAAACGCCGGGCGACACGCTGAACCTGTCCATCCGCATCGGCAGGGCAGAAGCTCTCACTCCCCCGATCCAGAAATCCGGCAAGGTCTTTCTGTGCCTCGTCGCGGTGCTCCTGCACCTTGTCGATGAAGGCCCGCGCGGCGTGGCCGTAGTCCGTGGCGGCGGCCCGCTTCAGGACATCGGCGAATGCCTGCGGGCTTTCGTGCCCGTGCAAATCTTCAAAGATGCCCATCCCAGCCCCGGCATCGGCGGGAACGTCAATCAGCCGCACCAACTGGCCCGCCTGCACATGTCCGCCCTCATCGGCGATTTTCTCGGCGAGTCCTTTTTCCCCGGTGGAAAGCACCATGCATCGCCATGACCGAATGGCCTTGGCGCTGCCGTCCTGATAGGCCCGGCCCTTGCCCATACCGTTTGCCAACATGTAGGCCGCTTCCTGAATGGTGCGCCCCGGAGCCTGCCCTATTTCGTCCAGGCACAATGCCGCGTCCGAATGGAGGGCGGCCAGACCTTCCAGACCGTTGGATGTTGCCCGCCAGTTCTGGACATAGCCGCCGCTGGACGCTCCCCGGCCCCACACGCTGCCACCCACCACGAGGGCGGTCGTCTTGCCGGTGGAACTGCTCCCCGTCCAGTTGATACCGCCAGACTCCAAGCCCGATGGCTCCAAAAGTACGGCTGCCAGAGAAGCACACAGCGCCAGCATGATGCGGCTGTTCCCCCGGCTCCGGTTGCCGATGCTCTCCCGCCAGCCGTCCAGCGTTCCGGCAGTGCGGAAAGGGTTGTGCGCCGTCTGAACCTGCAAAACAATCCGCTCATCACCCAATCCGTCCGACATCGTCCGACATGTTTTTTCTTTGTCGGACGTCTGAAAATCCTTGTCCCCGTAGGGCCGTCCGACACGTCCGACAACGTCCGACATATTTTTGATAGTTGCATCGGGAAACACGAAAGCGCCGTGATGCCATCCCGTGCTCGGCACACACAAAACACGTTTTCGGGTTTCATACTCGGCCAGAAATTTATAGAACAGGTTTCGTGCCTTCTGTCCGGCAGCGAAGCGCCACCCCTCATCAGCAAGGCGGGCAATCACGGCGGAACTGTCTCGACCGGCAAGCATGGCTTTGGGCATGGCCCAAGTATGCAATGTTCCATCGGCGTCCGGCCATTCCAGCAGAAGCCCCCATGCAGTCCCTTTTTCATCGCGGGTTGCGCCAAGGACAGCCAGCATGCCCCCAACCCACGTTTCGACAGGGTCGCCGTCCTCTTTTGGCTCCGTATGCCAAAGCCCCGGCATCGGCCCACCCGTGCGGATGCTGAACCCTGCCGGGAGCTTCTCCTCCGGCTCCGGCAGGCTTGCCGTCTGCGCCGCCTCCATCGCAGCTCGAACAGCCTCAAGAGAGCGCCAGCGGTGCAGGTCGTTGAAGTCTGTGGGCTTGCCCTCATGTGCCGGGCAGGCTGCCAGCTTGCCGCCCACAGCCTGCGCGGCGGCGGTGGCCTTGGTGACGCCGGGGTTGCCGTCGGTCAGAACGTCATTGTCCGCAGCCAGAATGATTTCCCGCTGCGGATACTTCGCCCGGGCCATTGTGGCCACGGCTTCAAGGTTCCCGGCATTGAAGGCCACAAGGCAGGCGTATCCCGTGGCCAGATGAACACTGGCCGCCGTGGCATACCCTTCGGCAATCACCAGCGGCCCGGTCTTGCTGTTGCCCTTCGCCGGGAGGGAAAAGAAGCCGCCCGCAGTCTTGCCGCCAGAGAGGAACAACTTGCCGCCGTCTCCGGCAATGAATTGCAGGGACTGCGCCTTGCCGTTCTCGCCCAGCACAGGGACAATCAGCCGCCCGTCCCTGGCCTGCCGCAGACCCAGAGAGGGCACTTGCTTTGCCTCCAAGTATGGATGCTCCGCAGGGGCAGGGGCCGCAGCCTCCCAGACGGATCGGGCCAGCTTCGCGGCGGCGGCCCAACGGCGTTCCTGCTCCGCCTGCCGGGCCGCCTTATCCTTCTCAACACACCGCCGCAGGGCTTGGCGCTCGGCATCGGTCATGTCCCGGTCAGCCTTGGCCGTCCATGTGCCGCTCTCGCCAGTGCGCCAGTTCTGCCACCAAGCGGAAGCCGGGGCGTCAAGGTGGATACGGTAGGCACCATCCTTGCCCTTGGGCTTGCTATCTGTGCCGCAGCGATGCAGTTGGCCGTCAGCTTGAATGCTGTCATGCAAAACAAGCCCGGCCTCTCGCAGGCGCTCTGCAAATTGGCTGAGGGTATCGCTACTCATGCCGCCCCTCCCTGAAAAGTGTCTCACCCAAGAAGGTGCACACGCCCTTGATGTACTTGGCACTGCGCACAATGCGGAGATACTCGCAGGACGGGCAGCGAACGCCTCTTTCCACTTGCAGGCGGCAGGGCAGGGACGTTACAGTGCCTGTAACGCTTTCCTTCCATCTGCCCCGCCCCCCAGCGGGGCCTTTTCGTTGAGGTGTATACCGTCCTGTGCCGTTCTGCTCCCCGCCCGCAAAGGCAATTTTCCTTTGTTCATCCTTTGTTAGAGTGGTTGGGCTGCCCGCGTTCACTATACACCCCCGGCCTGACTTCCCAGGCGGGCAATGAGCTCCCGAATATCTTCGGCGCGGTATGCCGCCGTGCGTGGCCCGATGCTTACAGGCTTTGGGTAGATGCCCGACTTGACGCCCGCATACCATGCGGTCTTGCAGATCGGGACAAACTTCAGGACTTGATGCAGTCGCAGAAAACCGGTTTCCGGCAAGGTGGTGTGGCTCTGTGTCATACTTCCTCCAAAGTTTTACGGGGCTGAACTCCTATGACCGTTGCTGGAAGCATGACCAGATTTCAAAACAAAAAAAGCCCCAAAACCCCAAACAGTTGTGCGAGCAAAAAATAGAAAAACCCCAAACACTCTGATATTATTGGTGTTTGGGGTTTTCAAAAAAATGAAAAACCGTTCTTTCCGGAGATGTTTCCGGAAAATCAGTTCAAGAAAACATGAAAATCAAGTGATGTCAGACCGTTGGAGGTTTTCGGGGTTTTTCTTTGGGCGGCCCGCACCAGCCTTGAAAGCGTCAGGCAGTAGCCGCCATGCGATATCCATCACTTTGGTGTGGTAGTCGTTGCAGCGACTGGCCAGTGCGGTGCGGAACTCGTCGGCCTTCCAGTCGGCCTTGTCTCCGGCAATGATATCCGCCCACAGGTCAAAAGCTGCACGGACGGAATTTTCCCACTTGGCGGCGGTGATGGTTGTTGCTGGCATAGCCGTGTTTTTTGGCACCTCCTGTGCGGCGGCAAGCTGGGATTCAAGGCCGGAAGAGCCTGCCCTCTCGGACTGTGCATGCTCCCGTCCCTCCCACTTTTCGCAGTATCGGTCAAAGTCAACCTGATGAACCTTTACACGCTTGAGAGATTCCACCGTGAAATACGGTTCGTTATAGGTGTGTGCCCGAAAACCTTCTTCATCGGTGGTAATGAGGCGTTTTGTTTCAATGTAATTATTGTAGGCATCTTTTATCGGTACTCCGTTCAAAATATCCACCAAATCAATAGGGGTAATTTCCAGACGGGCGATAACCTCATTGGCAGAAATGGTTGCCAAGCCAGCATGTAGAACATCTTCTGCCCTGCCCCATGCCTCATCAGGGTTTGTAATTAGGTTGTAAGAGAGTTTTGGTTTCTCTTTTTCATACATAACTATCTGTGATAACTTGAAAGCTATACCAGAAAAGTCATAAATAACATTGCATCCCTGATAATGAGTTCGATATGGCGAGAAATATTTTTCTCTCGGTTCCGGCTTGCATTCCGTACATTCGCTGATAATGATTCCGGTTCCAGAATCAAGTACCTTATGAACAATATATGGCATAGGAAAGGTCAAAGTAGAAAAGGGGTCTCCGAAAGAATCAATAATATCTGCCAACTCTTTTTCAAGCATACCCGGCCATCTTTCTAAAACCTTCTCCGCCGAAATCATCGGCTCACGGATTTCTATATACTTTCCCATGATTCAACCCCCTTCGGTTGTCCCTTAAGTTTCCCCGCCCCAGACCGTAAGGGGCGGCTGTTCGCCGTGGTGGATCAGACCACAGCTAGAGGCGGGGAAAGTTGTATCAGCCTCTGTTTGCCCTAAGTTCGTCCAGATAGTCTGCCCATTCCTGCATCATGCGGCGGCGTTCCGGCAGGTGTTCGGCGTAGTTGTAGGCCGCCCTCACATGGTCGCGCTCTCCGTGGGCAAGCTGGCGCTCTATCCAGTCACGGTTGTAGCCCTGTTCGTTGAGCAGGGTAGAGGCCATGCCCCGGAAACCGTGCATCGTCATCTCGTCTTTGGTGAAGCCCATACTGCGGATCGCCACCAGCATGGATTCAAGCGATATGGGTTTGCTGTCTGTGCGGATGGAAGGGAAGAGAAAGCGCCCGTTCCCGGTGTAGGGTTGCAGTTCGTTCAGGATGCCCAAGGTTTGCCGTGCAAGCGGGACGATATGACGTTGGCGCATCTTCATCTTGCTGGCCGGAAGTCGCCACTCTGCCGCGTCAAGGTCAATCTCCACCCACTCTGCTTTTTGTAGCTCGCCGGGCCTCACAAAGAGCAGAGGCGCAAGGCGCAGGGCGCAGCGCATGGGGAAGAACCCGCCATAGGAATCTATGGCGCGCAGAAGCTGGCCTATGCGCTTTTTGTCCGTGAGGGCGGCCATATGCTTGACACTGGCCTTTGGCAGGGCGGCGTGGAGTCCGGTTGATACATCATATTTTGTTCTCTCTGTGGCAATGGCGTAGCGGAATACTTGCCCGCAAAGCTGAACAAGTCGGTGTGCTGTCTCCACCGCTCCCGTCTTTTCCACCTGCCGGGCAGCATCCAGAATGTCCGTTGGCTCTACGTCCACAATGGGTTTTGCCCCCAGCGCCGGGAAAACCTGCCGCTCAAAAAGGGCGTGGACTTTTTTGCTGTATGTGGGGGCAAGGTTGGAAACGTGCTTGTCAAACCATTCCCGTGTCACCACCTCGAAGGAGTCCGGGGCAGCCCCTCTGCTGGCCCTGACGGCCTGCCGCTGTGCGCTGGGGTCAATGCCCTGGGCAATCAGCTTTCGGGCGTCCTCGCGTTTGCCTCTGGCCTCTTTCAAGCCTGTTGCGGGGTAAGTCCCAAGGGACAGCAGCTTTTCCTTACCCCCAAGGCGGTATTTGAACCGCCACCATTTGCCACCGGCAGGGGTAACAATGAGGAACAACCCCCCGGCGTCATACATCTTGTATGGCTTGTCCTGCGGCTTGGCGTTACGGATGGCGGTATCTGAAAGGGGCATGTGGGGTGTCCTTGGGGTAAGCGTTTTTCGCGTTGCCCTGTTACCCCCGAAAGTTACCCCAAAAATTTTCTGTATGTCAACGGATTTTGATGGACGTTGCCGGATACAGTTTTCCCGAAAAAGCAAAGTCCGCCTTGGTTTTTTGGACTTCGGCGGACTTCTGTGGATTGGGCAATGGTGGGCTCACCAGGATTTGAACCTGGGACCAGCCGGTTATGAGCCGGCAGCTCTGCCAACTGAGCTATGAGCCCGATTATCCAGTATACGTTGCAGCATCGGGGGGCGTCAAGGCCAGCGCGTGTCCTGTCAGTCTTCTTCGCCGGTTTCTCCCAGGTATTCCAGCACGTCATAGTGGACGTGATCCAGAATATGGGTCAACCGGGAAACGCATTCGTCGCCCACGGCTTTGCCGATCAATTCCACCAGAAAAGCGGCTCTTCTGGCATTGAGCAGGGCCTGATATCCCTCGGAATCGGCGGTATGGGGAATGGCCTGCAGAGCATCGCTGAACTCCTGCAGCATCTGCGCATCAAAATTCTTGATGGGCTGAGGCTCGCCGTCCAGATGGGGGATGCCGTTCCGCAGTTCCAGCATGATGTCCTTGCCGTGCATACGGGCGATACACACTTTCATGGAGTCTCCCGGTTGGGGAGCGCGCTCTGCGCGCCCACAAATGTTTTTTGTCAGGCCAGGCCCAGAACCAGTCCGGCGTAGCCGACCACCCGGTGCGTATCACCCGAGGCTGTGGCTGACGTGTCATAAGCGATGAGTTCGGCCTGGGGCGAGCCAAGAGCCTGTGCCGCATACAGGGCCAGCGCCAGAGGGTGGGCTCCGCACATGCTGCTCTGTTCTGCGGCCACGGTGGTCAGCAGGGCTTCGGGGTCACAGGTCAGGGCCTGCTGCAGGACGCGCGCATCGCGGACAAGGGTTTTTTCCTGATCCTCATAGTGATTCATATCGGAACTGATGAGCAAGGCCACCTGCTGTCCCTGAACTTCACTGGCCCTGACGGCCTCGGCAAGCACATGGCCCGCCCGGCGCAGGGCCTGCGGATCGTGCATGCCTACGCAGACCGGCGTGATGCTGCGGCTGCTGCGGCCCGGAGGCGGTGGCAGGCATTGCAGGAAAGGCAGAAGAACTTCAATGGAGTGTTCCGTGGCATGGGCGCGCGTGTCCGGTGCGAATTCCCCGCCGTCGCAGAGGGCCGCAGCCATTTTCCGGTCAACGGAAACGGAGCCTAGGGGGGTGAGCCACTCCCCTTCAGGCCAGACCCCCAGAGGATGCCCCTGCCCCGTATGGTTGGGGCAAAGCACCACTATCCGTTCCGGCAGGCATGCACCGGCAGTGCTTTCGCCCCAGGGGCAGGCGAGGGTGGCTCCGGCTACCTTGCCGCTGTAAATATAGCCCGCGTGGGGCAGCATGAGCCCCAGCAACTGGCCCAGTTGCGGAGAGGTGTGGGGGCAGTCTGTCTGAAGCAGAGACAGAACGTCCTGCTCCAGGCGGTCGGAGGCTGCGGCATAAAAGCGTCCGGCAACCACAGGTGTGCGGATGGACATTTTTCCCCCTAAAACAGTTGCCTGCCGCCAAGCCAGTGGTGCTTGACGCGTCCTTGCAGGGTTTGCCCGGCAAAGGGGGTGTTCCGGCTTCGGGAAAACATGGTTTCCGGCCCGGCAACCCAGCTTTCGTCGGGATCAAAAAGAAAAAAGTCCGCCGGATCGCCGGGATTGAAGCCATTCCAGGGAAGATGAAAAATCTCTCCCGGGCGGCGGCTCCAGAGGCGCTGGAGATCCGCTTCGGACAAAACCCCCTGCCTCACCAACCCCCAGGTCAGGCTCACGGCCAGGTCCAGGCCGCTGAAGCCGCAGGGGGCCTCGTCCAGGGTCGTGGCTTTCTCGTGGGGCGCGTGCGGCGCATGGTCGGTGGCCAGAATATCGATGACGCCGTCCTTGACGGCCTGCCGCAGGGCCTGGCGGTCAGCCGCCGTGCGCAGGGGAGGGCTGACCTTGGCCTGGGTGTTGTATCCCTCAAGGGCATTTTCGTCCAGCAGCAGGTAGTGGGGGCAGGTTTCCGCCGTAACGCGCACGCCGCGCGCCTTGGCCCAGGCAATGACCTCCACGGTCATCTGTGCGGAAACATGGGCAATGTGCACGGGCAGGCCGAGGCATTCCGCCAGCAGAACATCGCGCGCCGCCTGTATGGCCTCGCCCGCCGGGGGCTGGCCCTTGACGCCCAGAAGCCCGCTGAGCCTGCCTTCGTGCATGCGCCAGCCACGGGCCAGATGCGGGTCTTCGCAATGGTCGATGAGAATGAGATCCAGATCCGCCGCGTATTCCATGATGCGGCGCGTCATTTCCGCGCTTTCCAGAGGACGGCCGTCGTTGGAAACAGCCACGCAACCGGCCTGCTTCAGTTCGGCGAGGGGGGCCATTTCTTCGCCCTTGAGGCCCACGCTGGCTGCGGCGATGGGGTGCAGGCGGGGGCCGTGGGGGTGGCTCTCGCGGGCACGGTCAAGCATGAAGCGGGTGACGCTGGCAGCATCGTTGACGGGTTTGGTATTGGCCATGCACATGACCGCGCCGAACCCGCCTCGCGCAGCCGCTTCAAGGCCCGAGGCAATGTCTTCCTTGTATTCCTGGCCCGGTTCGCGCAAATGGGCGTGGGCGTCAATGCAACTGGGCATGAGCAGCAGGCCGTGCGCATCGAAAACGGCAAAACCTTCGGGGGGCGCGTGGTGACCCGCCGGGGTCATGGTCACAATGCGCGCTCCGTCCACCAGCAGATCTACAGGGGCTTCCAGATGGCGGGCGTTGCTGATGCAGAGTTTCATGCGCGTCCTCCGTTGTCGTTGCGCGTGCCCAGAAGGTAGAGCACGGCCATGCGCGTTGCCACGCCAGCCGCCACCTGATCAAGAACCAGGCTGGCAGGCATGTCGGCAACATCGTCGGAAATTTCAAGTCCCCGGTTCATGGGGCCGGGATGCAGAACCATGGCGCCGGGGGCCGCCCGGCGCAGATGTGCGGCACTCAGGCAGAAGCGCCGGGCATATTCGGCCAGATCGGGCAAAAGCCCGGCCTGCTGGCGTTCCAACTGGAGGCGAAGGCACATGACCGCGTCCACCCCGTCCACGGCCCGGGCGAGATCGCTGTAAATTTCCACAGGCCAGTGTTCCGCCCCTGCCGGGAGCAGGGTGCGCGGCGCACAGATGCGGATGCGCGCTCCCAGCATGGTCAGCAGGTGCATGTTGGAGCGGGCCACGCGGCTGTGGGCGATGTCGCCCAGAATGAGCAGGGTGCGTCCGGCAAAAGTGTTGTTCCACGCCTGCCGCAGGCTGAAGCAGTCGAGCAGGGCCTGGGTGGGATGCGCGTGCCAGCCGTCGCCGCCGTTGACGATGCCGCACGGCAGAAGGTCGGCCAGAAACTGCGCCGCTCCGCTGTCCGGATGGCGGATGACGATAATGTCCGGCGACATGGCCTGGAGGGTGAGGCCCGTATCCTTGAGGCTTTCGCCCTTGTTGAGGCTGGAACCGGATTTGCCCAGAGAAAACGTGTCTGCCGAAAGACGTTTGCCCGCCACGTCAAAGGAGGTCTTGGTGCGGGTGCTGTTTTCCACAAAAAAGAGCACCACGCTTTTGCCCTTGAGGGCGGGAACCTTTTTGACCGGGCGCTGGTTGACGGCCTGAAACCCGGCTGCCGTGTCCAGCAGATGCAGGACGTCCTCCGCGCTCAACCGGGTAACGTCCAGCAGATCCTTGTGCGGCCAGCGATAGCGGTTGTCGGTATTCATGGGCGTGTTCTCCGGGGTGGTGCGGCGATGCCGGGCAAAAAAAATCCCCGTCAGCAACGGGGCGCGATGCTGCGGGGGAATTCTCGCAAAAACAGGGCCTGCCCCGTCAAATCCTGGCATGGTCAGACAAGCGTTGCTCATTATATAGATGCGCAGCGGCGTCTTGTAAAGCAAAAAGTCCGTCAGCGGGGAGTGCGCAGCCGGTCTTCGCCTTGAAACCCAGGGCGGAGAGAAAATTTCGCCAGAGCGGAGGGGCGTGCGCGGGTTTTCGTGCGCCGTCTGGCGGGGAAAAACCATCGACTTTTGGCGGGTCGGGGTGTAATGAGGGCACATTCTGGCGGTGGCGGCCGTGCTTTTTGGGTGCCGGGCGACCCGCCAGCGCTGCGGAGGAGAACGAATGCTGCTTTCCTTGACAGTTTTTCTTGCGTGCGGGGCTGTGGCCGGAGTGCTTGCGGGGCTTTTGGGCGTGGGCGGAGGAATTGTTCTCGTACCCATGCTGACATTTATTTTGCCCGTCACGGGCGTGGCTGCCCAGCATGTGCAGCAGATGGCCCTGGCAACCTCGCTGGCCAGCATCGTCATCACCTCCATTTCCAGCGCCCGCGCCCACAGCGCGCGTGGGGCCGTGCGCTGGGAAATCGTGCGGGACATCACGCCCGGCATTCTGGTGGGCACGTTCGGCGGGGGGCTTCTGGCCACACGCTTGCCCACGCTGTTTTTGAAGGTCTTTTTTCTCTGCTTTCTGCTCTGTGTGGCAGCGCAGATGCTTTCCAACTACCGGCCTCCCGCCGGGCGCGACCTTCCCGGCAAGGCCGGTATGGCCGGAGTGGGCGGCTTCATCGGTCTTGTGTCCAGTTTTGTGGGCATCGGCGGGGGCACGCTTTCCGTGCCTTTCATGAGTTTTTGCAATGTCCCCCTGCACCATGCCGTGGGCACTTCCGCCGCCATCGGCTTTCCCATTGCCGTGGCGGGCGCGCTGGGCTATATTGCAGGCGGCTGGGGGCGTCCCGACCTGCCGGCCATGAGCCTCGGCTTTGTACACCTCTGGGCGCTTTTGGGCATTGCTGTCGCCAGCTTTTGCACCGCCCCCCTGGGCGTCAGGCTTTCGCACGCCCTGCCCGCGAACAGGCTGAAAAAAGGCTTTGCCTGTTTTCTGATCGTGGTGGCCCTGCGCATGGCCTGGGGGCTGATGTAAGCCTGCCGTCAGGCGGGGCGGCTGCCGCGCGGCAGTTCCCGTGGCAACCCGCTGTACAGGCGGGCGAATTTTGTGTGCCGCACAGGCATGCCAACCTTGCATATGACAGGACGACATGGCGCTCTATTCCTACAACCGCCGACTGGGGGACTCCGTTTGGTGGAATCTGCTTCTGCTCACCATCGGGTCGCTTCTGATGACCGTGTGCATCAACAGCGTGGCCGCTCCGCACGGTTTTCTGGCCGGGGGCGTCATGGGGGTGGCCCTGCTGGTCAATTACTGGACGCAGACGCTCACCCCCCTTGTCTGGTATGCCCTTTTGTGCGCGCCGCTGTATGTGATGGGCTGGTTTTTCGTGGGCAGGCGCTTTTTGCTCTACACGGCCTACGGCACGCTCTGCACGACGGTGTTCAGTTTTTTCATCGGCGATCTGACCGTGCCCCTGTCCACCGAACTGTATGCCGCTGTAGTGGCCGGGGCCCTGCACGGCACGGCTGGCGGAATCATGCTGCGCACCCTGGGCAGCGGCGGCGGCACGGATGTGGTGGCGGTGATGCTCAAAAGCCGCTGGAATGTGCCCATAGGGCAGTTCAACTTCATCTTCAATCTGCTGCTCTTCGGGGCTGCGGCCTGGAGGATGCAGCTGGACATCATTGTGGCTTCCATGATCATGGTTTTCATTTCTTCCTCCGTGCTGGAATATGTTCTGGGCATGTTCAACCGGCGCAAGCTGGTCATGATCATTTCCGGCCACGGCGAAGAGATCAGCGAAGCCATCCTGGTGACCGAGCGTTTCGGGGCGACCATGTTGCGCGGCAAGGGGGCCTATTCCGGTCTGGATCGGGAAATTTTGCTCACCGTGACCAACAATGTCGCGCTCAAGCGTCTGGAAAACCTTGTTTTCAGCATTGATCCGCACGCGCTCTTCATTGTGGAGAACACATTCTATGTTTCCGGCGGACAGTTCGCCCGCCGGTCAGACAGGTAACACGCCCCTGCCCCTGCGGAGGATGCGCATTATGTTTGGGCGGCATACCCTTCGCCAAAAGGGCGAATGAGAGGGATGGCCCCGAAAATTTCGGGGCGGGGATGGCATGAGTACGGATTTTGCGTCCGCAAGCGTTGTTCTGGGCATCAGGGCGCGCACCATCGTGCCTCTGGCCGGAGAAGAACCAGCCAGAGGAGCGCGCCTTTTTGCGCCGCTCAAAAAAATTGACAACGGCGTTCTGGTGGTGCGCGACGGGCTGGTGGAAGACGTTTTGCCCTGGTCGTCCGCGCGGCTGCCCGCCGGGAGTGTGGTGCGCGATGTGGGGCCGGTCTGTCTTGCACCGTCCTGTGTCAATGCCCATACCCATCTGGAACTGTCGCATCTGGCCGGAAAAACTCTCTGGGGTCAGGGTTTTGTGCCCTGGCTGCGCAGCCTTCTGCCCCTGCTGGGCAAGGAGCCGGAGCGTGCCCCCGTGCAGGAGGCCTGTGCGGATATGGCCAGCACAGGAACCTTGGCTGTGGGCAATATTACAGGTTCCCTGCCCGGAGGAACGCGCCTGGTTCATGCCTGCTGCCGTGAAGTGGGACTGGCCGCCGACCAGTTCTGCGAATGGTTTGGCTTCGGCCCGCTCCCGCCTGGCGAGCACGTGCTGTGGCCGCCGCGCTGCCGGGCCGCGGTGGAGGATGACCCCTCTCTTGCTGCGGTCAGCGCCCCGGCCGGGCATGCCCTGTACTCCACCGGAGCGCAAATTCTGGCGAATGCCCGGCGGGAGTGTGCGCGCAGGGGACGCGTTTTTTCCTTTCATCTTGCGGAATCCCCGGAAGAAACGCAGATGCTGGTCAATGGCAGCGGCCCCTTGCGCGAACTGTATGAAGGAAAGGTTTTGCCTCCGGACTGGGCAGCCCCCGGTCTGCGGCCCTTGGCCCATGCGGTCAGCCTGGGCCTTCTTGGGCCGGGCACCCTGGCGGTTCATGGTGTCCATCTGGACGCGCAGGAGGTGGAGGTTCTGGCCGCAAGCGGTGCGGCCCTTTGCCTCTGCCCGCGTTCCAACCGCAATCTCGGCGTGGGGCTTGCTCCTGTGCGGGAACTGATGGAAAGCGGCTGCCTGCTGTGCCTGGGCACCGACGGCCTCACGTCCAACCGGGATCTGGACGTGCGCAGGGAGGCGCTGTGGCTGCGCGAAACACTGGACCTGCCGCCGGAAGCTCTGGTGCGCATGCTCACCGTCAACGGCGCGGCCGCGCTCAACCGCCGGGGTTCCGGCGTGGGGCGTTTGCAGCCGGGAAGCCCTGCGGCCTTTTGCGTATTGCCCGAAGGGCTGACATACTGATTTTTGCAGGCAGCCGCCAACGGCCTGCCTGTTGCGACAAACCCGGAAAACCTGATGTTGAGGAAGGTGCGGTCATGAATGAGGAAGTGCTGGACTGGAAAGAAGGCATGAGCAGGGTCCTGAACAAGCGGGAACTGTATGTCAGGCTGCTGGGAAAGTTTATGAACGCTGAAAAGGATTCTGCCGCAAAAATAGAGCAGGCTCTCAAGGACGGCGATCTGGATGCGGCCCGGCAACTGGTGCACAGCACCAAGGGCGTGGCAGCCAATCTGGGAGCCAAGGCTCTGGCGGCTGTGGCCATGGAACTGGAAATGGCCCTCAAGGCCGGTGCGGGCACGGAGGACTGTCTGGGACGCTTCAAATCCGTCCACACGGACACCCTGGCCAGCGTGCAGGCATTTATTGACCAGTAAAAGTCAGCTCCCATGACTTCCATTGCGGAACGACAAACCCGGCGCGCGCCGGGTTTGCCGTTCCGGGAAAGTGTGGAGCGGCTTTGTGTCGGGTGCGCCCTGCAGAAAAACGCGGCCCGTCCGATAAGATTGCTGCATCCGGCCCACAGCCCGTGCCGGATGCCCATGTCTGTTGGCATGCCCGCACACGGATCCGGGCGCATGCGGCATCCGTTTTTGTGGACGCTGTAAACATCATCTGTTTGGGAAAGGGAAGCCATGACTGTCAGAACCAGAGTGCTTGTCTCCATCATCCTTGCGGTAATTCTTTCCATCGCCGGAGTTACGGCCATGGTTTCACGGGAAATGGGCAAGGCCTTTGTGGCGAATTTCAAAGTCAGCAGTGAAGCCCAACTGGAGCGGATGAACACTTTTGTGGAAAACTTTTTCGGCACGGCTGTTGCCAGCGCCGAATTGTTGAGCCAGTCGCCGCTCTTGCTGGAAAACCTCTCCACCATCACCAGCTATGCCCACACAACAACGGCCTATAAGCCCATAGGCAAGGATTTGCCGCCCTCCGAACGCGCCTTGTACGAGGAATTTTTGCGTGTTCACAAGCACTTCCCCGCGTACAGTCTGGTCTATGCGGGCAACAGGGCGGGCGGCTTCACGCAGGCTCCGGACGATACCCTCACCCCCGGGTACAATCCGTCCGAACGCGGTTGGTACAAGGAGGCCGCAGCAGCGGGAAAGAGCATCATTACCGAAGCATATGTTTCCGATAGCGGCGAGGCAGTCACCACTGTGGCCACGCCTGTCCGCAGGAGCGGAGAATCCGGCGTTGCCGGAGTGGGTGGGGCTGGACATCAGTCTGGAAACCCTGACAAAGGAAATAGGCAGCGTCACCGTGGGCAGGACGGGTTATGTGTTCATGATGGACGCCACGGGCCTGATTATCTGCGATCCCAAAAATTCCGGGGACAATGTTGCGGTGGCCCAGCGCTGGCTGGGAAAAACTGTGGCCCCAAAGCCGGGTGTTGCGGAGCCACTCCCCGTGCCCGGGGATGCCCTGGCGGCCCTGTCCTCCCTGCGCGACAAAAAGCAGGGCGTGGACGAGGTGGGCATTGGCGGCAAGACCTGGATGGCCGGAGTCCGTACCACCCAGAATGGCTGGACCCTGGTCATGCTGCAGGAAAAGGATGAAATTTTCGCCGACGCCATGCAGGTGACCCTTGGCATTCTGCTTGTGGGGCTGGTGATCGCTGTGGTCATGACCATTGTGGCGTGGCTTGTGGCCCGCTCCATAGCCGGCCCCATCACCAGGCTTGCCGGAGCCTCGCAACAGGTGGCCGAAGGCGATTTGCAGGCCATTCCCGAAGGCGATTTGCAGGCCATTCCCGAAGACGGGAAGGCATTCAGGGGGGAACTGGGCATTCTGCACAAGAGCCTGAAGCTTATGGTGGGCAAGCTTGTGGAGCTTATTGAAACCGCCAATGCCAAGATCAGGGAAGCAGAGGAGGCGCTTGAGCTTTCCCGCTCCTCGCTGGCCCAGGCAGAAGAGGCCAAGCGTCAGGCGGAAAATGCCCGCCGGGAAGGCGTGTTGCAGACAGCCGGGCAGATCGGCGCGGTTATCGATCAACTGGCGGCATCTGCCGCCCGTCTGGCAGAGGAGGCCCTTTGCACGGAACAGCGGGCGGCCGAACAGACGGAGCGCGTCAGAGGGACCATCGTCGCGATGGAACAGATGAACGCTGCTGTGAGCAATGTGGCCCACAGCACCTCCCGGACGGCATCCCTGGCGGACGAATCCCGCACGGAAGCCATGAGCGGCAGGCAACTGGTCATGCAGGTTGTTTCCAGCATGAGCGAGATTGAAAAGCAGAGCCTGTCCATGCGCGAGGGGCTGGAACACTTGGGAGGCCAGGCCAGCGATATCGGCAAGATCATGAATGTGATCACCGACATCGCGGACCAGACGAACCTGCTGGCCCTGAACGCGGCCATTGAGGCCGCCAGAGCGGGAGAGGCGGGCCGGGGCTTTGCCGTGGTCGCTGACGAGGTGCGCAAACTGGCGGAAAAGACCATGGAGGCCACCCGGCAGGTGGGCGAGGCCATCAGCATCATCCAGAGCGGCACAACAACCAATATCAATGCCATGCAGGAGGCCGCAAGCTACATCGGCAAGGCTGCCGAAGTTGCGAACAATGCGGGCGAAGCCTTGGCCAGTATCGAACAGATGGTGCAGAACACTGCCGGTGAGGTGCGCTCCATTGCCATTGCCAGCGAAGAGCAGTCCGCCACCATCGAGGCCATCAACCGCAGCACCGAAGACATCAGGCGCATCACCGATGAGGTGGCTGCCGGAGCCCAGCGATCCAACCACGCGGCCAGCGAACTGACGCAACTGTCGGACAGGCTGTACAGTGTGGTGCAGGAACTGCGCAAGGGATGAGTGTGCTGCACGGTTTTCTGTGAGCGCGGATCAGGGGGTAGAGGCACAAGCCCGGCGCATGCGGCGGCAGCGGCATTACCGGGCGCGTCCCCCGCGTGTTCAGGCGGGCTTTCTGCCTGCCGCCCGTAAAACAAAATCGCGCGCCGCGCGCGCCTCTGCGCACAGGGCGGGATAATCAAAGCGGGAGAAGCGCCCGTCTTCGTAAAGCACTTCGCCGCCCACCATGGTCATGCGCGTTTCCATGCCGGTGGCGGCGTAGACAATGTGCGACACCGGACTGTAGAGGGGCTGAAGCCCCGGAGCGTCCAGGTTCAGGGCCACGCAGTCGGCGGGCCTTCCCGCCGCCAGCCTGCCCAGCCGCATATCGTGCATGGCCGCCGCGCCTCCGGTGGTGGCCATGTGCAGTGTTTGTTCCGCAGGCAGCACAGTGGGATTTTTTTCCGCCAATTTGTGCAGCAGGGCGCAGCGATCCATTTCGACAAATATGTTCAGGCGGTTGTTGCTGGCCGGGCCGTCTGTGCCCAGCCCCACGGGCAGCCCGCGCTCCAGCATGGCAGGAACAGGGGCTGTGCCCGAGGCCAGCTTCATGTTGGAGGAAGGGTTGTGGGCTACAACGGCCTTTGTTCGGGCCAGCAGATCCAGCTCTTCCGCAGAAACGTCCACCACATGCGCCAGGGTGCAGGGCAGGTCCAGCAGACCCAGAGAGTGGCAGAGTGCCGTGGGCCGCATGGCGTGGGCCGAAAGGCAGAGGGCGGTTTCCTGCGGGGTTTCAGCCAGATGGATGTGCAGGGGCAGGTTCTGGCTGTGGGCAAGATCGCGGCATGCTCCCAGGGTTTGGGGCGAGCAGGTATAGACGCTGTGAGGATTGACGGCAACGCGCAGCCTGGGATGGCTGCGGTATTTCTCCGCCAGGGCAAGGGTTTTTTCCAGAGCCTGCTCCGGGCCGGCGCAGGCCGCGCCCGGGAAGTCGAATACGGCTTCGCCGCCCAGACAGCGCAGGCCCGCAGTATGGGCGGCCTCCAGCGAAGCTTCCGCAAAAAGGTACATGTCCACACAGGCCGTGGTGCCGGTACGCAGCATTTCGGCGTAGCCCAGCAGGCTGCCCAGGCGGGTCAGGTCGGCGGTCAACTGTTTTTCCACAGGAAAAATGCTTTTGCCAAGCCAGTCCATGAGCGGCATGTCGTCGGCCAGGCCGCGCAGCAGGGTCATGGCCGCGTGGGTATGGGCGTTGATGAGCCCCGGCAGCACAAGGGAGTTTCCCATGTCCATGACGCGGGCCGCCTGCCAGAGGGCATCCATGTCCGCACGGGGGCCGATGCCGACGACCAGGCCGTCGGCAATGGCCAGAGAGGCATTGTCAAGAATGCGGCCCTGCTCGTCCTGGGTGACGATGTGGGCCGCATGGAGAAGAATGTCGCAGTATTGCATGAAAATCCCTGAAATATGGCCAAGTTCGCATGAACAAACCACATTTTTTTCCGGTTGGCAATCGGCGCTTTCCCCAATGCGCCGCCGGGGATGGAATGCACGGGCGAGGCCTCCGGCGCGATGCCCGGCGGCATTGCGGGGCTTGCAAGATCGGGCGGTAACGTATACAAAAAATTTTTGCGATTTGCGCGCGGCCACGGCATGGCGGCGTCTGTCGCAGGAAATTTCGCGGGCCTGCAATCCCCGGAGGCAAGAGCTTCCCGGCGGTTTGCCTCACCCTTAATGGAGGTGCATCTTGTTTGAATCCGTAGCCTATGCCATGGGCACGCCCCAGGCCACCGGGGGAACCCCCGCCAGCGGAACGGAAATGCTCATGCAGTTTCTGCCACTCATCATCATGTTTGTCATTTTCTGGTTTCTGCTCATCCGTCCCCAGCAGAAGCGGGCCAAGGCTCACAAGCAGATGCTTTCGGAACTCAAGCGCGGTGACCATGTGCTGACATCCAGCGGCCTGATCGGGCGTATTCTGGAACTTGACGACGAGCAGGTGCTCCTTGAGTGCGGCGAGGCCAAACTGCGCATTTCGCGCGGGGCCATCGGCGGCATCATGCCCGGCAAGGGCGGTAAGGAAGAAAGCAAGTAACACGAGGGCGGCACGTTGCGCCGGGCTGCTGCACGCCTCTGACGGCGCTGCTGCGGCCGGAAGAACGGGCAGGCCTTTGCTGTCGCGGCGACCGGCTTTGGGTGGCTCCAGGGCGCGGGGCCGCGACTCTGAATAATCTGTTGCCTGATGAGAAGGTGTGCATAATGGGTTTGCGCTGGCGCTTCGCCATAGCCATCACGGTATTTGTTCTTTCCCTGGTCTACGCCATGCCCAGCCTGCCCTATCTGGGGACGGCGCTGGAGCGCGTTTTGCCTGAGAGCAGGATCAACCTCGGTCTCGACCTCAAGGGCGGCATCCACATGACTCTGGGAGTGGATGTGGCCAAGGCGGTGAGCAACTCCCTGGCTCTGACCGGACAGGATTTGCGGCGTATGGCCCAGGACGAGAAAATCGTCATCCTGCGGCCGCGCGTTGTGGGCGGAACCGCTCTGGAATTCGTGCTGCCCCGCGCCGAGAACGAAAAGCAACTGCGCGAGCTTCTGGCGCGCTATTTCTCCCAGTTGAGCGTGGGCGCTCCCCAGGCGGGAGAATCCGGTCAGTTGCGCTATGTGGCTTCCTTCACGGAGGCCGAGATACAGCGTCTGGAAACCCTGGCCCTGGATCAGGCTCTGCGCACCATCCGCAACCGCATTGACCAGTTCGGCGTGGCCGAACCGGACATCCGCAAGCAGGAGGGCAACCGCATCCAGTTGCAGTTGCCGGGCATTTCCGATTCCGAACGCGCGGTACAGATCATCGGGCAGACGGCCCATCTGGAGTTCCATCTGGTGCGTGACGATGTGGATCCCGGCAAAGCCGTATTGCCACCCGGCGTGGTGTCGCTGCCGCTGCTGGAAAAAAGCGGGGGAGAGCAGAAAGAATCCCGCATCGCCGTGGAAAAGGATGCCATGCTCACCGGCGAGGATGTGGTTGACGCGCGCCCGGCCTTTGACCAGATGAACCAGGCCTACGTCACTCTGACCTTCAACGCGCGCGGCGCGCGCATCTTCGAGCGCGTGACCGGAGAAAACGTGGGGCGGCGCATGGCCATTGTGCTGGACGGCAAGGTGTATTCCGCGCCTTCCATCCGTGAGCGCATCGGTGGTGGCCGTGCCAGCATCTCCGGCAGCTTTACCACTGCCGAGGCGCAGGATCTGGCCATTGTGCTGCGCGCCGGTTCCCTGCCCGCACCCGTGTCCGTGCTGGAAGAACGCACGGTGGGGCCGTCCCTGGGGCAGGAAGCTATCGACAGCGGCATCCGCGCGGCCCTGGTGGGCGCGGCCCTGGTGGTGCTCTTTATCGGCGTGTACTACGGCATGAGCGGCATCATCGCCAATCTCATGCTCTGCTTCACCATGCTCATTGTCATGGCGGGCATGGGCGCTTTCGGGGCCACCCTGACGCTGCCGGGCATTGCGGGCATTGTGCTGACCATTGGCATGGCCGTGGACGCCAATGTGCTGATTTACGAACGCATACGGGAAGAACTGCGCCTGGGGCTGACGCCGCTGGCAGCGGTGCGCGCGGGCTTTGAGCGCGCGGCGGTTTCCATCACCGACTCCAATCTGACCACCATCATTGTGGCCGTCATCCTTTACCAGTTCGGGACGGGGCCGGTGCGCGGCTTTGCCGTTACGCTGGCTTTGGGCATCATTGCCTCCATGTTCACGGCCATTTTTGTGTCCCGCGCCATTTTTGAGCACTGGGCGCGCAGATGCGGCCCCAGGGGCATCAGCATCTAGGGCGTGCATGCCCCTTGCGGGCTTTTGCAGAGAGCAAGAATACGGCCACGGAGATGCCGAAGATACCTCCGGGCCTTGGGAGAAAACATGGGTTTCGCATTCATCAGGCACGACACCAATTTTGACTTCATGGGTCTGCGCTACTGGTCGTACGGCATTTCCACAGCCCTGCTTCTGATCGGCCTGTTTTCCGCCATTTGGGGCAGCGGGCTCAGGATGGGCATCGACTTTGCGGGCGGCGTCATTGTGCAGGTGCAGTTCCAGAATCCTGTTGAGGACGAGGCCCTGAAAAAAAGTCTCGACATTCCGGAACTTCCCGGAATTTCAACCCAGCGTTTCGGCGAAGGCGGCAAAAGTTATCTGCTGCGCTTTTCCCAAGCGGCGGACGGCGATACGGCTCTGATGCGCAATACGGTGGTCCGGACTCTGGGTACGGCCTTTCCGGGCAATGCGGTGGAAGTGGAGCGCATGGAAGTTGTGGGGCCGAAAATCGGCGCGGATCTGACCAACAAGGCTCTCAGCGCCCTGTATTATGCCGTGCTGCTTATTGCCGTCTATATTTCCGGGCGTTTTGAACAGCGCTGGATGGCTGGCGCGGCCATGGCCGCCGCCCTGTGGGGCGGCATGTATGTGGCGGGTTTCACGGGGCTTGGCATGGGGTGGCTGGTCATGATCGCCCTGGCCATCACCCTGACCGTCTGCTTTGTTCTGCGCCTCAATTTTGCCCTGGGCGCGGTGGTCGGCCTGCTGCACGACGTGCTGGTCACCGTGGGATTGCTGTGCCTTCTGGGGGTGGAGATAGACCTCAACGTCATGGCTGCCCTGCTGACGCTGGTGGGATATTCCCTCAACGACACCATCATTGTGTATGACCGCCTGCGCGAGAATCTGCGTGCCGCAACGGGCAAGATGAGCATGGCGGAGCTCATCAACCGCAGCGTCAACCAGACCCTTTCGCGCACCATCCTGACCAGCGGAACCACCTTTCTGGCCACCCTTTCCCTCTTTCTGCTGGGGGGGGGCGTGATTCACGATTTTTCCCTGACCATGCTCATCGGCGTGGTGGTGGGCACGGCATCGTCCATCTATGTTTCTTCGGCGGTGCTGCTTTCCCTCGGCTCCATGGACTTTTACGTCAATCTTGTGCAGCAGCAGGAAACGTGGGAAAAGCCGGGCGAACACGGCATTGTGTAGCTGCTGTCTTTCTGTCAGGCCGCTGTGCGGCGTGACAGCGCAAACTCCGTGAAGCGAGCGGGTTTTGGCGTCAATACTTGAATGCCCCCGGCACAATATGCCGGGGGCATTCCTTTGGGTCGGATTCGTGCAGCAGCACTAGATAGTGTCGTCAAATTATAGTTGCCCACAATGAGATGCACCTGATTTGCACGGCGGCAAGGAAGGAAAGGCTTCGTTTTGCGTAGCGCGTAGCG
>NZ_RQYH01000033.1 GCF_003860215.1 Desulfovibrio sp. OH1186_COT-070 | reverse complement strand
CCGATGATACTGCATATCTTCATGTGGGAAAGTAGGCCGCTGTCAACGATTCTTACCCCCCCCTCTCACGACAACCGCGGGAGGGGATTTTTTCGCACGAAAACGTATTTGCCTCAAAAAAGGCTGTGCGCTATAGTGTGTACATGGGGCAGGCGGACACTGCGGAGGCGGCATGCGGCGATTTTATCAGGAAAGCTGGCAGGGCATACCCTTTACCTCCTTTTCGCACATTTCCTTTTTTCGCCTTGCGGAGCCCAGGTTCTACGCGGTCTTTTACGAAGAGCTTTTCCGCCGCTACAAGGACTGGAACGATCTTCCCGAATCGTGGCGCGAGAACAAGCGCAAAGACGCCTGCTGGCTGGCCGCCCGTCTGCGTGAGTTGCGGGCGCTTAATGAGGGAGATGGGCGCGATGAACCTGCGCGCGTTCTGTCCATCGGTAGCGGCTTGGGCTATATGGAAAAAATTTTTCTGGAAGAAGTGCCCGGCCTGGAACTGCACGTCAACGAGCCGAGCACTGTGGGCATGCGCTGGCTGCGCAGGCATATCCCCGGCGAGCGCATTTATATAGGCCTGCCGCCGGCCTGCCTGCCTTCCGATATCCAGTACGACATGATCTATCTTTCAACAGTGGATTACGGCATTCCCACCCCGCAGTTCCGTCATATGCTGGATGCCTTGCGCGCCCAACTGGCCCCCGGAGGCGAACTGGTGCTGCTTTCCGCCTCTCTTCTGGAAGAAGATTCTCTGGTGGGCAGTTTTGTAAACGCCATAAAAATTCTGATCCGGGGCATTCTGCATTTTATGGGCATCAGGCGACAGCAGTTCTGGGGCTGGCGGCGAACCCGCGATGAGTATTGCCTGCTTTTGAAACAGGCAGGCTATACGGAAATCCGGGACGGCTGGCTGGACGACGGTTTTGAAACCTACTGGATCTGCGGGAAATAGAAATTCGGGAATATCCGGCACTTCTGTGCTGGTTCACGCCCGTGCGGTTTGTTTTCCGCACGGGCGTATGCTTTTTGGTCAGGCGAGTTGCTTGAGCAGGGTTTCCTTGATGGATTCGATGCTGCCCTCACCGTTGAGTTCGATATATTTCGTCTTGCCTTCCGCCGCCAGATTCTTGAAGAAATAGGCTGCGGCCAGGGTGCCGTCTTCCGTATTGTAATAGATGTCGTGGCGCTTGTTGATGGCGCCTTCGTCCTGATCGTCGGAGCGACAGCTCAACTCTCCGCCACAAACACGACATTTGTCACCTTCGGGCTTGATGGCGGGGATAAAAATGTTGTTGGGGTGGTTGTTGTTGTTCTTGCACAGGCGGCGGCCCATGATGCGGTTTTTGGCCACTTCGCGGGGCAACAGAATTTCCACCACATAGCCCAGGGGCATGTTTTCGGCGCGCAGGGCGTCCCACAGCTTCTGGGCCTGCACCATATTGCGCGGGAAGCCGTCCAGCAGCCAGCCTCCCTGTCCTTTAGTTTTCAGGGTCTCCAGGACCATGGGGATGGTGATGTCGTCGGGAACCAGATCCCCGCGGTCAATGTAGGCTTTGGCCTTTTTGCCCAATTCGGTGCCGCCGCCGATGTGCTCGCGGAAAATGGCTCCGGATTCGATGTGGGCAAGGTTGTACTTCTGCTTGATGAGGTCTCCCTGCGTGCCTTTGCCGCTGCCGTTGGGGCCGAAGATAAGGATATTCACAGACATTCTCCTTGGCGGAAACCGTTGAGATTGCGCAAAAAAGAACACGATTGCCACTGTAGCCCGGAGAGTGCGTTCTGTCAACGGGGGAACAGAAGAACGGCAGGGGCGTCCGCAATCAGGGCACAGATTGCCCGAAGTGCGCAAAAAACGGTGCGGGGCTGCGGCCGTCTTGTGCGAAAAATGACGACAGAGAAGCGATGGCGCGTCAGCGAAAGATTTTCCAGGCTCCCTGCACGAGTCCGCCGAAGACGTCAAACACGCCCTGGGTAATGCCGCCCAAAGTGTTGAGCAGAAATTTCCCCGCCCCGATGGATGTTTGCGGCTTGTCCAGGCTGCCATACAGGCGCAGGGGGAACTCGGGCAGATTTGTTTTGTTGACGGTCAGGGTACAGTCAAGGGTGCGCTTGTCCAGATCTACCCAACCGCCTCCGTCCAGCTTCATGTCCTGCGCCTTGAGATAAAAATCGCTGCTGCGCGCCACACCGTTGATCAGGCTTCCCGAACTGCCCGCTGCCTCGAAGTGGGTGGGTTTGCCCTTGAGATTGCCTGCCTTGTCGCGCGTTTGGTATGACCCCTTGGTCAGGCTGATCCGCCATTTGCCGTTGGCCCGTGCGGGGAATTGCCCCGGCCCTGTCATTTGTGCCCTGATTTCCGCGCTGAGGGATCCCCGGCCGGTGAGCACGGCATCGCCGCCCCGGTCGGCGCTGGCGGCCTTGAGGTCAACGCCGTCGGCATACAGGGAATTTTCCACAGTCAGGCCCTGCCCGAACGTCATGGAGCCGCGTACGGTCAGGGGCGCTCGGTAAAAGCGTGCGGAAAGCGTTTCGTAGCGCAGATGCCCGTTTTCCAGGCGGGAGGAGAGGCGCAGGTCATGGACGGCGAGCTTCATGGCCGTAAGCTGCCCTACGCGCACTTCCCCCTGTGCGTTGAAGGTGCGCAAAAAACGCAGATCCCACGGCTTTTCTGCGGCCTTGGCCGTCTTTTTTGGGGTATTGTCTTCAAGGTAGCGGTCAAGGTTCAGTTTTTCCGCAGCAAGGGAATACTTCAGATTCGGTGTCTGACGCCAATCCACCTGCACGGAGCCCTTGATGTCGTTTTTGTCCACACGCAGGCGCAAACCGCTGATTTCCAGCGTGGAAGGCGTGCCCTTGAATGCGCCCTCCAGTTCCATGCGGCGTAAGGGCTGTGGCGGGCGCGCTGCGGGCATGCCAACCTGACGCAATGTCTGTGCCAGATCAGGGCTGACGGCAGAAAATTTTCCCTGCCAGGAAGGGCGCTCCGCATCCAGAGATATTTGTGCAGAGCCGCTGCCCTCCACGCCGAAGGCGGCCACGCGAGCCTCGCTGACAGACACCAGATCGCGCGCCGCCTGAAAACCGAATTTGCCGGTAATCTGGGCTTGCGCGCCGTCGGAATCCGGGGCATGGCCGGGAGGCAGAGTCAGGGTGCACGATCCGGGAATCCCGCGAAATTCCATATTGGCGCCGTCCGCTTCGCCGCCGAACCACAGCCGGCCGTTGAGATCTGTGGAAAGCTGCATGTTGTCGCGCGTCAGGCTGCCCGTCCATTGGCCCTCCAGCCCAAGGCGTCCCTGCTCCCAGGCCGCTGTGCGCACTTTCAGGCCGATATCCAACGTTTTGAAAGGGATGCTGGAAGATTTTTTTTCTGTGGCGCGCAGGGGCCGTATAGTGCCGCCCTGGGCCCTGACCGCCACAGTGCCCCGCAGCTTGTCGAGAAAAACGTCGATTTCCTTGCCCTGGCTCTGGATGTTCACATCACCGCGCAAACTGCCCCCGCTGACGGGAATGACGGGCAGGGCCTGCGCCAAATGCGTGCCATCGACGTTGCGCAGGCTCAGGCGGATGGCGTAGGGGGTTTCCGCAGCGCCGCCAAGAATGGTTTCGCCCTTGATGCTGCCGCCGTACAGGCTGCCCTCGGCCAGCAGCAGCGTGTCTTCCAGGCGGCTGACAGGGTCTATGAGTCCGGGCTTGATGATGACCTGAGCATTGTCGATGAGCAGCGGCCCGTAGTTCACGCGGGCAGCTTTCAGGCGGATGTCATAGCCCACGCCGGGGTCATCGGGCAACACGGGGGAACCGGGCCGCGGCGTCAGCGGCTCGTGCCCGTAAGAAGGCTCCTTCACCCGCATGGCCACGGATTCGGGCAGGGCTTTGCCCAGATCCACGCTGTCCGAAGCCAGATCCAGAGCCACTTCGGGGTTGGCCCAACTGGCCACGCCGCCGGAACCGGCAAAGCGGCTTCCGGCGGCACTCACTTCGATATGGGGAACATGCAGTCCTTTCCCGTCCATGACAAAGGTGAGGATGCCTTCGGTCACGTCGTCCAGAGCCACCTGCAAACCCGGCGCAAGGGAGCGGGCAAAGCCCAGCCACTGCGTGAGGCTTGCCCTGCGCAGTTCCAGGCGCCCGTGGAGGGCAAAAGTCTCTGTCCCTCCCGGCTCCAGCGTTCCGTTGAGAATTGCGCTGTCTCTGCCCAGAACCAGCTGCAGGTTTTGCAGGCCGATGGCGTGATTCGTTTTTTGGCCGGAAATATCGCCTGCAAGCTGAAAAGGCAGCAAAACATCGTTTTTGCGTACGTCGCCCCGCAGGGCGGAAGTCATGCCCCACCCTGTATCTGTGGTGTTGAGATCCAGAGAAAAATCCATCCGCGCCAGCCAGTTGGACAGCAGCAGCGTCCCCTGGGCGTGCAGCGCTGGCGAGCGGTCGAGAAAACCATTGTTCTCCGTCTTTCCGAAGAGCAGAAGGCTGTCCAGGCGTGCGTCGGGCTGCCCCGGTGCGGAAAAGCTGGCCTGACGCCAACTGAGCCTGCCGCGCAGCCGCTCCGGCGGCTTGAGGCGAAGGTCGCAACGCAGGCCCGTGATGCGCAGCCGCGCCCCCTCAGGATGGGCAATGTCGGCTTCGCCCTGGTCCACCACCAGTTGGACGGGACCTTCCACCCCCAGGCGCGCGCTTTCCGCGATGCCCAGCCGGATCAGTTCCCGCAGCGCTGCCGGATCCGGCCTGAACAGATGCTTGGGCGGTTGCACGCCGGAGGCCTGAGGGGAGAGACTTCCGGCCAGCCGCGGACGTTGCAGGACGAGCCTGCGCGGAATGAGCTTGCCGTCCAACAAGGCGAGATAGTCGGGCACAAGACTGACGCTGTCCGCAGCAAATGTCCAGCCGTGGCCCTCCACCGTGGGGGCGCTTGCCACCAGAGCGGGCAGGGGGAGCAGTGCCACATGCACCCCCTGCGCCGTGATGTGCAGGCCGGTGACATAGGCAATATCGTCTCTGTAGCTGCTGAGCAGGGCCTCGGGGTTGCGGTGCAGAACAAAAAGGGCCGTGCCCGCCAAGACGGAAAGCACCAGCAGCATGATCAGAAAAATGCGCAGGACAAGGCGCAGCCGACGGTAGAGCATGGTATTCCTGCGCCTTGACGCATTCTGTCGCCAAGGCTAGTTTTACATGTATTGTATCTTGGCGTTGTTGGCAACCGGCGGGGCACGGCCTTCCGAAAATTCACCCGGCAGGATGGTATGCGGCGGCTTTTGTGGATCGGCAGTCCGTTTTTCGGGCATGCCCTGAGCGCGCAAGGGTGGCGCGTTTTTCTGCACAATTTTGAAACACCTTCTGTTTACGGCTGGCGGGATCTGGTGCGTCTGGCCGGATTTGAACCGGATGTGCTGGTCGTGGCCGACAAAAGCCGTGCGCCCTTTGTGCTGGGCATGGAGAATTTTCCCTGCCTGACCGTATGGTACAGCGTGGACGCGCACATCCACTCCTGGCAGCCCTTTTACGCACAGGCCTTTGATCTTTGCCTGGTGTCCCTGCGCGACAGGATGGGAGATTTTGCCGGGCCTTTTCTTTCGCCGGAGAGAGTCTGGTGGTCTCCCCCCTTTGCCGCCAACGAGGACGTGCCCCTTGTGGGCCAGAGCAGAGAGTGGGACTGCCTTTTTGTGGGCAGCGTCAATGCAAATCTTCCGCGCCGGGCAGCCTTTCTTGAGGCGCTGGGGAGCAGATTGCCCGGTTTGCGGCTGGAACAGGGGGACTACAGACAGCTTTTTTCGCGAGGCAGGGTGTTGCTGAACCACTGTGAGCACGGCGACCTGAATTTCCGGGTTTTTGAAGCTATGGGCTGTGGGGGCTGTTTGGTGACGCCCCGCGTGGGGCACGGCCTGGACGCGCTTTTTACGGAAGGCGAACATTTTTTGGGGTACACGCCGGACAGTGTGGAAGAAGCCCTTGCGCGTATCCGCTTTTTTCTGGAAAATCCGGCGCACGCCGAGCGCATGCGCCGCGCCGCTCTGGCTGCCATTGACGCGGGCCATCGCGCGGAGCACCGGGCGCGGACGTTCACGCAGCGTATCAGGGCACTTGGGGAGCGGGCCGGGCTTCTTGTTCGGCAACGCCTTGCGCGGGCGCGTATGGTGCGCGAGAAGAGCTTGCGGCTGCTGTACCTGCACTGGGCCGAAGAAAATCCGGATGCCGCCCTGCGGGCAGCCTGGGCCGCTGCTGCGGGGGGGACATTCGGCTAGCAGAGCGGGTGTGTGTGATGTTTCTGGCTTGCGGCCGGACGGTCGTGCTGTGCCCGGTTTGTTGCCTCTGCGCAAAAGATCAGGTTCTCCGTTCTGTGGGGCGGTCTTCCGGGAACTGGAGGCGGTTTTCCCCGGCAGGTTCAAAGCGCAGTTCCAGGGCGGGATCCGTGGGCATGGGTGAAGGTTTTTGCGGCTCGCGGGCAGTGTCCAGGCTCAGATGGTCCAGAGGTTCCCGCGTTTTTTCCCGGCCAGGGCGTCCGGCATCCCCAGCGGGTGCGCGTGTGCGGGATTGCGGCTGCAATTCCTGAAGCAGTTCCCGCATGCGGGCCAGCTCTTCGCGCAGGTCCTGGCGAAACTGTTCCTGACTGCGCTGCATGTGGTACAGAGCGGCCAGAATGCCGAAAAAACACAGAAAGATGAACAACATGAAGGAAAACATGACAGGCCTCCGCACGGGCGGCTGCAAAGGCCGCCCAAAAGCACTGACAACGCCGCAAACAACCGGAATCAGGCTGCGGCTTCTGCCGCCCGCAGTGGCAAGTTTGCGGTCTGTCCGTTGTCAGTCCGGGTCGGCGTACCCGACCGCATGTCCATCATATCCGTTTGCCGCCACAGGGGCAAGGAGCTTGTATGACAGCCCGACATCCGCAACTGCATCTGGTCGTGTCTGACGAGCGCGGCAATATTTATGACGATCCGGATTTGCTCATGCTTTGCCGGCGCGGCGCGCAGTGGGGGCTGCCCCGCCCCGACGAAGTCATGCCCCTGCCCCCGGAAAGCGAATTTTTTCTTCTGCCGGGGCGGCAGGCTGTGGGGCTGGATCCGGAAAGCGGCCGTCCGTCCTGTCCGGGAGGTGAAGCCCGGTTGGCTGTGGCCGCTTTTGCGGCTCCGGGACACACAATTTCGGCCCATCCCGTGTATGAAAGCGGCCCGGAGGCTCCGCTTTTGCCCCTTTTTTCCTACGGAGCCGTGGGCTTTGCCGAGGGCCGTTTTTATCTGTGTGCCCGCCGCGTGGATACTGACCCGCGTCAGGAGTTCGGCAACGTGCCCCGTGCCCGCATTGAGCGGGGTGCGCGCGACCTGTTGCGTGCATATTCCGGCAATCGGCTGGTGCGGCATATTCTGGAAAACTGCGTGGCTCGCTATGACTGCCCAGCGGCCCGCAATTTCGCTCTGGGCCGCTACGAGGCCCCCCTGCCCACGGCGCGGGCCTGCAATGCCCGTTGTGTGGGCTGTATTTCCGCGCAGGAGAAAGATTCTCCCGTGGCGGCAACGCCCCAGTGTCGCCTTGCATTCACGCCGGATCCCGCAGAAATCGTGGAAGTCATGCGCATCCATGCCGGGCGCGAGCTTGTAGCGCCCGTATTTTCCTTTGGCCAGGGGTGCGAGGGCGATCCGCTGACGAATGCGGAATTGCTGCGGGAGAGTATTGCCCTGTACAGGGCTGAAGGAGGCAGGGGCACAGTGAATTGCAATACCAATGCCTCCCGTCCCGCAGCAGTGGCTGCTCTGGCCGAAGCCGGGCTGACCAGCCTGCGCGTCAGTCTGAACAGCGCCCGTCCGGAACTGTACCACAAGTATTACCGCCCTCTGGACTATTCTCTGGACGATGTGCGCCGCTCCATCTGCGAGGCGCGCGGGCGCGGCGTATGGGTTTCGCTCAATCTGCTGTTTTTCCCCGGCGTGACGGATACGGAGGAAGAACTGGAAGCCTTGGCCCGTCTGGCGGGAGAAGACGGCGTGAGCATGATCCAGTGGCGCAATCTCAACATTGACCCCGAATGGTATTTCCGGCTCATGAACGGCGGTGGGGGCGAGTCCGGAGGGCTGGCGCTGTCGCCCAGCATGGGCTTGGGCCGCTTCATGAAGCGCCTCAGAAAATTGTGCCCCTGGCTGCGTTATGGCTACTTCAACCCGTATTTGGGAGAAAAGGCCCGGATTGCCGCGCCCGCACCCGGAACCTGGAGCATGCCGGAGCCAAAAAGCCTTTCCGACGGAAATGGGAGCGGTGATGGAGGCGCAGAGGAAGGATGAGAGGGCTTTTTCACATTACGATAGATCTGTGTGTGCTCTGGTAATGTGTTGCCGCCCTCTGTCCGGCATCTGTCTTCATGACGGTGCTGCCTGACAGGGGCGGCCTTTGGAGGATCCAGCGGCAGAGCCGTCTGCTACTTGTAAAGGGCCTGGGCCAGATCTTTCAGTCCTTCTTCGCCGGGAAGGCCGGGATACGCTTTTTTGACAGCTGCCATGAAATCCTCCGCTGTTGCGCAATCAGCACGCAGCTTTTTGAGAGCCTTGAGATAGTCCAGCCTGAACTGCAGGGCTCCCTCTCCGGCAATGCCGCCGTGCCCGCCGACAAAATACCTGCATCCGGATGCCAGCGCAGCTTGGGTTGCGTCGATTTCTGCGTCGATGGCCTGGGGAGTTCCTGCCTGCAAGTGGCTTATATGGGCTTTGGCGGGAGTCCAGTGGCTATAGTATACCTGCTGCTTGCCGATGATGATGCTCGCCGCCGGGAAGTCCGAGGCCGCCCCTTTGAGAAAGGTAAACGGCACTCCCGCAAGGGTCACGGTTTCGCCAAAGGGCACTTCTGTGGCCGCTACTTCGGCAATGTCCACCATGCTGTCCCCGAAAGTTTGGCGAAAATGGGCCAGCATGCCGGTATAGACTTCGCCCTTCATGAAGGCAGGCATGCCCTGTGGCATGAAAACGGGCGCGCCGGGAGCAGAGCCTGCGTGATAGTTGGTCACCACCTGTACCACGGGTTTTTTCAGGGCCGCTACATAGGCGTCAAATTCTTTGGCGTTTTCCTTGAACAGAGGCAGTTCCATGGTCACAAGGCCGTCTTTGCCTTCCACAATGAAGCTTGTGTCGGCCATGACATCTCCGGAATTGTAGACATGCAGCCTGAAACCGTCACAATCCAGTGTTTCAAAGTGCCCCTTGGCTCCGGCGCTTGCGGTCAGCAGCAACAGGCCGAGCAGAGCCGCAAAAAATGTTTTCATGTTTTTTCTCCATGCATGGTTGTTGGGGAGAGCATGTTCTCTCCCAAATATGCCTTGACAATAGTTCGTCAACGAACTAAATGTACGGCATGAACATGCAGAACGCAAGCCCGGAGGGCACAAATTTTTTTCAGGAGCCCGCAGAGTCTTCTGTGCTCAGCCTCGTCTCCCGCATCCGGGAGCAGGGCAATGCCTTTCTTGCCGCGGCGCTGGCAGAGCGCGACATACACGACCTCCTTCCCGCGCACGGCGCGGTTCTTCATGCACTTTTTGCAGAAAATCCCATGCGCATGCAGGATATGGCCAAACGTATCGGCAGAAAAAAAAATACGGTCACGGGCCTCATCAACACTCTGGAGGCGCGTGGGTACTGCCGCCGCGAGCGGGACAGCGCGGACGGGCGCGGGCAGCGGATTTTTTTGACCTCCAAAGGAGAAAGCATGCGAAAAGCGCAGGAGGAAATTTCTGCGCAGCTTCTCCGGCAGGTCTGGAAAGGCGTTGACGGCGAAGACCGGCAGGCATGCATGCGCATACTGGCAGTGCTGCTGCGCAACCTGACGGACAGGGACGCGGGGGAGTAGCCGATGGAACGGTAAGCGCCAGTGGATCATGTGCCCAAAAGCTTGTATCCGGGCAGGAAAGTGGGTTTCGCATTTCGGGCGGGGCGATGCTTGTGCGCATGCAGTGTTTGGCTGTCACGGCCCCAAAAAATTTTTGACACAAGTAGCCGGATTTTTCAGGAGGATCACATGGCACAGGCAAAATTGGTTCGTTTTTCTTCCCCCCGTACAGAACTGCACGACGCGCTGGGGCTTACCGGGTGTGAGGTATCTTTCAATGAAATGCCTGCGGGGGCGGAAATCCCTTTTGTACACTGTCATGAACAAAATGAGGAAGTGTACATTGTACTCGACGGCAGCGGGAAAGTATGGCTTGACGGGGCCGTGACGGACATTGCCGGAGGCGACTGTTTGTTGGTCGCACCGGCGGAGCACCGTTGCCTCAAGGCCGGAGCGCAGGGGTTGAAATATATTTGTATCCAGGCGCGGGCAGGCAGCCTTGCGCAGTTTACCATGACCGACGGAAAAATTGTGGAGAACGAAAAACCGCAGTGGTAGGGCGCTTTCTCTTGCCAGCAAATCTGTTCGCTTTCTCCCCTGGCCGCCTGATGAGACAGGGGAGAAAGCGTTTTGCATGAAATTTTTAGTGCTTGAGAAAAGAGCTTGACAAAGGCGGGAGCGCGCCCCATAAAAAATGAAATTCATCTTCATAAAGAAGGGAGGCAAGCATGAGCAAGGTTCTGATCGTGTACGGTTCCAGCACCGGCAATACGGAAAGTATTGCCCAGAAATTGGGCGAGCGCATTTCTTCGGCCGGGCACAGTGTGGAGGTGCGCAATGCGGCTGACACCCAGCCCGAAAAACTTGCGGACGGCTATGACGCGGTGCTTTTTGGCTGCTCTGCCTGGGGCATGGAAGACCTGGAGCTTCAGGACGACTTCATTCCCCTTTTTGACGGCTTTGACCAGATGAATCTTGCAGGGCGCAAGGTGGCCGCCTTTGCTTCGGGCGACAGGGAATACGAGCATTTTTGCGGCGCTGTTCCGGCCATTGAGGAAAAAGCCTCGCAACTTGGCGCCGAAATCATTGCCGAAGGGTTGAAAATGGAAGGCGATGCGGGCAACGATCCCGAGGCCGTCGAAGCCTTTGCCCAGGACGTGCTCAAACGTCTGTAGGCGTGCTTGGTCCGGGGCGCAGAGGCGTTTTTCGCGCTTTCGTGCTCCGGCCACCTTTGCTGCATTGCCGTATTCTGCATTCCGCAAGAAGTGGGGCGTGAAGGTTTTTCCCCGCCGCATTTCTTGCGGAATTTTCAAACCGCGGGAGAACCTGCCTTGGAAGGGCGGGACTCCCCTGTGCCCGTTCGTTGCAGCCGCAGTAATTTTTTTGCATAGCGTTCCGCCTCGCTGTAGATGCAGCCGCAGTAGGGCTGGCGGTACAACTGCATGGCGCGGGAACGGTCGATGCCTTCCTGCCAGTCTGTGCGAAAATCTTTGTACACAAAAGCGGGGTCGCCCGTGTGGGACAGCCTCGTGCCCGCAGTGCGGAGCACGTCATGGGGCTGGTAGCGCGAATACAGGAGGCTACTGCTGAAAAAAGAAAAACCCAGGGCGCGGGCTGCCGCAAAGGTCGCTTCCAGGCGGCTTTCGCAGCAGTAGGAGCAACGTTCCGGCGGAGCGTCACGTCCGTTCACGGCCCGCAGCCATGCGGTGATGTTCCAGGTTTCGTCAGCGCAGACAATGGGCACATTGAGCGCCCCGGCGCACTGGACTGCGGCTTCCCGGCGGCGCAGATATTCTTCCAGCGGGTGGATATTGGGGTTCATGAACCACATGGTGACGGCATAGCCCATTTCGCGCAGCCGGAGCACGGGCATCACAGCGCAGGGGCCGCAGCAAACGTGCAGTAAGAGAGCGGAACTGTCCTTGGGAGCGGCCCCGCTTTGTGCTGCCTCTGCATCGGGGCTGTTGTCACGCGGGCTGTGCGTCATCGCTTCGGGCATCGGCCTTACGGGCGTATGGTGATTTCCAGATGTTTTCCGTATTCCTGCTCCAGCTCGCGCAGGCTGTCGCGTTTGTGGTTGAGCAGATACAGGGCCAGTTCCGGCGTGGCGGGAAAGGCGCATTTTTCGCCGTTTTCCGAGCGCATCTGGCGGCGCAGCTCACGCAGGGCCTGCAATGCCTGCCATTCGATGTTGCGGCGCATGCCGGTGCCGCCGCAGGCAGGGCAGGGTTCCAGAGTGATGGCCAGAGCCGAGGAACCCGTGCGCTGGCGCACCAGTTCCAGCAGACCAAAAGAGCTCATGCGCCCCACATCATGTTTGGCGCGGTCGCTCTTCATGGCGGCGCGCAGTGTTTTTTCCACCTCGAGAACATGCTTTTTTTCGCGCATTTCTATGAAGTCGATGACCACCTGCCCGCCGATATCGCGCAACCTGAGGTGGCGGGCGATGGCTTCTGCAGCTTCCATGTTGGTCTTGTGGGCCATGGCCTCGAAATTGCCCTTGCCCGAAATTTTTCCCGAGTTGATATCAATGGCCATGAGGGCTTCCGTCTGGTCAAAGACCAGGCGTCCCCCCGACGGCAGAACCACTTCGCGCGTATATATCTGCTCCAGTTGGCGGCGCAGGTTGAAGCGTTCCCACATGCCCGTGCGGTGGTCGGTGTGCATGCGTATCAGGTCTTTCTTGCGGGGGAAAAGCTGGCCCACTGTCTCGCGGATGCTTTCGGCCACATCCTCGTTATCCACCCAGATTTCCGTCACATCCTCGGTCAGGTAGTCGCGCACAGCCCGTTCCGAAAGGCCCGGCTCCTGATAAATGAGAGCCGGTGCCGCGACTTCCGTGCCTTTTTTTCTGATATTGCGCCAAACACGCTTGAGGTATTGCAGGTCATTTTTCAGTGTGGTCTTGGTGGTGCCCGCACTGACCGTGCGCACAATGACCCCCAGCCCCTGGCCGGGATCAATGCCGTTCATCATTTCCCGCAGGCGGGCGCGCTCTTCCCCGTCTTCCACCTTGCGTGAAACGCCGACCTGCTCCTGCCCGGGCGTCAGCACAAGAAAGCGTCCGGCCAAAGAAAGCCATGTGGTCAGAAAAGCGCCCTTGTTGCCCGTAGGCTCCTTGACCACCTGCACAAGAACTTCCTGTCCGGCTTTCAGTGTTTTCTGGATGGGGGGAAACTTTTTGCCCTTGGCAGGTTCATGGTGCGCCAGCCAGTATTCGGGGTGCACTTCGTCGATCTGCAAAAATCCGTTTTTCCCCGCGCCGTAGCTGACAAAGGCAGCCTGAAGGTTGGCGTCGATATTGTGGATGACGCCCTTGTAGATATTGCCCTTGATTTTGCGCTGGTGCTGCATTTCCAGATAGTATTCCAGCAACTGCCCTTCTGCGGTCAGAGCCACTTCAACCTGCTCTCCCGGCAGAACGCTGATCAGCATGCGGCGTTTGCCCGCAGCCTTCTCTGTGGAGGCGGAATCCTTTTTTGTTGCGGAGCGCGCTTCCGTGGGAGGGTTTTTGCCCTCTCCGGTTTTTTCTTTTTCCTTGCGGGGTTGGGCAGTGTCAGCAGTTTCTTCCTGGGGAGCGTCCGCAGAGGCAAGCTCCTCCTGAGGCTGTGCGTCCGCAACCTCTTTCACTTCTTTTTTCCGGTTGCGGCCCCGGCCCCCTCGACGCCCTCTGCGGCTTCTGGGCGCGGCCTCGCCGGAGGCAGGCTGTGCCTGTGCCGGAACGTCCGGTGCGGAGCCTGGCTCCTGTTCCGGCATTGCTTGCCGGGATTTTTCGGCGGCATCGTCGCCTGCGACGTCATCGGTCGCTGTTGCCTCCGGTTTTTTCTCTGCCGGGCGGCTGCCCGTGCGGGGCGAACGGTTTTTTTGCTTTTGTGCGGGGGCATGGACAGCATTTTGTGACGCTGCAGAAGCCGCGCCCGCAGTGTGGGGCGTGGCCGGGACAGGGGGAGAAGCCTTTTCCGAAGGCGCGCCTGCGGCAGGGGATATTGCCGTGTCGGCCTGCGCGGAAGCCGGATCGGGTTTTGCGGTTTCGGCCGTTTTTCCGCGAGAGGAGCGGGACGAATTTTTTTTCGGTGCGGTTTTGGGGGCCGGGCGGGCTGCTGCCGGTGTTGGGGCCGCATCCGGGGACGGCGTTTGCTTTGCTGTGGTATCGGCTGTTTTTGTTGTTTCGCTTTTGGCTGTGCCCGTTTTGCGGGCTGGTGCGCGTTTTGCCCTTGCGGGGGGAGCGGATGCGCCGTCTTTTTGGGGGGGAGTTGCCGCATCCGGCGTGGGCGCGGCGGCCTGGGGAGCGGTTTTGTTTTTGGGGGAAGCGGTCTTGCCGCTACGCCGGGCAGTCACACGGGGAGCGTCCGCGTGAGGCGCGGACGCATCAGGGGTCTGTTCACTCATGAAAATCCTTTGTGCAAAGCGCAAGAAGCGCTTTGGGAAAATTTCTTCCGCCCTTCAGTAAGGTGCCGCCGTGCGGGTATGCTGCTGAAGGATGCCGCCGCAGCTTGGACAAGCGCAGGCAGAGCACGGTTACGGATTGCCAAAAATACGTTGTTTCAGAAAATATGCAAGCGGCTTATCAGCACTCCGGTTCTTCCAGTATTTTGAGCTCCGCCGAGAGGGTCCCGGCATTGGAGCGCAGCAGCACATATCCGCCCTGCACCAGCGGGCCGGGATTGACCACCAGGGTACGGCCAATGCGATCCATGGCCCGCGCTTCATGGATATGCCCGCAAAGGCAGATGTCCGGCTGATTTTCTTCGATAAATTCGCGCACGGCTGTGGAACCCACGTGCACTCCTTCGCTGATGGCGTCGCAGTTGGTATCCTTGGGCGGATTGTGCGACACAAGCACACGCTGCGGGTAGGCCCGCGCTTTTTTCCAACAGGCTTCAAGCCAGGCCGAGAAGGCCGATTCGGGAAACTCGCTGGGGGTGCCGAAGGGCGTGAAGGTGGACGCGCCCACGCCGAAAATCGCGATCTGCGGCGTGAGTTCCCGTGTGGAGGTGTGCAGGTTGCAGCCTTTTTCGCTCAGCCACTGGTCGACTTCGGGGCGGTCCATATTGCCGATCTGGGCCAGAACGGGAATTCCGCAGGCGGACAGCGCCTCCATGACCAGCTCTGCCTGCTTGACGCCGCCGGTGACGGTCAGGTCGCCGGTAACGATGATGCCGTCGGCATGGGACAGCTCGGGTATTCTGGCAAAGCATTGGGGCTCATCATGAATGTCGCCCACGGCGATCCAGAGGTAGTCCTGCTTCTGGGCGCTTGGCATTGCGGCACTTCCTTTGTTACACAACAGATGCGTCATGCTGCCACATTTTTCTCGGCAAGAAAAGGTCTGTCCACAGTGAAAAAGGCCGCTTCCCGTTTCTTCTCATCCTGTTCTGCCTCGCCCAACGTCCCCGTTGCTCCGGACGAAGCGGAAAAAGCAAGGGCAGGGCAGGGCGCTGCCGAAGACAAGGCATGCCTGCGGCGGCGGATGGCCTTGGCGCGCGCGGCCCAGCCAGCACACCTTGCCCTCGCGCGCGGCCGGGAGGCCCAGCAGCGCTTGCTGGACACAGCCTTCTGGCGTGAAGCGCGCTCTCTTGCCCTGTATGTGGGAATTGGCGATGAAATGCCGACAGACATGCTGCTGCGCGCGGCCTGGGACGAAGGGCGCCAGGTATGGCTGCCGCGCGTGCTGCCTGCCGGGCCGGGTATGATGGATTTTGTCTGTTGCTCTGGTCCGGAGTGCCTGGTTCCCGGCCCTTTCGGCCTGCGGCAGCCGTGCGCCTCTCTGCCGGGGGCGGACAGCGCGGGCTTTGCGCCGGACTGCATGGTACTGCCGGGCCTTGCCTTTGACCGCACTGGCGGACGCCTGGGATACGGCGGCGGCTATTATGACCGTTTTGTTCGGGACGAAACACGCTGCCTGCGCGTGGGGCTGTGCTTTGATTTTCAGCTTGTGGAAAGCCTGCCGCTGGATCCGTGGGATCAGCGGGTTCACTGCCTGTGTACCGAGGAGCGCCTGTTGTGTCCGTAAGTGTTCTGCCTTTTTGTTTTCCGGGCATTCCTGCCGTGCGCTGCGTTTTTCAGACCCGCACGGGCGGCATGAGCCGTGGGGGCTATGCCATCGGCAATATATCCTTTCAGGTGGGCGACCATCCCGAACATGTGACGGCCAACCGGCAGAGCATTGCCGGAATGCTGCACGCGCAGGGCATGAACTGCTGGGCGGAGTTGGAGCAGGTGCACGGCGACGGCATGGTCTTTGAGCCGGAGGCGACAGACGTGCTGGCTGCCAACCTCGCGCAGGGCGATGGCATGGCCACCTCCCGCCCCGGCCTTGCCCTGCTCATCAAGACAGCGGACTGCCAGCCCATTTTGCTGGCCCACAAAGGCGGACGCCATGTGGCGGCGCTGCATGCGGGCTGGCGCGGCAACCGCTGCAACTTTCCCGGCAGCGGGGTGAGGCGCTTTTGCGAGCGTTACGGCCTTGATCCGCGCGATGTTCTGGCCGTGCGCGGGCCGAGCCTGGGGCCGGGCAAGGCCGAATTTGTCAATTTTGCGCGGGAATGGGGGCCGGATTGGCAGCCCTGGTTTGAAGAAACAGGGCGCACCATGGATCTCTGGGGTCTGACCCGCTGCCAGCTGGAAGATGCGGGGCTTCTGCCCCGTCATATTTACGGGCTGGATCTGTGCACCGCCGACAATAACGACCTTTTCTTCTCCTACCGGTGCGACAGGCGCTCCGGCCGACAGGCCGCCCTTGTCTGGATTGCAGCAGGGTAGGGTGCTGTCGCGTTCACTGCGCGCCTGCCGGCGTCATGGCGCGCTGCACGCGGGCGGGGATGTGTCGCCCTGCCGTGTGCCGTGATGGCCGCATCACTCCGGGCGTGCGCGGGATTTTTTCAGACGGAGGAAAATTTCCTTCATATCCTGCCGTGAAAAGCCCATGACTTGGGGCAGGGCAAGACAGAGCGCGCCCACGCAGCAGGTATAGAGCAGGCCGGAGAGCAGAAAGCGCGCAAAGGAATCCTGATCGCCCAGTCCCAGAGACAGGCTCCCCTCACGGCAGGCAAAGGCCAGTGCCAGCAGCAGGGCCAGGCTCCATATCTGGTGGCCCAAATTGCGCCAGAAATTCAGGGGAATGAAGCGTGAGGCCAGCCAGAGATACAGATTGACCGTAACAGCCTGCACGCAGACCGTTTTGACGGCAAGGCCCACAGCGCCCATATTCAGGCCAAAATATTCCGGCGGCGCCAGCAGAAACCATGCGGTGCCGAAGCCGTACACGCATTCGAGGGCCGCCATGTTGCGCAGCACTCTGGTGCGGTTCGCCGCGTGAAAGACCGAGCCAGCCAGTTGCCCGTAGGCCTGGTGCAGCGGATACAGGGCCATGATCTGCACCGGCAGGGTGGCAGCGGCAAACTGCGGGCCGCCGAAAAAGCTGACCAGAGCGGAGCCTTCGGCCAGGGTAAAGCAGGAAAAATAGGCTGCCACCACATAGAGCAGGGGGGCAAAACGCGTCAGCAGGCGGCCCATGCCTTCGCGGTCGTCCCGGCCCCAGGCGATGGAGAGCTCCCGCATGACCAGAGGCGTCATGGCCGAAACAAAAAGAAAGCAGGCCATGCTCACTTTCTGGGACAGGGCAAAGAAGCCCTGCTCCACGCTGCCGTCAAACCACTGCAAAAGCCAGCGCTCACCGGTCAGCAGCACAAAGGAGAGCAGGGCCTGAACCAGCAGAGGGTGGCTGTAGGCGAAAAATTCCCGGCTGTAGGCGCGGCCCTGACCGGGAGCAAGGGCAAGGCGCAGAACTTCTCCGCGCTGTTGCCAGACCCTGCGCGTTACCAGCCAGTATCCCAGGGCTGTGACGCCCAGCATGAGATATTGCTGGGCAAAGAGGGTGTGGATGTTCAGGCTGTCTGCCCAGAAAAGCAACCCCAGCAGCCCTACTGCCAGAAGGGAAGTCACGGTGCGCGTCATTTCCGATGCGATGGTGGCTCCCACGGCATCGTTCATGGAGCGCAGCACCCGTCCCCACCAGGTCAGAAAGGCCCAGAAAGCCGCCAGAGGGGCCAGCCACAAGGGTATGTCGGGCAAGAGCAGATTGCCTGCAGCGGGAATCTGCATGCACAGGGCGGCCAGAGACATGACGCCGAGCACCAGCGCGCTCACCCGCAGATAAAAGGCGATGAGGCCCGCTTCCCGCTGGCGGCGGGAGAGGGCGTTGTAAAAACAGGTGGAGGTTCCCATGTCCAGAAAGCCGGTGAACTGCTGGAACACGTTGGTGGCGAAGCTGTAGTTGCCGTACATCTGCGGCCCCAGAGCGCGGGGCAGAATGGCTTCCATGACCAGATACACGGGGACGGAAGCGATGTTGGCCAGAAGTTTGAAAATATAGCGGCGGGCCAGGGTGGGGGTGGCGCTGTGCATGGCGCGAAGGTAGCCTACTTCCTGTCCGCGCTCAAGGGCGATGCGAAAAGCGGAGGTGCGCGCCTTTCACCGATGCGATGCCGTTTACGGATGCGGAGATTTGTCCTACAGTCCGCGCATTCGCACACGGATTTTACCCAGCAAGGAAAACACAATGGATCAGGAAAATCGCAGCAAAAAAATGAAGTCGGGGCTGGAAAAGGCCCCTCACCGTTCTCTGCTCTACGCCCTGGGCCTGACCAGGGAAGAAATGAACCGGCCTCTGGTGGGCGTGGTCAATGCTGCCAGTGAGGTGGTTCCCGGACACCAGCACCTCGATACCTTGGCTGATGCGGTCAAAGCGGGGGTGCGTATGGCAGGGGGCACGCCCTTGCAGTTTCCCGCCATCGCCGTTTGTGACGGCTTGGCCATGAACCATGAGGGCATGCGTTTTTCTTTGCCCTCGCGCGAGTATATTGCCGACTCCATAGAAATCATGGCGCGGGCGCACGCCTTTGACGCTCTGGTTTTTTTGCCCAACTGCGACAAGTGCGTACCCGGTATGCTCATGGCCATGATGCGCTTGAACATTCCCTCGGTGCTGGTTTCCGGCGGGCCCATGCTGCCCGGCAACATCGGCCCGCAGCGCCGGGGGGATCTGATCACGGTTTTTGAGGGCGTGGGCAAGGTGCGCAGCGGAGCCATGAGCGAGGAGGAACTGGAATATATGGCCGAGCGCGCCTGTCCGGGCTGTGGCGCATGTGCGGGCATGTTTACGGCCAACTCCATGAACTGCCTGTCCGAAACTATCGGCGTGGCTCTGCCCGGCAACGGCACTATTCCGGCGGTGAGCGGCGCGCGCGTGCGCCTTGCCAAGACGGCGGGCATGCGCGTCATGGATTTGCTGGCCCGGAACATCCGCCCGCTGGACATTGTGACGCCGCATTCTGTCGCCAATGCTGTGGCCGTGGACATGGCGCTCGGCTGCTCCACCAATACGGTGCTGCACCTGCCCGCGATCTTTGGCGAGGCGGGGCTGAATATGGGGTTGGACATTTTTGACCAACTCAGCCGCAAAACGCCCAATCTCTGCAAACTCTCGCCTGCAGGCGCGCACTACATGGTTGATCTCGATACTGCGGGCGGCATCCCCGCTGTCATGTCAGAGCTGGACAAACTGGGGCTTATTCACAAGGAATGCCTGACTGTCACCGGCAAAAGCGTGGGGCAGAACCTCTGTGACAGCAAGGCCCGCATTCTTGATCCCGAAGTCATCCGTAGCGTGGAGAACCCCTGGTCGCCTCAGGGCGGCATTGCTGTTTTGCGGGGCAGCCTGGCTCCCGATGGGGCTGTGGTCAAGCAGTCGGCCGTGGCCCCCGAAATGATGTGCCGTCAGGTGCGGGCGCGTGTCTTCGAGTCGGAAGAGGACGCCATGCGTGCTATCCTTGACGGCAAAATCGTGGCCGGAGACGGGGTGGTCATCAGGCAGGAGGGGCCGCGCGGCGGGCCGGGCATGCGTGAAATGCTTTCGCCCACGGCAGCCATCACCGGCATGGGCCTGGGCAGGGATGTGGCCCTGCTCACGGACGGGCGTTTTTCGGGAGGAACCAACGGCGCGGCCATCGGGCATATCTCGCCGGAAGCCGCCGATGGCGGCCCCATTGCTCTGGTGGAAGAGGGCGACATGATCCAGATCGACATACCGGGGCGCGCCCTGAACCTGCTGGTGGACGAGGCGGTTTTGGAACAGCGCCGCGCGGCCTTGCGCATGGTAAAGAAAGACTGCCCCTATCCGGTGCTGCGGCGCTATGCTGCATTGGTCACCTCTGCTGCCAACGGCGGCAGATACAGGGACGTGTGATTGGTGCAAAGAGCATTTGATTGCCTGCGGCACAAAAAATGCCGACACACCTTTCAGATGTGGCGTCAGGCGGCATTGCCGCAGGAGAAGATGCCATGGAAAATCTGGAAAGTCGGCGATAGCGCAGCAAAGCTGCCAGAGAGAGCATGATCCCTGGATCTTTTAACTCTGTGCGGAAGCGCCTCAAGGCGGCGAAGTTTTGAATCGGAGTCTTTCTTGACAGCGCAGCGGTTTTTTGAGAAATGTCTTTCCCTGCGCCCCCTCCCTGCGTGAGAGGCGGTGCGGATTTATGGTGCGGACCAAGAAAAGCATGGGAATGACGCCCCATTCCACCTACGTGTTTTTTCTTATCTGCCAATGAGTGACAACAGCACTCCTGTTTTTCGGGGGGCAAAAAACGGGAGCTTCTCCCGCAAGCGTTGATACACAATGCCGCCTTGGCTCAGTTGGTAGAGCGGCTGATTCGTAATAGACCAGCTTGTCAACTGGTTAAAAGTAGAAAGTCACAGTAAAAGTGACGAAAAAAGTTTTACAAAACAGGTATTTGCCAGCTTAGCTCACTTGGTAGAGCAGCTGATTCGTAATCAGCAGGTAGCGAGTTCAATTCTCGCAGCTGGCTCCATAAATTACAGGGGTTTAGGTGTTAAAAAAGTACCTAAACCCCTGTTTTGCGTCCAAAGGGCTTTTCTAGCCTATTTAGAGCATGGCAGCGGAATCGCTTTTCGAGCGTATTTCGAGCATATCCGGGTTTTCACCCCGCGCGGGGTGGAAATATGACCGGCAACCGTTGCGGCCATGATCCCAAGCATCCAAACCTTTCCCCGGCCAAACCCATCAGGAAAGGCAAGGGCGGCTTGCCGCGCATTCTGTCGCTGGCTGCGGAACGGGCCAAGGCGTGGTATTTCCATCCGAAGAAGTGTAAGCTACTCCAATCTCACCCTCACCGAAAAACGCGCTCAGAACGGCGTGAGGCGTGTCAGATTGTCATTGAGACTATCTCCCACCTTGACCTTGCTTCGCTCTGCTTGGGTACGCCTACGCTTGAGAGTGGCTTCATTGACATTGATATGCGAACCATCGTCCGGGATTCTGGTATGGGCCAGCGCCGATGTGAGCGGGCTATTGCCCTGCTGAAAGAAGCGGGTTTTATGAAGGTGCAGCAGCCCCGCGTTGTTAATGACCAAGGTGACTATGTGGGGCTGCGGGCCATCCGTGTTGTGACCACGCTCTTTTTTGAATTTTTGAACCTTGGGCCGATGCTCCAAATAGAAAGAGCCAGAGCCACAGAGAGGCTCCAACGCCGGGCCAGAAAAGCCCAATGCAAGCTGACTGACTTCATGCGCCGAGTGACCAAAGGACTTCGCAATTCATTTGGATGGAAGTCCCGCCCTTCGCAAGCCGATATGGAAAAGCGCCAGGAAGAAACCCGGCGCTGGAATATCGCTTGTGCGAAATATATGCTTGCCAACCTTAATTCCGACGAATGCCGTCGACGAACCAACGCGAAACTCGGATTACCATCTGATTATAGCCCCGGCAGACGCGCATAGCAGGGCTTGCGCGTCTGCCGCATAGGGTTTTTCTGAAAATTGCGCTTACCCCAGCCCTGCCGCTCCCCAAGAATCGAACTTGCCAGCCTGGATTTGTCCATGAAGGGGTTTTCCCCACTGCCACGGTCATGCTGCGAAAATAAGTGTCGCATGGTTGGCCCGTAGGTGTCGCGCATAAACCAAGAGGCAAAAAATTGAGAAAAGAAAAAGGAGGAAGTTGTTTTATGAAAGTGTCCAGACTAGCATTTTTAATTATGGCGAATTCGCCAGAATTAAAAAAATATAAAACGTGTATCTTTGATGACAATAGAAAAGTTATGATGGGGCGCCATTTCAATGAATATATATGACATGTAGTGTGCTTGGAAAGTCCTTTTACATAGAAGGAGTCGCGCCTATAAACTTCCATAGATACCAGACGCAACAGAGGAATAATATTTTAATTTATTCCCAATTTTCTCTAATGAACGTTTATCACCATAAAAATACGTGATGTCCGATGCTGGCCTGCATCTCAAAAAGGTAACACATCTGAACGCTTCAAGCTAAATATAAAAAAATTCAGCTGTCCACTTTTCAATTACAAGATTTTTTTACTATCTCGCGTATTGCTTCGACTGAAGAGAGAAACATAAGTAAATAAAACTTTAACTGCCAATAATATGTTTTAATATCTTCTTGATGTATTTTATCTTATAATTTGCCAATCTAGTGTTGTATAAGTCGTATATACTTGCTGAATGTATATTGGAGTCCAATCATATATATGAGGATGCTCTACTCTTTATTGTACTAGCAGCTCTAAAGGACAACTGTTGCCCGATGATAGAAAACAAAGCTGTTTAAAATAGTCATCATTCCTCTTCCACAAGTCACAGGAGCCTAGAGCAGACATAACATTGGTAGTATATTGTCCTTTTTTGCTAGGCTATATTCTGCTTCTTTGACTGTTTCAAATACCAAGAAAATAGAAGTAGCTTTATTATTTTCACTATTCCACCTCTTCTTTAGTGACCGTGCGAGCTGAGGCTTGTCCAGACAGGCTATCTAGCAAAATGCTAACCATAGTATGTGGAGCAAACTACACACTATGGTTAGCATTTTTTATGGAGAAAAGAATGATTTCAGTTTCATTCGGAAATGCCGTGAAAAAGCGCCGTAAGGCTCTTGCTTTATCCCAAGAACAGTTAGCTGAAAAAGCCAAGCTACATCGCACGTATATTGGGATGATAGAGCGTGGAGAAAAAAATATCACGCTTACGAATATTGAAAAAATAGCCTTAGCGTTGGGTTGCGCTATTAGTGAGCTAATGGAGGGGTTGTGAAGCAGAACGGCACGGAACTCATAAAATATGGTAGCAAAGGGCAAGCTTGGGCACCAGAATTTGTTGCGTATATGTCCAAAATTGTTTCTCACCCTGCATATGCTGATATGCCTGATGCGATCAAAGAGGATGGCAAAATTCAATGGGAAGCACCATCCAATCGCGAAGGTGGTAAATATCAATATACATATAATAAGCGGTTAGAGTGGTGGAAACAGAAAGCGCAAAGTATTGGCATTGATACAAACCAAAACCAATGGATAAGCCGTACAGCTAAAATTATACATCCGACAAAAGAAAAGCCTTGTAAGCGTTGTGGGCAAACTATGAAGATAGGGTATTACTATCCAACATCAAATTTGATTAAACGCTTTTTGGCTCTTTATGGCGAAAATTTTGAAATCTCACCCACAGAAACTATTACTTCGGTGGTAGAAAGAGTGTATTCTTTTGAAGGGGATAAACTATTTAAACAATTTTCCACATTGTTTTTGGCAAAAAACATTTCAGTTCCTACGCCTGTGGACCTTGCTGATGCAATCCGATGGCTTGAAAATGAGTATATTCCGCTTGAGCCCTCAACGTTAAGCCCTGGAGCCATGTCAAACGCTCCTGACAGATTTGATGGATTTCACTCGTTTAACAAATGCTGCCGCCATAAGGCTGACACAGGACGTCATACGGAAAATTTGAAGACATATACTTCAGACAGGCGAGTTTTCGAGTTCTGGTCGGAGGGAAATTGGGCTGCTGCCGATAGATTAATGGGCTTGATAAAAACACAATTCAAAAATGAGGCATGTGCCGATGGTGGCGATGGCCCTCCTACCGCAGACCACATCGGGCCGCTGTCACTAGGCTTCTGCCACCGACCCGAATTCCAATTACTGAGCAGAAGTGCGAACTCAGCAAAAAACAACAGAATGACTCTATCTGATGTACAAAATCTACTGGCAACCGAAAGACGAGGAGAACGGGTTATTTCATGGTATGCTGTTGAGCTATGGAATAGACTAAAATTTACCATAAAAACTGATGAAGATGCCCTAATTTTGTCAAAGATGCTCCGCGACAACCAAAGAATTGCAATGCATATTCTTTGGCTTCTATTTGCAAATAAAAAGTTTACTTTTTTAGCATCATTACTGGAATTGAAACACGCAGAATACAATTATGATTTTATATGTTTACATGTAGACAAATTCATAACATCATATGAACGGTTAGAGGCATCTCTGAAGTCTCCACAATATGCAGCAGAGCAAAAATCTCGAAGAATAAGAATTGCCTTTGAGGCTCTGTATGCATATGGGCAAAAGGATAATAGGCATCGGTTTATTCTACATGAAGATGAAATACATAATGCCATTGAAAATGTTCTAGTTATTTTGCAGGACCCTATTTTGTTAAAAATAGATGCCGGACTAGAGTCTTTACTATACCCATCCACGGGAATTTTTTCTGATTTAGCCTTACGTGAATATATAAATAGCCTTCCATGCTGGCGCATCCCTTCCGTATATTCTGCTCAAGAAGTACTTGCCTCTACTATGAACATGATAGGCAAGTCGCTGAGTGAAATGCGAGACAACCCTCGCTATACTCGCGAAATTTTTGACTTGAACGATTAGATAGTGTCGTCAAATTATAGTTGCCTGTAATCTCCCCATTTGTGGTAGTGCTCAAAAGTAGAGCCTATGCCGCCCGTTTCAGTTTCATGGCCGGGGTGATACCACCGATGCCCATATGGGGC
>NZ_RQYH01000032.1 GCF_003860215.1 Desulfovibrio sp. OH1186_COT-070 | reverse complement strand
ATCCCGCTCACAAGGCCCGCGCCGCCTCCTCAAGGCAGAGCCAAAACCCACACCATATGGCTGCTACGAAAAGTGCGAAAATTTCTGGACACTACCGATGAAATGCGCTGATTTCGATGTGAATTGGCAGTAGATCCTTGCAGCGGGGGATCGGAACAATACATCCCGCTTGCAAACCCGCACCGATGCCTGATAGCTACAAAACGCCCTGCTCAAGGTTCGCCCGGGGAGCAAAACGCGGCATTTCAAAAAATTTCCCTGTTGCCCATAAAAAAACAAGCCCTCATCACAAGAGGGCTTGTCACGTCAAAAACATATCCCGCTTTGCGGCATCACTTTCCGGACTTGAGGGCCTCCCGCGATGCGGCGCTCATGTGGCAGGGACGGCAGCCTCTGAATCTGGTTTCGTATCTGGCGGAATCTTCTTCCCTCTTGGCCGAATGGCAGCCATAACAGGAGCGGTTGCCGGGCTTGGCGTGGAAAGCCATGAACATGCTCATGGGGTCGCGCTCCCGCGCGCCGGGAGTGCTGTGGCATTCCCTACAGGACACATAGCGCCCATCGCTCCCTTCCTCGTGGTGGCAGTGCATGCAACTCACGCCCTTGTGCGCCGAATGCGGAAATATCACGCTCATGCGTTCGGACTCCCCGCCCTCGATCTTTATGGGATTCTTGATGATTTGGGACATTTCCTTCATGTCCCGCGCCTGGGCATCGGCCGTACACATCAGGCCCAACGCCAGCAACAACAGGGTCAGGTATTTCATGAGCGTTCCTCCTCGCTTCCGCACACTGCGGGAATCTGCATTTGTACAAATTTCCCGCAATTTCTGTCCAGTACTTTTGCTGCGGGGCGGCTTCAGGATCTGGGCCGTCGCCTCAAAAGGCATTCCAGAATGACCGGCGCAGCGGGCGCAGTTTCCTGCGCGCCGCCACCATATCCAAGTGCATCATGCCCAGAGCCAAAGCGTCCATATGAGGGTCGCCCTCACGTTCCCGCAAGTCCACCGTGGGGCAGTAACTCCTGCACCCGGTACACCAGTCCAGGCGTTCGCCGTGGGCGGCTCCGCTTTCGCGCAGAAACTCCACCACATCATTGCCTTCCTTGCCGCAGGCGGGGCAGGCATTGCGCCGGAATTGCCAGGCTGCGCCGCACAGCCCGCAGTGCAAATGCTTTTTGCCGCCGCCGCCCACCAGAAATGCGTTTTTTTCGTCCAGGCGGCTTCTGTCCAGCCAGCCGATAACGGGCAATGCCCCACAAACAGGGCAGAAACCTTCTTTCCACATGCCCTGTTTGTCCCAAGGGCCTTGCCCGTCATCGTCCAGCAGGCGGGAAGTCACGGCGCGCAGCACAGGGGCAACCACAAAACCGGCCGCAAAGTGCAGCACAGCCGGTTCCAGTCCCCTGCCCTGCGCCAAGTTGCCCAAACCGCCTTCATCGCCGGAAACCAGCGCCTCTGCCACTCCCTCGCAAAGCTCGGCAGTTTTTGACGGCTGCAGAAAAAAAGCCCGCAGGGCATCTTGGCGCGGCTTCATGGCTTCCAATTCGTTCAGCAGAGGCAGCAGCCTTTCCGCGCAAAGGCGCACGGCCTCGCCCAACCCGGAAAAACCGATGCCCGCAAGCAGGGCAATGCCCTGTCTGGCGCGCTCGGTCTGCCTGCCCTCGTCCTGCACGGCCAAAGCAAAGGCGGCCACGCGCGCATCGTCCGCCAACTGCCCGGCCAGTTCCGCCTGCGCGGACAAAAGCGGCTCAAACGCCCTGAGCACGGTTTTCAGGGCGGGCCGCCGTGCCATCACGTCCGCCAGAGTTTGTGACACGGTCTGCCTGGAGGCCATTGCATCTCCACTCGCATGGGGAGGGCAAGCCCCCCGGTTCAGGATAACGCCGCGACAGGGCGGCCAAGTTCCGCGCGGGGCCGAAAAAACCCGGCGCACTGTGCCCTATGTCGGTTTGCAGACCGGCTTACATGAAGGCGGCATATTCGTAATAATGCTCTTTTTCTTCCGCCAGCAGATACAGAACATTCACGTCCTTGAAATCCGCCAGAAAAGCCTTGGGAAAACGCTCCCTGGCCGCGCTCAGACGCTTCTGGCCCAAAGCCAGGACTTCCTCCCGTTCGCCAAAGGCCATGGTCCCCGTGGGACAGGTCTTGACGCAGACAGGCAGCATGCCCGCAGACACGCGGTCAATGCACATGTCGCACTTGGTTAGCCTGCCGCTCCGGGGATCCCGCCTGGGGATATTGTACGGACAGGCATCAGTGACCGCCTGGGCATCTTCCTCGCTCAGTTGGGCGCTTTTTTCCGTGGCCAGCACGGCCCCCGTCCGGGTATCCTGCACAATGGCGCCGGGGACGCTCATGTCGGCCACATCCTTGCAGATGGGCGTCAGGCAGTGCCTGCACTGGTCGGGAAAAAAATTCCAGATGACAGTGCCGTTTTCATCCAGCCGCTCGCGAAAACGGACGATCTTGAGGTTGTTGGGGTTCAAATCCGGAGGATTCTGGTGCGAGCCGCGCTGTTTGGTCTCGTTGGCGGGCAGATCATGCCATTCCTTGCAGGCCAGCTGGCAGCCCCGACATGCAGTACATCTTGTGGTATCAATCAAAAACGTCTTGGGCATAGCTATGCTCCCTCAGATTGAAGGCACCCCTCGCCCTGCGAATCTGCGCCACCAGGGGCAGAACCGCTGGCGGGGGCACGGGCGCGTTCCGCTGGGAGCGCGCCCGTGCCTTGCCTATATCTCGATTTCGGTCAGCTTGTCGGCCTTGCGTACATTCACACAACACGCCTTGTACTCGGGAATGGTCGTGTTGGGATCATACGCTCCGATGGTCAGCCTGTTGCTGGCATCACCGCATTTGGGCGTTGTCCAGCCGTAGGCAAAGGGCATGCCCACCAGGTGAACCGTCTTGCCCATGACCTTCAGGGGTCGGATGCGCACGGTGACCATGGCAATGGCCTCCACCGTGCCGCGGGCGCTTTCCACAATGACGCCGTCGCCGTTTTTGATGCCTTTCTCCCCGGCCAGTTCGTGGCTCATTTCAATGTACTGCTGGGGTTCGGCTTCCAGCAGATTGGGCACATTACGCGTTTCACCGCCGCCGCACCAGTGTTCGGTAAGGCTGTAGGTGGTCAGCACAATGGGGAATTTGGGATCCGCCGGAGGTGCGAACTTGTCGTGCTCCGAATTGTGGAACTTGTACACAGGGCTGCTGATCTGCCTGGAGAACGGATGGCTGGCCAAAGGCGTTTCCACAGGCTCGTAGTGCTCGGGGAAAGGCCCGTCGGCCACACCGGGGCCAAAGAACTGGGCATGCCCGTCCCTGAGCATGATGAAGGGCAGCTTGCCCTTTTCCTTGTCCGCCAGAGGCGGCCAACCGCCGTCGGGCACATCGCCCACCCATTTGGTGCCGTCCCACTCGATAACCGCCTTGGCCGGATTCCAGGGCTTGCCGCTGGGGTCCACCGAAGCGCGGTTGTACAAAATGCGCCGGTTGACGGGCCAGGCCCACGACCAGTTGGGGAAAAGGCCGATTCTGGCTTGCATGGGCGTCTGGCTGACATCACGGCGTTTGGACTTGTTGCCCTCCTCCTCGGTCCAACTGCCCGAATACATCCAGTTGAGGGAAGAGGTGGAGCCATCGTCTTTCAGGGCAGTGAAGGCCGGAACCAACTGGCCGCGTTTGTACTGCTTGTCCCCGGCCTTGCTGTCGGCCCAGAAATGGCCGTTGATGCGCTGCGTCCACTCCTCGGCGCGGAATTTTTCCGTCCAGTGCATCTTGAGCAGGGCTTCGGGCAATACCCCGCCTTCGGCCCTGTACATCTCGCGCAGTTTGTTGAACAGGGGCACGACCATGTCGCCGAAGTCGCGGGCCTCGCCGCCCGGATTGACGCCCTTGTCAAACCACTGCAACCAGCGGCCGCTGTTGCTGATGGTGCCTTCTTTTTCGATGCGCATGGCCGAGGGCAGCAAAAAGACCTCAGTTTTTTTGGTTTTGGGGTCAACGCCGGGACGCCGCCAGTTGTCGGAGGTTTCCGAATTGTGGATCTCGCCCACCACCAGCCAGTCCAGGTTGTCCAGCGCCGCGCGCATTTTGTTGATGTTGGGGAAGCTGTTCAGCGGATTGACGCCCACAACGAATCCACCGCGCATCTTGCCGTGATAGATCTTGTCCATGACATACATGTACGAATAGTCCACGCCCGGTTCCAGCTTGGGCAGAAGATCGTAACAGAAGTCATTTTCCGGAGTGGCCGCGTCCCCAAACCAGCCCTTGAGCAGGCTGATCATGTACTTGGGCCTGTTGCTCCACCAGTTGGCGCTGTTTTTCAGCGTGGTCACGGGAGTGTTGGCCTTCATGTACTCTGCCAGAGTTTGCCAGGGGCCTCTGGGGGCGGCAAGGTAGCCGGGCAGAATGTGGTACAGCAGGGCATGGTCTGTGGAACCCTGCACATTGGGCTCGCCGCGCAGGGCGTTGATGCCGCCGCCAGCCACACCAATATTGCCCAGAAGAAGCTGGATGAGCGTTGAGGTGCGGATATTCTGCACGCCCACCGTATGCTGCGTCCATCCCAGGGCGTACAGGATGGTTCCCGCCTTGTCCGGTTTGCCGGTGGCGCAGAAGGCCTTGTACACCTTGAGCAGATTTTCCTCCGACACGCCGGTCACGTTGGAGACGTTCTTCAGCGTATAGCGGGAGAAGTGCGCACGCATCATATTGATGACGCACCGGGGGTTGGTCAGGCTCTCGTCCACAAGCGGACCACCGTCCGGGCCTTTTTCCATCACCCAGGTGCTTTTGTCGTAGGTGCGCGTTTGCGGATCGTAGCCGGTGAACAGGCCATCGTTGAAGGCAAAGTCTTTGCCCACCACAAAGGCTGCATTGGTGTAGTGCCTGACGTATTCCTTGTGGTACAGGTCATGCTCAAGGATATGATTGACCATGCCGCCCAGAAAGGCGATGTCCGTGCCCGAGCGCAGGGGCACATGAAAATCGCAGCGGGCGGACGTGCGGGAGAACTTGGGGTCCACATGCATGAGCACGGCCCCGTTGTCCTTAGCCTTCATGATCCACTTGAAGGAAACCGGATGATGTTCTGCGGCATTGCTGCCGATAATGAGCACTGCATCGCTGTTCTTGATGTCGATCCAGTGATTGGTCATTGCACCGCGTCCGAACGACTCTGCCAGAGCCGCAACAGTGGGGCTGTGTCAGACCCGTGCCTGGTGGTCCATATGGACAACACCCAGGCCGCGCATGGCTTGATGGATCACGGCGCATTCCTCGTTGGAGGCATGCGAGGTTCCCATCCAGAAAATGGATTCCAGGCGGTTGACCGTCTGGCCTTTTTCGTTTTTGAGGATCATGTCCTTGTCGCGCGCGTCCTTGACGCGGCGGGCAATCTGCTCCAGCGTCCAATCCCAGTCCTTTTCCACCCAGGTGTCGCTGTGGGGAGCGCGGTAGAGCGGCTTGGTCAGACGGTGATCGCTGTTGTACAGGGTAAAGAGTGCAGCCCCCTTGGCGCAGAGCGATCCCTCGTTGACGGGATAGTCCGGATCGCCTTCCGTGGAAACGAGCTTGCCGTCCCGCACATGGGCGATCACTTGACAGCAGACAGAACAGAAGGGGCAAACGCTCACCACTTCCTTGGCGCCCTCGATCTTCAGCCTGGCGGCATAGGCCTGGGCCTCACCCAGGTCAAAGCCCAGTTGCCCCAGCGAAAGGCAAAGGACACCGGCGCCAACCCCCTTGAGAAAACTCCGCCGTGTGGTTTTCATGGTGTTCTCCTTGTTAGCTTTCCCGTTCTTCCGCAACAAAACGCACCTGCCCTCCCGGCAGGGACGTCCTGTGCTCTGGAAGTTTGAGTCATCATAGAAAAAAAATCGTGATTTCGCAAGGCAGTTCCCTGTTTTTTCCGCTTTTTTCCGCGTTCCTATTTTCCGAACCAGCATTTGGGATAGGTACAGGTCTGGCAGCCCAGGCAATACCCGCCCTCGCCCATGCGGGCGGCCTCGGCGCGCGTGATGTCGCGCCCGGCCAGAAGGCGCGGCAGGGCAAGGTCCAGAAACGTCGTCTTGTAATACAGGGCACAGGCGGGAACCCCCAGAACCTGCATGGAGCCGCCATCAAAATCCATCCGCCCCACAAGGCTCATGGCGCCGGGCAGCACCGGAACGCCGTGCAACGCCTGGGTGAGGCCAGCTTCCACCAGGGCCTGCCGGGTCACGTCGTCCGGATCCACGGAAAGGCCGCCGGTGGTCACCAGCAAATCCACCCCGGCCTCGCGCATGGCCGCAACGGCGCGGCGCATGCTCTCCCTGTCGTCGGGCACGATTTCGCTGCGCACCACACGGCACCCCAACACATGTACCTTGGCCGTGACCACGGGAATGAACTTGTCTTCCACAATACCCTGAAAAACTTCCGTGCCCGTTACCAGTATGCCCACGCGGGCCTTGCGCAACGGCAGAACACGAAAAAGAGGGCCGCCCTCCAGAGCCGCGAGAGCCAGTTCCAGATGCTCGCGCGCAAGAAAGAGCGGAATGGTCCGTGTGCCCGCCAGGGCACTGCCCTCCCTGACCAGGGTGGCGTCCTGCCGCGAAGCCGCCATGACCTCCGGCGTCAGATTGAAGGCGCGCAAACGCTCCACGTCCACCGAAAACAGGCCGTCGCGCGAAGCCGTGAAGTCGATCTTGCCTTCACGGGGCGGCAACTTCCAGGCCACGCCCTCGCCGGCCATGCGCCGGGCAAAAAGTTCCGCGGCCTCGTTTTCGTGCACAGGCCCGCGCGCATCCGCGCTGGCGGGCGCGCCTTCCTCCATCAGGGCCACATGAAAGCGCCCCATCTGCTGCAAACGGCAAATGTCGCCCACGCTGACGCGCTGCCCGGCCCGGAACTCCGGCCCCTTGAACTGCCCCGGCTCAATGCGCGTCATGTCGTGGGCCACCACGCCTCCCACGGCCTGCTCCACGGGCACCACCCGCACACCCCCCGCAGGTTCCGGCAGCTTTCCTATTTCCCGCCGGGCCAGCACATAGGGAGCCTCGCCCTGACAGCCCCGGCACACAGGCCCGTCCCCGGCGGGATAGGCTTCGCCGCAAAGGCTGCAACAGGCAATGGCCTTCATGTGCCTGTGCCCCAGAAAACGGCGCTTGACCGTCACGGCCTCCGCTTTGCAATAGCTGTCCCCGGCCTGTTCGATTTCGGCTTCCAGGCGGGCCACGTCCTGCTCCGCCTTGGGTTTTTCCTTGAAAAACCAGGCCCGGATTTCGGGCCAGGCAGCCATTTTTTCCGGATCAAGGCTGACGCGCACCCCCTCGCCGGTATGCTTGTCAAAAAGCGAAAGCGCGTAGCGGCCCAGATTGTGTATTTTCATCCAGCCGTTGCCGATGCTGCACAGGGTAAGCAGTTGCACGGCATCGGGCAGACACTTGGGCGACTCCACCACCGCCTCGAACAGCGTGCCATCGGGAATACCGCGCTTGGCGCGCTCTACCATATAGCCGCCGATAAGCAGGCCGGGGGCGGCATAACCGTGAAAGTTTTCCGCCAGACGGCGAAATTCCCGGAAAGTATAGGCTCCGACGTTCATACGCTCTCTCCTCAAAACATGAGCGATACAAAAAAGGCTCCCGAAACCATATGCCGCAAAAGGGAAAATGGCTACTTTTTTCCCGCAGCAAGGGATTTTGCAAGGCTGATGGCCCGTGCCAGATCCTGCGGCCGGTTCATGTTGAAAAAAGGCAATGCCTCCTCCGGCCCGTAGAGCAGGACACGGCGCAGGCCGGCAGGGATCATCCCTCCCAGCCTGCGCTCCCCCCGGCCAAGGGCATCTGTGAGAAAAGGCAGTGATCCGGCTTCATACACGGCGGCCAGGGGCTCTTCGCGCCCGCTGTCCGCAGCAGCGTACAGGGTGAGCAGGACGCCCGGCGGGGCTTTGGCGCGCGCCCGCAGCAGGGCCGTCAGAGTGGCGGCGTTCATGAAGGGCAGATCGCAGGAAAGCGCCAGCACAGCCGCACAGCCCTGCCGGATGGCCTGCTCCAGCGCGGCCGCGACTCCGGCCGCCGGACCCAGGCCCGTTTTTGCATCGTACAGGCAAGGAAAGCCGGGATAGCCACGTCCGGGACGGCAGGAAACCCAGCAGGGGCGGACAAGGCCAGCCAGCAGAGCATGGGTGCGGGCCAGAAGATGGGGCTGATCCGGCCCGTACACGCGCAGCAGGGCCTTTTCGTGCCCCATGCGCGCGGACAGCCCGCCAGCCAGAACCACCCCGGCCACAACGCCCTGTGCAGCTTCCATCCCGCCTCCTGCCGCTTTTTTACCAGCAAGCCGGAGCAGTGCCAAGGCCGCAGCCGTGCGGCAAGCATTGTGCCGCGCCCCGGCATTTGCTATGGTGGCCGCGCCGGAACTTTTTTTCGGTGAGGAGAGTTCATGGGCCAGGATCTGTTTGACCTTGTTGTCGTGCTCACGCTGGTGCTGTTCACCGTGCGAGGTTTCATCAACGGCTTTGTGGGCGAGGTGGCCGGGCTGGTTTCCCTGTTGGGCGGCTTCTGGGCCGCACACAACTATCACACCCGGCTGGTTCCGCACCTGACCTTAGTCAGCGAGCCGGTCTGGCGCTCCATCCTGGCCTATGTGCTCATTTTTCTGGCGGTTATTGTGCTGGTGGCCCTGCTGGCGCGCCTGCTACAAAAAATCCTGAGTTTCAGTTTCGTGTCCTGGGCCGATGGCATCGCGGGCGGATTGCTGGGCCTGGCCAAGGGCGTGCTGCTCTGTTCTCTGGCGCTGCTCGCGCTGCAAAAATTCTTTGCCAACGCGGCATTTCTCCAGAGCTCGCGCGCCCTGCCCTACTTCAATGCCCTCATGCTTCAGGTGCGCTCCTGGCTGCCGCCGGACATTCAGACCCGCCTGGGCATCTGACCTTTCGCGCCCCTCCAACCCCATTAAAGAGTTTGCCATGTCGTCCCGGGAAAAACTCCAGCAGGTCATCGACACCCTCCTTTCTCCCCAGGGCTGCCCCTGGGACAGGGAGCAGACCCCCCAGAGCCTTGTTTCCTATATTCTTGAAGAAAGCCATGAGCTTGCCGGGGCCATCCGCTCCGGAAAAACGGCCGACATCCGCGAGGAACTGGGCGACGTGGCTTTCCTGCTGCTTTTTGTGGCCCGCCTTTACGAAAAGCAGGGAGAATTTTCTTTCAATGACGCCCTGGACGCGTGTCGGGCCAAAATGATACGCCGCCACCCCCATGTTTTCGGCGACACGGTTTTTGACAATCTGGACGCGCAGCTCAAGGCGTGGGAAGAAATCAAGCGTAACGAACATGCCGACGAAAATCGGGAACCGACAGGACTTTTTCACAGCCTGCCCGAAAGCCTGCCCTCTCTGCTCAAGGCGTACCGCATCCACTCCAAGGCGGCGCGCGTGGGCTTTACCTGGCCGGAGGATGAAGAGGTGGAGCAACAGGTGGAGGCCGAATGGCTGGAATGGCTGGACGCTTCGGCCAGCGGCGACCGGCAGGCCCAAGAGCACGAACTGGGGGACCTGCTCTTCAGCATCACGGAACTGGGACGCCGCAAGGGCATCAAAGCCGATGAGGCGCTGGATCTGGCTACACGCCGCTTTTTGAAGCGTTTTGCGCGCATGGAGGTTCTGGCGCGGGAGCAGCACAAGGATTTTGCCGCCCTCAGCCTGGACGAGAAGGACGAACTGTGGAACATCGCCAAGGCGGAAGAAAAGCTGCTGCCCTGAGCCTGCCGCTCTTGCGGTGCGTGCCCGGCGCTTCGGGCCGCAGGCCCCTGCTCCTCTTCGGAATGGCGCTGGCCTGGCTGGGGGCTGCCCTCTGGCTGGACGGGTGCGTTCCCGCACGGCAGGCTGTCCGCACAGTTCCCCGCGCAGATAACGCGCACTCCCTCCCCCGCGCGGATCCCGGCTATCTGCAATGGCTGGAAAAACAGTCCATGCTGGGCAGCGCACAGGAGATCACCGGGCAGGTGTCGGGCACGGAGCGCGTCTGGGACAGCAGCGCCACACCGCAACGGGCGGACATGCTGCGCGCGGCCGCGCCCAACTGGCTGCTGGTCGATCCGCACGCCGTCAGCACACCGCGCACGGTTTTGCACGCTCTGGATCAGGAAGAATTTGTGCGCTTCATGGCTCAACAGGGCCTGTCGGGGGTTTTTCTCTCGCCTGTGGGAGAACGAGGCGACATCTGGCAGGCCCCGTCCACACCATCCGCATCCATATCTGCCGGGGAAGACGGCTCCAATACCACGTCCCTGCGCCTGGACCCTGCGGTGGGCGATGATACAAGCTTCCTCGCCCTGACAGACAGGCTGGAGGAGGCCCATATCCAGACAGGCGGCGACCTGCTGCCTGCAGCTACCGGGCTTGGCCCGGACTTCATGCTCCAGGCGCGCAGGGCTGCGCGGTTTGACGGATTGTACGCCATGCTGCCTGCGGCCCGCGAGGACTGGGATATTCTGCCCCAAACTGCCGAAGCCTGGGACTGCCGCCCTCTGACGGCCGAAATGCTGGCGGAATTCCGCCGCCGTGGCCGGGAGCCGCAAGCTCTGGAGAGAGACAGCCTGAACTGGCCCCGCCCCGGCGGCTGGGCCGCCACAGGCCCGGTACTGGGCGCTGACGGGCAGACGCGGCGCTGGCTGTATCGCTACAGCGGCCATGCCTTGCGGCCGGTTCTGCTCTGGCAGGATCCTTCCGGTCAGGCGCGGCGCGTTTTCTCCGCCGCGATCATCCGCCACACCGGCCTCCAGCGCCAGACGCTGGCGGGCCTGCGCCTGGAAGGCTTTTGGGGCCTGGACGCCAAAAAACACAGGCCTTCCCCTGCCAGAGACGCGCTGACTCCCGGCGTTGAAGCACTGGATGCGCTGGCGCGCGAAGTCCGCCGCTACGGCGGCTGGTCCCTGCAAAACGAAATTCTGCCGCCCTCCCTGACCACAACCGTGCTGGACACCTCCGTGGACTTCAGCCGCGACAGTAGTGTACCGGCGGCAGCGGCCTTTGCCCTGCTCAGTGGCGATGCCTCCCCACTGACAACCCTGCTGCAGCGATCCCTGGCCGCAGGCGTGGACCACAGCCGCCTGGCCCGCGGGCTGGACGGTGGCGTGCGCCTGGACTGGCGTCCCCTGCTGGATCTGGCCGACGGGGCAGAACGTGTGCGGAAGGCCCGGAGCGTGCCCGGCTTGTCCGCTCCAGAGCCTGAATTTTTCGCCAGCATTGCATTTCTGGCAGCGCGCGCTCTGGGCCTTGCAGAGGCGACCGCTGCACGGTCAGAGCACTCCCCGGCCATGCGCACGGCCTGCCTGCTTCTTCTGGGTTGGCGGATGGGGCTTCCGGGGCTGGCTTTTGTCAGCCCCCACGATCTGACGGGCGCGCTGGCCGGGCCGCAGTCCATACTGCCCGGCACATCCCCGCGTGTTCCCCTCTGGGCTGAAGATACGTCCGGCCAGGCAGCGGCCACCGTTCCACAAATTTTCGGTTCTCTGGCACATCAGGCAGCCCGTCCGAACAGTTTTGCCAAAGATGTGGCGCACCTTCTGCGCCAAAGGCACAAAAGCGGCCTGGCCAGCGGCAGCCTGCGCAGCGTACAGGCCGGGCCGCCGGGCTGTGTGACAGCGCTGAGCGCCCTGCCCGGTGGAGGGCACTGGCTTCTGGCCGCCAATTTTTCCGGCACAAAAAAGCGTCTGCGCTGTCCCCTGCCTTCCCGGACGGCACAGGCCCGCGACGTTTTCGGCGGGGTTTTCCCCCTGAAGGAAAACATTCTGGAACTGGAACTTGACGCGCGCCACGCGCGCCACATACTTCTGACGCCACACCCCACGAGTAAAGGAGCGAACCCATGACCCAGAACAGCCCCCCCAACGGAGCTTCGCCGCAGGAGACCGCCGACGCGCCGCAGCCGGAGGAAAGCGCTTTTTCCGGCAACCGGCCCGAAGCACAGATACCGGCAACGCCCGGTGCGCAAAAATTCCTGGCCGCCCTGGCTCTGGTGGCTCCCCTGACGCTGCTTGCGCTGGCGGCCGCGCTGGCCTGGCCGGCCTTTTTGGGCAACAGCCAGTACTGTCCGCACGAGGCCGCGGGCATTCTCGCCTATCATCAGAGCGCGGCCAAGGGATTCTGGCTGTCTCCCATGAGCGCGGGGCTGGCACACTGGCCGGGCTTTTTCTGGCTTACAGGAGGGCTTGAGGCCCTGCTGAACGCGTCCGCGCCGCAGTGGGCGCACATGCTCTTTCCGCTGGCAGCGTTCTGCGGCGCTGGCGTGTGCCTGTTGGCCGTATGGGGCCTGTGCCGCGCCGCGGGCCTGAACTCCACAGAAGCTTTGGCTGGAAGCCTTGTGCTGCTCTGCTCTCCACTTTTTGCCCCGCTGGTTGTTTTGGCAGCTCCGGAAGGTCTGGCTGCGGGGCTGACCCTCATTTCCCTGGCCTTTCTCTGCCGCGGCTGGCAAAAGGAGCGCGCAGTCCTTCTTCTGCCCACAGGTTTTGTGCTGGCGGGGCTGGCCGGACTGACAGGAGGGCTTTTTTACCTCGCTGTTCCGCTGGCCGCCAGCGTGTTTTTTCTGTTCTGGCGGGGAGCTTTCCTCCGGGCGCAGGGTCTGGACGGGCTGCTGGGCTTTGTGCTGCTGTTGGCTCTGGCGGCCGTCTGGCTGGGCTGCCTCATGCTCTGGAAGCAGCCCGAAGGATATTTGCGCTCTCTGAGCCAGAACCTGCTGCTCCGGCCCGACGCGGCATCCCTCAAGCCGATGCTCATGGCGGCAGTGGGCCTGCTGCCCTGGACGGCTGTTGTGGCCTGCGTTTCCTGGGCGCGTGTTCTGCGTACAGCCCCACAGGATCTGCGCGCCTCGCGCGGGGAAAAATCCGGCACGGCCTTTTTGTGGTTGGCCCTGCTGGCTGGCAGCCTGCTGTGTCTGATGGCACCTGCGCCCGTCGGCGCGGCTCTCTGCCTTGCGGCACTGGCAGCTCCCCTGCTGGGCAAGGCTGTTGTGCGTCTTTCCGGCACAGGCAGCCGCCTGTTTGCCCTCATCACAGCCCTGCTCTTCCTGCACGTGGGCATGGCTCTGGCGGCGGCGCATTTCGGCTTTACGCTGGACCGCATGGCGCAGATGCTGCGCTTCACCCTTGACCCTTCGCTGCGGGAGGCTCTGCTGGGGCTGACGGCCCTACCCGTCTTGGGCGGCCTCTGCATCATTGCAGCCCTGATTCTGGCGCGCCTGGCCCGGCGGCAGACGCACGGCGGAGGCTGCGGCGTACTGCTCGCCTGCACGGTTTTGACAATTCTGCTGGCCCAGCCCGCACATTTTCTGCTGGCTCCTGGACTGCACAGCCTGCCCCAGACCAGCCTGCTGGGGCTGGAAACCATCCTGACTCCGGCGCAGCCTGCCGAGTCCGCAACAAGCACGCCCGAAAACGCACAGCCCGCTCCCCATAAAAATGCACCCGTTGCGCCGGACAACGGCGATGTCTCCGCCGTCCCACCCGTGGAGGAAAAACCTGCGCAGGAAAATCCGGCGCAAAGCACACCACAGGCAGCCCCCGATCCACAGCCGGAGCAAGCGGAACAACAGGAACAGCCAGAGCAGGCGCATGGCGATGCGCGTATGCCGGACGTGCCAAACGCGCCGGACAGGCCAAACATACCGGAAGCAAAGGAAATCTGAAAAAAATATCCTCAGTGGTGATAGGGGATTCTGCACAGAATACAGCCCGCGCGATAGATTTGCTCCAACAGGAGTACGCGGGCCAGTTCGTGGGGCAGGGTCATGGAGGAAAGGCTGATCAACGTGTGGGCGCGCTGGCGCACGCTCTCGTCCAGCCCCCAGGCACCTCCCAACACAAAACAGATGCGCCCCTGCGCGCTTTCATCCAGCTGGCGGAAAAAATCCGCCAACTGGAACGAAGTGAAGGTACGGCCGCGCTCGTCAAGCACCAGAGCAATGTCCTGCGGCCCAAGAGCTTCGAGAAGGCGGCGTCCTTCCAACGCAGCGCGCCGGTCGGGGGGGAGTGTGGCATCGCCGTCACGTACTTCTGTGCAGTCCAGACGCCGCCAGCGCTTGATCCGCGCCAGATAGTGGGCGGCGGCGTCCTTCCAGAAAGGAACTTTCAGCCTGCCCACGCTGATGCATCGCAAAGGTTTGCCTGTCATGCCGTCTGTGCCTGTTGCGGATTGTGCTTCCGCCCCTGCCGGAGGCAGTGCGCATCTTTCTCTGGAGGAAGCCGCGCTCTGTCTGCGGCGGGGGGGCGTGCTGGTTTTTCCCACGGAAACGCTGTATGCCCTCGGCTGCCTGGCGACAGACAGCCGGGCTGTGGAACGAGTATACCAGATCAAGCGCAGGTCCGTCCACAAACCCTTGCCCCTGCTGGCCGCCGATGCGGAACAAGCCGGGGCCGTGGTTCATCTTGCGGCCCTGCCGCCGGAACTGGCGGCTTTCTGGCCGGGGCCACTCAGCGTGCTGTTGCCCGCCCTGCCCAGCTTGCCCCTCCCCCTGCGCAATGCCCGTGGGCTGGCTGCGCTGCGCGTGACCTCCCACCCGCAAGCTGCTGCCCTGGCCCGCGCGGCGGGCTGTCCCCTGACAGCCAGCAGTGCCAATTTTCGCGATGCAGCCCCGGCATGCCTCCTTCAGGATCTGGACACCGACCTGCTGGACGCGCTGACCGCCGCCTCCCCACTCCCCGGGCGTTGCCCTCTGTTGTCGGGGCATCCCCAGCCCGCCGGGGGCAAACCTTCCACGCTGGTGGAGCCTCTGCCCAAAAAGCCGGGAGGGCAAAAGGCGCTACGGGTGCTGCGGCCCGGAGCCGTGCCGGAAAAGGCTCTGGAAGACGCGGGGTTTTTTCTCGTCCGCTGAACCCCCTCGTCCATAAAGTGGCGCGCGCAAACGCCGATAAGGCAGAAAGAAGTCCTACATTCTCCGTCGGGGTATCATCATGTTGAAAGAATGCAGCATCAAATGGAAAGTTCTGGGGGTCGCGCTGGTCGGGCCCCTGTGCGTCGCGCTCATCATGGCCTGGGGACGCATGGGTGACATCCGGGACGGAGCCGACGAAGCCATTCTCGAAAAAAGTCGTGCCATTGTGCTCATGGCGGAAGCCACGCGCAACGAAATGGCCCGCAAGCTTGAGCTTGGCATCATGATGCCTTTCGAGCAACTGCCTCCGGACAAGATTCTTGACGCAGTTCCTGTTGTGACGGCCATCCGCATGGCGGCCGCCAATGCCAAAGAGGCCGGGTACGAGTTCAGGGTGCCGAAGGTGCAGCCCCGCAACCCGGCCAACACTCCGACGGAACTGGAACAGAAGGTTCTGAAAGAACTTGAGGAGAAAAATCTTCCGGAATTTATTGTCTATGAGAAGGACAAGATCCGCTTTTTCCGTCCGATCCGCCTCACCAAGGAATGCCTGTACTGCCACGGAGATCCGGCTGGCACGCCCGATGTGGTCGGCGGAGTGAAGGAAGGCTGGAAAGAGGGCGAAATACACGGCGCATTCGAAGTCATCAGCTCTCTGGAAAAAGCCCACGAACGTACAGCCCTGGCGCAGGTGAGCGTGAGCGTGTGGACGGGAGCCATCCTTGCCGTGCTCGGCGTGGTTGCCTGGATACTGCTGCGTAGCGGGATCATCCAACCGCTTGAACGCATTCGCGGCTTCGCCTCCGCTGTGGCCCACGGCAACCTTGCCGCCCGGCCCGAAGGCACGTTCCATGCCGAACTCGGCGAGGTGAAGGATGCCATCGAAGCCATGGTCGACAACCTCAAGGTGAAAATGGACGAGGCCGACGCGCGCGGCAAGGAAGCATCGAATCAGGCCGCCCGCGCGGAAGGGGCTCTTGTGGAAGCCCGACAACAGGAAGAGCGCATCTCCAATCTGCTCGGGCAGATGCATCAGGTTGCGGCCCAAGCGGTACACATTGCGCAGCAGGTGTCCACAGCGGCGGAAGCTCTTGCCTCGCAGGTTGATTTGGTCACCGCCGGAGCCAAAAACCAGCGGACACGCGCGGCGGAAACCGCCACCGCCATGGAAGAGATGAACGCCACAGTGCTTGAGATCGCGCGCAATTCCGCAAGTTCCGCCCACAGCATGGAGCAGGCGCGCAGCCAGGCGTCGCAGGGCGAAAAAATCGTGACCGAGGCCGTGGACGCCATCCGCGCTGTACATGAGCAGACACGCGACCTTCAGGGGGCCATGTCTGCCCTGGGCAGCCAGACAGAAGGCATCAGCCGCATCATGGAAGTCATTTCCGACATCGCCGACCAGACCAATCTTCTGGCCCTGAATGCCGCCATCGAAGCCGCCCGCGCGGGCGAGGCCGGAAGGGGCTTTGCTGTGGTGGCCGATGAAGTGCGCAAACTGGCGGAAAAAACCATGTCTGCTACCAATGAGGTCGGCTCCGCCATACAGGCCATACAGGCAGGGACGCAGCGCAACATGCAAAGCATGGCCCATGCGGCGCAGGCTGTAGAACGGGCCACCACACTGGCTCACCAGTCCGGTGAGGCGCTCACGCAGATCGTTTCCCTTTCCGAAACCAATTCTGACCAGGTGCGCTCCATCGCGACAGCGGCAGAGCAGCAGTCCGCCACCAGTGAGGAAATCAACCGCGCTGTGGAGGACGTGAGCCGCATTGCCACGGAAACTGTGGACGGCATGACGCAGGCCGCACTGGCGGTGACGCGCCTCGCGCAGTTGGCGCAGGAGCTTGACGGCCTCATCTCCAGCCTTGAAGCCGCAGGCGGCAGCGCGTCTGCCGGAAAGGCATAGGCGGGAAATTTTCCAACAGGCGCGAAAGCCCCGTGCGCCGCTTGCACAAAAAGTTCGGACGGCCCAGCCGCGCGAAAAAATTGCAAGCGGCGCACGGGCTGCGCCAGACTGGTCAGCTGAACTGCTACAGGTTAGCGGCGCTTCAGGTTGCAGCTTCTGTCAGCTTTGCCAACAGCCTTATCTGTTGCTGCCGCAACCGCTCTCCTGACAGACCTGCCCCGGAAAAATCCCGTATACGCCGCCAGTCTTCGCGCGCACGCAGGCTGACGGCGGAGCGGGTATCTGCATCCACCACCTTCCAGAAGCTGTCTGCGCACGTCCCATTCTCCACTTCCAACAGCAAGCCGTACCTTGTGCCCGGACGCAGCAAGGCGTAGCGCCCTGCTTTCATATGCAGGCGAGCCGCCAAGCAGCCACATGTCAAATACTCTTGCGACAAATCCAGACTTTTTGCCCATACTGCAGCAAGCAGTACTCCCCGAAGCTCGTGGCCATAGTGATGCGGCCACAAAACCTTCGGCGTGGTCAATTTGCCCGCATCGTGGGTCAGAGCCATCCAGACAGCCAGAGGGTTTCCGGCAACAGCATTCATGCAGCGGGCCATATGATCCAGAAGAGAGCCATTGTGCCAGGGGCGCGGCCCAGCAGGAATATACGGTGCCTCGCACAAAAAACACGGCAAGGGAAATTGCCCGCCGGCCAGCGCATGACACAGCCGATCTCCGGGGCGTCCGCCGGCCAGCAGGCCGCAAAAAAACTCTTTCAGTCCTTCTTTCACAAAAGCAGGCTTTTCCAGTTCAGCCGGGGGAAGGACGGCAGATCCTCTTTGCGCATTCCAAGAAATACCAGCGCCACAGCAAACAAATCCCGGAACCTGTCTTCACCCACCGGGGTATACCCATGCGCCAGCAGGGAAATATTGCGGGCTTCCAGAGATCTTTTCAGTGCGTCTTCATGCATACGATACGCTTTGCCCAAGGGATCATTCAAAGCATCCAGCAGCAAAAATGATTTTTGCAATCCGATACGAATACGCGCATCATCGCCTTGCCCCTCGCGAAGTTCCTCCCTCCAGCATTCCGGAACCAAGCCCATATCCACATTGCTGTTGTCAATGCCATACCGGACGCGGAGGGCAATTTTTGCGCTTTTTTCCACAGCACTGTACAGGCGCGCCACGGCATCATCATAACAGCCGAGTTCCGCCTTGCGCTGGGCATTGGCCAACAGATCGCGCAAATAGGCCATCCCGCACGACGGGGGCAGATGTCCGGATGTGGTACGCAAAGCCCGCACATCATTTTCCACTTCGGCAAGGATTTCCCGGCTTTTTTCACACGCATCACATACTGCGCCCAGCAGTTCGTTCTGCATCGCATACGGCTCAAGCCTGCCTATTGCCTGCCTGAGTTTCTGGTGAGCGGCCCCGTGAGAAAACGCATCCCACTGATAATAGGCTTCTGTCAGGTCACAGACAGCACGATAAAATTTCTGCCTGCCGCTTGTTGACCTGCCGGCAAGATCTCTTGCCGTTTCCAGCGCGGCGGAAAACTGCCCCGCATTGAACGCATGCACCATTCCGCGTATTTCACGCACCCCCATGACATTCCAAGGATTGTCCAACTGCAGGCACCTCTCATACCCGGCCTGCACAATCCCCAAACCTCCCTTGGTGCGCCTGTCTCCGCCGACATAGGAAAACCGGCTGTGATAGTCCATCATGACGAGGGTCAATGCGGCGGACATGACTTTGGTGCCGCCGGTAATATCGGCCACAAACAGGGCTTCTTCAGACAGGTGCATCTTTTGCAGGGAGCTCTCGATTCCGGCACGGATATCCCGTACGCAATCCAGAAGATTCTGGGGATCTTCAAGCGTGATAACCTCTGCGTCTAGAACTCCTTTCCAGGTCAGGGAAGCTTCTATCTCCTGACGGATGGTCTTGCGCGAGTCCGGAGAGGCCACATAAATCACATGGGTTGGCTCATGCCAGTCAACGCTTGTACGCACAGGTTCCGGAGAACCGCCCACAGAGCAGATCAACAACCACTGATTGTCTTCTGTCACAGGTATTGTCATGTCATGGAGCTCCAACGAAGAAGGGTTTTTTCCAACTGCAGCAAGCCATCTTTGAAAATCACCTCAACACCCAATGCTCGCGCTCGCTCCAGCTCATATTCCTCCAACGGCCATACCGAGCAGAGCATGGTTTTTGCGAACACTCCCCCCAAACGCTCACGCAATGAATCCGCATTGTACAGATGCGGAGATGCTGAGTTCAGAGATTCTTTATTTCCAAGGAATGCTGTTTTGCATTCAACAAGAAAAAGACGATTGTTTCTACAGAAAATCGCATCAAGCTCATTTCTAATTCTGTTTTTATACACCTCAACAGAAGATGCCCAAGATTTGATTAGCTTGTCGCAGTGCATCCTGTACAACGTCATGTGAACAAATTCCTCAAACCAGAGACCATTGCACCACTTCCGCGCACCCTCCGAAGGAAAAGACACATATCCATTTCCATACTGCACCATGCCTGCCCGTTGGCAAAGATCCAGCATTTCTTTCCACCCGGGAATATTTTCCCCCTGCTCCTTTACCATTCGCTTCGGACTGTTGAAAGCCTGCTGCGCGCAGCCATTCAGCTTGCGGACAACGGGAGGAGCCTTGCAAGCCAGATGCAACATGTCGACGAGCACTTCCCGCCGCTCTCGAGGCACGGGATTGTCCTCCATCCTTTTTATCTTGTATCCATAGGCAGCTAGGAGAGTCCGCACGTCCAGAATATCAGGCAGATCCAGACATTCCCAGGTACTGCCGGGCAAAACAATCCGGCGGGCCTCCGTATCAATGTAAAACGTGGGGAGCACATGAATAGCGGCCCACTCGGCCGCGGCCAGGGCCATCAGTTTGGTGCCGCCGTTCAGATTCACGCCGACGGTTTGTTCTTGGCATTGCTTCAGAACGGCATCAAGGGCGGAAAAGATATGCTCCGGATCTGTCCCTTGCAACGCATGCTCCACATAGCGGCACTCCCGACCTTCCAGTGCTTTTTTCAGAACTGTGTTGTGCCCGCTCTGCTTCATTTTTTCCGTGACAAGGGCATGGACGCAGGCAGGTTGCGCCTTGGGGATACTGGCTCCGAGCACCAGCGGCAGAGGCTGCCCCGAAGCAAAGACAATATGGTGGTGCATGCGGGGAAAGCCCATAAAACCTCCTTGGAATGCAAAACAGGCATCAAATGACGATCCACGATGTACTTTTTTGCAGGTGTGCGACATTTCCCAAGGTATTTTTGCGCGCAAGGCAGGATTCACACAGAGGAAAAAACTTGATGCCGTCCTCCTCCGGATCAAGGATTTTTTCCAGGCGTTTTTTCAAGTATCTCAATGTCTGATCATGCAGTCTGACCTCAAAAACGGATTTCTGCACGCGAACTCCATAGTCCAGCAGCACGGATGCAACTTTCTGCAAACGCCCGTTGTCCGCGATGTCATAAAAAACCAGCCACACACTTTCCATCAGATAACCATCCAGCCTGTCTGCGCAAGAAAAAGCCCCTTGCCCAAAACCATTCCTTTGCCAGAGCAACGGCGGCAAAGCGGATACAATACCACAGAGTCGGCTTTATCCAGCTTCAGTCCGCGCAGAAAAGCGTACACATGCTGCAGCTTTGCCCTGTTCATTCTGCACTCGAAAACAGATTTTTGCGAATGCAGCCCCTGCTCCTTCAAAAAAGCAAAAATCCTGCCTCGCGTCTTGTTGTTGCTGATGTCGTAGGCAACGAGCACGTGCGCCACGCTATCGCAGCATGAGAGGGCTGTAGGCATCGATCTCCCCTTCCACAAGACGGCGGTACTGCCGAGCCTGAAAAATCAAGGCATCGGCATAGGACATATGCCGTCCCGCCTGATGATGAAAAAATTCCGTTTCCATCTTTCTGGAAAAGGCAACAAGCACCTTCCTGAAAGCATTTTTGCGCAACAGCAGGGGCCGCCTGCCCGCCCCCCCTTCCACAGGGGAAATGTGCATTTGTTCTCCCGGCAGATCCCCGATTTCTGCCAGCGGCTCCTGCCCGGACATCAGACCAACGGGATCACACAATACCGCATCCAGATTTGCAGTCTCATCTTCCGCCTCGCAAGGTTGCTCCTGCTGAGGGGTTTCAAAGTCGTCCCAATCCAGCATGCGCATGTTGAACAGTGAGATGGTCAGCGTGTCTGCCAGCATGGCCCGGAATTCTTCCACCAGGTCAAGCGGCAGGGCATGTCGTCCGTAAGACAAAGAATGGAGAGCCGCAGGGGTGGGATCCAGGCCGACGATACGCACCGCTGCGTAGCATCTGTTGATCAGAACAGTATACAGCAGGGACAGAACGGCGTTGACGGGATCTGTGGGAGGACGGCGCACACGGCGAACAAAACCCCAATCCTGATTGAAGGCAAGGGGAAAATGCCGAAAATACAACGCTGCCCCCATTCCCTCCAGACCTCGCAGTGCGTCCAGACTCTCAATTTTTTCGACCTTGCGGGCAAGCAGACGCAGTTCTCCGGCGGCCACGCCGGCCGCACCCTGATCACGACTGCGCTTGACGCGCCCCATGACCGTTGCCTGGTTGACAAGTTTGCCTTGAACAATGCAACGCGCCGTACGCAAGCAAAAATCACTGTCCTCGGTCAAGGCAAACTGACGCTTTCGCAACAGGGCATTGGCAGGCTCAGCGGTTGCCAGCCTCCCCATGAAACGTCCGTCGGCCCGCAAAAAAACCGTATCTATATTTTCCCGCAACAACAAAAAGACAGCGGAAGACGTCAACTGCACGTTACCAAACAGAAGCAACTGCTCAAGACTCTCCACAAAAATTGTATGCTTCATGTCTGGCGTATTGACAATGAGCCTCCGCCCCTCCCTGGAAATTTTTGCTCCCTGTTCGCGTATATATGCAATCATTGCGATTTTCGCCCTTGTACCCGAGCACAAAAATTTTCCTGTCCGGCTTTTTCGTGCGCCCGAGGTTCGCGCCTGATAGCTTCAGCTTGTATCGTGACTTTTCTTCCCGAAGGCATGAAATCTTTTTATCAAGACGATGCTTTTTTTCAGGATTGCTGTTTGATTTATTCTACATCCTTCACCCCGTCTTGAGAAGCATGCTTCGCCTTTTTATTTTCGCTGGGCTGAATCGCAACGAATATGCCACTTGCGGGCTGGCAGGGCTCATCTGCCTTTGCGGCCCGCATGGAAAACTGAACGAACTGGTTAGTCAACTTGCTGCATTTACAGGGTTTTTGCATGTTGCTTTCGGGGTATCCGCAGCATGCGGAAAAACTTTTCCGTGCCGTGCAGAGTGCAATTTGGGGACGGCAGCCGTCTGCCTGCCAATCGCTCAGGCTGTTTGCGACGCGTCCGTGGGCAGGGAACGCCCGGCTTCGGGCACTGTGGATACGTTTGCCAACCATATAGAATAGAAGAATGAAGATGAAAAAATTCTTGCTCGCCTTGCCGTTGCTGGCCCTGCCTCTTCTTGTGTCCACCGAGGCGCAGGCTGTGCAGCATTTCGTGTATTGCGATGACGGACGGATTCTGGTTGATCAGCGCAATTTGGCTGACCTGCAAAAAGTCCGCAGCCGGGTTTACCAAATTGCCGGCCCCTTCCAGTTCCGCCTGGATGCCGATGCCTTCATCCAGAAGCATCATCCCAACAAAAAGTACGTCAAAAGATAGGCGGCAGTGTACCCCTCCCTTAAAATAGTCCAGACCAAAACTGGAGACTTCTGGTAGTCCATCCTCAGGAGGAAGTTATGAAGAAGTCACGGTTTTCTGAGCATCAGATCATTGCCATCCTGAAGTCCGTCGAAGCAGGGACGTGTGCCGTGAGTACGGTATCAGCAATGGCACGTTTTACGCCTGGAAGAGCAAGCTCGGCGGCATGGAAGCTTCCGATAGCAAACGTATGCGCGATCTTGAGTATGAAAACGCCCGGCTCAAACAAATGTACGCGGACTTGAGCCTGGAAAACCGGGCCTTGAAGGATGTGCTCGAAAAAAAGCTCTGAGGCCGGCCGGGAAGCGTGAGGTCGTGCTGTTCATTCATGAAGAACATGGCCTCTCCGTCAGCAAGGCGTGCAAGACAGTGTGCATGAGCCGAAGCGTATTTGCTTACAGGCCGACGCTACGCGATGACACCCCTGTGATGACGGCACTTCTTGGCCTGGCCAAACGCTACCCAAGGTATGGATTTGCCAAGTGCTTTGCCGTGTTGCGGCGTGAGGGGCATGTATGGAACCATAAACGTGTCTGCCGGATTTATCGGCAGTTGTGGCTGCACATGCGCCGCAAAGGCAGGCGCCGCCTGCCCAGCCGAGCCCCAGTCCACCTGGAGGCGCAAACCGCCGTCAACGCTTGTTGGTCTGTGGACTTCATGAGCGATGCACTGATGCACGGCCAGCGTTTTCGCACGTTTAACGTACTTGACGATTTCAGCCGCGAAGTGCTGGCTGTGGAAGTGGATACCAGTTTGCCAGCGGCCCGCGTCATTCGCGTGCTTGACCGCATAGCCGCTTGGAGGGGGTATCCTGCAAAAATGCGAATGGACAACGGTCCGGAGTTTGTTTCTGTACAGCTTGCCGGGTGGGCCGAACAACATGGTGTTGACCTTGAATTCATCCAGCCAGGCAAGCCCACACAAAATTCGTATGTGGAGCGGTTCAACCGGACTTTCCGCGATGAGGTGTTAAACTTCTATTTTTTCAGCAGATTGAGTGAGGTTCGCGTTATCGTGGACGCATGGGAGCAAGAATACAATGAGAAAAGGCCCCATGAATCATTGGGCAACCTCACGCCAGAGGAGTTTGCTCTCAAACATGCCAAGGACTCCAGTTTTGAGTTGCACTAATAAGGGGGGCTTTACAATCCATGCCGCGGGCAATGCCCTCGCGCAAGATTTCAACGCACGTCTGGCTCATCGTGTCCCCCGCCGCAATTCACAATCCACAATGGCATCAAGAATTTCCCTGTTGCGGATGGCCGCAGCTTCTTCGGCTTCCGCCGCAAGCACTTCCGCCCGGTAATCGTCTCCGATAATCTTGGCCGCCTCCGGGTGCGCCTGGCTCATCTGCTGCCAGTGGGCGTCAAGGTTGCGCATTTCTTCATCGGCAAGGGCGCGCACGGTTTCCAGCGGCATCTTGTCCATATCCGGCTGTTCCGGCAGTCGGGTATCCACGTCTTCGGCAAAGGTGCGTTCCAGAAGGCTGCCCAGGGCATAGCGAAAATTGGCGTCACCGTGCTCCATGGGCGTTGTGAGCATGTCGCCGAACACGCGCCGCATGCTGTCGGAAATTTCCAGCCCGGCGGCATCGGCATCGGCAAAGAGTTCCAGAAACCACTGCCGCATTTTTTCAAACACGCCGCGCAGTTCCGGAGTGGGGGCCTTGCCTTCCAGCAAGAAACGCTCTCCGGCGCGGGCGAATTTTTCTTCCATCGCCCGCGTCCACTGCTGCCCCGGCTCGGCTTCCACAAATTCCAGAATCCTGTTCCAGTTCTCGCGCACACGGGCGGGCACATCGGCCATACGGGCCGTCTGCTCCATCTCCCGCCGAAAGACATGGTAGAGCTCGTGCGGTGCGGAAGAGAAGTTCGCCGAAGCAAAGAACTCCACCATCGCCCTGCCGTTGGAGTCAAAGCTCACGGAGGCACGGGGATGTTCTGTCCTGTTGCCTTTGGCTTCGGGTGAGGTTATATTGCCCTCAAGCGGGCCGTCTGATCCAGAGGGGAGACTGTTTTTACGGTCGGGATACGCTGTAATTTCCCCAGCACTCTGGTATATGGCGGCCTTCTTTCTTTTCTCTTTGATCCAGTTTTTCACGCCCTTCTTTGAGCCTTCAAAAGCCGTCAGCACTCGTAGCCGACGCCCTTCTTTCGTCTGTATCGGCCCGGCGAGAGCAGCCAGTGCCCTTCCCTTGTTGCCGGGCAATGTAAATGCATAGGTGGGTCCACCCGTCACACGGTTGTTTCCCAATGCAGACACCTCTCCTTGTGCCACGATTTCAGCAATACGTCCCCATTCGGAAAAATCAGAATGCTCATTGCGTATGTGGCGCACCTGATCGGACGCCAATATGATTTCTGCACCTTGCAATTCAGGGGCATCAGACCGCTCCAAAACCCCCATCCCCATATATGATTTTTTGTCCTGGGGAGATCCGGCCAAAACTTCATCTATAAAATCCTGAAGGCTGGACGCACGATTGCGATACATGGCATGATACAGTTCATCGTGAGCAGCAACGGCACTGCCATTGCCTGCCCGATACTGCGGCCTGTAGGCTTCGTAATACTCTTCCGGCGTGCGGCCCGTGTCATGGGCCTGTAATCCCCCCAAAAAATGGTAGCGTTTGAAAGTAGAATTTCCCATACTCATGAAGCGGGAGATTTTACATGAAAAAATCACGGTTTACAGACAGC
>NZ_RQYH01000031.1 GCF_003860215.1 Desulfovibrio sp. OH1186_COT-070 | reverse complement strand
CTGTCTGTAAACCGTGATTTTTTCATGTAAAATCTCCCGCTTCATGAGTATGGGAAATTCTACTTTCAAACGCTACCATTTTTTGGGGGGATTACACCGACAAGCCGCGCAAAGTCCGGCCAATGCATTGCGTGGCCTTGCGCGCAAATCCCACACAAACAGCAGATTTTCCCGGAGCGCGCGTTGCCCGCTCGCCAGATTTTTTTCGGTTCAGGCCCTGATTGCACGGGAAACAAAGGCAAGAACGTCCTCATAGAGGCTGGGACAGGCGTACGGAGTGAGCACTTTGGTGCGGTTGGCCCCCACCATGAGGGATATGATTACCTGGGCCGTGGCCTTGCTGTCCACATTGGTGATCGTGCCGTCCTTGATGCCGCGCACGATGATCTGTTCCAGTTCCTGGTGTACCTGAGAAAACATGGAGTCCATGATATCGCGGTCGGTTTTCGTTTTCATGTCGCTGTATGGTGAGCAGCGCACCAAAACGAGCCAGTTGGAATCCTTGTCGATGGAAAAGTCCAGGTATGTTCTGCAAAAGAGCATGACGCCGTCAAAGCCGGAGGTGGCTCCCGCGGTGGCTTCCCGCAATTTTTCAAGAAAATTGGCCAGAACATCCAACCCTGAAGCCAGAAACAGTTTTTCCTTGTTGCCGTAATGGTGGGTCAGCAGGCCCAGAGCCACTCCGGCCCGCTCGGAAATTTTTTTGAAAGTTGTTTCCACATAGCCACATTCGCCAAAGAGCTCCTTGGCAGCGTGCAGCAGGGCTTCTTTTTTGTTCGTATTCATTGTTGCGGGAGATTTTTTCATATCTGTGCGTCTTTTTTGTGCTCGTTGAACGTTATCTGAAGTATCGCTTGAAGTTTGTAGAAGTGGAGCACCTTTTGGAAGGCTCTTCACGGCTTGCGTGCATGCCGAAAGGCATTTTGCGCGCACCTGCCCAGCTGTTCAAAGCGTTTGTCCACGAGATCATAGAGGCTTCCCTTGGTAAAGCCTCCATTTTTTCGCCGCCGCCCTGGCGGAATGCCTGTCAGCAAAAGCAGAGCCTCTTCAATGCGCCGTACAGGATAGACAAAAAACTGCTTTTCCTCCACGGCATGGATGACATCGGACGCAAGCAGCAACTGATCCGCATTGTCATGGGGGATGATAACGCCCTGTGATCCGGTGAGCCCCTGTTTGGCGCAAACTTTATAAAATCCTTGAATTTTTTGTGTTACGCCGCCCACAGGCAAGATCTCGCCCGAGTGGCTCACCGCCCCGGTGAAAGCCAAGTCCAGACGAACGGGCACATCGGCAAGGGCGGAAAGAAAGGCAACAAGCTCCGCTCCAGAGGCGCTGTCGCCTTCAATGCCCGCATAACTTTGCTCAAAATACAGGGAACCGGAAAGAACAAGAGGCTTGGTGCGGGCAAAAAGATCCGTGAGAAAGCTCTTGAGAATCATCATGGCCTTGGTATGTATGGGGCCGCCCAGTTCCGCTTCCCGTTCGAGATCAATGATCCCGTCATGTCCGACGCCCACAGTGCAGGAAATCCTGTGCGGCAAGCCAAACTCAAAATCCCCGTGCCATGTCACGGAGAGCCCGTTGACCTGCCCTGTGGCAACACCGGAAGTACAGACCTTGATCATTTTTCGGTCGTACTCCTCCATGAAGCGCTCTTCTACCAGATTGGCCCGGAAGGTGCGGGCCGTATGCGCTTCTTCCAGCAATGGAGCGCTGACTGTGGCCTCCCGACGCATCCGCGCCAAGGTCGAGGCTTCCACCATGATTTCCCGCAGGCGGGGAAAACGCAGGGAGAGGCGGCGCTGATCCTCGCTCAAATATGATCCCATGCCGACAAGCCAGGCCAGAGCACTTTTGTCGAAGGGGGGGAGGGCGGCATCCCTGATAATTTCTGCCAGTTGCGCAAGATAAAAGCGAATGTTTGTTGCAGTGCGTTCGGCCACATCGGTCATGTGCGCCTTGATGCGAAAAAAATCATGAAACCGGTCATCAATCTCCAGCAGGTTTTCGTACACATCTTCAGTGCCGATAAGCACAACCTTGAGGTTCAGGGGCAGTGGGGCGGGAGTGATGCTCTTGGTGCGCATGGCCGCATCCGCGGTGTCTCCCGTATCCTCGATGCGGATCTGGTTTGATCGCAAGGCGCGCAACAGGCCTTCCCATGCGCTGGGGTGCTGCAGCAGGTCGTCCACATGCAGCACAAGAAAACCTCCGTTGGCCTTGTGGATGCTGCCAGAGCGGACAAGCGTGAAATCTGTTATCAGTGCGCCCATCTCTGATTCACGCTCGATGCAGCCAAGCAGGTTTGCTACAGTCGGGTGATCTTCCACCACAATGGGAGCACCGCGCAGATCGGCATTGTCCACAAGCAGGTTTGCGGAATAGCGATACAGTGCGGCTTCGGCGGGCACGTTGGCATGCCCGTCGCCAGGAGGGCCGGAAAAAGCGTCTTTCTGCAGAAAAACTTCTGTGTGTTTGAGAATGTCTTCGCGAAGGTCCGTGAAATATTCTGTCAAAGAGGGCACCCGGCAGGCCCGGGAGAATTGCTGGGCCATGGGGGTGAGCAGAGAATCCAGCACCTGGCTCATGGTTTCCCGGTCAAGATCGCGTTCTCCGTTCTGAAAACTTTCTTCCGCCCTGCTCAACTGCCGCATGAAACCGGCCATATCGCGCACGAGGCTGTCGCCGCGCTTTTTCAGGCCAAAGCGTACGGCATTGTCCAGACTGTCAAACTCTTCTTCGTTAAGGCGTTTGCCCTCAACCAGCGGGTAGAGAGTCAGTCCGCCGCTGTCGTCCATATCCAGGTTGAATCCCTTGTCTGTTGCCACGGAATTCATTTTGCTCAACAGCCCCATGCGGGTGTTTTGCAACTTGTCCATCAATTTGGCGCGGCGTTTTATGTATGGCTTGGCTTCAAAGCGGCGGGGCAGTTCCTCGCGGATATCTTCCACCAGTTTTTTCAATGCGGTTCTGAGCTTTTTGCCCTGACCAGCGGGCAGGGAAAGCAGCCGGGGGCAGTCCGGATCAGAAAAATTGTGAACATAGAGAAGATCGGGCGGCGTGGATTCCTTTTGTGCCCGGGGGCGCAAATAGTTCAGGAGCATGCTGCTGCGCCCGAGCTCCTTTGTGCCGGACAAATAGACATTGTATCCTTTTTCTCGGATTTGCAGAGCCAGATTCAAGGCCTGCATGGCCCGCGGCTGGAAGGGATTGTCCCGCCCCGGACGCGGCAGGGGAATGGCACTGCTGTCGTCCCAGGGAATGCGTTCAGGGTTGAATGTGGCGTGCAGCCTGGAGGCGGGTAGTGGTTTGACTGTGGACATGGTGTTGGAACAGCCTCATGCGTGTTGGTATATTTTGTCCAAAATTTCCCGCCCGCCGCTGGACAGAATTTTTTCGGCAAGCTCAAGGCCCAGTTGGCGTGCCTGCGCATGGTGTCCGGCAATTTTGTCATGGAGCAGGACGCTGCCGTCCACTTCGGCAACCAGGCCTTTCAGGATGACGGTTTCGTCCTCGAGCCATGCATGTCCTGCCACAGGCGTTTGGCAGCCGCCTTTCAGACCCGCCAGAAACCCGCGCTCCGCCTCAACACAGACCCGTGCAGCATGATCCTCCAGCGGAGCCAGCATTGCCAGCATTTCCGCATCATCGCTGCGGCATTCTATACCCAGGGCACCTTGCCCCACTGCGGGCAGAAAAAATTCCGGAGCGAGTTCGCACACGCAGGGTGCTTCAAGGCCCAGGCGGCCAATCCCTGCGCTTGCCAGGACGATTGCGTCATACATTCCGGATTCCAGCTTGCGCAAACGGGTATCAATATTGCCCCGCAGGGCTTCGATGCGCAAATCCGGCCGCAGGGCAAGCATCTGGGCCTGCCGGCGCAGGCTGCTTGTGCCCACGCAAGCTCCTGCCGGGAGTTTGTCCACACCCGAAAATTTATGGGAAAGCAGGCAGTCCGAAGGGTTTTCCCTTTTCGGGATGCAGCCGAGCGTCAGCCCCTCCGGCAGTTGCATGGGAACATCCTTCATGCTGTGCACCGCCAGATCTGCTTTGCCTTCCAGAAGAGCTTCCTCGATTTCCTTGACGAAAAGCCCTTTTCCACCAACCTTGGCCAGCGGCACATCCAGAATGATATCGCCCCTGGTTTTGATGATGCTGAGCTCAATGCATGCGTCAGGGGCCCGCACCTGAAGGAGGTTTTTTATATGCTCCGCTTGCCACAGGGCCAGACGGCTGCCTCTGGTGGCAATCACAAAGTGTGTGCGCATGTGACCACTTCTCCCCCTGATGCTATGCTGGCACGAACTGCCTGTACAGGGTGGGCAAAAGGATTTCTGTTGTGCAAGGCAGGAATTGTCGTCCGCTTGCATGGTACGGCCTTGCAAGAGTCGCTGTCGGGCAGACTATGCTCCGCAACTCGCGCAGTTTCCGCCGGAACAGCCAGAGCATCCGCCTCCGCCTGAAGACGGGGCATAGTCAGAATCGCCGGAATTTTTTGCATGCCGTGCGCAACGGGACATGAGCTTGTGTGTGGCGTGCGATCCGCAGTGGGGACACGCGGGGGAGGCATCATCAAAGACAAGTTCTTCAAAATTCCGGTCACATTGCTGGCAGTGGTATTCATAAATGGGCATCATCAATCCTTTTTTCATGGGGATTACGCAAATGGTTCAGCAGTACGGCGGCGTTTTCAAAAAGGTAATAGTCGGTCAGCCGGTACAGCAGATGTCCTGCGGCGACATGAACTTCCTGAACCAGAGAAGTCCCAACGTCCGGAACCTCCAGCACCGTGTCGCAGTGTGTGGCGACTGCCGTATCGTCCTCGCTTGTCAGGCCGACAGTGCCCATGCCTTTTTGACGTGCGGTCTGCAAGGCGGCGGCAATGCCGGCATTGCTTCCTGAGGGTAAAAAGGCCAGAAGCATGTCACCCTTGCGACCAAACACCGCAACCTGCCGACACAATGCCTGTCCGGCCTTTTTTGCTTCTGTGCCGGATGCGGCCGTGTCCGCCATGAGGGCGATGACCGGAAGCGGAGGGTGATCCACAGTCTGCCTGGCAACAAATTCAGACGCAAGGCATTGGGCCAGAATTCCCCCGTTACCGTAACCGCAGAGCAGCAGTTTCCCCTCTGTGGCCAGGCATGCAGCCATGCGCAGGGCAACAGAACACAGTTTTTGCCCTTGGCGTTGAAAAAAAGCCCTCTGCACATGGGCACTGTCGGACAAGTGCTTTTCAATCAGGCTCAAACCGGCATCGCTCATGGCAGAAACGCAATCAGAGGGTAGATGATTTTTGGTGTACGCCGCTCTCTACATAGGGCAAAGCCCCGCAACTGACAAGCCCTGAAGCCGGAAGCATGCTTGCGATTGCAGGCTTGATAACGTAAATCCTTTCTGTATGCAAAGTACGGACTGCCGCCATATACTGCTGGTCTGCAAAAACCGGCATAAGGACGCCATTGCCCTGGGGAGGGCTGCGGAGGAATGGCTGTGCCGGAAAGGGCATATTGTCACCCGGATCACTGCGGGAGAAGATTCTCCCGCGTACGCGGAAACAGCATTTGACTTTGCCGTGGTGCTGGGCGGGGACGGCACCATGCTGGGAGTTGCCCGCAGGCTTGTGGGTCGCAATATCCCTTTGCTCGGCATCAATTTTGGGCGGGTAGGTTTTTTGACCAATGCCCAGCCGGAACAATGGCAGGCATCGCTGGAGTCCTGCCTGCGCGCGCAAATGCCCGTGCAGCACTGCATGGCCCTGCAGTGGTCCCTGCTGCGCAGGGGGGCTGCTGTCGCCACAGGCTATGCGGTCAATGATGTCGTCTTGGGTCGTGGATCCCTTGCACGCCTTGTGACGCTGGAAGTCTTTGTGGATGAGTGCCGCCTGAGGGTTCTGCGTGGCGATGGCCTCGTTTTTTCCACGCCTGTGGGCACATCGGGGTACTGTGTTTCCGCCGGGGGGCCTCTTGTGTACTCCACTCTGGAAACCATCGCCTTTACGCCTCTCTGTCCTTTTCTGGCCGGAACGCCCCCGATGATTTTTCCTGGCGGGGCCGCATTTCGTGTGCGCCTGTTGCAGGGCGCAGCAGATTGTTGCCTGACGATCGATGGTCAGGAGGGCCTGCCTCTGGAACGGGACGATACTGTCTTTGTAACGGGTGCGCCTGCAGCAGTTTCTTTTTTCAGCGACACCGCCTGTTTTTTTGCGAAGCTGCGCTCACGCGGTTTTTTTGCGCCGCCAGCGCCAGATCATTCCGCCGGAGACAAACAATGAGCACAGACTTGCGGATCCCCGAAGTTCGGAATATCCGCCTGGGGCAGGATATCCGCTTTGACGCATGGCTGTACAGCATCCTCATGGACAACAATGTGGCCTACGGGATGAATCCGGATCTTATCGTCAGTCCGGAGCAACTGGCCTTTATGGTGCATCTGGAGCCTGATCAGGTCTACCTTCCCTGCTCGGACGATATCTTTGCCATGCTTCGCATGGAGCATGTGCCTTCCAGACTGCGCAAGCTGTACAATCGGGCTTGGCGCATCATCATGCGCATGGTGCGTTCTGCCTTGCCCGACCGTCAGGAGCGCAGGCGCGTTTTCCATTTCTGCCGCTTCCGTTATCGCCAGTATATCAAGCAACATACGCTTGTCCCTTCCCGCCTTGTCAAGCGGATGACAAACCTTGTTCTGGCCCAGGGGAACATACTTGACGACCCCTGGCGCGACAGGCGCAGGGCTTCCTCCCTCCGCCAGCAGGAAATGCTGCATTTTCCTGTGCTTCGCGAGCATCTTGATGCGCTGCCCCGTGAGCCGCTGTCCGGGGGAATACAAAATGTCCGCAAAATGCTGAACATTGCGGAAACCGCCCGCCTGCTTTGCCTTTCCGCAATGTCCCGCGACTGGCTGGAAAAATTCCCGGAAAAAGAAGAGATTTCCTCTCTCATGGATCAGGCGGAGCGGATGTGCGCGGAACTGCATGCGTATCTCGCCAGACCTGCGGGAAAGAGCAGCACCATACTTTTTCTGTGTGATGCCGATGGGGGAGTTGTTTTTGACCTGGTCATGATACAGTGCCTGATACGTATGGGGCATCGCGTGATTGTGGCGGTCAAGGACGGCTTCAATTTTTTTGCGCCGACTCTGGAAGATATGGAGGATGACCCCAGCATTACGGCCCTGCTGGAAGGCGCAACGCTTGTCCGCGACCCCCGGTTGAGCAAGAATGACCTTTTGCGCCTTCTGCGCGAATACAGGCTGGTGGTCATCAGCGATGGAACGCGGGAACGCCTCAACCTGTACCGGGTTTCCGTCACCTTTTCCCGCGCCTGGAAAGAAGCGGATATCATTTTGGGCAAGGGGTGGCGCAACGCCGATATTCTGCTGGGCACAAGCCACATGTTCACGCGCGATATCGTTTGCTACTGGAAAGACGAGCAGGGTTTTCACCTTCAATTCCGGCCTCATGCGCCAGAGGTGAGAAAATTCAGCGATGCGGACATTTCCCGTCAGGCACTCGCCATCATCTCCACCATGCGGGACGCCAAGGAGGCGGGGCGCACGGTGATGTTTTACAGTTGCATCATCGGCAGCATTCCGGGAGAAACCGGCACAGCCATCGCCCTGGTGCGAACCTTTGTGGACTCCCTGCGGGAAAAAATGGACAATATTCTGATTATCAACCCGGCAGAGCACTTTGTTGAGGGCATGGACGGGGATGACCTCATGTATATGTGGGAACAGGTGCAGCGCAGCGGTTTTATTGACGTATGGCGTTTTCAGACGTTTGAGGATATTGAAGAAAGCTTTTCCCTGATGGGACGAAAAGTGCCTTCCCAATGGTCAGGAAAAGATTCAACATTTTCAACGGGATGCACCAAAGAAATGCACATCGCCCTTGATGTTCAGAGAAAAAAGAAAGAAATGCAGATCATCGGGCCGGATCCGCGCCTCTTTTTCCGCAGGGGCGAATACGCCGTGGGAAAATATTTTGATTCAAGCATCACACTCTGATGCTTCCAAAACACAAAAACAGAGGAATATCTCATGGCGGGCTATGAATCCGTTATCGGCCTTGAAGTGCATGTTCAACTGGCCACATCCTCCAAGCTGTTCTGCTCCTGCCCCACAAGCTTTGGGCAGAAACCCAATGCCAATGTCTGTGAAGTGTGTTCAGGCATGCCCGGGGCCTTGCCTTTGCCCAATTTTCAGGCAGTGCATTTTGCCGCGCTGGTGGGGATGGCCACCAATTGCAGCGTACGCTCCCGCTCCGTCTTTGCCCGCAAAAACTATTTTTATCCCGACCTTCCCGCCGGATACCAGATTTCACAGTTTGAACTGCCTCTGTGCGAGCACGGCTATCTGGACATCATGGGCGACAAAGGGAAAAAGCGCATAGGCATTACACGCATCCATATGGAGAACGATGCCGGAAAGAGTATCCACGCGCAGCATGAAAATCTCAGCTATGTTGATCTGAACCGTGCCGGAACGCCGCTGGTCGAGGTGGTGTCCGAGCCGGACATGCGTTCTCCCGCCGAAGCGGTTGCCTACCTCAAGACCTTGTACGGCATTGTTACCTATCTGGAGGTTTGTGACGGCAATATGGAGGAAGGGAGTTTTCGTTGCGATGCCAATGTTTCCTTGCGCCCTGTCGGTTCGGAAACATTGGGGGTTCGTGCGGAAATCAAGAATCTCAATTCTTTCCGCAATGTACAACGTGCCATCGAATACGAAATAGGCCGCCAGCAGGACATGCTGGACGACGGAAAAAGGCTGGTTCAGGAAACGCGCCTCTATGATGCCGTGAAAAACAGCACAGCGCCAATGCGCAGCAAGGAAGAAGCTCACGACTACCGCTACTTTCCTGATCCCGATATTTTGCCTGTAGAAATTTTGACGGAAGATCTGGAAAAATGGCGCAAAGAACTTCCAGAGTTGCCGCAGGAGCGCGCGAGGCGTTTTCGTGAAATGACGGGTTTGCCGGAAGCCGAAGCGGAGGTTCTGGTGCAGAGCCGGGGACTGGCCGATTTTTTTGAGGCTGCCGCCCAAAAGGCTGACCCCAGAAAAGTGGCGAATTTCGTTTTGGGGCCGCTTTTGCGCGAGTGTCACGCGCGCGGCCTGGCTGCCTCAGATCCCACGCAGTGGGGTATGAAGCCTGCGGGATTGGCCGAACTGGTTCATCTTGTGGACAAGGGCCTCATCAGCGCCAAAATCGCCAATGATATTTTTGGCGAGTTGTTGCTCTCGGGCGACATGCCGGAAACATACGTGACCGCAAAGGGTCTTGTGCAGATTTCTGATTCCGCTGCACTTGCCGCAACCGTAGACGATATTCTGGCGGCCAATCCTGCGGAGGTTGAGGCCTATCGCGGAGGAAAAACCAAATTGATGAGTTTTTTCGTGGGGCAGGTCATGCGGGCAACCAAGGGCAAAGCCAATCCCGCTCTGGTCAACGAACTGCTGGAAAGCAAACTGTCAGGTAGCTGAGCCTTTTTGCCGTGTGCCGGGTTGCGTGGTGCCAGGCCGCGCCACCCGGATTTTGTCCAGCAGGCGGTCATAGTACTGATCTTCCTGATCCAGCCGGAATGGGCGCTGAAAACGCTCCTTGGCACGCAGAATCAGATAACGCAGTTTTTCCATCTGGCGTACCCGTTCCTGCTCCTCGGCGCAGTGCTCAAGCATGTCCGCAAGTTTGCCCAGTTCCTTGCGTTCCTCCAGTGCCGGCGGCAGGCATCCGGCATTGCGCAAAATTTTGCAGGCCATGCGCAACTCCGGCGGAATATGGCTCATATCTTCCAAAACAAGCGGTTTTCCCGTTCCGGGGAGATTGTCAAAAGCCCCCTTGCGCTGGGCTTCTGCGATACGGTGCTCCGCAATGGTTTGAACGGCTGTCCATGCTTCCCCCTCAAGCATTTTTTTTTCCGGGCAGCGCGCTTGGCTGCGCTTTTTTTGTACCCCAGCGCATTTTCCATTCTGTCAGAAGTTTCAGGGCTTCCAGAGGGCTCAGGGTGTCCGGATTGAGCGTCTGCAATATGTGCGTCAGAGGATGTTCGGGCTGTGCCTGCGTGGGCAGGGCTGCGGACGGGGAATTCCGGCTGTCGGTGGAAATTCCCGGCAGACTGACAGCAGTCAGCACATTTTTGCGTGCACTTTCCCGCCCCTGCTCCAGACTGGCCAGTATGGCCTTGGCCCTCTGCACCACCGCACCGGGAACTCCGGCCAGGCGTGCCACCTCTACGCCATAGCTGCGGTCAGAGGGGCCGGGGATCAGCCGGTGAAGGAACAGAATGTCGTTATTGTGCTCGCGAATGGCAATGTTCATGGTGAACACTCCGGCAACGCGGCCTTCAAGGGCTGTCAGTTCATGGTAGTGGGTGGCAAAAAGGGTGCGCAATTCCTGCCCGGCGCGCTTGGCCAGGTCTTCAACCACGGCCCAGGCCAGAGCCACGCCATCATATGTGCTTGTGCCCCGCCCGATTTCATCCAGAATGATAAGGCTCCTGCGCGTGGCTTGGCGCAGAATGCGGGCGGTTTCCATCATCTCCACCATAAAGGTGCTTTGCCCCCGTGCCAGATTGTCAGAAGCTCCGACGCGGGAGAACAGGCGGTCTACAAGCCCCAGACGGGCGGAAGCGGCAGGGACGGGGGAGCCCATTTGCGCCAGCAGGCAGATGATGGCGACCTGCCGCAGAATGGTGGACTTGCCGGACATGTTGGGGCCGGTAAGCAGGCACAGGCGGCGGGTGGCGTCCAGGCGAAAGTTGTTGGGCACAAAGTTGGCCCGTCCGATCATGGCCTCCACAACAGGATGGCGACCGTCCCGTATTTCCAGTGTGGCGTCTGTGGTCAGTTCAGGGCGCTGCCATTGGTTGGTGCGGCCGACATGCGCCAGACACTGCCAATAGTCGAGGTTGGCAACCAGATCCGCCGTATGCAGGATGCGTTCGCGCTGGGCCGCCATGTGGCCGCGCAAATCCTGAAACAGCTTGTACTCCAGTGCCTTCCGTCTTTCTGTGGCGGAAAGCAGCTCTTCTTCCAGTTTTTTGAGTTCTTCCGTGGTGAAGCGTTCGGCGTTGGCCAGGGTCTGGCGGCGGATAAAATGCTCCGGCAGAGGACCATTGTGTGCGGCGCGCGTGATTTCATAATAATACCCGAACACGCGGTTATAACCCATTTTCAACTTGCTGATGCCGGTACTTTTCTGCTCTTTCTCCAGAAAAGATTGGAGTTTTTGTTCGCCGTGCTCCTCAAGGTCAAGCAGTTTGTCCAGTTCTTCATTGAAGCCGGGCCGAAAAAGGCCTCCCTCCGTGATGACAGCGGGGGGGGGATCTGCCAGCGCACGGGTGAGCAGAGCGGCGCAGTCTTCCAGGGAGTCCCAGGCAGCGAGAATACTGGCAATGCCATGGGGCAAATCCTGGGGCGTTTGCGCGTTGCCATGCCCGGACGATAGGGGAAGAATGGTACGGAAGACTGTCGGCAGGGCCGCCAGGCTGTTGCGCAGGGCAACAAAGTCGCGGGGCGCTCCCTGATTGAGGCTGATGCGGGTGGAAAGCCTCTCCAGGTCGTATACATTTTTGAGTGCCTCACGCAGGGCGGCACGATGGTTGTCGTCCTTGGAAAAAAAGGCCACAGCATCCTGAATCCGGCGTATGGGAACCGCTTCACGCCAGGGGTGGCGGAGCATATCCTCCAGCAGGCGTCCTCCCATGGGCGTCATGGTGTCGTCCAGGACGTGACGCAGTGTGCCTTTGCCCTTGCGCCCGTTGAGACGCGAAAAAATTTCAAGATTGCGCTCTGTAACGTCGTCAATGACAAGGCGGCGGCCCATGTCCAGAGGCACAAAAGGTGTCAGGTGATCGGGATTGTGCATCTGGGTCTGGAAAAGATATGCCAGCAGTGCCCCGCATGCGCGCATGAGTTCCGTTTTTCCGTCAAGCCCCAGTGCTGCGGCATCCTGCACCTTCTGCGCGGCAATCACGCGCTCTGTGGCGCGCTTGAAGTCAAAGCAGGCAAGAGGCATGGAAACCAGGCGTATTCCTTCAAGCGGGGAACGGTGCGGAGGGGCACAACCTTCGGGGGCCAGCAATTCTCGTGGCGCGATCTTCTGAACCCATTGCCACAGTTCCGCTTCACGCCGGAACTCCGCTCCTGACCACTGCCCCGTAGAAATGTCCGCCCAGGCAAAGGCCCCCGTGCCGCTGTCTTCAGACAGGCAAATCGCACCGAGATAATTGTGGCTTTTGCTGTTGAGGTTGACATCCTCCAGCACGGTTGCAGGAGTAATGATGCGCGTGACGGCGCGCTTGACCAGACCTTTCGCCTCTTTGGGGTTTTCTGTCTGATCGCAGATGGCAACATTGTATCCCTTGTCAATAAGTTGGGCCAGATAGCCCTCAACGGCATGCCAGGGAACGCCGCACATGGGAACAGGATTTTGCGCATCCCGGTTGCGGCTGGTCAGTGCAATCTGGAGTTCACGGGCGGCAATTCTGGCGTCTTCAAAAAAAAGCTCATAAAAATCGCCCATGCGATAAAAGAGCAGGGCATCAGGGTGCTGGGCCTTGATGCGCGTGTACTGCTCAAGCATGGGCGTCATTTTGACAGAGTTTTCAGGCATGGCGAACCGGCAGCAGTGATGAAAGGAAAAGGCATGGCGCTGTGTGATCCAAAAGACCCTACAGCGCCATGAACCGGGCAGAAGAAAGGGGCTTCAGGGCTTGTCGGGGTCCGGCGCAAGCGCGTCTTCAGCAACGTCTTTTCCGTCAGCGGCTTTCCCCTGTCCCGCCAACGGCTGGAACTGCTGCTCGCTGGCAGCGGCCTTGCGCAAAAAGCCGGAACATGCAGCATTTTCTTCCAGTTTTTTCCGGCTGTTTTTCAGTTCACGCTCCAAGCTGCTGATCTGCCATTTTTTCTTCATCAGCCGTGCAGACATATTGACCTTGTCCCAGACCAGAAAAGCCAGGGTCAACAAGGCTCCACAGGCGAAGGCAAGGATGACGAGAAAATAGAAAGGCAAGGGAATGGACGACATGGACGGGATGAAAAACAGATTCAGAGTGAGGACCATGTTTTGGGAGAGGGCTCCCTGGTTTTGAAAAAAGAAGACCAAGGCCAGGAAGAAAAAAACGGCGAGCAAAAAAACCTTGATATACCGCATTGACGTCCCCCCAAGCTGTGCTGTCTCAAAAAGTCTTTTCCGACCGGAAAGATACGATTTCCGGTCGACCTCCTGCCCGCGCACGAGGTCCCCACAATGGTCAGTGCATACTGCAATCCGGGTGCCGCGCCCGGCACGCGATCAGCCCCAGACGGCTACTCAAAAACTTGCTTATATCGTCCTCCCGGACAATGTTATGGCAGGAACGTCCCGGAAGCAATCTTTCAGTTCTGTATAGGCGCTCTGCAAGGATTCCGGCATAACATGCACATCGTCCAGAATTGCCATGAAGGAGCAGTCCCCCGTCCACCGCGGCACCAGATGGAAATGAAGATGCTCACGGATGCCCGCCCCGGCGGCTTCCCCCTGGTTCATGCCCACGTTGATGCCCTCGCACGCATAGCGCCGAGCAAGAATTTTCGTGCATATCTGAAGCAGGTCCATGATCTCGTGGGCCTCATCGCGCTCCAGATCCGCAAGATGCATGACATGGCGATACGGGCACACCATGAGATGCCCGCTGGCATAGGGAAATTTGTTCATGATCACAAAGGAGTGCCGTCCCCGAAACAAAACAAGGCGCTCTGCGTCTTCCTCCGTATGGGCGGGCAGGCAAAAAACACAGGCATCCGGTTTTGGCCCGAGTATGTACTCCAGTCGCCAGGGGGCCCACATCTGTTTCATGGCAACGAGACTTTACACGGCTTGCAGGCTGCGGGCAAGAGGGGAGGCAGCTCATGCGGAAGATGGCCCGGAATTCATGGGTGTTGTTCTGTTTTTTTTATGTAATGCTTTATCTATCAGGCCCTGCGCCAGAGCTGTCTGCTCTTCTGTGCCCACGGCAAGGCCGTCAAGTTTTGCTTCACGCAACACTTTAAGAATTTTTCCGTATTCAGGGCCGGGAGGCAAGCCCATTTTTTTCAGGTCAGCACCGCTGATATCCGGCTTTTCGTGTTGCCACTGGGTAAGATAGCGGGAAATGTTTTTTTGCAAAAGAGTATCGGGGGTCGATGCCATGAGATAGAGCAGTGGTTCAAGGGAAAGGCGCTGCAAAAGGTCGCAGAGAGTGCTTGTTCGCGCTTTTGCTGCATTTTTTTGCCATGTTTCCAATTTCCCCCGGACAGAACGGATATGCTCTCTTTGGGCAAGAACGTCGGCCCTGTCAGCCTCGGGCAATCCCAAGCGTCGATAATGGGTTGTGGCTTCCGTGTAGGTTTGCTCGTGGGTAAGGCCCAGAAAGTAGACAAGCCATGCGTGAGCCTTGCGTTCGAAATACAGCAGCCGATACCAGGAGATGACCTCCTGAATCCGGGTAAGCAGGTTTTTCTTGTGCGGCGTGAGCGCCAGTTGGGGAGAAATGGCCTGCAGGATGCCCAGTTGGTCCAGCCTCTGGATGCAGACAGCCGATTCGCTTTCATCGCAGATGTGGCGGAACTCGTTGAACAGGCGCGTTTCGGACAGCTTCTCCACAAGATTGAGGGCAAGAGCATTTTTGATGAGTTTTTCCGTATTGCCGCCGATGCGAAAATTATATCGCTGCTCAAAACGTACAGCCCTGAGGCAGCGGGTGGGATCTTCCACAAAGCTCAGGGTGTGCAGCACGCGAACAGAGCGATCCTTGATATCTCGCTGGCCGCCGAAAAAGTCGATCAACTGCCCAAACGGGGCACAGTCCAGCCGGATTGCCAAGGCGTTGATGGAGAAGTCGCGGCGGAAAAGATCCATCTTGAGAGAAGAAAGTTCCACCGTGGGAAGAGCCGCCGGGTGCTCGTAGTATTCCAGCCGTGCGGTGGCAACATCGATCCGCGCTTCAGAACCCTTGCCATCGGGGAAAATGACCACAGAGGTCAGAAACTTTTTGTGCTCGCGCACGCGCCCATGCAGCTCCTGCGCCAGGGCGTGTGCCAGGCGTATGCCGTTGCCTTCCACAACAAGGTCAATATCCTGATTGGGGCGGTTCAGCAGCAAGTCACGCACAAAGCCCCCCACCGCGTAGACCGGCAGTTGGAGTTTCGCCCCGAGCCGGCCCGCGAGATGCAGCAGGCGCCTGCTTTCTGCGGGAAGACGATCCTGTATCAATTTTCCGACATTGCGCTCCTTGACGCCGGTATTTTTTTCTTCTTCCAGATGGCGTGTTTCATGGGCAAAAACCTGGATAAGGTCGGTGCGCGTCACCACACCGGTGACGTTGGCGTTTTCCACAATGGGCACAAGGCGTTGCCCCGCGCCAACGATGACCGCCGTCAAGTCCTTGAGAGTCGCCTGGGGCGAGAGAGTATGCACTCTGCGGGTCATGTAGTCTTCGACACGGGATTGCCCCAAACCGTGGGCATTGGCCCGTGCCGCAGTTTGGGCGTCGAGGATGCCAGCGCAGATTTTGGTTCCGGGCTTGAATATCGGGACAGCCTTGAGCCCGAAATGGAGCATCAGTTCATCCGCCTCGCGGATGCTGCCCGAGGATTCCATGCCGACGGCGGGAGACGACATGTATTCGCGCGCCGTTTTGTCCGGAAGAGCCTGGGCGTAGAGATGGCGCAGAATTGTTTCGCGCACCTCGTGCATAGTCATGCTGCGCACAGAGGCAGATGCCGCATACGTATGCCCCCCACCCCCCAGAGCCGCGCAAATGCTGCCAACATTGACGGCATCGCTGCGGCTGCGGGCAACAACCTGAATGCGGTCGGCCATGCGGCCTATGGCAAACAGGACTGCAAAGCTCTCCATTTCCATGATCTTGTGCGCCAGGTAGGCAAAATCTCCCAGATAATGCTCAAGGGAAGTTTCGGCCAGAACAACGTGCACACCGTTGACAGGGTAGTTTTCGGCTGACTCCAGAAGACTGTTCATGGCCTGGATGTGCAGGCTCGTCAGCTCGTGAGCAGCCATTTCGGTGATGCGCGTGATGTCCATACCGCGCGCAAGAAGCCACGCGGCGGCATGAAAGTCGCGTGGTGTTGTTGAAGAATAGGTGAACGAACCGGTATCGCCGTAAATTCCGAGGCCAAGAAGCGTGGCCTCTTCGCTGGTCAGTTTCTTGCGGAATTTTTTCAAATGTTCCACCAGAAGGGTGGTCACCGCGCCCGTCTGCGCCCAGTATGTTTTGGCCGCTGCAATATCATCGGGAGAGTCCGGATGGTGATCCCACATTTCAATGCGCACGTCGGCGCGCAGGAGAAGGGGAGCCACATGGCTGACTCTTCCCTGCTGGCGGGTGTCTACAAGAACAAGAGTGTCAACAGTATCCCAGGGTACGGCATCGCTTTCCACAAAACCGAAGGCTGCAGCATCCAGACCGGAAAAAATTTTTTGGAGGCCCCGTTCCTGAGTGCCCGGAAAAAGGAGTACCGCAGAAGTATAGAGGCGGCGCGCGGCCAGCATGGCTGCAAAGGCATCAAAATCGGCATTGGCATGGCAGGTGATGAGTGTTGACGCATGGCTCATCTCTGGCTCCGGGGGTGAAATTGCTGATGGATGCCGCGCAGTCTCTCCGCCTGAACATGGGTATATATTTCTGTAGCGCTGATGTCAGCATGGCCGAGGAGCATCTGTACGGTTCTGAGGTCTGCCCCGCCTTCCAGCAGGTGCGTTGCAAAGGTGTGGCGGAAGGTATGGGGCGAAATGGAGCGGCGTATGCCCGCCTGCAATGCGTACTTCTTGATGCTTTTCCATATGTACTGGCGTGTCAGTGTGTGCCCGGAGCGGTTGACAAAAAGCTGTTTCGCCGTGGGAGAAAACAGGGGACGCCACTGGCTGAGATACTCTGACAGCATTTTTTGCATGGAGGAGTGCAGGGGCACAAGGCGCTCCCTGGACCCTTTGCCGAAAATGCGGATCAAACCGGCCTGCAGGTCAAGATCCGTCACGCTCAGGGAGCAGAGTTCCGAAACCCGCAGGCCTGCCGCATACAGCAGTTCCAGCATGCAGCGGTCACGCTGACCGCTTTTCTGGCGGACATCCGGCTGGGCGAGGAGTTTGTCCACCTCATCGCGGGAAAGCACTTCGGGAAGGTACTGGGGGAGTTTGGGGTTTTCCAGCAGGCGTGCAGGATTGTCTGCCAGCCAGCCCTCATCCACAGCAAAGGCAAAAAAAGTGCGCAGCGCTGAAAGACGCCGGGCCAGAGTCCGCCCGGTATTCTGGCGTGCCCGCAACCATGCGAGATAGAAAAAAATATCCTGCTCGGAGAGAATGCCGGGCTCTGCCTGCAATTCGGCCCGGAACAGAAAATAACTTTCCAGGTCTTGACGGTAGGCCTCTGCCGTATTGGGGGAAAGTCCGCGTTGGGCCAGAAGGCTGTCTTGCCACTGGGGCAGAAGATCTGCCAAATCCGGGCAGGGAGCTTTTGTCATTACGCCAAACCGCGAATGGATACCTTGTATTTGCGAAGAAAATCGGCAGGAAGATAGCTCAACTTTGCCTGCCGCAAACCGTCTTCGTCAAGATCCTGCGCTCTGTTGAGAAAGGCGGATCCAGCCCCCTGATTTCGGGAAAACATGCAGTTGATAGCCTGATATACCCCTTTGAAGCCGCTCAGGCCTTTCTCATAATGCACGCCAAGAACACCCTCATCCAACGGCTCTCCTACGCTGAAGGCGACCATTTTTCCTTCGATGTACAGGGAGCCTCCGGAAAGCCCCCGAAAAAGATCCCAGTGACTCAAAACACGGTTGATCGCTTCGTTTTCTGCCCGCAGTGAGGGAGAGTCCTCGCACTCATGCCATTGGCACCAGTCATCCTGCACAGCGAGCACATCCTCTACCATGGCATCGTCCAGCGGGTGATAGTCAGGCTCGCCGTACGCCTTCACATAGCTGTTGAAATGGTTCTTTTTTTTATGAAAACGGTTGCCGCGAAGAAAGGCGAGGTCTTCCTGGCGGTAGAGATATTCCCATTGTCCGCGATCTTCTTCTTCCTCCACACTGCCCGGCATTTGCGCCTGCCAGAGATGCAGCAGTTTTTCGGGAACCCGGACGATACGGGGGGTATTGTTTGCCGGGGCTTGCGAAAAAATGCTTTTCCAGTCCACAACGTTCCAGTCCCCAACGGGAGCCCAGCAAACAGTTTGTGGCCGGGTTTGCCGGATCCAGCAAAGATTTTCTGCAAAACTCCATTGCAGGCCATAAAATTCCTGCCATCCCCAGAGGTTGGGCAGTGTGTAGTCCAGAGAACGCTGGGGAGTGCGTTGCCAGAGTTCATAATAGCGTTGCCGTTCGGAAAGACTGACAGCGGTATACGTTCTGTCCATGATAGAACCTCGGGAAAACATCAGTAATGTTTGGTGGATATTGCCGGGGGCGCCTGCTTGTGTTTTTTTAGGGCGTGATCCGTCCAGTTGCGGTACAGCACCACATACAGCATGATGCCTGTTTGCAGTATCTGTGAAAAAAGCATGGCGGCAAAAATGCCAGATGCCGTACCCCAGAGGACATGCCCCAAAAGCCAACCCGATGGCAAGCGCACGAACCAGAAGGTGCCGCCAAAAATCATGAGATTGTATTTTGTTGCACCTGCCCCTGTCATCACGCCGCCCATCACGGTGCTGGCAATGGAAAACGGGGTTGAAAGAAGGTTATAGGAAAGATAGCTGACGATTTGCGCCTGTGTGCCTGTCTCCTGTGAAAGAAGGCTGGCGACCTCCTGCCTGAAAGGCCAGAGGCAGGCCGCCGCAAGGCTCATGGTCAGCGCCGCCACGGTGACCATGCCGAGGGCAATGCGTTTTGCCTCGTCCGGCTTGCCGGCTCCCAGGCAGTTCCCCACCAGTACGGCAACGCTCATATTGAACGCCATGCCCGGCAAAAAAAGCAGGGCTTCCACACGCAGGCCCGCAGTGAGGCCGGCCAGGGCATTGACACTGTCTGTCGGCAATGATGCCACCAGAACAAAAAGCGCCATGTAGCCCGACTGCCAGACAATTTGCGCGGCCCCTGCGGGAATGGCCACTTTGAACAAATAGGGCAACCCCGCCCTGAGCCAGCGTGGTGTGGGCAGAGTCCGGCAGGTGAGGTAGCCCGAGTGGAGCAACAAGAGGCAGTTGCATACGGCCCCCAGGGCGTTTGCTCCCACTGTGGCCCAGATCAGCCCTTCGTAGCCCAACGCGGGAAAGCCGAACCAGCCCAGTCCAAAACCCAGGCACCCCAGCAAGTTGACAACACAAACCGCGACGGCCACCCAGAGCGGAGGCAGCACCTGCCGCGTAGCGCGAAAAACCACGCCGGTGGCCGCGTAAAGATATTGCCACGGCAGCCCGAGCATGCTGATTTCCCACATGACATTTGTCTGAGGCCTGATGTTTTCCGGCACGAGAAGCAGGGCAAGAATGGCATCGGAAAAAAGCCAGCCCCCCAGAGAAACAAGACAACCCAGCAGCAGACAGCCCATGACTGTTGTGCCCACATACCGCTGGGCACGTTCTGTTTTGAGCGCGCCCAGAGACTGGCTCACCGCTGCGGTTGCTCCGCTGCTGACAGACATGGCCACAACCATGAGCAGCAAGGTGCATTGGTGCACCATGCCAAGCGCGGCCTGGATTTCGGCGCTGATCTGACCGGCAACCCAAACCGCCACAAATCCCATGAAAAACATGAGATACATCATGAGCATTTGTGGCCATGTCAGTCGCCAGATCGCGCGGGGCGATGTTGCCAGGTCGGGCACAGGGCGGATTGGCGGCGGTGTGAAGCGGTGCGGACTCACAGCAGGCCGTCAAAACAGCGGGTCATATCGTCAAGACTTTCCCTGCGCCGGATAAGCCTGGGTGTTCCGTCGCTCTGCACAAGAACCTCGGCAGGGCGCAGGCGCTGGTTGTAGTTGGAACTCATGGAAAATCCGTATGCACCGGCATCAAGCACACCGAGAATATCGCCCGTGTGCAGGGTGGGGAGAAGGCGTTCTTTGGCCAGAATATCTCCGCTTTCACAAATATTGCCCACGATGGTCTGCGGCATTGGTGTCCGTGGAGCATGTGCTGGGCCATAGATTTCAACATCATGAAAAGAGTCGTACATGACAGGGCGCTGCAAGACGTTGAAGCCCAGATCCGTTCCCACATAGCGTTTTTCCGCAGTGTTTTTGACGGCGTGAACCCTGCCCAGAAGAATGCCGCATTCCGCAACCGCATAGCGACCCGGCTCCACAAGAAAGCGCCCTTTGTAGAGAGTTTTTGCCGCCCAGGACGTGATGAGAGCATGGAGTCGGCGGCCCAGATCCGCCATGTCCAGCCGGGGTTGCTTGTCATACTTGCGGTATGGAATGCCGAAACCTCCCCCGAAGTCGATGATTTCAAGATGCCGGAATACCTCCTGAGGCAGATCCTCCGCCAGACGGAGGAGTACTTCCATGGCAGCGAGATAGCCGTCAGGTTCCATGAACAGAGAGCCGATGTGCTGGTTGATGCCTGCCAGCGTCATGGTGTTTTTTTGCAACAGGGCGAGAACCTGCGGCAGATCCTCCGGCATAATGCCGAACTTGGTGTCCTTTCCCGCTGTAATCACCTTGCTGTGGTGACCGGCCCCGATGCCGGGGTTGAACCTCACCATCACCCTGCCTCCGGGATGGAGAGAGGCCAGGGATTCCAGTTGGGAGAGAGAGTCAACGCTGACAAGAAGCCCGTGATCAAGGGCATTCTGCATTTCTGCAAGAGAAATATTGTTGGAAATATACAGAATTTTCTGCGCAGTGAACCCGGCAAGCTGGTTCATGCGGATTTCTCCGGGACTCATGGCATCCACCACCAGCCCCTCTTCACGCATGATGGCGAGCAGGGCGGGGTTGGAGTTGGCCTTGACCGAATAGTTGACCCCGTACCCCGCATGATCGGAAAGACGGACAAGATCCCGGCAGCGGGTTCGCAAAAGGTCTTCATTGTATACATAGAGAGGGGTATCGTAGCGCGCGGCCAGTTCCTGCGGGGTGTGCTTGCCGTAAAACATGTATTGATCTGTATATTGGGAGCGGATATCGGGCATGGTGACCTCATGCTGGTTGCTTGGATGTTTTTTTGCAATTTTTTATTATCCGTGGCTCCTTGCGCGCTGTCAAGGAGTTCTTGCGATGCCCCTCGACAATCCGCGTATGCTTTTGTATACTGAACAAAGAGTTTGCCCGGCCGTTGTTTTTTGGATGATCTGTCCGCCTGTTTTTTGGATGATCTGTCCGCCCCGGCAAGGCTTTTGAAAAACGTGCTGTTTTGTAGGGCAGGAAAAAGTTCTTGTGGCGACAGGCGCCATCATTTTTTCACGACAATTGCGACAGAAAGGTACCCCTACGCGTATGACATGCCGAATTTTGACCCTGCAACACGAGCAGGAGTGGCCCCAGATGTCCGGCTGGTTGCTGCAACGCCAGGATTCCGGGCAGGGTGTTGAAGATGCTGTGCGGGCCATTGTGGATGCCGTACGGAGTTCTGGCGATGACGCCTTGGTGGAATATACCAGAAAATTTGATTGCCCGGATTTTGCGCCTCCTCTTCGTGTGTCCGGGCAGGAAATCGCACGGGCAGCGGCCTCGGTTTCTGTGGAGCACAGGGAGCTGATAGCTTCTGCGGCGGCAAATATCCGCGCGTTCCATGAGGCCCAGGTTGAAAAATCATGGTTCATCACGCGTCCGGACGGCAGCATCCTGGGGCAGCACGTGTCGCCCGTGGATGCCGCAGGCCTGTACATTCCCGGCGGACAGGGCGGCAACACCCCTCTTGTTTCCAGTTTGCTCATGAATGCTATTCCCGCTCAGGTTGCGGGAGTTTCACGGCTTGCCGTGTGCACTCCTCCCCGCGATGACGGCAAGGTAAACCCCCATATTCTTGCGGCAGCACACTTGTTGGATATTGAGGAAGTATACCGCGTTGGGGGAGCCTGGTCCATTGCCGCCATGGCGTACGGCACACAAAGCATTCTCCCTGTGGACGTTATTGCCGGGCCGGGCAATGTTTTTGTGACAACCGCCAAGAGGCTGGTGCAGGGCACCGTGGGGATAGACATGCTCGCCGGCCCCAGCGAAGTGCTGGTGGTGGCGGACTCTTCTGCCAATCCTGCGTGGATAGCTGCGGACATGCTGTCACAGGCCGAGCACGATCCTCTTGCCTCGGCCCTTTGCATCACCGATGATCCGCGACTGGCCGACAGCCTTTCACAGGCGCTGCAAGCCCAGTGCGCCGAGCTGCCGCGAGCCTCCATTGCCCTCCGCTCACTGGAGGACTGGGGAGGGATTATTGTTGTGCCCAATCTGTCGGTGGCTGTGGCCGTGGCAAACATGATCGCGCCCGAGCATCTGGAAATCTGCACCAGAGATCCCTGGGCCATTCTGCCGCATATCCGCCATGCCGGAGCCATCTTTCTGGGCCAACACTGCCCCGAAGCTGTTGGAGACTATTTTGCCGGTCCCAACCACGTTTTGCCCACTCTGGGCACGGCACGGTTTTCTTCAGCCCTTTCGGTACAAACGTTCAGCAAAAGGTCCAGTGTACTGTCTGTTTCTCCCTCCTTTTTGCAGGGCAATGCGGACGCCATTGCAGCCTTTGCCCGTTTGGAAGGATTGGAGGCACATGCCCGGTCTGTGGAACTGCGCAAAAGAAAGTGACAAAAGGACAGTCCATGCAAGTTGTGGTAAAAACGAAAATCGATGCGTATCCCCTGGTGGGGCGTGGCAAGGTTCGGGATATCTACCATATCGACGATGGGCACCTGCTTATTGTCACCACAGATCGCATGTCGGCCTTTGATGTCGTCATGAACGAGGCCATTCCGTACAAAGGGGTGATTTTGAACAAAATTACCCTGTTCTGGATGGAAAAATTCAAGCACATCATTCCCAATCATCTTGTGGAAACGGATGTGGCGCGCTTTCCGCCCCTTCTGGATCCGTGGAAGGAGCAACTGGAAGGGCGCTCCGTGATTGTGCGCAAGGCCCATCCCCTGCCTGTGGAATGTATTGTGCGGGGCTACATCACGGGCTCCGGCTGGGAGGCGTACCGGTCTGCCGGGAGCGTTTGCGGGCATGAGCTGCCTGCCGGGCTGCGTGAGTCGGACAAACTTGAACCAGCCCTTTTTACGCCGTCCACCAAGGCAGAACTGGGCAGTCACGACGAAAATATCAGTCGGGATCAGGCACGGCAGCTTCTGGGCGAGGACGTTGCGGAACAGGTTGAGCGCATTTCGCTTGCCATCTATGAGGCAGGGAGAGCCCATGCGGCGCAGCGGGGTATTATCGTTGCCGACACCAAATTTGAATTCGGACTGATTGACGGCAAATTGCATCTTATTGATGAAGTGCTGACGCCGGACTCCTCGCGCTTCTGGCCTGCGGATCAGTATCACCCGGGACAGGGGCAACCCAGTTTTGACAAGCAGTTTTTGCGGGACTGGCTGAAAAAGCAGCCCTGGAACAAACAGCCCCCACCCCCTGCACTGCCAGAAAGCGTGATCACAGCGACGGCAGAGCGTTATCAGGAAGCCTTTGACATCTTGACGCGCTAGCAGGGCACAACAAAAAACGAAGGCAGCATCCGCAGAGGCCTGCGGATCTGTGAGAAATATTCGGGAGGATCCATGTTGCTGCAAGGGAAAAAGGCCCTGATTCTGGGGCTGGCCAACAACAGAAGTATCGCATACGGAATCGCCTCTGCCTTCAGGGAGCAGGGAGCCCGTTTGGCTTTCAACCATGTGGGCGAGGCCATCAAAAAACGTGTGGAACCGCTGAGTGAGGAACTGGGCGGTGACTTCACCTTTCCCTGTGATGTCTGCGATGATGCGCAGATCCAGGCGGCCGCCGACCTTGTGAAGGAAAAATGGGGCAATCTGGACATTATCGTCCATTCCGTCGCCTTCGCCAACAGGGAAGACCTGAACGGCCGTTTCATTGACACTCCGCGCGAGGGCTTCCGGCTGGCACTGGATGTTTCCGCCTACTCGCTTACCGGAATCTGCCGTGCCTTTGAGCCGCTCATCAACGATGGTGGTTCTGTTCTTACCATGACCTATCATGGTTCGACCCAGGTGATCCCCGGGTATAACGTCATGGGGGTGGCCAAGGCGGCTCTGGAGGCTTCTGTGCGTTATCTGGCGTGTGAGCTCGGCCCCAGGGGAGTGCGGGTCAATGCCATCAGCGCCGGACCCATCAAAACGCTGGCGGCTTCAGCTGTTTCAAGCCTCAAGGATATTTTCACCCTGGTGGAAAACAATGCTCCTCTGCGGCGCAACATTACCACTGGAGATGTCGGCGGGGCTGCGGCGTTTCTGGCGTCCGATCTGGCCAGTGCTGTGACGGGGCAGGTGCTCTACGTTGACAGCGGTTTCAGCCAGGTGGGGGTATCTGCGTAGGAAACAGCCCACCAGAGGTTACATCTGTGCGCGCAATTCTTGCCCCTGCCATGCCCTCTGGGGCAGGGGGCAGTGAAAAGTTTTGAGTGCCAGAACGCGGGCTGACGGGAGCTTTGCAGACAATGGATATTTTTACAATGAATGCTGTGGGCATTACGGTGGTGGCCGTTGCGGCGCTCTGGGTATTCTACCGTTCTGCCCACAGCGAACGGAAGCGGTCTTCCCGGGATGAGGAAGAAAAATAGCAGATCCCCTGCCTGAAAAATTTTCTTGCGATTTTTTGGAACTTGGGATAATTTTATATGTCTTTACCGCAAGAGATATATTTGGAGAGGTGTCCGAGCTGGTCGAAGGAGCACGATTGGAAATCGTGTGTCGGCTAATCCCCGACCGGGAGTTCGAATCTCCCCCTCTCCGCCACACATAAGTCCATATGCGTCCGCATGGTTCCGAAAAGGCCATGCGGACGCTGCTTTTTTGGGTAGGAAATATGAACAGGTCGGAAAGGATTTTCTGGGCTTCCGCCCCTCTTTTTGGTGCAGACCCCACAAATGGGGGAGAGAGACATAGGGAAGAACAAAAACAAAAAGGTCAGCATGAGAATGAACCCACGCTAACCTTCTGCTTTTCCTCTGGTGCCGAAGGGGAGAGGGCCACAGGGCGACACGCAATTACATAAAATAACTGGCTTTTATTCTTCCTGATGCCGTTTCTTGTGTAGCAAGGTGCGCGTCTTATACCGTCAGTTGGATTCCGGCGTCAAGGGCGTTGGTTCGATTCCCGATTGCTCAAGACTGCGCCAGCAGCCTGTACAGCGTGGTGCGGCTTATTCTGAAATGGCGGGCAATGGCCGTCTTGTTCTTTCCGCTTGCGGTCATGTTCCGCATTTCCTCCACCTGTGCGGCGGAGAGTGAGGGCTT
>NZ_RQYH01000004.1 GCF_003860215.1 Desulfovibrio sp. OH1186_COT-070 | reverse complement strand
AGCAGGCGCTCATAATCCACGTCCGCCTCGGCAAGCAGCACGTTCATGTGGCCGGGCATGCGGCCCGCCACAGGATGGATGCCGTAGCTCACCTTGGCCCCCCTGCCTTCCAGAAGATCGGAAAGCTGCTTGACCTTGTGCTGGGCCTGGGCCAGCGCCATGCCGTAACCGGGTACAATGACGACGTTTTTGGCGTCCTGCACAAGGCGCGCAATGGCATCGTCCCCGCTGCCCGCGCCCGCCGGGCCTGCCGGAGCCGCGGCTTCGCCAGCCGCGCCCTTGCCCTGGGCATAAGCCAGCAACCTGTCAAAACTCTGCGAGGCATCGCCCAGCATGAGGTGCACGCCCTCACGCCCGTACAGGGGCCGGGCTTGTCGTCATAGTTGCAGATAATGATGTTCTTGCAGTTTTCCACCGCAAGAATGGGCATGCCGTAGATGGGCGTGCCTTCCGCCGTGTTGGCTGCGGGGTTCACCACGTCGTTGGCGCCCACCACAACCACGAGGTCGGCCTCGGCAAACAGGGGATTCACCACATCCATTTCCAGCAGGCGCTCATAATCCACGTCCGCCTCGGCAAGCAACACGTTCATGTGGCCGGGCATGCGACCCGCCACAGGATGGATGCCGTAGCTCACCTTGGCCCCCCTGCCTTCCAGAAGGTCGGCAAGACGCTTGACCTTGTGCTGGGCCTGGGCCAGTGCCATACCGTAACCGGGGACAATCACGACGTTTTTGGCGTTCTGCACAAGGCGCGCGGTTTCTGCCTCTTCATTGCGCGCACCGCCCGCAGCAGCCGAAGGCGCAGAAGGCGCGGCGGAAGCGGGCTTGCTGGCGGGCGCGGCAGGAGCCACCACCGAGGACTCGCCCAGCAGGATGGAAAGCAGCTTTCTGTTCATGGCCCGGCACATGATGCGCGTGAGCAGAAAACCGGACGAACCGATAATGCCGCCGATGGCCACAAGCAGGGGATCGTTGACCGCAAAGCCCGCAATGGCTGCGCACACGCCGCCCATGGAGTTCAGCAGGGAAATGGTGATGGGCATGTCGGCCCCACCCACACGGATGGTAAAGCCGATGCCGAACGCCGTGCCGCTAAAGAACATCACGAAAAGGAAAAAGGCGGTCATGGTCTGCGGGAAGGCCGTGCCCATGAAGACGGAGAAGGCCATGACCGCAAGAATGCCCATGATGATCTTGGTATGGCCGTACAAAATCACCGGCTTTTGCGGCAAAAGCTGGTGCAGCTTGCCCGCGGCCACAAAGGAACCGGCAATGGTGGTCATACCCATGGCAAGGGCCAGGCAGGCGCTGCCGCGCTCGAAAGCCGAGGCCGCCCCCGTGTCCGCCAGCACGAGAAAGCTCACGATGGCCGCCGCTCCGCCGCCGATGCCGTGCAAAAAGGCCACCATCTGCGGCATCTGGATCATCTTGACCTTGTTGGACAGGGTAAGGCCCAGGGCCATGCCCACGGCAATGGACACCCACAGCGCGGGCGAGGCCAGGGAGCCATCCTTGAGCATGGTGACAAGAATGGCAAGCCCCATGGCCGACGCGCAGAAAAGATTTCCGCGCACCGCAGTGGGAACCCTGTTCATGAGACGCAGGCCGTAGAGAACAGCGGCCACCAAAATTCCGGCTATGATGTTGTAGGTCAGTGCACTCATAATCACAGCAACCCTTTCTTCCTGTTGATGGTTGGTGCAGGGGCCAGAGAAGGGCTACTTCTTTTTTCCGGCGACCATACGCAGCATTTTGTGAGTAATATCAAAACCGCCGAAAACGTTGACAATGGCCATACTTACGGAAATGGCCCCCAGAATGGTGAAGAAAACCGAACCGGCAAGATAGGTCGCTGTGACGGCACCAAGGATGATGACGCCGGAAAGCGCGTTCATGGCCGACATCAGGGGCGTGTGCAGCAGGCTCGGCACATGGCTGATGATCTTGTAGCCGAGCAGCGTGGCCACAACAAACACCGCCAGCAGGGTAAATGGATTCATGATGCCCTTCCTCGAAAACAAAGTGATTTTTGCCCGCAGCGGAAAGCCTTGCGGCCAATCCGCCGCTGCCCGCACAACCCGCGGGGCGGATTGTGGCGGGCGCAGAAAAAAAAGAAACGCCGGGCGCGGAATCTCCGCGCCCGGCGTGTGCCGCTTTACAGACCCATGGCCTCGCGCGCGCCGCGGTGCACGATCTGTTTGTCAATGGTGGTCAGCGTGCCTTCGACAATGGGATCGTTCCTGTCCAGAACAATCTTGCCGTCACGCGCCAGGAAGGAGAGCAGTTCGTAAATGTTGTTGGCAAACATCCAGGTGGAGCTTGTGGGCATCATGCCGGGGATGTTCTTGGTGCCGTCAATGGTCACACCGTGCTTTTCCACCACGGCGCCGGCTTCGGTCAGTTCGCAGTTGCCGCCCTGATCAACAGAAATGTCCACAATGCTGGAACCGGGGGCCATGGAAGCCACCATTTCCTCGGTGATCAGGATGGGAGCCAGCTTGCCGGGGATCAAGGCCGAAAGAATGATGATGTCGGCAGCCTTCACCAGGGGCTTCAGGGCCTCACGCTCCTTGTTCAGCCATTCCTCGCTCAGGCGCTGGGCATAGCCGCCCTCGCCGATGGCCACCTCGGCCGGCACGCCCACGTCAATGTCCTTGGCTCCCAGACTCTTGGACTGCTCGCGCGCGTCGGGGCGAATGTCCACCGCGGTCACCACAGCACCCAGACGCTTGGCCGTGGCCACGGCCTGCAAGCCGGCCACACCCGTGCCGATCACCAGCACGTTGGCGGGCTTGATCATGCCCACGGCTGTGCCCACCATGGGCATGAATTTGGCCAGACGGTTGGCGGCCATGAGCACACCCTTGTAACCGGCCACCGTGCTCATGGAGGTCAGGGCGTCCATGCTCTGGGCCCGCGAAATGCGCGGGATGCCGTCCAGAGTGATGCCGATGACGCCCGTGGCCGCCAGTTGCTTCATCGCCTCATGGTTCGCGGGAGCCGCAGGATGCAGGAAGGTGATCAGGTACTGGCCGTCCCGCACCATTTCCGCCTCGTGCCTGTTCACCTTTGTGTTGAACTGCGGCTCTTTCACTTTCAGGATAACATCGGCCTTGGCAAAAATGTCCTGAACATCGTCAACGATGGTCGCCCCGGCTTCGCGGTAGGCGGCGTCAGCAAAAAACGCGCCTTCGCCCGCGCCCTTCTCGACCAGAACCACGGCACCTTCGCCCACCATCTTCTTGACGGTGTCGGGCGTCGAAGACACGCGGCGCTCACCCTGCATGATTTCCTTCGGCACACCGATAGTCATACCCTGAAATTTCATTATGAGGCTCCTTACAGATTTTGATGATACTTCAAAAAACCTGATCCGCGAACACCGGCGCCTCACGCGCCGCCACACCCAAAAAGCAAAACATATGCCAAGATATTTTTGACAAATAACATATTGTATTTCAGCAAGTTGAAAACCAATACACCCTGCTGCTCCTGTGTTTGCTCCGCAAAGGAATGCACGACAGAATCATTTTGCGAAAAATTTCTCCCAATAAACCGAAATCGGTTCATCGAAAAAAAGAACACAAAAAAACGACCGGGCTGCCGGATTGCCAAAGCCCGTCACCCGGCGTACACAACTCCTATGCCTACGCAAATCGTGCTTGCCGTGCTGCTGGCCGCCCTGCTCCATGCCTTGTGGAACATCATTGTCAAGGGCGGGTCAAACAAGCTTTTTGAAACCGGCCTGAATGCCCTGGGGGGCGGGTTGGGCGCACTTTTTCTCCTGCCTTTTCTGCCTCCCCCCGACCCGGCCAGCCTGCCCTATCTCGGCATGTCGTGCATCTGTCACTTCACCTACTATATCTGCATCGCCGCGGCCTATGCAAAAACAGATCTGACCTTCGGCTATACCGTCATGCGGGGCTGCGCCCCCCTGTTCACATCCCTGGCCATGTTCCTGCTGGGCAGCCCGCTGAGCTTTGGTGCGTGGTGCGGCGTTCTCACTCTCTGCTGCGGCATCTTCTGCCTTGCAGGCGACAATGCGCGGCGTGGTGCGGCAAAAGGCACAACGCTCATTGCCCTGCGCACCTCCTTTGTCATCATGGGCTATACCCTGGCTGATGGGCTGGGGGCACGGCACAGCGGCAGCGCGGCAAGCTATGCCGCCTGGATCTTTGTGCTCAATGTCGTGCCGCTCCACGCCTTCATTCTCTGGCGGCACGGCGCAAACTATCTGCGCTATGCGCGCACGCGGGCGACTGTGGGCCTTTTTGGCGGGCTGGCCGGGCTTGGCTCCTACGGCATTGCCATCTGGGCCATGACACTGGCGCCCATTGCCGGTGTGGCGGCGCTGCGCGAAACCTCGGTCATTTTCGGCATGGTGCTGGCCGTGCTTTTTCTGGGAGAAAAATTCTCGCTCCAGCGGGCCGCGGCGGTTCTGCTTGTGGCCTGCGGCGCCATGATCATGAAACTGGCCTGATGCGCGGGCCGCCTGTCGGCAATACCGCTTCGTGAAAAAGAAAACTTGCCGCCCCCCAGCGGCCCCAAAGACCCGCAGAAAGAGCGGCACCTGAAAAGCCCGAGGGCCAGATGCTCAACGCTTGATGATGCGCTTGACGTCGATCTCTGTTTCTGACCAGTCCTTGTCCACCTTGCCGTGAATCTCCACCGTGTCCGCAGGAACGATGGTCTGGCCCGCAAATCTTCTTTCCGGAATCTCCACCGTGATTTCGCCGGTTTCGTCCCTGAAAACGTAGTCGTCGCCGCCAAGGCTCCGCACAATATGCCCCCTGAGCGCCACACGGGCATCATCGGCCATTTTCCCGGCCTGCTCCACACTGACAATGTCCGGCCCCGGACCTTCAAACCCTCCCCGGTTTCCAGCCATCGCCGAAGAAGACATGCATGCCGCAAGCAGTACACTCAAACACAGTATCTTTTCACGCATTTCCTTGCCTCCTTCCGGATTCCGTGCACGCGGCAAACGCGCACAGTCCCCACACATTCCGTGTTTTGTGTGACCGGCTGCATGCGCGCACAAGGCTGCGCCGATCACGCCAGCCCCCACAGGGCAGCGCCTTTTTTCAGACCAATGCAGCCCCCGCCTCACGGAGTTGCGCCACAACTTCCCTGTCTGCCGCAAGAAAGTCCAGATGCGCGGCCTCTTCCGGCCGCACCCAGCGCAATACCTGCCCCTCGGCGGCGCACGGTTCGCCCGCAAAGTCCGTAACATGAAAAAAATGCAGGCGCACGGTCAGGCCGGTTTCCGGATACCAGTGCTCAAGGCTCTGCCAGAAGCGCGCCGCGCGCACCCCGATGCCCAGTTCTTCCGCAAGCTCGCGCTTCAGGGCGTCCAGCGGGCTTTCCCCCGGCTCCAGCTTGCCGCCGGGAAACTCCCAGCAGCCTCCCAGAACCCCGCCTTCCGGGCGGCATGCCGCCAGGCAGCGCCCTGCACGCCAGACAATACCCGCGGCCACCTCAACATGAGCCGACCTTGCGCGCCCTTCCGCCGTTCTTGCCGCGTCAGTCTTCATTCCAGACCTGCCGGATTGCGTCCATGCGTTCTTCAAGAGAGGCCATTTCTTCCAGCAGGCTTTCGCCGCGCTGTCTGCACGCCTCAAAATCCCTGAGCAGTTCGCCGGAAAGGGCGTGGTCGGCATAGACCACAGGGTCGGCCAAGCGGGCTTCCACCTGCCCCTGCTGGTCCAGCACGGCGGCAAGCTCCTTTTCCAGCGCTTCGTACCGCGCCTGGAGCGGTTTCAACTCCTTGTAGCGGGCATTGCGCTTTTTGGCCTGCGCCCGTTTGGCACGCTTCTGCTCCTCCCGCGACAGGGGCGGGGCTGTGCTTTCCTCCCGCGCAACAGGCGTGGCGGCATCCGCGGCATCGTCTGCCAGCCGCCCGCGCCGCGCCGCGTCATAGGCGGCAAAATCCCCGTATGTGGTGAGCCCGTTTCCGCCCAGTTCCCAGGCTTCGGCCCCGATCTGCGACAGCAGCCACCGGTCATGGGCCACAGTGAGCAGCGTGCCGGAAAACTTCTGCAAGGCGGCGGCAAGCGCCTCGCGGCTCTCCAGATCCAGATGGTTGGTGGGTTCGTCCAGCAGCAGAAAGTTGCACCGCTTGAGAAAAAGGCTGGCCAGCACAAGACGGCTTTTTTCTCCACCGGAGAGGCTGTCGGTCTGCCGGTCAAAATACTCCTGCCCGAGCAAAAACAGCCCGAGCACGCTCATGAGTTCCTCTTCCGTGGTGCGCGGATCGGACAGACGGCGGATTTCGGCCAGTACGGTGGAACCGGAACGCAGGGTTTCCATCTGGTGCTGGGTATAATAGCCCATGCGCATCTGCGAGGCAGAGACCACGCTGCCGCCCAAACGCGCCAGCGTACCGGCCAGCAGCTTGAGCAGGGTGGATTTGCCGCAGCCGTTGGGCCCCACCAATGCCACCCGCTGCCCCCGGTAGAGCGTGAAGCTCAACGGCGGCCACATGCTTTTGCCGTCGGGAAAGCGGAATTCCAGATCAACGGCGGCCAGCATGATTTTTTCCGCATGCGGGGCTTCGGGCCAGGCAAAGTTCAGTTCCTTGCGGCGAGGCTCCGGACGGTAATCTTCCAGCTCTTTTTCCAGTTTTTTCGCCATCTTCTGGCGTGATCCGGCTTGCCGTGCCTTGGTGGCCTTGGCCCGGAACCTTTCCACAAAGGCCATCTTGCGCTCCAGATCGTCCCTGAGAGCGCGCGCCTCCCGTTCGCGCTGGGCATTGTATTCTTCCTGCAGGGCAAGGAAATGGCTGTAGGTAGCCTTGCGGAACAGGGGGCGGGACAGGCCCAGATAGAGCACATGGCTGCCCACCCTGTCCATGAACAGGCGGTCATGGGCCACAAAGACCAGCGCACCCTTGAAGTCCGCGAGGAAAGATTCCAGCCATTCCACGGCTTCCACGTCCAGATGGTTGGTCGGCTCGTCCAGCAGCAGCACGTCGGCGCCTGCGGTGAGCACACGGGCCAGCTTGGCGCGCTCGCGCCACCCGCCGGAAAGCTCGCGCAGCGTCCGCCCCCACTTGCGCTCGGCAAAGCCCAAACCGGAAAGCACTGCCTTGGCGCGGTGTTCGGGATTGTAGCCGTACAGGCTTTCCAGTTCGCTCTGGCGCTGCATGAGCCGCGCAAGGCTTGCCTCGTCCTTGCGCGCGGCGGCAGCGGCCCATTGCTCCCAGAACTCGCCCCAGTCGTGCAGCGCCTCCAGCACAAAATCCAGCAGGGGAGTGTCCAGAGCTTCTTCCGGAAGCTCCTGCTCCACATAGCCCAGACGGCAGCCACGCGGCATGATGACCCGCCCGCCGTCCGGCGCTTCCACCCCGGCCAGAAGGCGCAGCAGGGTGGATTTGCCGCAGCCGTTGGGCCCGCAGACGCACAGCCGCACGCCCGCATCTATTTCCAGAGAGAAGGAGTGGAAAATATCCCTGCCCCCGAAAGACTTGGAAAGCTCTTGCAGGGTGATCACAGCCAGCCCTCACGGCGGTAGCCCGCCACAGCCTCGGCCATGCCCTCCTCAAGGTTCACGGCAGGCACAAAGCCCAGTTCGCGGCCAATGCGACTGGCATCGCACAGCCAGCCTTCCTGACGCGCCTCACGGAATTTGTCCAGATTCCAGGACGGAGCGCGCCCGAGGCCGCGCCCGCGCAGCCGGGCGCTGACGGCATCGGCCGTGACGGCCAGAGCGGTGGATATGCCCGCGGCGCAGCCCATGAGGGGCAAGGGCAGGCGCAGAACGCGCAACGTGCGCTCCGTACCCAGCGCGCGGGCCATGCCCCGGCAAAATCCGGTCATGGTATGCGCATGCCCGTCACTGAGGTGATACACCCCGCGCGCCTTGGCGCCGCAGGCAAGCAGCACGGCCTGCGCCATGTCGCGCGCGTGCACCGCGCTGACCCAAAACTCCCTTCCCCATCCCGGGCTGACGGCCACCCCCCGCGCAACACCGCGAAAAACGGGCAGCAGCCCCCTGTCGCCCGAACCGTAGATAATGGGTGGCCGCAGGGTTACCAAGCCATCCCCCAGCGCGCGGCCCAGAATCTGCTCGGTGAGAAGCTTGGACCAGCCGTAGGCCGAAACAGGCGCGCACGGCGCATCATCACCCACACCGGGCAGGCGCGCGCCGGGGCCGGTGGCCGCCAGACTGGACACCAGAACAACACGGGCAGGGCCTCCCCCCCGCATCTTCAGGCGCTCCAGCGCCCCGGCCATGCTCCGCGCAGCCAGGGCATTGGCCCGCAGATAGTCCTGCCAGCCCAGGCCGAAAAGCAGGGCCGCCATGTGGATCACCACGTCCTGTCCGCCCAGGGCTTCTTCCAGCCCCTGACCGGACAGCAGGTCTGCCTGCGCCACGGACACCGCAGGCGGCAGATTCTCCACCCGCGAACGGCCACGCACAAGGCAGGTGACGCAGGCTCCGGACTCCAGCAGACGCGGCAGCACATGCCGCCCCACAAAGCCCGTGCCGCCGGTGAGCAGAACGTTTTTTCCCGCCAGAGAGGCCGCCGTCACCATGCCCCGATCTCCCGGCGGTAGATGCGGTACCGCTTGGTCAGGCGGCCCGAAAAATCTTCTATCAGGTCATTGACCGCCACATTGTCCTCCAATACCCAGGAGCCTTCCACCCACTGGAATTCCTTTTTCCGGCGGGCCTGTTCCAGCATGAAGTCCAGCAGCAGCAGTGGCAGGCCCAGGAGGCGGTATTCCTCGCGGATGCCGAAAAGAATGATGCGGTATCCGCTGCGGATTTCCGTGCGGGCACGCCACCAGTGCCAGACGGCGGAAAGCCCCAAACGGCCGTTGATCCGCCGCAGAAGCGGCGCCATGTCGGGCAGGGCCACCATGCCTGCGGCAGGTCGGCCGTCATGAAAAAACAGCACAAAAAACTCCGGGTCCAGAACGCTTTTCAGTTCCCGCACATGGCACTCGGCCTCTGCCTCCGAGAGGGGCGAAAATCCCCAGTTCTGCGCCCAGGAGTCCCTGTAGAGATCCAGCATGTCGCGGATGTCGCCGACCAGGGTGGCCCTGCTGGACGTGCGGCAGGAAAAACGCCCCTCGGCCCTGAGCCGGGCCACTTCCTGCGTGAGCCACTCCGGCAGGGCGAGGCGGTGCCGCTCGATGAGATAGGCAAAAAGATCCCGCTCCTTGCGCAAATGCCAGCTTTCCAGCATTTCGGCGTAGTACGGGGGATTCCAGGGCATCATGATCACCGGCGGCAGGTCAAAGCCGTCCACCAGCAGGCCGCAGGTATAATTGGCCGAAGGATTGAGCGGCCCGCGCATGAAGGCCATGCCCTGACCCGCCAGCCAGTCCCGCGCCGCGTCCAACAGGGCATGGGCGGCCGCAGGATCGTGCGCGCACTCGAAAAAGCCGAAAGCACCGCATTTTTCTCCCGCATAGTCATTGTATTTCCGGTCCACAATGGCCGCCACGCGGCCCACGGGCCGCCCCTGGCGCCGGACAAGAAAAAGCTCGCGGCTCGCCGACTCCCAGAAAGGGTGCGCGCCCGGCGTGAGGAGATCCTTTTCCTGACTTTTGAGGGGGGGGGTCCAGAGGGGATGGTTGCGATGGATGCTCCAGGGCAGATCCACGAACAGCGAAAAATCCTCCGCGGACCGCACTGCGTCGACAGAAAGCGTCATGGCGTGTCCAAGCGCAGACTGCCGCAGAACGCGGACAAATCTGCAATGTCCAGACGCTGGCAGGCTTCGGGCAGATCCCGCGCCAGGGCAAAAGCGCAGTCCGGACGCAAAAAATTGCCCGTGCCCACCTGTACGGCACGCGCGCCCACCAGCAGAAATTCCAGGGCATCTTCGGCCGTGAGAATGCCGCCCACACCCACCACGGGAATGCGCACGGCACGCGCAGCCTGCCAGACACAGCGCAGGGCCACGGGCTTGATGGCAGGGCCGGAAAGACCGCCCACCACATTGGCCAGTCCGGGCCTGCGACTGCGCAGATCCACAGTCATGCCCAGCAGGGTGTTGATGCAGGAGATGCTGTCCGCGCCAGCGTCTTCCACACTGCGGGCCATGAGCGCAATATCCGTGACGTTGGGCGAAAGCTTGACCATGACGTGCTTGCCGGGCGCGGCCCGCCGCACAGCGGAAGTCACCCGCGCGGCCAGCGCCGGGTCCTGCCCGAACAGCACTCCCCCGGCCTTGACGTTGGGGCAGGACACATTGACTTCCAGCGCGGCAATGCCTTCTTCCGCATCAAGGCGTTCGGCGAGCCGGGCAAAATCCTCCACCGACGACGCATAGATATTGGCAATAACCGCGGTTTCGCGCCAGGGCAGCGCGGGCAGCTTGAACCGGCAGAAAGCTTCCACTCCGTCGTTTTGCAGGCCCACGGCATTGAGCATGCCTGCCGCGGTTTCCACAATGCGCGGCAGGGGATTGCCCTCGCGCGGCTCCAGAGAAAGCCCCTTGACCACCAGGCCGCCCAGAGAGGCCAGTTCGCCGTAGGCCGCGTACTCCAGACCGTAGCCAAACGTGCCGGAGGCCGTGAGCACAGGATTTTTGAGCGTCAGGTCGCGGCTCTGCCCCTTGAGAGTGACGGAAAGATTCATGCGGGTCTCCAAATGCCGCAAAACCGGCAGCGCATGGCGAAAAGGAGGCTAAAGTTCTATCTGGTCCGCCCAGAAGACAGGGCCGTGGTTGCATATCTGCACCAGCCCCTGACGCTTTCCCGGCACGGGCCAGTTTTCCGTGGTTCTGGACACGCAGCCCAAACAGGCCCCCACGCCGCAAGCCATGCGGTTTTCCAGCGACAACTGGCAGCGCACGTTCAGCTTTGCGGCAAGGTTCTGGACAGTGCGCAAAAAAGGCGTGGGGCCGCAGGCCAGCACAAGACCCTTCTGCGCGGCATACTCGCCCATGCGCTCCTTGATGGTGAAAACAAGATTGCCCAGATCTCCCGGTTCATTTTCCTGAAGGCTGTCCAGAGGCACATGCTCGTTGATGCTGTCCACGGGATAGCAGCGGATGTTCTCGCGGTGGCCGAAGAGCATGCTCACGTTCCACGGCCGGGGATGCTCGTTTACATAGCCCACAAAGGGCACAATGCCCATGCCTCCCGCCAGCAGAAGGGTGGGGGTGTCCGGCTCCATGGCAAAGCCGTTGCCCAGCGGGCCCCATACACGCACATTATCGCCGGGCCGGAGTTCGGCCATGCGCTGCGTGCCTTTGCCGCGCACCTGAAAGAAGCAGATCATGTGCCGGGCCGTCATGTGGCAGATACCCAGGGGGCGCGCCCACAGAATATCCAGGCCGAAATTTTGGGGGCGGATCATGACAAACTGGCCGGGGCGATACTTCTCCCACGGGGGACGGGAAAGCCTGAGGGCAAAAAAACGGCGCTCACTGCCGGTCTGCCCGAAAGGCACAAGGTCCAGAACCGTCAGTTCGCAGGATGCCGGTTGCGAAGAAGATAGTGGTTGCGACATGCTCTGGTGTATAGTCTCAAGTTCGCCGACGGGTCAACCGGAACCGCCCCCCATGACATTGCCGGAATCTTCTCCCGGAGCGTACCGGTGCAGGTTCTTGCCCCGCGCTGCGTCCGCGGGAAAGGCGCTCTTTTCACAGCAGGGCAAGACATGTACACTGCCTTTTTGAGGAGACCGCCATGCACACCATCAGGGACGACATTTTTTCCGCCCGGCGCGAGCGGCTGCGCCGCGCCATGCACGCCCGCAGGCTGGACGCCCTGCTCGTCAGCCGGGCCGCAAACCGCTTCTACCTCTCGGGCTTTGAACTCCACGACCCCCAGTGCAACGAAAGCGCCGGACGGCTGATCATCACCGCCGACGGCCGCGACTGGCTGGCCACGGACTCCCGCTATCTGGACGCGGCGCGGCGTCTCTGGGACAACGAGCGCATCTTTCTCTATGGCGCGGACGCTGCCGCGGATCTGCACGGACTTTTGCGCCGCACAGGAAGCCGCATCGGACTGGAGGCCCAGGGTGTCAGCCTGGCCTTTGCCCGCGCCCTGACCCGTATGCCGGGCCTGTGGTGCGAGGCCGCCGACGGGCTGGTGGAAAAACTGCGCCGCACCAAGGACGCCCGCGAGGTGGCGGCTCTGGAAAAATCCTTTGCCCTGAACCACCGCCTGATGCGCCATATTGAAAAGGAATTGGAGCCGGGCCGCTCCGAGGCGGATATCAGTTGGCGCATCGAGCGTTTTTTCCGCGAAAACGGGGCATCGGAAATGGCTTTTGCCTCCATTGTGGCCACAGGCCCCAACGCCGCCCTGCCCCACGCCATTCCCGGCCACGATGTGGTGGGCGAAAACTGCCCCGTGCTGGTGGACACGGGCTGCCGCCTGGACGACTACTGTTCGGACCAGACGCGCACCTTCTGGGTGGGACCGGCCCCTACTGATACCTTCCGCCGCGCCCTTGACCTGACACGGCAGGCACAGGCCGCAGCCATCAACGGCATGCGCCCCGGCCTGCCGTTGAAAGACGCCTATGCTCTGGCCCACGCCGTCTTTGCCGCCGCCGGGGAAGAAAAAGCCTTTACCCACGGCCTCGGGCACGGTGTGGGGCTGGAAACCCATGAGGCCCCCAGCCTTTCGCCCCGCGCTCAGGGCGTTCTGGAGCCGGGCATGGTGGTCACCGTGGAACCCGGCCTCTACTATCCCCAATGGGGCGGCGTACGCTGGGAATACGCGGTGCTGGTCGAAGAAGGCGGAGTGCGCGTCCTGTGAAGGCCAATGGATGCGACGCCAAGTGCGTTTTTCTGGTGGGGCCGCGCGCTTCGGGCAAAACGAGTCTGGGGCGCATGCTGGCGCGCCAGACGGGCATGCCCTTTGTGGACACGGACCAGCACCTGCAGGAGGCTCTGGGCAAAAGCATCGCCCGCATCGTGGCCGATGAGGGCTGGCCCGCCTTTCGGGCGCACGAAAGCCGCACACTGCGGCAGGTTGCCGATCTCCATCCCGCAGGCTGCATTGTCGCCACCGGCGGCGGCATGGTGCTTGACCCGAAAAACAGGCTTTTCATGCGCGCACGGGGCCTTGTTCTCCACCTTGACGCTCCGGCCGCGGATCTGGAAGCCCGCCTGGCTCTTGAACCTCTGGCGGAACAGCGGCCTGCCCTCTCCGCAAGTCCGGCCCGTGATTCCCTGGCCCGCATGCTGGCCGAACGGGCTCCCCTGTATGCGCAGGCCGCACACCACCGCCTGGACGCAGCCCGCCCTCTGGGCGAAGTCTGCGCATGCGCCCTGCGCCTGCTGGGCGCGCCCCCACTTGCGGAAAAAAGCACATGACAGCCCGCGGGGAAAGAGAGCCGGCAATCTCGGTACTGCTGCCTGCCCGCAACGCCGCCGCCACCCTGCCTGCGGCCCTGTGCAGCCTGCTGGACCAGACCCCCGCACCGGGCTGCCCCCTGCCCGATTTTGAAGTCATTGTGGCGGACGATGGATCCACAGACCAGACCGCCCTGCTGCTCCGGAGCCTGCACGCCCAGGCCGCGCAAAAAAACATCCCTCTGCGCTGCCTGCACCTTCCGCCCAGCGGCCTTGCCCCGGCTCTCAATGCCGGTCTTTCTCTGGCGCGGGGGGCGCTCATTGCCCGCATGGACGCCGATGATACGGCCCATCCCCACCGTCTGGCTCTACAAGCGGCCCATCTCGCGGCCAATCCCGGCCTGTGCCTTTCGGCAAGCCGCGTTGCCTTTGGCGGCGACCCCGTCCGGGCCGCGGGTTTTGCCCATTTTGTGGAATGGCAGAACAGCTTTTGCAGTCCGCAAGAGCTTGCCCACATCCGTTTTCGCGATACCCCCGTCTGTCATCCTTCGGTCATGTTCCGGCGCGAAGCCGCCGAAAAATGGGGAGCGTACCGGCACGGGGACTTTCCCGAAGACTGGGAGATGTGGCTGCGCTGGCTGGACAGGGGAGCACGCATGGAAAAACTGCCCCAGACCCTGCTGGTCTGGAACGACTCCCCCCGGCGCGCCACCAGAGCAGACAGCCGCTACGCACGGCAGGCCTGCGACCGCCTGCGGGCCTTCTGGCTGGCCCGCCACCTGCGAAAACACAATCCCTTCCACCCACAGGTCTGGGTGCTGGGCGCCGGGCGCGTGGCCCGTGCCCGCCTGCGTCCGCTCTGGGAATACGGCCCGCAGCCCGTGGCCTTCATTGACATTGACCCCAAAAAAATCGGCAACCGTGTGGAAAATGTTCCGGTGCGCGGCAGGGGAGATCTGCCCCCGCCGGGACAAGGCTTTCTGCTCAACGCCCTGACCGCACACGGCGCGGCAGAGGAGGCTGCCTGCTGGCTTGAACAGGCAGGATACACAGACCGGGACTGGCTGCCCGCCTGAGTCTTTTGCCGCAGACCCGAAAAAATTTTCGGGAGTTTGCGAAATTTGTCACCAATACCCTTTGACAGAACAGCTGGCTGCGGTTAAGCTGCAAAAGCTTAACGTTTTTTCCTTCCTTCAATCCGCCACCCAACGGGAGGATATGCGGCATGCTGGACATCAACATCACTTTCTTCTTCCAACTGGCGAATTTTCTCATTGCCGTCTATATTCTCAATATCCTCCTGATCCGGCCTGTACGAAAAATCATCAAAGAGCGCAAAGGCGTCATGAACGGCATGGCCGAAGAGGCTGGTTCGTTTGAATACCAGGCTGAGGAACGCCTCAACAACTATGAGGCGTCTCTGGCTGGTGCCCGCCAGAACGCGGGCCTTGCCCGCGAGCAGGGGCGCGCCCTGGGTGCGCAGGAGCAGCAGAAGCTCGCGGGCGAGGCGCAGCAACAGGCCCGCGACATTCTGGAAAAAACGCGGGTATCCATGCAGGAGCAGGCAAAAAAAGCTCTGGCAGATCTGCGCGGACAGACCGGGGCTTTTTCCGACAGCCTTGCCCGGCGGCTTCTCAAGGGCTAGTTGCGGCTTTTTTCGGCGCTATTGGCGCATGCGCGCCGACAGGCAGAGCCACTTTCGGACACAAATTCTCGAACAGGGGGTGGGCCTTGAGCAAATGGAGACATGCGGGTTTTGTTCTGCCGCTGGTTTTTTGCTGTGCCGCACTGGCGGCCATACCCGCGGAGGCTCTGGCCTCCGGGGAGCACGCCGCGCCGCGGTGGGGGGATTTTGTCTGGCGTGTTCTGAACTTCATCATTTTTGCCGGTATCCTCTGGTACTTTGTGGGCGGACTGGCCAAACGCTTTTTCAAAAACCGCCGCGAAGGCATCAAAAGCGAGCTTGACGGCCTTGAGGCGCGCCGCGCCGCCGCGAGGGAAAAGCTGGCAGCGGTGGAAAAACGCATTGCCAGCCTTGACGCGGAGCGCGAGGCCATTCTGGCCGAAAGCAAGGCACAGGCCGAGGCCCTCCGGCAGGGCATTGTGGAGGAAGCCCGCCGTCAGGCAGCCCAGATTGTGGAGCAGGCCCGCCTGACTGCGGAAAATGAAGGCCGCGCTGTCTTTGCCGAAGTGCGCGCCGCCATTGCCGATGAGATCGTGGACGCCACCGAAAAGATCCTGCGCGCAAAGCTGGACGCCGGTGACCACGAAAAACTCATCGCCAACTCGCTTACCAAGGTGGTGCTCCATTGAACAACACCGCAGTTGCACGCAGATATGCCAACGCCATCTTCGCGTTGGGCAAAAAGGACGGAGACAAAGCCCTGAGCGCGCGCGGCGCATGTCTGGCGGCTCTTGGCGAAATGCTGGCTTCCGCCCCGCAGCTTGACCTCACGCTGAAAAGCCCTGTCATCAGCGTAGACGAAAAAAAAGCGGTTCTCGCCAAGCTGCTGGGCAAGCTCAAGGCCGACAACACATTGCGCAACTTCTGCTTTCTCTTGGCCGACAAGGAAAGGCTCGCCTTTCTGGCCGAGATCGCCGCGCGTTACGGCAAACTGCTGGATGAGGCCAAGGGTGTTATCCGCGGCCAGTGCGTCACGGCGGTCAAGCTGGCCGTGGACAAAAAGGCGGAAATCGTGAAAGCCCTGCAGGAAAAGGCCGGGGCCGACATTGAACTGACCTTTGCGGTGGACAAAAACATACTGGGGGGAATGGTGCTCAAAATGGGCGACCGGGTGCTGGACGCAAGTCTGCGCGCGCAATTGGCTATCCTTCGGGAGAATTTCAAGAGGGGTGAATAAGCACATGCAGATCAAAGCGGAAGAAATAAGCAAGATTATCGAGGAGCAAATCCAGAATTACGAGCAGCGCGTGGAGATGAGCGAAACCGGCACCGTGCTCTATGTCGGTGACGGCATCGCCCGCGTCTACGGCGTGCAGAACGCCATGTCCATGGAACTGCTGGAATTTCCCGGCGGCGTCATGGGTATGGTGCTCAACCTCGAAGAGGACAACGTGGGCGTGGCCCTGCTCGGTTCGGATGTGGGCATCAAGGAAGGCGATCCTGTCAAGCGCACCGGCAAGATCTTTTCCGTGCCCGTGGGCGACAAGGTCATGGGCCGCGTGCTCAACCCGCTGGGCGAGCCCATCGACGGGCTTGGCCCCATTGAAGCCGCGGAAGTGCGCGCGGTGGAAATCAAGGCGCCGGGCATCATCGCGCGCAAGAGTGTGCACGAGCCCATGCCCACGGGCCTGAAGGCCATTGACGCCATGACGCCCATTGGCCGCGGCCAGCGCGAACTGATCATCGGTGACCGCCAGACAGGCAAAACCGCCGTGTGTATTGACGCCATCCTGGCCCAGAAAGAAACCGACATCCACTGCTTCTATGTGGCCATCGGCCAGAAAAAGGCCTCTGTCGCCCTGGTGGCCGACACCCTGCGCCGCCACGGCGCGCTGGAATACACCACCATCATTTCGGCCACGGCCTCGGATCCTGCCCCCTTGCAGTACATTGCGGCCTACACCGGCTGCACCATGGCCGAGCATTACCGCGACAACGGCAAACACGCCCTGATCATTTACGACGACCTTTCCAAGCAGGCCGTGGCCTACCGCCAGATGTCCCTTCTGCTCCGCCGCCCTCCGGGACGCGAAGCCTTCCCCGGCGATGTCTTCTACCTGCATTCGCGCCTGCTGGAACGCGCGGCCAAGGTCAACGACAGTCTGGGCGCGGGTTCCCTGACCGCCCTGCCCATCATTGAAACCCAGGCCGGGGACGTGTCTGCCTACATTCCCACCAACGTGATCTCCATCACCGACGGTCAGGTCTATCTGGAGCCCAACCTGTTCAACGCGGGTGTGCGCCCGGCCATCAACGTGGGGCTCTCCGTTTCCCGTGTGGGCGGCGCGGCCCAGATCAAGGCCATGAAGCAGGTGGCGGGCACCATGCGTCTGGACTTGGCCCAGTACCGCGAACTCGCGGCCTTTGCCCAGTTCGGATCGGATCTGGACAAGGCCACCAAGGCAAAACTGGAACGCGGAGCGCGGCTGGTGGAACTGCTCAAGCAGACCCAGTACCAGCCCATGCCGTCCCACGAACAGGTGGCCTCCATCTACGCGGCCACCCGCGGCCACATGGACGATGTGCCGGTGGACAAAATCCGCGTCTTTGAGGCGGACATGCTCGCCTTCCTGCGCGATACCAGAAAGGATGTGCTGGACGCCATCAAGGACAAGAAAGTCATTGACGAGGCAGTGGAAAAAGCGCTTACCGAGGCCATTACCGCCTTCAAGCAGGGCTGGAAAGCCTAGGAGCCCCCAAGAGACGGGAGACAAGCATGCCTTCACTCAAAGACGTCAAAATGAAGATCGTGGGGGTCGGCAAGACCAAGCAGATCACCAAGGCCATGAACATGGTGGCCTCGGCGAAGCTGCGCGGCGCGCAGGCCCGCATCGAACGCTTCAGGCCGTATGCGGCCAAATATCATGAGGTGCTCGCGGAACTGTCCGGCAAGGCGGAGGGCAACGCCCATCCCCTGCTCACGGAACACGAAGAAAAAAAGCATTGCGCCATTGTGCTGGTGACTTCTGACCGCGGCCTGTGCGGCAGCTTCAACAGCAACATCATCTCCGCCGCCCTGCAACTGGCCAGGGAGAAGACCGCGGAGGGCATGGAGATCCATTTCACCTGTGTGGGGCGCAAGGGGCGCGATGCCATGCGTGCCGCCGGACACACCATTGCCACTGCTTATGCCGACCGCATGGGCAGCATAGACTTTTCTCTGGCCGCGACCGTGGGCCAGGAGGTCATTCAGGGTTACGAGAGCCTTGCCTATGACGAAGTCTGGCTGATCTACGGGGAATTCGTGTCCATGGCCCAGCAGCCTCCGCGTACCCTCTGCCTGTTGCCCCTGCAGCCCCCCAAGGCCGATGACGCCGTGGCCGGTTCCGGAGAGCCGCGCTGCGAATACGTCTATGAGCCGCAGGAAGAAAAGCTGTTGGCGGAGCTTCTGCCCCGCTATATCAATGTGCAGATCTACCGAGGCATCCTGGATACCTCGGCCAGCGAGCACGCTGCCCGCATGGCCGCAATGGACAATGCCACGCGCAACTGCAACGAAATGATCAACATGCTGACCCTGCTCTACAACAAGACGCGGCAGGCCTCCATCACCAGCGAACTCATCGACATCGTCGGCGGCGCGGAAGCGCTGAAGGGTTAAGGAGCCAAAACATGAGCAAAAATATGGGTAAAGTCGTTCAGGTGATCGGCGCCGTCGTGGACGTCGAGTTCAGCGACGGCAATCTGCCGGATATCTTCACCGCCCTGGAGATAAAAAACCCGAACAACAACGACGCCCCGGAGCTTGTCTGTGAAGTGGCGCAGCATCTGGGCGACAATGTGGTGCGCACCATCGCCATGGACGCCACGGAAGGCTTGGTGCGCGGCATGGAGGCGCTGGACACCGGCAAGCCCATCATGGTGCCTGTGGGCAAGGCTTCCGTGAGCCGCATTCTCAACGTCATCGGCCGCCCCGTGGACGAGCTTGGCCCCATCAAGGCCGAAAAATACTATCCCATCCACCGCCCCGCCCCCGAGTTTACCGAGCAGAACACCAAGGTGGAACTGCTGGAAACCGGCATCAAGGTTGTGGACTTGCTGGTGCCCTTTCCCAAGGGCGGCAAGATGGGCCTCTTCGGCGGTGCTGGCGTGGGCAAGACCGTTATCCTGATGGAAATGATCAACAACATCGCCAAGCAGCACGGCGGTTCGTCGGTGTTTGCGGGCGTGGGCGAGCGCACCCGCGAAGGCAACGACCTGTACAACGAACTCAAGGAAGCCGGGGTTCTGGAGCGCGCGACACTGGTCTACGGCCAGATGAACGAACCTCCGGGAGCGCGCGCCCGCGTTGCCCTCACGGCTCTGGCCTGCGCGGAATACTTCCGTGATGAAGAGCATCAGGACGTGCTGCTCTTCATCGACAACATCTTCCGCTTCACCCAGGCCGGTTCGGAAGTATCCGCCCTGCTGGGCCGCATGCCTTCGGCCGTGGGCTACCAGCCCACACTGGGAACAGACCTTGGCGCCCTGCAGGAACGCATCACCTCCACCAGCAACGGTTCCATCACTTCGGTGCAGGCCGTGTACGTTCCTGCGGACGACCTGACAGACCCGGCCCCGGCGACCACCTTCTCGCATCTGGACGGAACCCTGGTTCTTTCCCGCCAGATTGCGGAACTGGGCATCTATCCCGCCGTGGACCCGCTGGACTCCACCTCCCGCATCCTGTCCCCTGATGTGGTGGGAGAAGAGCACTATTCCGTAGCGCGCCGCGTACAGATGGTTTTGCAGAAGTACAAGGAACTTCAGGACATCATCGCCATTCTGGGCATGGACGAACTGTCGGACGAGGACAAGCTGACCGTGGCGCGCGCACGCCGCATCCAGCGCTTCCTTTCGCAGCCCTTCCATGTGGCGGAAACCTTTACCGGAACGCCGGGCCAGTACGTCAAGCTTGAAGACACCATCAAGGGCTTCAAGGGCATTCTTGACGGCGAATACGACCATCTGGCCGAAGGCGACTTCTATATGCTGGGCGACATCGGACAGGCTGTGAGCAAGTACGAGCAGCGCAAGCAGCAGGATGCATGACAACTTCCGGGCGGTTCGGGCTTTCCCGGAACGGGAGGCCCGGACCGTGCCGCAGCATGAGGAGTATGTATGGGCACTCTGCAACTTGAAGTGGTGACGCCTGACAAAACCGTGGTCAGCAGTGCGGTGGAAATGGCCGTTTGCCCCGGGGTGGAAGGCGAATTCGGCGTGCTGCCCAAGCACGTTTCCCTGCTTTCCGCGCTGAAAATCGGCGGACTGCGCTACCGCATTGACGGCAGGGACGAGTACGTCTTCATTTCCGGCGGGTTTGCCGATGTGAACAACGATGTGCTGACCGTTCTTGCGGAATCGGCGGAACTGGCTCAGGACATTGATACGGCCAGAGCCCAGGCCGCCAGGGAGCGTGCGGAAAAGCGCCTTGCCCAGCAAGACGATCGGGTTGACGTTGCCAGGGCCGAGGCAGCCCTGAGCCGTGCCGTCACCCGCCTGTCTCTGGCCCAGTTGCGCTGAGGGCGGCGCGAACAGAAGCACGCCATGCTTTTTCGCCCAAAGTTTTTTGCGGCGTGACGGCATAACGTCCGCGAAGCGCGCATTTACCATCAATTTGAGGCCGTACCGGCTTGCCGGTGCGGCTTTTTGCATACCGTGCACGGCTCGCAGCATGGACTTTTTCAGCATTTTTTTCTATAGTATATGATTGCGGAAGCCGCGCACCAGCGTCCGCGCCTCCCTTGCACCGAACCCCGGACACGACCATGCCCAAACAGGAAAATATCCGCAATTTCTGCATCATCGCCCACATAGACCACGGCAAGTCCACTCTGGCTGACCGCATTCTGGAACTGACCAAGGTCGTCAGCCAGCGGGAAGCGCGCCAGCAGTACCTCGACCGGATGGATCTGGAGCGTGAGCGGGGCATTACCATCAAGGCCCAGACCGTGCGCATTCCCTACACTGCGTCTGACGGCAAAACCTATCAGTTGAATCTTATCGATACTCCGGGCCATGTGGACTTCAACTACGAGGTTTCCCGCTCGCTGGCGGCCTGCGAAGGGGCTTTGCTGGTGGTGGACGCAACGCAGGGAGTGGAAGCCCAGACCCTGGCCAACGTCTATCTGGCGCTGGATCACGACCATGAGATCATTCCCGTTCTGAACAAGATTGATCTCCCTAGTGCGGAAGTGGAGCGCGTCAAAACGGAGATAGAGGAGGGCATCGGCCTTGACTGTTCCGAAGCCGTGCCTGTTTCAGCCAAGACGGGGCTGGGCGTGGATGCCGTGCTGGAAGCCATTGTTGCGCGCCTGCCCCCGCCGGAAGGCGACCCCGAAGCTCCGCTCAAGGCGCTGATTTTTGACTCCTGGTACGACAGTTATCAGGGCGTGGTCATTCTTTTCCGTGTCATGGACGGAACCGTCAGACTCCATGATTCCGTCCGCCTCATGAGCACGGGCAAGGAATACGAAGTCCTGCGGCTCGGCGTTTTTTCGCCGGAATCCACTGATGTGGCGTCCCTGCGCGCGGGCGAGGTGGGTTTTTTGTGCGGCTCCATCAAGGAACTCGGCGATGCCCGTGTGGGCGACACCATCACCCTGGCCCAAAATCCGGCGGCCGAGCCTGTGCCGGGCTTCACCGAAGTCAAGGCCATGGTCTTTTGCGGCCTGTACCCCACAGATTCCGACGAGTACGAAAACCTCAAAAGCGCCCTGGAAAAGCTCCAACTCAATGACGCGGCCTTTTCTTTCGAACCGGAAACATCCCAGGCTCTGGGCTTCGGTTTTCGCTGCGGCTTTCTTGGCCTGCTGCACATGGAAATCATTCAGGAGCGGCTGGAAAGGGAGTTTGAGGTCGGCCTGATCGCCACCGCGCCCTCTGTTGTCTACAGGGTGGACACCAATGACGGCAAAACCCTGGAAATCGACAATCCCAGCCATTTGCCCGACCAGACCAAAATCCAGGCGTTGTACGAGCCGTATGTGGCCATGGACATTCATGTGCCCAACGAATTTGTGGGCAATGTGATGAAGCTGTGCGAAGAAAAACGCGGCACGCAGAAAAACCTGCACTATCTGGCCGCCAACCGCGTGGTGCTCAGCTACGAACTGCCCTTCGCGGAAATCGTTTACGACTTCTTTGACCGCCTCAAGTCCGCCACCCGCGGCTATGCGTCCATGGACTACCATCCCTTGGACTACCGCGCCTCACATCTGGTGCGGCTGGACATCATGCTCAATGGCGAGATTGTGGACGCGCTGGCGGTCATTGTGCACCGCGACCGCGCCTATGCCTACGGCCGGGCACTGGCCCTCAAACTCAAGCGCAGCATCCCGCGCCAGCTTTTTCAGGTGGCTATTCAGGCGGCCATCGGGCAAAAAATCATTGCCCGCGAAACCGTATCGGCTTTCCGCAAGGACGTGACCGCCAAATGCTACGGGGGCGACATCAGCCGAAAACGCAAACTTTTGGAAAAGCAGAAAGAAGGGAAAAAGCGCATGAAGCGCATGGGCAATGTGGAATTGCCCCAGGAGGCTTTTCTGGCGGCCTTGCGGGTGGGCGACGAATAAGCGCCCCCGCATCCTACCGCATCTTGCGGATATCCTGCTCCGCAACTCCCATGCGCCGCATGCACATGTCATAATAGGCCCGCCACGGAAAACTCTCACGGAAAAAATGACGGCCCTCGGGATTCATTTCCGTGGCTTCCCGACGGCACTGTTCGTGGGCCGCGCGCGCCTGCTCCTGCTCAAAGGTCAGGGGAGCGGCTTGGCGTGTGGCGCAGCCAGCCAGAAAAAACGCAAGGCAAAGGGCCGCAAACCCTGCTCCGGGCAGCATTTGACCACGCAAAGGCGCGCGGCCAAATGCTGCCCGCTTCAACGTACGGCAGAAAGCCATAAAAGACCTACGCCCTGTCGGCAAGGGCGGCCACCGAAGGCAAAATCTTGCCTTCCAGCAATTCCAGCGAAGCTCCGCCCCCTGTGGAGATATAGCCCATCTTGTCGGCGAGGCCATATTTTTCCACAGCCGCCACCGAGTCGCCGCCGCCCACCACCACAAAGGCCTTGCCTTCGGCCAGATGCCGGGCCAGGCTCTGGGTGCCTTCACCAAAAGGTTCTGTTTCAAAAGCGCCCACAGGGCCGTTCCAGACCACGGTTGCCGCTGTGCGCAGCATGTCCGCATACATGGCCACTGTCTGCGCCCCCACGTCCAGAATCATCTGGTTCTGCGGCACGGCATCCGCGGCCCGCGTGACAGCCTGCTGCCCCGGTGCCAGTTCCGCCGCGGTCACCACGTCCACGGGCAGGGGCAGAAGGCGGTTCAGGCTTCTGGCCCTTTCCATGATTTTTTGCGCGGCGGGGATCAGATCCGGCTCGCAGAGGGACGCTCCCACGCTGTACCCGGCCGCCGCCAGAAACGTATTGGCAATGCCCCCGCCCACAATGAGCATGTCCACCTTTTCCAGAAGGTTCTCCAGAAGCGCCAGCTTGGTGGAGACCTTGGAGCCGCCGATAATGGCCGCCAGCGGACGGGCGGGATTGTCCAGCACTTTGGCAAAGGCATCGAGTTCCGCCTGGAGCAGAGGCCCGGCGCAGGCCAGAGCCGCAGCCCGGACAGCGCCTTCTGTGGAGGCATGGGCCCTGTGGGCCGCCCCAAAGGCATCCATGACGTAAACTTCCCCCAAGGCGGCCAGACGGGCAGCCAGATCAGGATCGTTTTTCTTTTCGCCCTTCAAAAAACGGATATTTTCCAGAAGCGTCACTTGGCCCGGCAGCACGCGAACGTCTTCCAAGGTGTCCGCCAGTTTCACGGGCAACCCCAAAAGTTCGGAAAGCCGGGCCGCCACGGGCTTGAGCGAAAATTCTTCCTCATACTGTCCTTCCGTGGGCCGCCCCAGATGGGAGAGCAGCACAAGCCCGGCACCTTTTTCCAGCGCAACGCGCAGTGTGGGCAGGGCGGCGCGTATGCGCTTGTCGTTGCTGATCTTTCCGCCCTTCATGGGCACGTTGAAATCTTCCCTGATGACCACGCTCTTTCCCGCGAGGTCGAGATCCTGCATCTTTTTGACGGGCATGACCCCCTCCTTTCAGCAATTTTTTTCTGACACCAAAAATTGCATGACCAAGCTTTCCGGCTGTGGTCCGCTCAGGCAAGGGCCGTGAGCACATCCTCCGCCACTTCCACCACATGCTCCACACGAAAACCGAAGCGTGCAAACAGTTCGCTGGCAGGGGCCGATGCGCCGAACCGCTCCATGCCCACCACCGCGCCGTCCAGCCCCACATATTTGCGCCAGTAGTCCGCAGCAGAAGCCTCAACAGCGATGCGCGCGCGCACGGCGCGGGGCAGAACGCTTTCTTTCCAGGCAGCGTCCTGGGCATCAAAAATTTCGGCGCACGGCAGGGAGACCACCCGCACCCTTCGTCCCGAAGCCGTGAGGCTGTCGGCGGCGGCAAGCGCCAGATGCACTTCGGAGCCTGTTGCCAGCAGGATGAGATGGGGCGTACCCTCGCAGTCGCGCAACACATATCCGCCGCGGGCAATGGCGGCCACCTGCTGCCGACTGCGTGAACATGCGGGCAGGGCCTGGCGCGAGAGTGCCAGCACACTGGGCGTGCAGGAATTTTCCAGGGCACAGCGCCAGGCAAGGGCTGTTTCTGTGGCATCGCAGGGCCGCCAGACATGGCAGTTGGGCGTCAGACGCAGCATGCCCAGTTGTTCCACAGGCTGGTGGGTAGGCCCGTCTTCGCCCACGCCTATGGAGTCATGGGTCAGCACCCATACCGCGCGCAACCCCATGAGAGAAGCCAGACGCAGGGCGTTCTTGGCCTGATCCGCAAACGACAAAAAGGTTCCCGCGTAGGGGATGAATCCCCCGTGCGCGGCCAGCCCGTTCATGATGCAGCTCATGCCGAATTCCCGCACCCCGTACTGCACATAATTTCCCGTTCCCCGGCTGGCATCCATTGCCACAGACGCGGAAGTCCGCGTGCCCACCGAACCGCTCAGATCCGCGGAGCCGCCCACAAGTTCGGGCAAATACGGCACAAGGGACTCCAAAACCTTTTGGGAGGCCACACGGGTGGCCAGACTTTCCCCGCAGGCCGCAGCCGCCTCCACCATGCGCCCGGAAATCTGCTCCCAGTCGGCGGGAAGATCGCCGCGCATACGCCGCAGAAATTCCTCCGCCAGTTCCGGATGATCCTTGGCGTAGGCTGCAAAAGTGTTTTCCCACCGGGCTTGCAGCTCTTTGCCACGTTCACGGCCATCCCAGGCGGCACGCACGGCATCGGGCACGGCAAAAGGCGGTTCTTCCCAACCCAGAGTCTTGCGCATGGCAAGGATATTTTCCGCGCCGAGAGGCGAGCCGTGGCAGGACGCGCTGTCTGCCTTGGCCGATCCGTATCCGATGGATGTCCGGCAGATGATCAGGCTGGGATGATCCACATCGGCCCGCGCCCCGGCCAGGGCCGCGTCCAGAGCTTCGGGGCTGTGCCCGTCCACAGGCCCGATGACCTGCCACCGGCACGCGCGGTAGCGGGCCGCCACGTCCTCGGTGAACCAGCCGTCAATGCTGCCGTCAATGGAAATGCCGTTGGCATCGTACAGGACAATGAGCTTTCCCAGGCCCCAGGTTCCCGCAAGAGAGCAGGCCTCGTGGGAAACACCTTCCATGAGGCAGCCGTCACCCGTAAAAACATAGGTGTGGTGATTCACAATGCTGTGTTCCGGCGTATTGTACCGGGCGGCCAGCAGTTTTTCTGCCAGCGCCATGCCCACAGCCGAGGCAATGCCCTGCCCCAGCGGGCCGGTGGTCAGGTCAATGCCCAGTTCCGGTTCCCTCTCGGGATGCCCCGGCGTTTTGGATCCCCACTGGCGAAAATTGCGGATCTCCTCCGTGGGCATGTCATATCCGCTCATGTGCAGCAGGGCGTACAGCAGCATGGACGCATGGCCGTTGGAAAGCACAAAGCGGTCGCGGTCAGGCCAGTGCGGATCTGCAGGATTGTGCTTCAGGACATGACGCCAGAGGGCTTCGGCCATATCCGCCATGCCGAGGGGGGCGCCGGGATGGCCGGAGCGGGCCTGCTCAATGGCATCCACGGCAAGAAAACGGAGGGCATTGGCGCACTGTTTGCGGGTGGGCATGAAAAAATCCTTTTTCTTGGAGGTGGCGGATCATGCCCGCGGCAGGCGGGCTTTCCATTGGGCTGCGGCCGACAGCGCAGGACGCGCCACCCGGCCCGCCAGCGGCCGCAAAAAGGCCTCCAGCCGCTGGTCATAAGGTTTGTGACCAAAAAAGGCTGATCCGGAAACCAGAATGTCCGCGCCGGCTTCCGCCAGCAGGGCCGCGTTTTCCGGGCAGGCTCCTCCGTCCATCTGGATGGGCACTCCGGCCCCTCCGCTCTCGTCCAAAACGCGCCGGGCGCTGCGGATTTTTTCGTATGTGCCGGGCAAAAAGCTCTGTCCGGAAAAACCGGGGTTGACGCCCATGACAAGCAAAAGATCCATGTCCGCCGCCAGCCAGCGGAGGGCATTCACGTCCGTGCCGGGATTGAGGGCCAGACCGGCCTTGCGCCCCATGCCCCGGATGGCAGCCAGTGTGCGCTGCGGATGCCTGTCGGCCTCGGCGTGGATGACCAGAAGATCCGCCCCGGCCTCGCAAAAGACTTCCAGATAACGCGCCGGATCCTCCACCATGAGGTGCACGTCAAAAAAAAGCCCGCTGACCCGGCGCAAGGCCGCGATCACCGGGGGACCAAAGGTGATGTTGGGCACAAACGCGCCGTCCATCACGTCCAGATGCACCCAGGTCAGCCCGGCGGCTTCCAGAGCGGACAGTTCTTCAGCCAGGCGGGAAAAATCCGCCGAGAGCAGGGAGGGAGAAAGAATCATGGTTTTTTCCTGAAAAAGCTCGTGCTTTGCCTGTTGCATCCCGGCAAGGGGGAATGCGGCGACTCATCCTTCCTTGCCGAGCAGACGCTGTACGGCCGCAAGCTCGCGCTTGAGCATGCGCATGAAATTGGCGTCCGGCACGGCGACAATTTTTTCCGGCAAGGATTCGTCCAGCACAGCACTGCCCTGGAGCACACGCCGGGCGCCTTCGATGGTCATGCCCTGCTCGTGCAGCAGCTGCCGGATACGCCGCAGCAGGGCCACATGCTCCGCAGCATACAGGCGCTGGCCCTTGGCCGTACGAAAAGGATCCAGTTGGGGAAATTCCGTTTCCCAAAAGCGCAGAACATGCGGCTTGAGGTTGAGCATTTCTGCAACCTCGCCGATGCGGTATCTGTGTTCCGGCTGCGAATCCGGCATGCCCACCTCTGCCCAACAGCCCGCGCACGGCGCGGCCGCGCTATACCGTGACTCCCAGAGTCTTTACCAAGGATTGTGCCACCTTTTCCCGCTCCTTGTCCACCTCCGCATCCTTGAGGGTGCGCTGCGCATGGCGGAAAGTCAGGCGGAAAGAAAGCTTGCGCACAGGCTCTTCCCCGGCGGCAGGTTCCGGCTCGAAACAGGCCACCAGCACCACATCTTCCAGAAGGGGCAGAGCCATGCCGCGCATATGCTCCATGATGAGCCCCACCGTGACTCCCGGCCCGGCAGCCACCGTAATGTCACGCCGCACCGGCGGATAGACGGGCAGGGCTGCAAAGCGCACCCGCACGGCATCGTGCAGGTCCCGCAGGATTTCCAGATTCAATTCCGCCAGCCACACATCCTTGCGGGCATGGTATACGTCCGCCATCTGGGGTTTGACGCGCCCCATGACACCTGCCTTCTTTCCTCCGATCTCGATATCCACGCACGGCAAGAGAAAGGGGTGCGCCTCCGCCGCGCGACACAGCGGCGGCTCCAGATGCAGAAAGTGCAGCAGATTTTCCACCAGTCCCTTGAGGTCGGCATAGTCCGCGTCTTCCTCGGGCTGCGGCCAGGCCGCGTCATGCCGGGAGCCGCAAAGCAACAAACCCAGCATGCCCGTTTCCCGCACACCGCTCTCTGCGGAAGGTTCGGCCGCAAAAACGTGGGCCAGTTCAAAAATCCGCAAGCCAGCCGCTCCCTGCGCCAGATTGTTGCGCAGGGTATGGAGCAGGCCGGGAGCCAGCACTGTGCGCAGGGCGTCCTGCTCCGCGGAAAGGGGATTCATGATGGAAACCCGGCCTTCGCGCGGCAGGGAAAGAAGATCCAGATCCCTGTGCCCCACAAAGCTGTAATTCACGGCTTCGTTCAGGCCGAGCCCAGCCCCCCACCGCTTGAGGCGCGCCCAGAAACCGTGGCGCGATTCCGGGGCTCCGGCACGCGCGAGAGAGCGCGTCAGCGGCGGCAGAACCGGCTCAATGCTGTCCAGACCGTGAAAACGACCGATTTCTTCCACCAGATCGGCCTCGCGGGTCAGGTCAGGACGCCACGACGGCTGCACAACATGCCACACAGCGCTGTTTTCGCCCGTGTCCACGGCGCAGCCCAGGCCAGCAAGCGTCCGTTTTGCAAATTCCGGCTCAATGCGCACCCCCAGCAGGGCATTGGCACGGGCCGGACGAAAGTCCACACGCGCAGCCCGGAAAGGGCGCGGCTGGCTGACGGAAAGCCCGCGCCGCACGCGGCCGCCGCCCAGGGCGGCCATCATGGCGCAGGCCCGGTCCAGCGCCCACAGTGTGCGCTCCTGGTCGATGCCGCGTTCAAAACGGTAGGAAGATTCGGAGGAAAGCCCCAACCTGCGGGATGTTCTGCGGATGGATGCCGGCTGGAAGACGGCGCTTTCCAGAAAGACCGTGCTGGTGGACGCCGTGACTTCCGTGGCCAGCCCGCCCATGACTCCCGCCAGAGCCACCGCACGTCCGGCATCACAAATGCACAAATCCCCCGCCGCAAGGCGGCGCTCCTGCCCGTCCAGCGTGACAAGGCATTCCCCTTCCACGGCCCGGCGCACCACAATGCGCCCGCCCTCCAGCCTGTCCAGGTCAAAGGCGTGAAGGGGCTGACCGCATTCAAAAAGAATGTAGTTGGTCACGTCCACAATATTGGAAATGGGGCGCACGCCCACAGCATGCAGCCTGTGGCGCACATGCGCGGGCGACGGCCCCACGCGCAGCCCGCCAAGCACGCGCCCCGCATACAGCCAGCAAAGCTCCGGCTCTTCGATATTCACGGGAACAAGGGCTTCCGGAGCGGACTCGTCCTCCGTCAGGGGCAGTTGCGAAACGGACAGGGGCAGACCGAAGGCCAGAGCTGTTTCACGGGCAAGCCCCAGCACGCTCAGGCAGTCCGCCCGGTTGGGCGTGACGGAAATATCCAGAATTTCCCTGTCCAGAGCCAGTTGATCCACCAGCGGCCTGCCCGCCACAAAATTTTCCGGCAGAACCATGATGCCGCTGTGCTCGTCGGCAAGGCCCAACTCCCGTTCGGAACAGATCATGCCCTCCGACGGCGCTCCGCGCAGTTTGGCCTTCTTGATCACCAGCCCGTCAGGCATCACTGTGCCCACCAGAGCCACGGGAACTTTCTGCCCTTGGGCCACATTGGGCGCTCCGCAAACAATGTCCAGCAGGGCTTCCTGCCCGGCGTCCACCTTGCAGATGTGCAGATGGTCCGATTCGGGATGGGCCTCGCAAGACACCACATGCCCCACCACAATGGACGCAATGGCGTCATGGGGCCGCCGGATGTCTTCCAGTTCCAGCCCCAGCATGGTCAGTCTGTCGCCCAGAGCCTGGGCAGTGCCTTCGTAGGGAGTGAACTCACGCAACCATGAAAGTGAAAGCAGCATACTCTTTCCTGTGGGCGCACCGCACGCTGCGGACGCAGAGGTTGTACATCGCCGCCGGCTCCTCCGGCAGCGGAAAGGGCGGGGACTCCCGGCACACGCCGCGTGTCCGCCTACCGGAAATTCCAGACCGGCGTTCTGTCTGCCGGAACATCGGGCAGAGGGCGCTCTGCCGGGGGAGCTTCCCGCACGGGAGACGGCCTGCGGCGGGGGGCATCTGCGCGGGCATCGCCGCCCCGCACGGCATTGCCGTATGCGTCGGTATATCCCATGCCGCCTTCAGGCGTACGCCCCACAGACGCACCCGGTACATTTTCCAGTGGACGCGGGCCTCCCGGCGGCTCAAGACCGGAGCGCCGCGCACTGTACGCCGAAGCCGCCATGGCCGCAGGCTCCGGCACGATCAGGCACAAAGCCAGAAAAGCCAGCGCCGCGCGCGCCCAGCAAGTAGCACGACCGTGCAGGACGGTGCCCGCCTCACGCACCGAATTGCCCCAGAAAGCGCGTATCGTTCTCAAAAAACATGCGCAGATCGCCGATGCCGTACTTGAGCATGGCCACACGCTCCACCCCCATGCCAAAGGCAAAGCCGCTCACATCGGCGGGATAGCCCACAGCCTCGAAAACCGCCGGATCCACCATGCCGCAGCCCAAAATTTCCACCCAGCCCGTGCCCTTGCACACGCGGCAGCCCGTGCCGTCAATCTGCCCCTGACCGCCGCAGATGCAACACGAAATGTCCGCTTCTGCCGAAGGTTCCGTAAAAGGGAAAAAGCTGGGGCGAAAGCGCACGCGGGTTTCCGCGCCAAAAACCGCATGCACAAAGGCCGTCAGCGTGCCCCGCAAATGGGCCATGCTGACGCCGTCACCCACCAGGAGCCCTTCTATCTGGTGAAACATGGGGGTGTGGGTCAGATCACTGTCGCGCCGGTAGACCTTGCCGGGCGCGATCACGGCCAAGGGGGGGCGGGAGGCCAGCATGGCGCGCACCTGCACGGGTGACGTATGCGTCCGCATGAGGACGCTGTCGGTGATGTACAGGGTGTCCTGCATGTCGCGGGCGGGATGTTCCGGCGGCATGTTCAGGGAGGCAAAGTTGTAATGATCAGTTTCCGCTTCCGGCCCGGAGGCCACATCAAAGCCCAGCCCCTGGAAGACACGACAGATTTCTTCCGTCACCAGCGTTGTGGGGTGCAAGCTGCCGCGCCAGGGAGCGCGGCCGGGCATGGAGGGATCAAAGCGCCGCAGGGCCTCGGCCTCGCGGGCAGCCTCCAGAACCGCCTTGCGGGCCTCGAAAAGCTCGTTGCAGCGTTCCTTGACGCTGTTGGCCGTCTGCCCCACCGCAGGGCGCGCACCTGGCTCCAGCTCCGGCAGGCAGGACATGATCCGGGCAATACGCCCCTTGCGCCCCAGCACGTCCACGCGCAGGGCTTCCAATTCCTCCGGCCTCGTGGCCCGCTCCAGCCCATCGGCCAGTTGGGGGACAATATCTTCCAGTGCAGCAATAAGATCCATGAGGGCTTTCCCGCGCCGGGAACCGGCGCTGACGTTAGAGCATAATAAAGAACGGACAGCGCGAACGCCGTCCGTTTCTATCATATGGCCCCGTGTTCCCGCAAGCGGGCGGGGCCGTCCACGCAGGCTGCATCCGGCACCAAAAGCAGGCGGCTTACGCCAGAGCCGCCTTGGCCAGATCCACAATCTTGGAAAAATCGTCTTTCTGATACACAGCCAAGTCCGCCAGCACCTTGCGGTTGAGATCAATGCCCGCCTTCTTGAGTCCGTGCATGAAGCGGCTGTAGGAAAGCCCGCTGAGGCGCGCGCCCGCGTTGATACGCAGTATCCACAGGCTGCGGAAATCGCGCTTGCGCAGTTTGCGGCCCACATAGGCATATTGCATGGAGCGTTCCACAGCCTCGCGGGCAGTGCGGTACAAACGGCTGCGTCCGCCGCGAAAACCCTTGGCGGCGGTCAGGTATTTCTTGTGGCGGCGATGGGCTGCCAATCCTCTCTTCACACGCATGAGCGTATCCTCCTTGCTCCCGGCAGGCGGAGGGAAGCCTGGAAAGGAGCGTATGGCATAAAACTGTCTGCCCTCCGGAGAGGGATGCGGATTGAACTCTGGTCACGGCTCCACACGCGCCGCTGGCGCACATGCGCCTTGCCGCCAACGGTAACCCGCCACGCGGCATGTGCCCACAGGCAATCAACCGTTGGGCAGCATCCGGCGCACGGCCTTTTCGTTGGCACTGTCCACAATGGCGGACTGGCCCAGGCGCATTTTGCGACCAGGGGCTTTCTTGGTCAGAATGTGGCGCATGTTCTGGCGGCGACGCTTGAACTTGCCGCTGCCGGTGAGCGAAAAACGCTTGGCAGCGGAACGCCGGGTTTTGATCTTGGGCATGGCGTACTCCTTGGCAAAAACATATGCTCCCGGCGCGCAGGGCACACCGGAAGAAACGGCATGATGCCCCAAAGCCTTGCACCGCGCAAGAAAAATTTCCCCTGCACAGAAAGGCTATTTTTTGGGCACCAGCATCATCTGCAACGTGCGGCCTTCGGCGCGCGGCTCCTGATCCACCTTGGCCACATCGGCCAGATCCCGCACCACTCTTTCCAGAATGCTCATGCCACGGTCCTTGTGGACAATTTCGCGCCCCCGGAAAAATACCGTGATCTTGCAGCGGTCGCCTTCTTCCAGAAACCGCCGGATATGGCGGACCTTGGTTTCGTAATCGTGATCGTCGGTCTTGGGGCGCACCTTGATTTCCTTGATCTGCACCACAGCCTGACGCTTTTTGGCTTCCTGCTTCTTCTTCTGCTGTTCGTACTTGAACTTTCCGTAGTCCATTATCCGGCACACAGGGGGCTCGGCCGTGGCGGAAACCTCCACCAGGTCCATGCCCGCCTCCTTGGCCAGAGCAATGGCTTCGTTGCGTTGCAGAATGCCCAACTGCTCGCCGTCGGCGGCGATGACGCGCACCTCCCGCGCCCGGATCAGTTCGTTGCGGCGCACGCCGTCCTGCGGCACGTCGCGCCGGAATCTCATGTTAGGAGAAGCTATAGCACATACCTCCCTGTTTGAAAGGCTCTTCGGCATCCGCCCGGACAAGCCCGGCAATCTCCGTCACGGATTTGAGCCCCAGATTTTCTCCGCTGCGCAGGCGCACGCTGGCTCCGCCCTCCTGCGCCTCCTTCTCTCCAACCACAAGGACATAGGGAACCTTGGCCACCTGGGCCTCGCGCACCTTGAAGCCCAGCTTCTCGTTCCTGAGATCGGACGCAACCCTGATTCCCGCATCTTTCAGCCGGGCACAAAGCTCCTGCGCCGCGGCGTCTCCAGCCCCGGTAACCGTAAGCACGCGGGCCTGCTCCGGCGCGAACCAGACGGGCAAAGCCCCAGCATAGTGCTCCACAAGAATGCCGATGAACCTTTCCAGCGAACCCATGATGGCCCGGTGCACCATGACAGGCCGATGACGCCCGCCGTCCTGACCGATATAAGCCAAATCGAAACGCTCGGGGAGGGTAAAGTCCACCTGTATGGTGGAACACTGCCACTCGCGCCCGATGCAGTCCAAAAGGCGCACGTCGATCTTGGGGCCGTAAAAGGCTCCGTCCCCCTTGTTCACGGTATAGGGCAGGCCAGCCTTTTCCACCGCGCCCACAAGGGCGCTGGTCGCCATTTCCCACGCCTCGTCCGTGCCTATGCTCTGTTCGGGACGGGTGGAAACCGCCACTTTGTATTCAAAGCCGAACAGTCCCATCAAATCCCGTACCAGATGGATGACGCCGAGGATCTCCTCCTCCAGTTGTTCCGGCATGCACAGAATATGGGCATCGTCCTGGGTGAACTGGCGCACGCGCAAAAGGCCGTGCAGCACGCCGCTTTTTTCGTGGCGGTGCACCACCCCCAGTTCAAAGTACCGCTGCGGGAGGTCACGGTAGCTGCGCAGCTCGTTTCCGAAAATGAGCATGTGCGCAATGCAGTTCATGGGCTTGATGCCGTAGGCATCCTCGTCAATGCTGCTGAAATACATGTTGTCGCGGTAATTGTCGTAATGCCCGGATTTCATCCAGGTTTCCACGCGCAGCATCTGCGGCCCCTGAACAAGCTCATACCCGCGCCGCAAATGCTCGCGCCGCCAGAAATCCTCCAGAATCGTGCGCACCAGCATGCCCTTGGGCAGCCAGAAAACCATGCCCGGAGCCACATCTTCCCTGAAGGAAAAAAGGCGCAGATCCTTGCCCAGCTTGCGGTGGTCACGCCTTCTGGCTTCCTCAAGCTGTTGCAGATACGCTCCGAGCGCCTTTTCGTCGGCAAAGGCCGTTCCGTAAATGCGCGAGAGCATGGCATTTTTTTCGTCACCGCGCCAGTAGGCTCCGGCCACGCTCATGAGTTTGGAGGCGCGCACAAAACCCGTATCCGGCACATGCGGACCACGGCAGAGGTCGGTAAATTCGCCGCAGGTGTACAGCGAAACCGTGTCCCCCTCAATGCCCTCCACAATTTCCACCTTGTAGCTTTCGCCTGCGGCCCGAAAAAACTCCACAGCCTCGGCCTTGCCCATTTCCCGGCGCACAAAAGGCTGACGGGCGTCCACAATGCGCCGCATCTCTGCCTCGATAGCCGGAAAATCCTCGCTGGAAAAAGGCCGCGCCACGGCAAAATCGTAGTAAAATCCGTTGTCAATGGCCGGGCCGATGGTCACCCTGGCTTCGGGAAAGAGCCGCTTGACAGCCGCCGCCATGACATGGGCCGCAGAATGGCGGATCAGTTCCAGCCCGCGGGGATCTTCCCCGAACACCGGCGTCAGCGCATCACAGCCCGCAGGCAGGGGTGCGTGGAGATCCAGCAGTTCGCCGCTGGCTCCACATGCGGCCACCACTGCCTTGAACCTCTTCCCGCTCAGGGCTTTGCGGAGCGTGGACGCCACGGAATCCCCGGCTTCCACCATCTGCCCCTCCACACGGACATCCATGTCACTCTCCTTGCGCGGCGCACAACAAATGCATAAAAAATGGGGAGGCAAACCTCCCCACTGCGCCAGTACCGGTCTTTGGCTGCCCTGCGGCAACCTTTGCTATGGGCGGGGCACCAAACCTTCCGCCGCCTGTGAGGGGGCAAGCCCCTGTGCGTCTTTTTTGGTAGGAACGAGCAGACTTGAACTGCTGACCCCTTCCGTGTCAAGGAAGTGCTCTAGCCACCTGAGCTACGCTCCTACAATGAGGCAGATTCGTCTTATACCCGCAAGATAAAGCTCCGTCAATATTTTTTTGCCATATGGCAGAACCGGCCCGACCTCTCACGCCAGCCCCTCCTCCCGCCGGGCTTGCAGCCAGGCGCGAAAAGCTTCCTGCGCCCGTGCCGCATACAGGGCTTTGCGGTCCTTTTTTCTTGCCCTTTCTCCCAGTTCCGGCATGAGCCCAAAGTGCGCATTGGAAGGCTGAAAATGCCTGGCCGGTGTGCGCAGATGGCGCAACAGCGCCCCCAGGGAGCTTTCTGCGGGCGGCAGGGGCAGATCCCTCCCCCGTGCGCGGGCCGAAAGCAGCAGGCCCAACCACAGGCCGCAGGCCGCCGACTCCACATAGCCTTCCACGCCCGTAATCTGCCCGGCAAGATGGATGCCTGGGCGCGCCACAAGCGAAAGATCGTCCGCCAGGGCAAGGGGCGCATTGACATAGGTATTGCGGTGCATGCTGCCGAAACGGGCAAATTCCGCCGCCTCCATGCCGGGCACGAGCCGGAAAACGCGCGCCTGCTCGCTCTGGATCAGCTTTGTCTGGCAGCCCACCAGATTGCAGGTATCGTTGTTGGCGTTTTCCGCGCGCAGTTGCAGCACGGCCCAGGGGCGGCGTCCGGTGCGCGGATCCACAAAGCCCACCGGCTTGAGCGGCCCGAAAACCAGTGTGCGCGCTCCCCGCCGGGCCAGAGCCTCCACAGGCATGCAGCCCTCGAAATGCTTTTCCTGCTCGCAGCCGTGGGCTGCAACTGTCCGGGCTTCCAGCAGGGCCTCATAAAAAGTTTCGTATTCTTCCCTGCTCATGGGGCAGTTCAGGTAATCCCCCTGCCCTGCGGGCTCGCCGTTCTCCTGCCCGTAGCGCGAAGCGCGAAAAACCACGGAGTGGTCCAGCGAATGCGTCCAGACAATGGGCGCAATGGCATCGTAAAAGTAGCAGTGCTGCGCGCCCACAGCCTGGGCCAGAGACGAGGAAAGCCCGTGGGACGCCAGAGGCCCGGCGGCAATAACCACCCGCCCCCCTTCCCGCGCAAAGGGTTCCAGCACCGGGTCTTCCAGAGAGCTGACCTGTTTTTCCACACGGCGGATATTGCCCTCGGCCTCGACCCGCGCGGTCATGGCCCGGGCAAAAGCCTCCCTGTCCACAGCCAGGGCCTTGCCTGCGGGCACGCGGCATCCCTCGGCCACGGCCAGAAAGTCGCTGCCCAGAAGACGCATTTCGGCCTTGAGCAGCCCAATGCCCGATGTGGACTCGTCAGAACGCAAGGAATTGGAGCAGACCAGTTCAGCCAGACAGTCGCTCACATGAGCAGGCGAACGGTGGGCAGGCTTCTGCTCCAGCAGGGTGACGCTGTGCCCGTCACGAGCCAGTCGCAGGGCGCATTCGCAGCCCGCAAGGCCGCCGCCCACCACGGCAATGGACATTTTTGACATGATATTTCCTCTACCCCGATCCGGGGAAATGCTCCGGGTTCCCGCGTTCAGCCCGCCCACAAAAAACGCTTTTTCACTGCTCTCCCGGCAGCTCACGGAGATGATCGCATCCAGATTATAAACGTCCACGTTACGGGAAACGCTGCGCCCGCCTTCATTTTGGACTGTTCGGAATTTCCGGAGATTCGCCCCGGAAAATTCCATTTTGGAAGTCATTTCATGGTCAGCCTGAGCCATTCGTGCGGGAAACAGCCGAAAAAGTCCAGGTATTTTCCAAACCAATCTGTTTGAGTATCGGGATGCCATGCAGCGTGCAAGGAGGGAACCTGACAGGTCTGTATTTCGCGGCGTGTGCGGTCGGCGATGGCTTGCCCCCGCGCGCGAACTGCGCTACCCTCATGCACATCCTCATGGACAAGTGTATCCCCCTTGCCCCCGCGCGCGAACTGCGCTACCACAAGCGTCTCTCTGAAAAAACTGCCAAACGCGGAACGTCTGCATGAACCCCATCGTCCCCCCTGCTTCTCCCGGCCCCGATGCCCGGCCTGTGGATGTGGCCTTTGTGCGCCAGGAGGCGCGCCTCCATTACCGGCAGAGCCTGACCCCTGCCACACGGGATTCGGTGGGGCTGGATCTCTGCGCCTGTCTGGAAACAGAAGAAGCCCTCATTCCCGCCGGTGCGCGGCTGCGCGTGCCCACGGGCATCAGCGTGCAGCCCCACGTCCCGGGAGTAGCCGGTTTTGTTTACTCGCGCAGCGGTCTTGGCGCGTGCGAGGGGCTGGTGGTGGCGCAGGGCGTGGGCGTTATCGACCCCGACTATACCGGAGAAATTTTTGTCTTTCTGCTGAACACCTCCGGAGAGGAGCGCCGCATCAAAAACGGCGACCGCATCGCCCAACTGGTGTTCCAGCCCTGCGTGCGGCCGCTCTGGCGTGAAGTGGCGGCCCTTGCCCCCACGGACCGCGGTAGCGGAGGTTTCGGGCATACCGGCCGCTAGCCTTTGCCTGCCGCCGCACGCCGCTTTGCATGCCTGCGGCTTGCCGGATGCCGCCTCCCCCGCAAGGCAACCGCCCCTCATTGTCACCAGAAAAAGGAGTTTGCCCCATGTCCCAAGCCTTCGCCTCTGTCAAAAAAGAGGAAGAAAACCTGCTTTGCTCCACCTACAGCCGTTATCCCCTGGCCGTGGCACGCGGCAAGGGCGCGCATCTTTGGGATACGGACGGCAAAAGATATGTGGATCTGCTGGCGGGCATTGCCGTAACGGCCCTCGGACACTGCAATGACGAACTCTGCGCAGTGCTTGAAGCCCAGTCCCGCAAGCTCTGGCATGTGAGCAATCTTTTTTATCAGGAAGAGCAACTGGAACTGGCCCGCCTGCTCCTGTCCACCAGCCATCACGAAAAAGCCTTTTTCTGCAATTCCGGGGCAGAAGCCAACGAAGCCTGCATCAAGCTGGCCCGCCGCTACATGCGCACCGTCAAAAAACGGGACGCCTGCGAGATCGTCACCCTTGAAGGCTGCTTTCACGGGCGGACTCTGGGCGCTCTGGCCGCCACCGGCCGCGCGAACCTGAGCGAAGGCTTTGCTCCCCTGCCCGAAGGCTTTCGCCAGATCCCCGCCGACATGGCCGCCCTTGAAGCGGCCCTGACGCCAAATACCGCGGCCCTGCTGGTGGAGGTGGTGCAGGGAGAGGGCGGCGTTGTGCCCCTTTCCGGCGACTGGCTGCGCGCGGCCGAAGCCCTGTGCCGGAAAAGGAACATCCTTTTTCTGTGCGACGAGGTGCAGGCCGGGCTGTGCCGCACAGGCTCCTTCTGGGCCTTCCAGCAATTCGGGCTGAAGCCCGATGCCATCAGCATCGCCAAGTCTCTGGGCAACGGATTGCCCATAGGCGCCATGCTGGCTACCCATGAAGCAGCGCGGGGCTTTGCGCCGGGCAGCCATGCCACCACCTTTGGCGGCGGCTCACTGGTTTCGGCTGTGGCAGCAAAGACCGTGGAAATCATGCTGCGCGACAAGCTGGCCGACAGGGCCGCCCTTCTGGGCACGCACCTGCGGGCATCTCTGGAAGCTCTGCAAAAACGCTGCTCGCCCAAAATCCGCGAAGTGCGCGGGGCCGGGCTCATGGTCGGCATAGAACTCGACGTGCCGGGCAATGAAGTATGGCAGGAACTGCTGCGCCGCGGCTATATCTGCAACCTGAGCCACGGCACCACCCTGCGCCTGCTGCCGCCTCTGACCATAGAGCAGGACGATCTGGACGTCTTTGTGGCCTGCCTTGAGGACATTTTGCACAAAACGGAAACACGGTAAGGGCTTTACAAAAGCCCTGCCATGCCCTACATAACGCTTTCCGGGACGCAAAGGCTCCCCAAAAAGACAAAAAAATCCACGGCAACCCCCCTTTGGCGGGGTTGCCGCTTGCTTTCCCAAGGAGGACTTTATGGACGTGTTTGATCAGGCGACGGAACTGGAACGCCTTGACCGCGAATCCGCCCTCATGCGCGCCCGCGCTTCCGTGGACCGCGCAGGTCCGGACTGGATCAACGGCGTGGCCTGCTGCCGCGAATGCGGCGAAGCCATTCCTTCCAAGCGCCTGGAAGCCCTGCCGGGCGTGGGCCTGTGCCGCGTCTGCCAGGAGGAACGCGAAAGCGCCGGGCGCTGACCTGTTACGGAGCAGACCCCGGACGCATCCCCGGACACTGCTGGGGGCATCTCCGGAGATGCTTTTCGTGTCGCGGGGAATTGTCCGGTTTTTTTGGAGGCTTGAAAGGCTGCCGGGCACATCGTCGAACGCGCCCCGCCTGTGCCGCTAGTTCCAGATCATGTTCAGTACATGACAGGAAACAAAGCCCACGATGCTCGCCGCCGGAAGAGTCAGAACCCAGGCTACCACCAGACTTCCGGCCACGTTCCAGCGAACCGCAGAGAAACGTTTGCTGGATCCCACCCCGAAAATGCAGGCCGATATGGTATGGGTTGTGCTCACAGGCGCGCCCAGAAGAGAAGCTCCGGTGACCACGGCCGCAGCCGATGTTTCGGCGGCGAATCCATGCACCGGCTCCAGCTTGAAAATGCGGTGCCCCATGGTCTTGACGATCTTCCAGCCGCCGATGGCAGTGCCCAGAGCCATGGCCCCGGCGCAGGAAAACTTGACCCACAGGGGAACCTCCACCGAGTCAATCTTCCCGAAAATGAGCAGAGCCAGCGTGATGATGCCCATGGTCTTCTGTGCGTCGTTGAGCCCGTGACTGGTAGCCATGAACCCGGCGGAAAGCAGTTGCAGACGCCGGAAGGCGCTGTTCACCTTTCGCCGGTGGATATATGCGCAGATCACGTTGACCGCATGCATGAGCAGAAAGCCTGCGGCAAAGCCCGCCAGAGGAGACGCCACCAGGGGAACAAGCACTTTTTCCAGAATTCCCTGCCCATTGAGCGCGCCGAAACCCGCATCAGCCACCGCCGCTCCGATGAGCCCGCCGATAAGCGCGTGGGACGATGACGAGGGAATGCCGAAATACCACGTCAGGCAGTTCCAGAAAATGGCCCCTGCCAGCGCGGCCAGCACAAGCACATGGCTGCCCTCCACCACCTGCGGCAGAACAATGCCGCTGCCCAGGGTTTTTGCCACTTCCGTGCCCAGCAGAGCTCCGCACAGATTGAGAAGGGCTGCCGCCCCCACGGCAAAACGCGGCGTGACAACCTTGGTGGAAACCACTGTGGCAATGGCGTTGGCGCAGTCGTGCGCGCCGTTGGTGAAGTCAAAAATCAGGGCCACGATCACGATGATGGCCAGCAGCACCGGGATGTCAGGCATTTTTCAACACCGCTTCCTCAATGGTTTCCGCAACGGAATTGACCCGCTCCAGCAAAATGCTCATACGCTCATAGGTCTGGCTCCACTTGAGCACCTGCATGAACAGGGCGGGTTCCGGCTCCGGATTTTCGTCCATGACTTCCGCCAGCCCCACGGCCAGCAGCATGTCGCACTCGGAACGCAGGGAGCGAAAGGCCCGCGTCAGGTGACAGTCCTTCCGGTGGGCGAGACCGTCCAGCATTTTCCGGGTGAGTTCCAGCATGGAATTGATGGTACGCACCAGTTGCAGAGCCGGGAAACGGATGCGCCGGAACTCGAAAATGTGCAGGCGGGTGCTCAGGCTGTGCAGACAGTCCATGCATTCTTCCTGCTCCTGATTGATGCGCAGAATGTCCTCGCGGTCAATGGGGGTGATGAAGCTCTGGGAAAGAGCGCGGATGATTTTTCCGTACAGATGGTCGGCTTCTTCTTCCAGAAAGGCGATATCCTTGTAGATACGGTCTCTTTCTTCAGGATTTTCCAGCATTTCCACAAGCAGGGCGACCATCCGTCGCAAAAACCCGTTCTGTTCCGCAAGCATGGCGAGAAAAGGCGCGGATTTGGGCAACAGTGCGGCAAACATCCATACTCCTTGTTGGTTCGGAAAGCCCCGGCGCAAGGAACAAAAAAGACACACGGGCAGGCAACACTTGCGCCATACTCTCCGCAACATACAGGACGGGCAGCCCTGTGCCAAGAGTTCCGGGCGCAAAATTTGTCGGGCAGCGTCAGTCCGGCGCGCCCGCAAGCCATTCCCTGACCAGAGAGGCCAAGTGCGCGGGCAGCGGCCAGGGCGCATCCGCCGTACAATATGCGCCGGGAAAGCGCATGCCGCCGTGATGCAGAAAAAACTTTTCCTGATCTCCGCCATGTCCCTGACCGCAAAAGCCGTACCGCACATCCCCCCAAAGCGGATAGCCCAGAGCGGCGGCGTGAGCGCGTATCTGATGCCTGGCTCCGCGCCGGATGCGGCATGCGGCCAGCGTCATCCCCTGCGGCGGCAGAAGCGGTGGTTCAAAAAAACCGTGCCCCGCCAGGGCGGCCAGCACCTTTGCCCCCTCCCCGTCCTGCGGCTGCCAGACGCGCAACGGCAAAAAATCCGTCCAGCGTTGGGGTTCCGCCCGGACGGAAGTGACGCGGCTTGTCGCACGGTTGTCTGTCTGCACAACGCCCTGTGCGGTCACACTGCCCGGCAGCCTGCCCGTCAGCAAGGCCACATAGCGTTTTTCGCACCTGCCCGCAGCCTCCGCAGCGCGAAAAGCGTCTTCCGCCGCAGGGCTGAGCGCCCCGCAGACCAGACCAGATGTGGCGTGATCCAGCCTTTGCAACAAACGGCAAAAGGCAAGATGCCCGTGCCCCCCTTCCCGCAGCAGGCGGGGCAGCGTACCTTCCAGACCGGGGTTGCCGCCAGCCAGAGTGACAGTGTGCCATCCCGCGGGTTTGAAAAAAAAGCAGAACTCCCCGTGCACTTGCACCAGGCGCGGCATACCCGCCGGGAAAAAACCGGACCCGGATTCCGCCTCCTTTTTCGGCGCAAGGGCAATCCTGTCTCCCGGACACACCCGGTAAGCCGCCCGGCACGGCTTTCCGTTGACCAGCACACCTCCCGCCTCAAGGCAGCGCCTGCGCCCCCGCAGCCCCAGATGCGGCAGAAGCGCGCCCAAGGCATAATCCAGCCTGTGCCCCGCCATGTGCGATATGTCCAGCGCGCCGCCCTTGTCCCCGGCTTCCGGAATTTCCGCTCCTTCCGCACAAGCGTCTTTTTTCCCGCAGCCTGTCATGTCAAAAAACCTCCCCGGCGCTTCCGGGCACAAGTTCCATCAGGGCGCGGGCCGTGAGCAGCGGATCGTGGCGCTGGGGGTCGTTGCCGCACACCATATCCCTTTCTGTCAGGCGCACACCCATGCGCTCCAGAGCCTGACGCTCCGCGGCGTCAAGCCCGCCCTCGTAGCAGCCATTGCGGCTGTCTGCCAGAACATGGTGCAGCAGGCTGTCTGTGGGCGCATCGGGCGCATCTTCGCGCAGATGCCGCAAAAGCATCTCCACCTGCCGGGAAACCGTCAGTCCTTGCAGTTCCACATCGCGTCCGGAATTGGGGATAAATATCTTGGGACAGGGCGTCTGGGCCACGGCGCGGCCTACCCCCTGCGGCAGAAGATTGGCCAGCACGCTGGTATAAAAACTGCCCATGGGATAACAAATGGCCGCCGCGCTGCGCAGATAGACGCCGCAGGTCGGGGCCAGGGGAGGGCGGCAGGCCGTCTGCTCCAAAAGCCGCTCCCCTTCCCTGTCCGGCTCATGCACGGTCAGAAAAAGTTGCCGTACGGGCTGGGCCAGATGCCTGAAATGGTGCTGGCCCACAACCGTTGAACCGTCCGCCAGTCGGGCCGCCAGATGCAGGCTTTCGCCCACAATGGGCAAAACCACTCCCCGCGTGTGGAGCAGGCGGCTGAAAAAAGCCATGACCGGGGAAAAATCGCGCTTGTGGTGCAAATATCCCCCGGCCAGGACAAGGTTGCCCAGACAGGCGCGGAAGGGATCAAAATCCGCGGGCATCCGCTGAAGAAAAAAATTCAGGTGCAAACGCAAAGGTCCGGCAAAGTCCGACGGCATGCCCGCCCAGACAGCATGGTTTTTTTTGCCCATGCTCTCCAACTCCTGCCTGAGCTTGCGGCGCATGTTCTCGTGGTCTATTCTGTCCGTGCCTTTTGGGGCACCCGCTCTGTCCGGCAGGCGGGATGCGCAGAAATCCAGCACGGAAGAAGGCACCAGATCACCGTCGGCCAAGGCCAGCAACCTGTTGCGCATGTCGCCCACGGCAGGCATGGCAAAGGCCCGGCGCAGGGCAGCCGAACTGCCCCCGGAATCAAAGGGCGTCACCAGATGAACGGAATTGCGGGTAAATACGGCAAGCTGGCGGCTCAGGTCGCGCAAGGCTGTGCCGCCGGTAAAAAACACCAGACGCGGCCCCGGCGCGGGGGCAGTCATCCCTCTTCCTCCGCTTCCGCGCCCTGCGGCAGGCAGGCCTCCACTCCGGCAGGGCATGCGGGGATCAGCCCCAGTTCGCACATGCGCAGAAAAAGCAGCCGCCCGATCCAGGCATCGGTGGCGGCATAGACGATCTGGCGCGGCGTCAGCTCTGCCAGATCCCAGTTGGAGCACTGCGATCCCTTGGAAATGCGCCAGCCAAAAAAGTGGGCAGCCATACTGCGCAGCCCGTGGCAGGGCAACTTGTGCGCGCGGGCCACGCCGCCGAGATCCGTCAGGCCCGCCGGTTCAAAGTCGTGCAGTCTGGTCAGATCGCACATATCGTCCCTGATGCCCACACCAGCCTTGATTTGCAGGGGATTGGCGAGAATTTCCGCAAGGTGGGGGCCGAAAGGCAGGGCGGAAAGCTGTATCAGATAAACCGCGCGGGCTGTGGCAAGCTGCACCAGAGCAGGGGCATTGCGTTTGCCCTTGCGGAAGGAAGGCCGCGTCTCCGTGTCAAAACCCAGCAGCCGCGTCGAACGCACGTCAGGCAAGGCGGCTTGCCACTGCTCGCAGGAACGCACCACATGCACAGGGCCGTCATAGCGGAACTGGGGCAGGGCATTGATTTCTTCGCTGCTCAGGCGGCGCGGCATGTCGGTCTTCATGATATCATTTGCCGATGCAGAATTGCTCAAAAATGCTGTTCAGCACCTGCTCGGCACTGGACAGGCCCGTGACCGCCTCCAGATGCCCGGCAGCCAGATCCAGGCGCGCGGCACAACAATCATGGGGCTGCCCTTCCAGCACATCCAGACGCAGAGCCTCCAGATGCTTCAGAGCTTCCTCCAGTTCCAGCGACTGCCGCGCATTGGGGGCCAGACCATCGCCGGGAACATGCTCGCGCCCGTCGGCCAGCAGAAGCGCGCGCAGCCTTTCGGCCAATTCCTCCACGCCTTCGCCCGAAAGGGCGCTGACAGCGCAGCATTCCGTTTTTTCCAGCCAGCGCGGGGGAAATACCGCAGGCAAACCGAGATCGCTCTTGTTCCAGACCGCCAGCACCGGGCAGGTTTCCGCAGCCTCCAAGACCTCTCTGGACGCGGCATCAGGACACCGGGCCGCGGCAGCCCCGGCTTCGCCCAGGCGCCCGCCGTCCAGCACAAGCAGCACGGCATCAGCTTCGGAAATTTTTTCGCGGCTTCGCTCCACGCCCATCTGCTCCACAATTCCGGCATCCCGGCGCAAGCCCGCCGTGTCTGTCAGGCAGACAGGCAGACCGTCAAGCATGCAGGCTTCTTCCAGAAAATCCCGTGTGGTGCCGGGAATGTCCGTGACCAGAGCGCGATTGCGCCCCAGCAGCGCGTTGAGCAGGCTGGATTTTCCGGCATTGACGGATCCGGCCAGCACCACCCGCGCGCCGTGTTGCATGGCTCCCGCTCTCCGGCTGCCTGCCAGCAGGCGGCGCACCCCCAGAATCAACCCGTCGACCAGAGCGCAAAAACTTTCCGCATCCAGTTCAGGCACTTCTTCTTCGGGAAAATCCACAGACAGGCATACCCGTGCGCGCAACCCGTCCAGATCTTCCCGCAGGGCCTTCACCCGCTGGCCCAACAAACCGTCAAGCCGGGCCAGACCGTACCGCAATGCCTCGCGCGACGGTGCGGCAATCATTTCCGCCACGGCTTCGGCCTGGCTCAAATCCATACGGCCGTTGACAAAAGCCCGGCGTGAAAACTCCCCTCTCTCGGCCTGGCGCACGCCCCGGCGCAGAACGCTCTCCAGCACCGCCCGTACCAGAAAGGCCCCGCCGTGGCAGTGTATTTCCACAACGTCCTCGCCGGTGAAGGAGCGCGGACCCGGCATGTGAACGGCCAGCACCTCGTCCAGAGGCTCGCCGTTTTCATCCAGAATGCGGCCCCGGTGCAGAACCCAGGGGCGAAAGTTCGCAAAATGGGGAGAAAGCGGCAAAAACATCCGGCTCAGGACTTCCTTGGCCTGCGGCCCGGAAATCCGTACAATACCGATACCGCCGGTTCCGTGCGGGGTGGCGATGGCGGCGATGGTGCTTTGCGGTTCGGCATTCATGCGCGTATCCCCGGCCTTCCGCCGGGCGGGCAGCGGCAGGCACGTTCACGGCGGTTCTAATTTCTGTCGCTCTTTCTGCGTGTGATGACCACACGCTTCAGCGGGCCGTCGCCCGAACTGCGCGTCTGGACATCCTCCACTTCCTGCAGGCAGACGTGAACAATGCGCCGATGGTAGGAAGAAAGAGGGCGCGTGGAGCAGGAACGCCCGCTCTCCCGTACCCTTGCGGCCAGAGCCAGGGCCATTTCGCGCAACTTGTCGTCCTGGCGCAGCCGGTAGTCCCCCGCATCCAGATGGATACGCACACACGCGGCCATGCCGTGAGAAACAATGCGTGAGAGCATGTATTGCAGGGCAGCCAGCGTCTGTCCCTCACGGCCGATGAGCAGGCCGGAGTCTTCCCCGCAGTCAATGCCCACATGCACCTTGCCGCCTTCCACACGCACGGAAAGCTCGGGATCCCGCCCCAGAATGGGCTTCACCAGCGTGCGTGCCGCCTCCAGCACAGAAGAGCGAAGACGTTCGGCGTCCAGTTGTTCCAGAGGTGTGGCGGGCAGTCCTTCAGCGCCTTCTTCAAGCTCGTCATCCGGCCCTTCCGGGCTCGCCGCTTCGGCGGCTCCTTCCTTTGGCCCGCGTCCGCGCCTGCCCCGGCGACTTTCCTGCGAAATTTCCTTTTTTTCGGGGGCAGAGGGCGCGGCTTCGGCCACAGGCTCCGCAGCCGCATCTTCTTTCTGCAGAGAAGCGGGCGCGCCTTGTGTCGCGGCATCGTCGCAAGCCGGCCGTGCCCCGCCGCGCCTGCCGTTTCCGGCATTGCTTTCCCTGACCATTTGCGGTTCTTTCGCCGACGCTCTCGAAGTCCCCTCCTGCGCAGAAGAAACTTCCTCCGCGCCGGATTTTTTGCCCAAAATGCTTTCCACCGCTTCGCGCAGCCGGACGCGGCGCGCCCGTACCTTGGCCTTGCGTGCGCCCACGATGCCGAAAATGCCCGACTTGGCGTCCTGGATGATTTCTATTTCAAGCTTTTCCCGCTCTGTATTGTAATAGGCACATGCGTCGGCAATGGCGCTGTCCAGATCCTTGTTCTGGAATTCCTTGAACCCTTCCATGCGAAATCCTCATTGGAGCAGACCGTGGCGTCTGCGACATGCGCGCGGCCCGTGCAAAATTGCCGCAAGACCCCGCGCGCAACAAAAAATATCCGCAAACTCCGGCGTCACTGCTTGCCGACAGCCGGAGAAGCGGCCTTCCTGATCATGATTCTTTGCTGCACGATGGAAAGAATGTTGTTGACCAGCCAGTACAGCACAAGCCCCGACGGAAAGCCCAGAAAAAGCACGGTAAAGATCAGCGGCAGAAACATCATGATCTTCTGCTGCATGGGATCTGTGGCTGGCGGGCTCATTTTCTGCTGCACAAACATGGTCACCCCCATGATGATGGGCGTGATGTAGTACGGATCCTTGGCCGACAGATCGGCAAGCCAGAGCAGGTCTGTCCCCGGAAGTTGGCTGACAAAATGCGCATGACGCAGTTCGATGGCTGTCAGCAAAGCCTGATACAGACCGAAAAAGACCGGCATCTGGATCAGAATGGGCACGCATCCGCTGGCCGGGTTGACGCCGTAAGTTTTGTAGAGAGCCATGATTTCCTTGTTCATGAGCTCCTTGTTGTCCTTGTGCTTTTCACGGATGGCCAGCATGTGCGGTTGCAGTTTCTTCATCTGCTCCATGGAGGCATAGCTCTTGGCCGTCAGGGGCCAGAACAGAACCTTGATGACAATGGTCAGCAGAATGATGGCCACCCCCCAATTGTGCACATAGCCGTAAAAAAACTTGAGAAGCCAGAGCAGCCCCTTGGCAATGATCTGGAACATGCCCAGATCAATGCTTCTGGCCAGTTCCGGCGACACGGCTTCCAGACCGTCGCGCGTCTTGGGCCCTATCCAGTAGGCGACCGTCACTTCCCGCTCCTGCCCCGGAACAAGCAGCACCTCCGGCTCTTCCAGAGCCGCGCGGTATACATTCTGCCGCATGCGGCCCTTGACCGTCACACCAGCGGGATCACCAGGCAGGACAGCGGCAAGGAAATAAGTGCTCATGGCCCCACCCCAGTGGATCTTTCCGCTGGCCTGCACCCCTGTGGTTTCCAGGGTTTTGGGTGAAGATTCGTCCTCCAGGCTGCCGTCATTGTCCCAGGCCACGCGCATGGCATCATAATTGCCGCCAGAGGCGTTGCTGCCGTCCGCAGCCACGGTATATCCGATGCGCATGCTCCGCGCCTGGGAAGACGTGTTGGCAATGCGGATTTTCTCCCGGATCAAATATGTTCCGGCGCTGAAAGTCAGTTCGCGCGTCACGCGCAGGCCGTCCACCTCGCCCGCGAGCCGCAACGCGCCCTCCTGCCCCTGGGCGACCGCCAGATTGTCGGGCGCACCTTCTGCCGTCCACTGTCCCGTGCTCCAGGAGGGCTGGCCGTTGATGACCAGCCCCAACGGAGCCACTGCCGCCGCCTGAGGTGTGACCATATCCACCAGAGGGGCCTCGGCTTCAAGCCCGGAGCGGAACTCCATGAGCCTGAACGAACGCAGAATGCCGCCGCCGGTATGGATGACAGCCTCGTACAGCGGCGTACGCACGGTCATATCCCGCCCCGCCGCAGGAACAAAGGCGGGCAGCGGAGCCTGCGCAGCAGCTTCCTGCGGTGCGACGGCCTCCTGTCCTTCCTGCTGGCGGCTCTGCTGCTGGGCCTGCTGCTGGGCAACCACAGCGGGGTCGGGCTTTTGCACCCAGCCCATATATTCGGCCAGATAGCTCCAGCCGACAATGACCACAAGGCAGAGGAAAATGGCGAGAATCAGATTTTTACCGTCTTGCATGGGGACGCTTACTCCTGGGAGAGAGGCGGAACATCACGGCGATGTCGCGGTGGTGGAACAGGATCATGGCCCGAGCCGCCCCACGGGTGGCAACGGGCCAGACGTTTGAGCGCCAGCCATCCCCCCCGCAAAAGCCCGTGGGTCAGGACGGCTTCTGCGGCATACTGGGAGCAGGTTGGCCAATAACGACAGACAGGAGGCAGAATGGGAGAAAGGCAGCGCTGGTATACGCGTATGGGGAAAACGCAGATTTTGCGCACCACATGCCGCGCCTCCATCATGCCTGTCCGTCCCGGTCACGGCGCTCCGCGCAACTGCGGGCCGCGCGTCGCATGAGAGGCAGCAGTTCCGAAGCCACGTCAGTCAGGCCCAACGCGCTTTCTCCCGCATGTTTCTTGGCAACGGCGACAATATCGGCATCCACGGGCAGATCTTCGCGGTACAGTCGGCAAAATTCCCGCAGCAGCCGCTTGATACGATTGCGCGTCACGGCACCGCCCACCTTGCGGGTTACCGCCGCGCCGGAGCGCGTACCGCAAGACTGTGCGCCCGGCGCAACAAAAACAAGAAAGTGCTCGGAATGAAAACGCCTTCCGTCTTCATAGCAGGCCTGAAAGTCCGCCCGCTTGCGAATACGCCGCTGGCGCGGCAGGCCGTACTGGCGCATGACCGTCCCGAAACGACACTCCGGCCGCTCAGGCGCTGAGACGCTTGCGGCCCTTGGCGCGGCGACGGCGCAATATTTCCCGTCCGCCGGGGGTGGCCATGCGGGCGCGGAAACCGTGCGCACGGGCTCTTTTTATCTTGCTGGGCTGATATGTTCTTTTCATCGGGAACTCCTCACAAAAAAATTCCGACATGCCGCAAAACGACAGCGGAGGCAGACAGGCACAAACCCGCTTCGGCCACTCCGGGGAGGCGCTTCATTTCCGAAAAAAATCGGCGTACCCGTACCGGGCAATGCCCAAAGAAAGACCCTGTCGGCAAAAGCGGACAACAAGAAAAAATTTCTTACACGGCGGCAGGCATGCCGTCAAGGAAAGAATGCCGAGCAGGCCGGAGCCTGGAGCGCACGTTTACAGACGCCCTGCTTCCGCGCCCGGCAGGGAAGCCCCGCCTGTGGGCAGCAAAATATCGCGCAGCCGCGGCTGCTCTCCGGACTCTTTTGCCTTGTCCTGCGCAGGTTCTGCCGGTCGGGAGGGTGTAGCAGGCATTTCGGGCGCGGGCGTGGCAGGCGTATCTGCCTTGGGCGCAGGAGCTCCCCCGGCAGGCGCGGGGGTCTGTGGCGCCTTCGGCGCTCCGGACACCTGCAGGGCCGTAGACCCCACTCCCTTGGGAGCGGGGCTGGTCGGAGCAGCGTTGGCCACCGGTGCGGCGACCCTGGAAGCGCGGGGGCGGGATCGCCCGGTGCGGGGCTTGCTCTTGTTCGGCACAGGCGCTACTTGCAGTTCGGGCAACGAAGCCGGGTCCGTAAACCGTGCCCCGCTCGTGAGAATCTGCCGGGGTCTGGTCAGCGTGTTCCAGTACAAACGTGCGCCGCCGCCGTGCATCCAGGTATGGTTGAGGCTGCCCTCACGCAGGCCGCAGTCCGCGCATGTGCCCGCAGATCCCGGCAATTCGCCAATATGGCGGACACTCTGGGAAGACGCTTGCCCTGCAAGGGCAGGAGAACAGAAAAGCAGCAGAAAAAGGCAGGCCATGAAGCCGGTGTTTGTACGCATGGGGAACGCTCCTTGTCTGCCCTCATCGGCGTGCGGCGCAAAAACTTTAGGCCGGGAACGTATTGCGCGCCCTGTCGACACGCTGTGGGGATTTTGCTATACGGCCTCCATGTGCACAGCAAACGCCGCCCCCGCCAAAACCGTGCCCTGCATCAGCCTCATCGGCATGGCCGGAGCCGGAAAAAGCACTGTGGGCAAGGTGCTGGCCCGCAAGCTCGGCTGGGCCTTTGTGGACAGCGACCACCTCATTGAGGCCGTCTACGCCGCACGGCTGCAGGACATTACCGATGCCTTGGGAAAGTCGGCCTTTCTGGACGTGGAGTGCACCGTCGTCACCGCTGTCCGCGCCCGGCGCACAGTCATTGCCACCGGGGGCAGCGTGGTCTACCGCCATGAGGCCATGGCGCATTTGGCAAGCCTTGGCCCCGTAGTGCATATTGAGGTCCCCTTCCGTATCATTGAAGAGCGCGTTGCGCGCAATCCCGAAAGGGGCATTGCCATGAATCCCGGCGAGACTTTACAGGAACTTTTCGCCGAGCGGGAGGCACTGTACGCGCGCTACGCTTCGTTGCGCTGCCCGGCAGAGGGAAAGTCCCCCGCCCAATGCGCCCACTGGATATGGAACAAACTTCGCCGCAGCCTGTAGCACAGGCGCGGCGGGCCAACGGCAAAGCCCGCAAGGCGCTGTCTGCCGTCGGCCCCCCAAATCCCCGATCAATAATGCCAGCTTTTGCCGTCGTAGCGGATGAGCTCGGTCAGGTTGCGGGTCTTGACCTGACGGCAGGGAGCAGCAAGAGCGTCCTTCTTGCTTTTTCCCCGACATTCCATGAACTTTTCCTGATACCGCACAAAGCCCACATACTGGCCCGCCGATGTGCCGGGGCGCATTTCGGTACGCACCTGCCCGGCATCCACTTCCACATAGGTGGCCACAAAGTCCGCTCCGTCCCGGCTCACCTGCTTGGCCGCCTTGGAGGGCACCAGCGTGCGCCCGGCCTGCGCCGCGAGTTTGCGGCCGGTGGCTTCCAGCTCTGCGGCAATCTGCGCTTCGGTTTTGGCGCCTCTGGACGGCGCTTTTTTCTCGGCCTTCTTTTTTGCTTTCTTGTCTGCCCCGGTCTTGCCTTTGGCTGCTTCCTCCGCCGCCGGGGCCTCGGGAGCGGGAGCCGCCTCGGCCTGCTGCGGGGCAGCCTCTTCCTCAACAGAAGAATTGCCGCCAAAAAGGGCGCAGCCGCCAAGGGCAAAACCCAACGCCAACACGGTGCACATCATGCTCTTGCGCATAGATTCCTCATAGGGAAAGCCGAGCGGCATATGCCGCCCGGCTTTTTTGGGTGTCGTCAAAAGTACCTTGCCAGCCTATTCAAAGGCGGCTTCGGTGCGCCGGTTCATGGCGCGCCCTTCGTCGGTCTTGTTGTCATACTTGAAGGACTTGCCGCGGCCGATGGTGGTCATGCGGCTGGCGGGAACGCCCTGCTTCACCAGGAAGTTCTTCACGGAGTTGGCGCGCTGGCTGGAAAGCTTCATGTTGTAAGCATCGCTGCCCACCCAGTCGGTCCAGCCCGTGAGCACCACGCGCTTGTTGGGATTGGCCTTGATCAGGGACGCGGCTTCCTTCAGGATGCCCATGGCCTTGCCGTCAAGGGCATAGGAATTGAAGGCAAAATGCACGCCGCGCAGCACGATGACGTCTTCGTCACGGCAGAACACGGCCAACACGAAACGCTCGACAGCGGCATCGCTGGTAGCCAGTTCTTCAGCGCGCACCACCACGGTGGCGGGGTTCAGGGCAGCAATCTGCTTGATGGTTTCTTCGCCGTTCTTGGTGTCGGCCAGGGAAATCACATGAATGACCAGATCGCGCTGGCTGGCGTACATCTGGCGGGCAACTTCCACCAGATCGGCACCGCGGTTGTTGTCGCCGTCGGTAACCAGAATGACGGCGGCGTCGCGCTTCATGCTGGACAGGAAGGGTTCATAGGCCTGCAGGCCATCGCCCATGCGGGTCATACGGCCAAAAATGGTGAAGCCGGTGCGCAGCTTGGCGATGGCGGCATCCATGGCGGCGCGGTTCCAGGGGCCCTGCTCAAGCAAAACGCCGTTGGGCGAAATGGTGTGCAGGCCGCCGTTGTAGGCCAGATTCGGAATGGCGGCATTCACGCGCGAAAGCACGTTTTTGGCCACCACGATCTTGTCTTGTTTGAGCTGGGGATTCTTCATCATCATGGAGCCGGAATAGTCCACAACGAAGTCGAAGCTCTCGATTTTCTTGTTGCAGTTCGGCGCGGCCGAAGCGGCCACGGCAAAGCCCAGAACAAGCGCAGCCGCAAGAACCAGAAGACGGAAAGATTTTTTCATGATGCCTCCCAAAACAGTGTTTGATTTCGTCGATCTGTGCGGTACAGATCGCATAACCCGCCTGACAGCCCCCGACTCTTGAGTCCGAAAGCTGCTCACAGCATATGTGCATTTGGGAAAAACCGCAAGATAAATAAAAGACTCGGCTTCTTTGCCGCTTTCTCCTGCGCCCGGCGAGCCGTTTTTCCCCTGCCGCGCCCTCCCGAAGTTCTGCCCCGCAATGCCGCCGCATACGTTCCTGCCCTGTGCGCCAACCCTCCATCCCGCTTGAAAAAAACACTGATTCGTGCAAACTTTTCCTCGGGAGGCCACGCCGAAAAAAACTTCGTCCCTGCGCAGCGGCGCGTCCGCCGTTCAGACAAAAATCCCCCGCCCACCGGCAAAGAAGGCTGCATGCCCCATACAGCATTTTCCAAGTGGAGCCCCGGCGGCAACACCACCCTGCTTTTCCCCGCCGCCGGGCTGGACAGCGCCCGGCAGGCCGCTCTGGCCCGACAGGTTCTGGAGCCCTCCGTCCTTGGCGGCGAGCAGGTCGGCTTTGTGGATGTGGGCAACAAAAGCCTGTGCATGGCCGGAGGCGAGTTCTGCGTCAACGCCGCCCGTGCCGTGGGCGCGCTGCTGGCCTGCCGCTGCGGGGAGGCCGTGCCCCCCCCTTCCGCCGCTGCCGCAAACATGCTCGCAGACATGCTCCCCAATGCCGCATGCGCCTTCCCCGCACTCGGGGAATACCGTGACGCCATCCGTGTTTCGGGCTGGCACAGCCCCGTCCGCCTGCGTGCGCGCGGCAACGCGCCCCATTGGCGCGTGGAAGCCGAACTGACCCTGCCCGTGCTGCCTCCCCCAGAAAAGCGGGGAGACGCTTTTCTGGTGCGCTTGCCGGGCATCTGCCATCTTCTTGTGGAAGAACCCGCCTTTCCTTCTCCAGACCACTGCCATGACCAGGCGGCCGCACTGCGCGCGAAGCACGGCCTGACCGGAGAGTCGGCCGCAGGAGTCATCTGGTGGCGGCACAACGGGGAGCAGCCGGAAATGCTGCCTCTGGTTCATGTGCGCGATACGGACAGCGCCTTTCTTGAAAACGCCTGCGGTTCCGGCGCTCTGGCTCTGGCCCTGCACCTGGCCCGTGGCGGAACGCGGCGCGACTTCTCCATCCGGCAGCCCGGCGGAACATCTCTGGACGTGCGCCTGTCTTTTCGGGACGGGGCCGATACGGCCGCCGTTGACGGCCCCGTCAGTCTGGTGGCCAAAGGGCATGTATGGCTGGACGATCCGGCATGAAAACGGCAAAAGGCCTGCGCGAGGGCTTCACCACCGGCAGCGCCGCAACGGGCGCGGCTCTGGCTGCCCTGCACCTGCTGCGCCACGGGCATGCGCCCGCAACGGTGCGCGTGCCCCTGCCGCCCTTTGCCGGGGGCGTGCCGCGCGGACACTGCCAACTGGCGGTGGACGCCTGCTCTCCCGGCCCTGCCCCGGAACTGCCCGCGCTGGCGGAGCAGAATGCGCTGTTGCGGGCTGCCCATGCCCGGATCGTCAAGGACGGCGGCGACGATCCCGACGTGACCACCGGCGCGCACATCACGGCCACGGTTCTCGCCCTGCCGGAAGATACGCCCGCGCAGGACGCTATCCGCATCGAGGGCGGCCCCGGTGTGGGCCGCGTCACCCTGCCGGGCCTGCCCGTTCCGCCGGGACAGGCCGCCATCAATCCCGTCCCGCGCGAGCAAATGCTTTTTGCCCTGCGCCATGCCCTGCTGCATCCTCCCGACCCCGTGTTCCGGGGCTCACTGACCGTCATTGTCAGCGTGCCCGAAGGAGAACGCCTGGCAAAAAAAACCTTCAATCCGCGTCTGGGCATTCTTGGCGGTATCTCCATTCTGGGCACGCACGGCACTGTGCGCCCTTACAGCCATGCTGCCTGGAAAGCCACCATCCAACAGGGGCTGGCTGTGGCCGCAGCCACAGGCTGCCCGCTCCTCTGCCTGACCACCGGCAGGCGCTCCGAGCGCCTTCTCATGCAGCGCTACCCACATCTGCCAGCCTCCTGCTTTTTGCAGGTCGCGGACTTTGCCGGATTTTCTCTCAAAAAGGCGGGGGCCCTGCCCCACAAGGACATTGTCTGGGGCTGCTTTTTCGGAAAATTGCTCAAGCTGGCACAGGGCCATGCCTGCACCCATGCCCATACTGCCCTGCTGGACATGGCGGCCCTCGCCCACATATGCCGCGCCGAAGGCGCGGCCTGCGCGGAAACGGTGGCAAACTGCGCAACGGCGGCCCATGCGCTGGAACTTCTTTTGCCTGATCCGCGCGGCCCCAAAATCCTGCTGCGCGTGGCGGAGCAGGCCGCGCGCCACGCGGCCCATCTGGCGGGACGACCGGTCAGGCTGCACCTTTTCCATACCGACGGCAGGGAACTTCTGACGCTGTGCCCCCCGCAGACGGACGCCACGGGCACGACCGTCATGCCCGCCTCTTGCCGGAACCCTCACAAACCACAACGGAAATCCCGATGAAGCAGCAGGCCGCATTGCCCGGCATGAACCTTCCGGAACAGACGCCCCCGGCTCCGCTCGCCGCGGAAGACACTCGCGAACAGCAGGCTGCCCCGGCTTCTGCCACCGGCAAGACTCGCCCCCATGACCACGAGCAGCCCCGTGAAAAGCCGGCCTCTCCGCCCGCAGCCGAATCGCCGGAAGAAAGCGGGGAATGGCCGCCCACGGCGGAAATTCTGCAATCGCTCTTTGTTTTTGAGCCCTCCACCGCGAAACTCCACCCCATTGTGGTTCTGGGGCTGGACTGCGGACGTCCGCGCGGTCTGGCGGCCCTCACGCCGTGCCAACAGGAGATGGCCGCCAAGGCCGACGTCATCTGCGGGGGCAAGGCCCTGCTGGAAGAGTTTGCCGCGCCGGAAGCAGACTCCCCGGCAAAAGACCCTGCCCTGACCGCCCGCCTGCTGCCCCTGACGCTGCCTCTGGAACCGCTGCTGACCCGCCTCAGCCAGTTGCGCGCAACAGGCAAAAGGGTGCTGGTGCTGGCCGACGGGGATCCCCTGCTGTTCGGCATAGGGGCAACGCTGGCGCGCCGCCTCGGGCCGGACAGCCTTTTGCTGCTGCCTGCGGTCAGTTCCCTGCAGCAGGCGTGCGCGCGCCTGGCCCTGCCCTGGCACAGGGTTGTCTGCCTGTCCCTGCACGGACGCGATGACCTTGCCCCCCTCAACGCCGCTGCGGGAAAAGACGTTCCCCTGTGCGTGCTGACCGATGCGCGCATGCCGCCGGATGTTCTGGCCAGGCACCTTCTGGATCGCGGTGTGGACTGGTTCCGCACCCATATTTTCGAGCGCATGGGCGCAGACGACGAAATCCGCTCTGACCTCAGCCTGGCCGAGGCCGCAGGGCAGACCTTTGGCCCGGCCTGCACCATGCTGCTTGTGCCCGAATCCCCGCCGCGCCGTCCGTGCCTGGGGCTGGAAACCGCGCAACTGGCAACGGAGAAAGGCCTTGTCAGCAAAAAGACGGTTCGCGCTGCGGCTCTGGCCCTGCTGGCCATTGAGCCGCGCCATGTGGTGTGGGATATCGGCGCCGGGTCGGGCGCTGTTTCGCTGGAAGCCGCCGTGCTGGCCCATGAGGGCCGTGTGGTGGCTGTGGAAAGGTCCGCCGGACGGGCCATGAGCATTCAGGAAAACCGCCGCCGCTTCGGCGCAGCCATTCTGGATGTTCGCCTGGGCAAGGCCCCGGAATGCCTGGCATCCCTGCCCGACCCCCAGCGGGTATTTATCGGGGGCGGGCTGTCGGGCGAAGACGGCGAGGACATCCTGCACCACGTCTGCCGCCGTTTGCCTGAAGGCGGGCGCGTGGTCGCCAGTTGCGTTTTGCTGGACACCCTTTTTCTCTGCCGCCGCTTTCTGGAGCGTTTGGGCTGGCCGGTGGAGATTGTTCAGCTTTCCACGGCTGTGGGCAGGGAACTGGGAAGCGATGTGCATCTGGCGGCCCAGAATCCCGTTTTTCTGCTGCTGGCCAGCAAACCCGGAAACTGACCCGGCCACGAAGGGCAGGCCCTGTCCGTCCAAAAAGTCCGGCGGCCCTGCTCCGGCCGCAAAAGCCAGAGAAGGTACACATGCCCCATAATCCCGCTTCCGCTCCCGGCCTTGTGTCTTTTGTCGGCGCAGGCCCCGGCGACCCCGAACTGCTGACCCTCAAAGGCCGCAAGGCCATCGAGAGTGCGGCTCTGGTGCTCTACGCCGGTTCTCTTGTGCCCAGAGCCGTGGTGGACTGCGCCTCCCCCAATGCCAGAGTGGTGGATTCCGCACCGCTGACCCTGGAAGAATGCCACGATCTGGTGCGCCGCACAGCCCTGCAGGGCCGGAGCGTGGCCCGCGTTCATACGGGAGACCCCTCCCTGTTCGGCGCGCTGCGCGAACAGGCGGCCCTGCTGGATGCCGACGGCATTCCCTGGCGCGTCATCCCCGGCGTGACCGCGGCCTGCGCCGCAGCCGCGGCCGCAGGTCTTTCCTTTACCATCCCGGAGGCGGCCCAAGGCCTCATCATCTGCCGCGCAGAGGGGCGCACGCCCGTGCCCGAAGCCCAGCAGCCCGGCGCTCTGGCCGCTCACGGCGCCCCCCTGGCCGTGTATCTTTCTTCGGGATCGGCCAGCTCGCTTCAGGCCCAGTTGCTGCGCAGCCTGCCGCCCCGCACCCCTGTGCTCTGTGCGCACAGGGTGGGCTGGCCCGCAGAGCAACTGCACTGGACAAACCTGGAAAATCTGGCCCAATGCGTGACCGACAACGGCCTGGAACGCCAGACGATCTTTCTCGTCCTGCCTTCCCACCACACGCCCGGAGCGCCTTCGCGCCTGTACGCGGCCGATTTCAGCCACGCCTGCCGCGAGAAAAAATGACCGCGCTCTCCCCGCAAGCAAAAACTGCCGGAGAAAGAAGTCTTTCTCCGGCAGCGTGTGAGCGGACGAATCTGCGGTGCATCCCTCCATGTCACGGAAAAGTGATGCTTTGGTTATGACTCCGCGCCGTGGAGACACGGCGGGCAGTGTTGCGCCGGGGCAAGATCCGCAAGGCTCTTGCCTCCCGCGCTTTTCAACAGGGCACAGTGCTGTGGCGGCAGCGTCCCCGCAGGGCATTGGGGGCCTGCGGAGGCCTGTACCCGCCTACTGGTCCGGCGTTTCGGGAACGCGCTGCACCAGAGCCCGCGCCAGCAAGGCTGTGGGAAGCCGTGTCTGCGGCGAAGGCCAGCATAGCTGACGCCGCACAAATCCCGCCATATCCAAAGCCAGCCCCGCATCGGTAACTGTTGCGCGGCAGGCCTGCCTGTTTGCCTCCAGAAGGTCCAGATAACGCTCCACAAGCGCTCTTTTTCCTTCTTCTCCGGCACATTGCCGCTCCGGCGGGGATACGCCCGTCGGAGATATTTCATTGATGTGTTGCGACATGACCATTCCTCCCTGAATGGATCACTGCTTCCTTGCAACCGGGATGCGCTGCGGGAAGGCAGAGTGCCCTTCCGCCCGCTTCTTCCACCGCTCAACATTCCCTGATCGGACAAATGCGAAAAAACTTTAGCCGCAATCCGCAGAAAATGACAACATTTACGGACGCGGAAACGGCCTTCACGCCATTTCGTCCCGTGGAGCATTCGCCTGCCTCGATTTTTGCGCGCTCAACGGGGACAGTATATGGGCGTCCTGGCAGGACGCCGACAAAAAAAGCCTGCCGGAAAAAATCTCCCGACAGGCCGGACGCTCCCGCGCCTGCCGTGTCCAATGCCCGCACAACAGCACGGCAGGGCGGGGATGCTTCAGACCGAGGTGTTGAGCCTGACGCCAATACCTTCGGCGGCAAGGCCCTGACTGCGGGCCAGGTTCTGCTGCATTTCCGCGCTCTTGTCCAGGCTGCCGTTGATCACGGCGGCGGCCATGCCTGCCTGAAAATCCAGAGCTTCTCTGGTGATGCGCACACTCATGCCCATTTGCACGTCGTTCATGGTTTCCTCCTCGAACACCTGTCTGTTCTTCTTTGCCTATCGGCAGAAGCGCGCATTGCCTGAAGGCCTGCGGCACAAAAAATCTGCCTTGGGAGTACTTGTTCCCCCCTCGAAAAAGGTCGCATCTGGATTTTCCCGGAACAGACACGCAATCAGCCCGCTCCCGTTCTGGGAAGACATGAAATGAACAACGAAATGAAGTATCATTTTATCATCTACTTCTTGAACACAAATAAATACTCATGTCCTATCAACAAAAAATTGTACTTCACACTATTTGTTTTCCAATATCCTGTAGCCTTGCAGTTGTGCTGCTCTTTGATGATAAGCTCCTTGAGCGTAAACCCTGTATCCTCAAAGATCCGCATAACCTCGAAAGACAATGGTATCATATATCCTTTCTTTCGGGTATCTCCCATAAGAATAGCACAGAATTTATCTTTTTTCAGCACTCGATAGCTTTCAGAAGCGACTTTTTTCATCTCTTCGAGGAATTTCTTTACAGAAAAATGTGAGAGATCAGACTCTATATCTTCGCTATATTGTATGATATTTGAATATGGCGGATGAGAGCAGATCAAGTCAATGCTCTTGTCAGGGATAAAATCAAGATTGCGAGCATCTCCTTTTTTGATATAAACTTTTCCATTTGCATCTTCGTGTTCAAAATCTGTTTTATCTTTGCAGCGGTCAAGTGCAATATCATTCACATCGACTCCGATAATATTTCGGTTTAACAGCTTTGCTTCAACGAGGGTTGTCCCACCACCAGCAAACTGGTCAAGCACCAAATCGCCTTCCTGCGAATAACGCAACAGGATATTGCGGGGAATATAGGGAGACCAGTTCCCACGCCATTTGGCATCGTGTGTTGCCCAATCCCCACGCTTTGGAAATGACCAATGCGTGGTCATTTCCAGTTCAAAATCTTCCGGCTTCCATTTTGTGATTTTTTTCGCCATTATTTACAAATCTCGCTGATGATGCCGCTTTCCATGTCCTTAATGTTGTAAATATGCTCCATAATATCAAAAGTTTCTCTCAAATTATTACGGGCACTTATCCAGCCTTTTCCATCAGTAAACCATACAAAGGAGAGTTCATCTATTGTATCTACCTCCAGTGCAAGTGTTTTGTAACTGCGAGCAGTCTCATTGAGCTTGCTACCACCACTAGCATAAAAATTGGCTTCAACCGCATATATCATGTTAGCTGTCTTGATCACAAAATCGAAGCGTTTTTCCATCGCCCCCTGATTGGAGATTGCAGAAAGGTCTACGCCCCATTTCTCCGTCATCTTAGACACATACATCTCCTTGAAGTAACTTTTATCCTTGATAAAACCTGCCTCAACGATAAAGCTCTCAACCAGATCTTCCATAAGGTGCCCACCACGGTTCTTGCGCCCATTGGAGTCCAAGCCTGTTTCCACACCGGTAGCATAGTCCACAAGGTTGTTCACAAGATGGCGGGAAATGAGGTCGAACAATCCGGTTTTTCTCATAAAGACTTTATATTGCCCAACAGACAGGTTTTGCTTCTTGAAGCTGTAAGAAAAAGCCCCTTCCCCATCAGCAGCGTAGATTTCATCCGCTCGCACAGCCAGCAGCAAAGGGATACATTTCAGGATTTCAGGATATCGGGAAAGAAGATCTTCAAATTCAACCTCAATATTCCCTGAGCCAATGAGCGAGTTCAAAATATTCAGCTCAACTTTCATCTTATCAACGTTATGGTAAACTTTTTCAAAATCAATATAGTATCCATAGTTGGAAATGCTACCACGAAAACCAGAAAGCCATACATCAAAATCTCTATCTGACATATTGAACTACTCCCATTTACTCTACAATGTTTTTTCCATTACAGTGTGATAGGACGATTTCATAGTAATATTACTGTGTTTCCAATATTTCCATATCAAAAATCTTGCCCAATTTCATCCTCGGAATATGCATATTTCTACCGTAGGACATTACGCATATTCCCAGGACTACATATCTACCTCCTGAAGTTTGATATAAGCAGTTCTTTTATTTTACCTCTATCAGTGCTCTTGCTATTTATCATGCGCGTTGCTTCAACTCTCTTGATATGCCTTCCAGAATAGATGTTATCAAAAAAATTATCATCAGGGTTTGTATTTTTTGGATCAGAGTTACTCACAACAATATGTGCACCCGTTTTGTCCATCTCGAGAACAAAGTTCGCCAACTCAATTTGCCGCTCATCGTCAAATACATCTTCTGTATACGCTGTAAAACTTGCTGTTTCACTCAAAGGACGATAGGGAGGATCAAAATATACAAATGTATCTTTATCAATAAAATCAGCAGATTTTCGATAGTCCCCACAAAAGATCTTTACCCCTTGTAGCTTTTCAGATACTGCCCGGAGATTTATGTCATCACAAATCGGCGGTTTTTTATATGCGCCCATCGGAACATTAAATTGCCCCTTCCGGTTTACCCGATACAATCCATTAAAGCAGGTTTTATTGAGGAATATAAATAATGCAGCTCGCTCAGGACTGGCCGAAGTATCGCTGCAAATTTTACGCTCGTTAAAACGCTCTCGTTTTCTTATGTAGTAAGACCTGCGATTTTCGGTTCCCATTGGAACATAATCCTCTTGCATTTGCATAAGCAAATCAATCAATTTATTGACTTCATTTTGAACAACAACATAAGCATTGACCAAATCCGGATTAGTATCGCTGATATATACCGCATCCAAACGATATTTTCCCAATATATCAAACAATACCGAACCTCCACCCACAAATGGCTCTGCATATTTTGTTATTTTTCCATCTACAAAAGGATAATATTTTTCGATCTCTGAAAGTAGTTGACCTTTTCCTCCTGCCCATTTCAGAAAGGGTCTTGCCCGTCCGCCAGCGGGAGGTATATGCCGAATACTCCTTGCATCAACGGGCTTTTCTGCCGTAGCCGGCATAATCCAAGAGTTTCCCACCAGTTGAGCTTGATCAATGCGCCCTTCAGAACAAAGGACAGCAACACGCCGCTGGGATATGCCCCACTTATCAGCTGCTTCTCTTGCAGACATGATATCCATAAACTGTTCCCCCCCAAGAGCTGTTTGTATTATATTCGATATCTCGAATAGTTACAATACCGCTTCAGGCATGGCAGCCACAAATTTGTCCAAAATCTTATTTTGTGGCACAATTCATTTTTCTGCACCCGCAAGCGAGGAATACATGCCATAGCAGCCCACAGGCGGCACGATATTTCTGATCCAGCCTGGAAAAAACTTGATCCCAGTTTGCTCGGCCGTAAGGAGATTGGGGCGACAGAACTCACATCAACCGGCGCTTTGTCAATGCTGCCTTCTGGATTATGCGCACAGGCGCTCCGGAACAGGGCATCCACGGGCACACGCAAAATCCGGCACAGAGGACATTGCCATGAAAAAGAAAAGAAACGACCTGAACGCCTCCTCCATCCCTCTGGTGGACAATCTGGTGGAGCGGCTCTGTCATCCCCTTTCTCTGGATACCGTCTGGCGCCGTTCCGTCCAGGGGGAGCCCATGCCTTCCCTCCCCATACTTTCCGAAGTGCTGGAGCGTCTGCGCGCGGCCATTTTTCCCGGCTATTTCGGCGCCCCCGACGTGCGCCCCGAATCCATACGCTACCATCTGGCCGCCAATCTGGACAGCATCTGGCGCATGCTCAGCGAGCAGGTGGTGCGCGGCCTGTGCTTCAGTTGCGCCGGACAGGACAGATCCTGCGCTTCGTGTGAAAACGAGGGGCGGCAAGCTGTTCTGGCTTTCATGGACCGTCTGCCCGAAATCCGCCGCCTGCTGGCGGGCGACGCCAAGGCCGCCTATGAGGGAGACCCGGCAGCCACCAGTCCGGGCGAAGCCATTTTCTGCTATCCGTCCATGCAGGCCATGTTCCATCACCGCATCGCCCACGAGTTGTACAAGCTCAAGGTTCCGCTCATACCGCGCATGATTGCCGAGATGGCCCATTCCAAAACCGGCATCGACATTCACCCCGGCGCGACCATTGGCGAAGAGTTTTTCATTGACCACGGCACGGGCGTGGTCATCGGCGAAACGTGCATCATCGGCAACAACTGCCGCCTGTACCAGGGCGTGACCCTGGGCGCGCTCTCCTTCCCCAAGAGCAGCGACGGCACGCTGACCAAGGGCATTTTGCGCCATCCCATTCTCTGCGACAATGTGACCGTCTACGCCGGAGCCACCATTCTGGGGCGGATCACCGTGGGCAAGGGCGCGGTGATCGGCGGCAATGTGTGGGTTACCAGCGACGTTCCGGAAAAGGCCCGCGTCACGCAGGAAAAACCCCTCGCCTGAACCGGAAAACTGCCCGCGCTGTCGGCGCAAGGAGAGTGTATGGAATTTTTTTCCGATGTGGTGGCCACCAGCCTCAAAATCTATGCCCTGATGACGCCCCCGGCTGTGCTGAGCGCCTTTCTTGGCGGCACCAAGCACATGGACAAAAAGCAGAAGCTCACGGTGGCCACCAAAACGTCTTGTGCCATATTTGTTATCGGCGCAGTACTCTATCTGTTCGGGCCGCATATTTTCAGTCTGTTCGGCTTCACTCTGGACGCCTTCCGCATCGGCGCGGGCGTGCTGCTTTTTCTTACCGCCGTTTCCCTGATGAACGACAACGGCAGCCATACGCTCTCGCCCGAAGAAGGCGACATCAGCGTTGTGCCCCTGGCCATCCCCCTGGGCATGGGGCCGGCCTCCATCGGCGCGGTGATGGTCATGGGTGCAACAGCCGTGAACGCCGACAAGGTGCTGACAGGCATTTTCTCCCTGTTCATTGCCGCGCTGGGCATGTTCGTCCTGCTGGTCATGGCCGAACCCCTGGCCCGCATGCTGAGCAGAACGGGCATTGCCGTACTCTCCAAGCTGACGGGTCTGCTGCTGGCCGCCATTGCCGCCCAGGTCATTTTTACCGGCGTCCGGGCCTTTCTGGGGTAAAAGTTTTTTTGCACAACAATGCAGAACCAAAGGATATCCACCATGAATATTCTGGAAAAGCTGTTCCGCCCCGCCGAAAGGGGCAGCACAGTCAAAAGGGAACTGCTGGCCGGGCTGACCAGCTTCATGGCCATGTGCTACCTGATTTTTGTTGTCCCCTCCATGCTGGCCGATGCGGGCATGCCCAAGGATTCCGCCGTGGCCGCCACCATCTGGATCACGGTCATTGCAACCCTGATCATGGGCTTCTGGGCGCGTTTTCCCGTGGGTGTGGCACCGGGCCTGGGCATCACGGCCTTTTTTGCCTACTATATTTGCGGCCCGGCGGGCTACACATGGCAAACGGGCCTCGGGGCGGTATTCATTTCGGGCGTGATTTTTCTGCTGCTCACCGTGACCAGAATCCGCCAGATGATCATTGATGCTGTGCCCACAGACCTCAAGTACGCCATTGTGGTGGGCATAGGTGCCTTTATCGCCTTTATCGGCATGAAAAGCTGCGGGCTGATTGTTGCCAGCCAGGCCACCTTTGTGACTCTGGGAGATTTGGGAGCCCCCAAAACCCTGCTTGCGGTGACGGGCATCTTCATTACCGGCGCTCTCCTGGCCCTGCGTGTGCCGGGTGCCATGATCATCGGCATTGTGACCATTACCGTGACGGGCATGGTTCTGGGCGTTTCGCGGCTGCCCGAAGGAGAGCTTTTCTCCGCCTCCCTGCCCCTGCCCACGCAGACCTTTCTGCACATGGACCTCATGGGTGCCCTGCACCACGGGCTTTTTTCCATCATCTTCACCCTGACCATGGTGGACCTTTTTGACAATATGGGCGTGCTCATCGGCCTGTCGCAAAAGGCCGGTTTTGTCCGCGAGGACGGGCATATCGAAAATCTGGACAAGGCCCTGATCACAGACTCCCTGGCTACCATGGGCAGCGCCATCGTTGGCGCCACCACAGCCACCAGCTATCTGGAAAGCGCCGCGGGCGTGGCCGAGGGCGGCCGCACCGGCCTTGTGGCCGTGACCATTGCCGTGCTCTTTTTTCTCACCCTTTTCTTCGCACCGCTGGTGGCCCTGGTTCCCGCCTATGCCACAGCCCCGGTGCTGATTATTGTAGGTGCCCTGATGATGCAGGAGGTGGGCAACATCGCTTTCAAGGATTTCACCGTGGCCCTGCCAGCCTTTCTGACCATCATCAGCATGCCACTGACCTTCAATATCGCCACGGGCTTTGGTTTCGGCTTTGTGAGCTGGGTCGGCATCAAGCTTTTTTCGGGCCGCATCCGGGACATCAATCCGGTCATGCTCTGCATCGCGCTCTGCTTCATGATCAACTTCGCGCTCCGTCTGCATTGACCTCTTTCCCGCGTACGGGGCGAGGACAATTCCGGAGCAACGCTTGCCATCACCCGGCGGGCAGGGCATACTTGCGCGCGAAAAAAACGAAACAAGGAAAGCAGCATGAGTCTTGTGCACACATCCCGTCCCACCAAACCCCTCTGGCGCGAATACGGCGAGGCTCTCATTGTCGCACTTGTTCTTGCCCTGATCATCCGCACCTTCATTGTGCAGGCATTCAAGATTCCCTCGGAGTCCATGCTCCAGACCCTGCTGGTGGGAGATCACCTGCTGGCCAGCAAGTTTGCCTACGGAGTCAGGATTCCCTTTACCAACACCCATATCTACCGGGGGGATGATCCCCTCAAGGGCGACATCATCATCTTTGAATACCCCAAAGACCCCAGTGTGGACTACATCAAGCGCATTGTTGCCACTCCCGGCGATACCGTGGAAATACGCAACAAGCAGCTCTACCGTAACGGGGAAGCCGTGAACGAGCCCTATGCCCGCTTCACGGAACCGGACCATGTGGCGCCGGTGCGCGACAATTTCGGGCCGGTCACGGTGCCCGCCGAAAAGTATTTCGTCATGGGCGACAACCGCGACAATTCCTTGGATTCCCGCTTCTGGGGCTTTGTGGACCGCAGCGCCATCCGGGCCAAGGCCTGGCGCATCTACTGGTCATGGGGCGGTCTGGACGACATCCGCTGGAGCCGCATCGGCCAGAAGGTGGAATAACAACGCCCGGATGACTGCATGGTGGTACGGCTGAACAGCGGCGGCGTGGAAGGCGTGGACGCCTATCCTGTGGAGCTGGAAGTGGACATGACACGCCAGGGGCTGCCAGCCTTCACCATGGTGGGGCTGGCCGAAACCGCCGTGCGTGAGGCCAAGGACCGTGTGCTGGCGGCCCTGCGGGCCTGCGGCTTCAAATTGCCCCCGGCGCGCGTCACCGTCAACCTGGCCCCGGCCTGGCGGCGCAAAAGCGGCGCCAGCTATGACCTGCCCCTGGCTGTGGGCCTGCTGGCGGCAGCGGGCATCATTCCGGCTGATCATCTGCACGGCTATTATCTGGCGGGCGAACTTTCCCTCAACGGAGCCTTGCGGCCGGTAGGCGGCATACTGCCGCTGGCCCTCTTGGCGCGCGAGAAAAACGCAGCGGGGCTGATCGTGCCTCCGGGCAACGCGCACGAAGCCGCTGTGGCACAGGGGCTGAAGGTCTATGCTCCGGGGGATCTGGCGCAGTGCGCGGCCTTTCTGGCCGGGAAAATCCCTCTGGATCCCCTGCCGTCGACACACAATGCGTGCCCTGCGCCATCAATTCCGGGCCTGGACTATGCGGAGGTCAAAGGGCAGGAGGCTGCCAAGCGCGCCCTGGAGGTGGCCGCTGCCGGAGGGCACAACATCCTGCTCATCGGGCCGCCGGGCAGCGGAAAAACCATGCTCGCCCAGCGCCTGCCGACGATCCTGCCGCCCCTGGACCTTGAAGAGGCCCTTGAAGTCACCAAGATTTACAGCGTGGCGGGCAAGCTCCCGCCGGACTCGGGGCTTCTGCGCGAACGCCCTTTTCGGTCGCCGCACCACACCATCTCGCAGGTGGCTCTGGTAGGCGGAGGCGGGCATCCCAGACCGGGAGAAGTCAGCCTGGCGCACCGTGGCGTACTCTTTCTGGACGAGCTGCCCGAATTCCACAAATCCGCGCTGGAAGCCCTGCGCCAGCCTCTGGAAGGCGGCGTCGCGGCCATTGCCCGCGCAGCCCACAGCGTGAATTTTCCCGCGGCCTGCATGCTGGTGGCGGCAATGAACCCGTGCCCCTGCGGGTACTACGGCGACCCCGCCCACCAATGCTCCTGCCGCCCGGAGAGCCGCGCCCGCTATCAGGCCCGCTTGTCCGGCCCCCTGCTGGACAGAATCGACGTGCATGTGGAAGTGCCTGCCGTGGCCTACGCCGATTTTCGCGACAGCCGCGCAGGCGCGTCTTCCGGCGACATGCGCCAGCGCGTGCTGGCGGCGCGGGCCATGCAGCGCCAACGCTATGGTGAACACGGCCCCCGTTGCAATGCCGAACTTTCCGGCGCTGCTCTGGAACGCCACTGCATGCTGGACGCCCAAGGGCATGCCCTCATGGAGGGTGCCGTCACCCGTCTGGCACTTTCGGCCCGCGCCTGCGCCCGCGTTCTGCGCATGGCCCGAACCATTGCCGACCTTGACAGCGCCCCCCAAATCACCACAAGCCATCTGGCCGAAGCCGTGGCCCTGCGGGTGCTGGACAGGGGAAGCGCCGCATAGCATGGCGCGCCTGCCGTACACACCCCACAGCCGCAAGCGCTTCCTGAACTCCGGCCAAGGCTCGCGCTCCCCGGAACATTCCTATGCGACTGTCGGGCCTCCCTCCGCGCGACGGCACAGATCCTGCCAGAGCGCATCGGGAAGTTCCACGCCGGTTCTGCGCCTCTCCTCTCTCTGGCGAAAACGCCGCTCTCCGGGAAGGCGCACGCCTTCCTGAGCCAGCATGTGCCCCAGCAGAGCTTCCAGCCTGTCGGCAAACCCGGGATTGAAGCGCACGCAGTCCACAAGCAGAAAACTCTGGCCCGTACCCGGCGCTTCCCCCTCCGCCTCGAAAAAAGACGAAGCTTCATACGCGTGCCTGGCTCCGGGAAGCGTGGCCGCGAGAATCTCCACCATCAGGGCCAAAGCCGCGCCCTTGGCCCCACCAAAGGGAAGCATGGTTCCTTGCAGGGCCTTGCGGGCATCGGTTGTGGGCTGTCCGTCAGCATCCAGCGCCCAGCCTTCGGGGATGCTTTCGCCCTTCTGCCCGGCGTTCATGATCTTGCCGCGGGCCACTGTGCTCAACGACATATCCACAACCAGCGGATCCGGATCGCGCGGGCAGCCAAGGGCCAGAGGATTGGTTCCGAAGGTGGCCTTTGCACCGCCCCACGGGGCCATGGCTGCGGGCGTATTGGCAAAGGCCAGGCAGATCACCCCCTGACGGGCCATTTTTTCCGCAAAATGCCCCAAAACCCCGCAATGGTGGGAACGCCGCACACCCACCATGACTACCCCGTAGCGTCGGCACAGCGGCAGAGCCTCGGCCAACCCCCGTTCAATGGCCGGAAATGCGAAATTGCAGGCCGCATCCATCAGGATCAGTGAGGGGGCAGCCATGTGGAGCACAGCTTCCGCCCGCGCGTCAACCTTGCCGCTGCGCGCCTGATCCACATAAAAAGGAATGCGCGAAAAGCCGTGCGACGGGATGCCGTCCAGTTCCGCAAGAACCAGAGCATCGGTAACCGCATCGGCAACCTCGTCCGGAACTCCTCCAGCCACAAAAACCTTTCTGCCCAATGTGCGCAGGGCATCCACAGAAAGCAGCATCTATTTTGCCTCCTTCAGGGCATGGGCCACTTTTTCCGCCACCAGCGAACTCACCCGCACATTGGACTCGCGCGTCACGCCGCCGATGTGTGCCGTCAAAATGCAGTTGGGAGCACCGGCCAGCGGGCTGTGCGCGGCCAAAGGCTCTGCGGCAAACACATCCAGAGCCGCTCCGCCCACCTGCCCCGATCGCAGCGCCTGGGCCAGTGCCTCCTCGTCCACAATGCCGCCCCGCGCCGTGTTGACAAGCAGCACACCCTTGCGCAGGCCTGTCAGACGGCGGGCGTCAAAAAGCATGCGGGTCTGCTCCGTAAGCGGAACGTGCAGGCTGACCGCATCAGACTCCGCCAGCAGCGTGTCCAGGGGCATGGGCGTCACACAAAATTTTTTCCAGACTTCGTCATCATCCGCAAGAAAGGGGTCATGCCCCAAAAGGCGCATCCCGCATGCTCCGGCGCGCACGGCAACCTCGCGGGCAATGCCGCCAAAACCCACCAAGCCCAACGATTTGCCAAAAATTTCCCCTCCCACCATGCGCTCGCGGGGCCACAGCCCGGCAGCCACATCCTCCGAAGCGTGATAACAGCCGCGCGCCAGCATCAGCAGGCAGGCCAGCACGTATTCGGCAACCGCCACGCTGTTGGCGCCGGTAGCGGGAATGACCTGGATATCCCTTGCCCGACAGGCTTCCAGGTCGATATTGTCCAACCCGACCCCCAGACGACCCACGATCTGCAAGCGGTGCGCACTCTCCAGCAGCGCGCCGCGCACCTGAGTCTTGTTGCGCACAATGAGCGCGCGGCAGTCTTTCAGCGCCCCGGCAAGGTCTTGGGGCTTTTGCAGCAAATCCTTGTCATAGAGTACCTCAAAACTGTCTGCCAAACGGGCAACAGCCTCTTCATCCATGAACTCGCTGATGACGATTTCGGCCATGCCATCTCCTCTGCCCGCCGGAAGGCATGCCGGATCGGGACTTTTGCAGAAAATGTTACAAATACTGCTGTAAAAAACCTAAAACAACAGGCCTGCGGGCGTGGGAACATTGAGCAGTTTGACGAAGCACGCCCAGACGGCAATGCTGAAAAGCCCCCCGAAAAGCACTGCGGAGAATGCCTTTCTGCCCAATGAGACTCCTTTTGCCTCATTCAGGATCATGTAGGCCATAACGAGAAAGAGCATGGTGGACGCAAAAAAGCCCAGCCAGTCCAGGCACAGGGCATAGCCGAGGGCCAGAGCACTGATCAGACCGATGCGCGGCCAGTCGGGCTTGTCACTTGCTGCGGCAGCGCGCTCGCGCAGCAGGCCGATTCCGCCCTTGACCAGAAAGTACACCCCCCCGATGCCCACGAATACAATGAGCGCTGATGGAAAAACCCTGCTGACGCCCTCCAGTTCATGCAACTGGACGCCAAATGCCGCCGCCAGGGCAAAAAAGCCCGCACCGGCGCCGAGATCGGCACAGCACTTACGCATGGGAAACCTCCTGCCGCTCCGCATCCCGGAGCCTTTTCTTGCGGGCCAGCCAGAGCGGGGTAAGCAGCGAAAGAACAAGCGCCAGAATGAGTATTTTGGAAATGAGGCTGCCCGTCATGACCGCAAACAGGCCGCCGTCAACAGCAGGAGCAAGGTCCAGGCACTTGCCCAGATTTTCTTCCACCATGGGGCCAAGAATCACCCCCAGGGCCATGGCACCGGTATCCATGCCCATGCGGCCGCCGAAATAGCCGAGAAAGCCGAACAGCACCACAACCCAGATGTCCACAAGGCTGTTGTTGATGGCATAGGCCCCGATAAAAGACAGAACCACAATGCCGATGGCTACCAGGGTCAGGCGGATGTTCAGCAGATGTGCCATGCAACGGCAGAGCACATAGCCCACGGGAACCATGAGAATATTGACCATAAACTGGGAAATGATGAAGGTATAGGCCAGATCTCCCGTGACCGTAAAAATCTTGAAGCCGGGCTGTATGCCGTGCGCCATAAGTGCTCCCAGGATGACGGCGGCCACAGCACTGCCGGGAATGCCCAGAGTCAGCATGGGAATGAGCGAGCCGCCGATGACGGCATTGTTGGCGCTCTCGGAAGAAGCCACGCCTTCAATACAGCCCGTACCGTACATTTCCGGCTTGTCGCTCCAGCGTTTGGACTCGTTGTAGGCAATGATGGAGGCAATTTCCCCGCCAGCGCCGGGCAACATGCCCACCCAGGTGCCGATGAGCGAGGAACGCGTCAGAACAGTTTTGCACTTGGTGGCCAGATAGCGGAACACGCCCCAAAAAGCGCCCTTGCGCGGATTGTAGCTCGCGATGAACTGCTTGCGCGAGCCGATGAGAAAGAGCACCTGGGAAAAAGAAAACAGGCCGATCATGCAGGGGATGACCGATACCCCCTGCACCAGCTCGTAATTGCCGAAGATGAAGCGGGGTGCGCCGCTGTTGGGATCAAGCCCCACAGTGGCTATCAGCATGCCCAGCGCACCGGAGATGATGCCCTTGCCCATGTTGTCCATGCTCATGACCGCGATGGTGGAAAGGCCGAACAGGCAGAGCCAGAAATTTTCCGGACCGCCAAAGCGCAGGGCAAAACGCGCCAGGGCTGCGGCCAGAAAAAGCAGAAAAAACGTGCCCACAATGCCGCCGAAAGAGGACGACAGAAGCGAGACATACAGGCCCTCATCAGCGCGGCCCTGCTGGCACATGGGCCAGCCGTCAAAGGTGGTGGCCACCGAGGAGGGCGTACCCGGCGTACAGATGAGAATGGCCGAATTGGCCCCGCCGTAAATGGCTCCCACATAGATGGCTCCCAGCATGATCAGCCCGCTGACGGGATTCATGGCAAATGTCACGGGAACCATGAGGGCCACGCCCATGGTGGCGGTGAGCCCCGGCAGGGCACCCACAAGGATGCCGCCCACAAGGCCAACGATTATCAGAAAAATATTCAAAGGTTCCAGCATGTGCAGGAAAGCGGGGATGACAAGTTCGCTCATACAGGCTCCTTCTGAAAAAAGCCCGCCAATGTCAGGCACTGGCGGGCTTTCTCTCTATTTTTTCAGCAGACCTGCTTCCTGGAGCATCTGGCGCACATGCGCGTCCAGAGAGGCGATATAGGCTTCAAAATCCGGGCCATCCTTGTATTCGTGGGGCTGCCCGGCCTTTTTCATGTCCGCGATGTACTGGGGATCCTCGCATATTTTGCGGAAAGTCTCGCGCAGGGAGGAGAGAACATCCGCTGGCAGCCCCTTGGGGGCCACAAAACCGCGCCTGATATCGGAAACAATGTCAATGCCCGCTTCCCTGAGGGTCGGAACCTGGGGCAGAAAATCCTCATTGCGTTTTTCCGAAGCCACATTCAGCACATTGAATTCGTCAATGGAGCGCATCACGTCGTTGATATTGCCGATGATCACGTCCACCTCTCCGCCCAGCAGGGCGGCATTCTGGTCCGCCGCGCCCTTGTAGAAGACAGGGGTAAATTTCACATCGGGGAATTTGCGCTGCATGTCGAGATACATGATGTGGTGGCCGGACAGGGGGCCGACCAGGCCGATTTTCACCTTGCCGGGGTTGCCCTTGGCGTGCTCCAGAACAGCGCCGGTGGTGGTGAACTTGCTGTCCTTGCGTACGGCAATGCACTGGGGATCATTGACCACCTGACAGATATAGTCGAAGCTGGCGGGCGTGAACTGGGCGTTCTGGCCCATGTACTGCAAGATGACATGCGGCACGTTGAGCCCGCCCACGGTGTATCCGTCGGCCTTGGCGCGGGCCACTTCCGTAAAGCCGATGATGCCGCCGGCTCCGGGTTTGTACACAAAAACCCAGGGCTGGGGAGAATGTTTGTCCCAGTATTTCTGCATGATGCGGGCTTGAACGTCGCTGGAGCCTCCAGCCGTAAAGGCGATGATCATGTTCACGGGTTTTTCGGGGTAGGCGGCCAGAGCAGGCGCAGCCGCCAAACCAAGCAAACTTGCAACCAGCAGAAGACGTGCAAAAACTTTCATGGTTTCCTCCCGGAAAGTGAAAAATGCTCTCACAATATTTCCAGAAAAGCTGCAACAGGTTCTGTTTTTTCGCGCCGCGCCCCTTTACCGGAACAGGGGCGCGGCGTGCTGCGCCGGTTACGCGCTTTCGTACAAACGGGTCATGACAAATTCGCGGTGTCCGAGAGCTTCGGCGCTGGTATGGCGGCCGTTGCAGGTGCGGATCATCATTTCCAGCAGCTTGTCACCAGCGGCGTTGAGATCATATTCGCGCTGCAAGAGACCACTCACGTCCACGTCAATGTGTTCGCTCATGGTGCGCACGGTACGCGGATTGGCCGACAGCTTGATGACCGGCAGAATGGGGTTGCCGATAATGTTTCCCTGGCCTGTGGGGAAAAAGTGCACCACAAAGCCTGCGGCAGCGGCCAGAGTGACCATTTCTGCGGCGGCGGAAGAAGAGTCCATGAACCAGAGGCCGGGACCGGTGGGGCTTTCGGCCTTGTCCAGGCAACCGACGACCGGAGCCTTGCGGCCGATCTTCTGGATATTGCCCAGAGCCTTTTCCTCGATGGTGGTCAGACCGCCCTCAATATTGCCCTTGGTGGGCTGGGAGTCGCAGAGGTCGTTTGTTTTGTGATCATCCACCACCTTGGCGTACCGATCAAAAAAATACATGAACTTTTTCTTCACTTCCTCGGTGGCGCAGCGCGCGGCCACCAGATGCTCACCGCCGGTAATTTCCGTGGTTTCCCCGAACAGGGTGGTGGCACCGGCCTCCCACAGCTTGTCAAAGGCATTGCCCACCGTGGGGTTGGAGGCGATGCCCGATGTGGTGTCGGACTCGCCGCACTTGCAGGAAACCCACAAATCCTTGATGTCGCAAGGCACACGCAACTGCTCGGTGGCATGGTGCACAAATTCCTTGGCCTTGCGCGATGCGGCGCAAATGGTGGCAAGGTCGCCGTTCTTTTCAATGGCGAAACCGGCCACGGGCTTGCCCGTTTTGGCGATGCCGTCCACAATGCGCTGGGTCCACACAGGCTCGATGCCGATAACCACCACCGCGGCCACGTTGGGATTGCACCCGCAGCCGATCAGCGTACGGAAATGCAGTTCCAGATCTTCACCGAACTGCAACCGGCCATAATGGTGCGGCAGGGCCAGCGTGCCCTTGACATTGTTGGCCACAGCCTCGCAGGCGGCATTGGAAAGGTCGTCCAGCGGCAGGATCACCACATGGTTGCGGATGCCCACGCGGCCATTTTCACGACGGTAGCCGAAGAATTGTCTTTCCATGATGCTTACCACCTCTTGGTCTTGACGTTGTGCACATGCAGGTGTTCGCCCTTCCTGATGGGTTTCACCACCTTGCCGATGTCGGTATTGTATTTGATGACGGTGTCGCCCACGGCAAAATCCTTGAGGGCCACCTTGTGGCCGATGGGAATGTCGTCCAGCACCTTGAACGTGACGGTCTTGTCTTCCTGCATGATCCAGCCGGCACACTCCATGCCTGCCTTCAGCCCCTCGACGACAACCACACCGACGCCGTCCACTTCTTCATGGACCACAAATTGGATGGACATATCAGCTCCTGAATGTTGCTCCGTTATGCATGCCATACCGGCAGGCCCGCGCCGCGCGCGAACCGCCCCATCCCTTGGCAGCCCTCCTGCCGTCCGGTACGGCGCAAAGGCTGTTGCAGGTGAAAAGCAAGGAGCATTCCAAACAAAACATTTTCATAATATCGCGAAATACGTTCTGTTTTTTTACCAGCCTCCTCAAGAATGCCTTCTTGCAGACAAAAAATGTTCATATATGGACAAATATTGTCCAATAGCGTACAAGTGCGGACACAAAAAGTCCGACAGTCCCGCGCGCTCCCCTTGCGTTTTTGCGGAGAGTGAACTGACCGGCATCCACGGAGCCGCCATGCCCCTTTACCTGGAAAATATCCCTGCCTTGGCTACGGAAATAAGCCAGAAACTCATGACAGAGCTGACCGCTTCCACCAGCCGCAAAAATTTTTTTTCTTCTCTCTCGGCGCTGCTGCGCGCCCACATTGCCTTTGACCGCCTGTGCATCAACCTCTATGACCAGGCCGGGGACATGCTCATCTACTTCACGGCCGCCCAGGGAACCATCGCCAGCACGCTTTCACCCGTGCGCCCCGCCGAAACGTCCACCACCGTGGCCGGACGCGTCATTGCTTCGCGCAAGCCCGTGATCATCACGGATTTCAGCAGGGATTTTCCCGATGGCGACCCCCACCCCATTGCCGAAGCCGGGCTTACCGCCACCATGGCCTTTCCCCTGATCCTGGACGACGAGATCTTCGCCACCCTGCACTGCTCCTTTGCCCGGAAACCCGACCATATTTACGAATACGCCACGCTCCTTCTGGCCCTGTCGCCCCCGCTGGCCACCTGTCTGGGCGCCATTCTTTCTCTGGAGCAGGTGCGCAGAAAAGGCTGTCTGCAATGCCAACCCCTGATCCCTCCGCTGGAAAACGATGACGACATTGTCTGCCACAGCCCGGCCATGCGCGAAGTCATGCGCAAGGTGGACGCTGTCAGCGGCCTCAACATCCCCGTGCTGCTGCTGGGCGAAACAGGAACGGGCAAAAGCCTTCTGGCCCATGCCATCCACCGGAGAAGCCCCCGGAAAAATTCCCATTTCGTCAAAGTGAACTGCCCATCACTGCCGCAGACCCTGTTTGAGAGCGAGCTGTTCGGCCATGCCAAGGGGTCTTTTACCGGAGCGGTGAGCAAACGTGTGGGGCGTTTTGAACTGGCCCACGGGGGAACGCTTTTTCTGGACGAGATCGCGGAGCTTTCGCCGGAAATGCAGAGCAAATTCCTCCAGGTGCTGGAGGACGCCAGTTTCGAGCGGGTGGGAGAAAGCGTTTCACTGGCTGTGGATGTGCGGGTTCTGGCGGCAACCAATGTCCATCCCGGGGATGCCGTCAGGCGGAAAAAACTGCGCGCGGACCTCTTTTACCGCCTGTCGCCCTGCTCCATCGAGCTGCCTCCCCTGCGCCGCCGGCAAGAGGACATTCCGCCTCTGGTGACCGCCCTTTCAGCCCAGGTCAGCGCAACACTGGGCCTGCCCGCGGCCTCTTTCGGCAATGCCCTGCTGGCGCCGCTCACGCAGTATCCTTGGCCGGGGAACGTCAGGGAACTGCGCAACGTGTTGAGCAAACTGCTGGTCCTGCGCAGCATGGGCAGAACCCTGACCACGGGTCTGCTTGAGGGCGTTTTGAAAGAAAACAGCCGCACCATGGGGCACGGCTCCGAAAACTGCCCGGAGCCGGAATCTGTGCAGCGCCCCGCACGGAGAAAGGATGTTTTGCCGGAAGATCTTGTGGAAGAAAGGGATGAAACCCTGGCCGCTCTGGAGAAGGAGCATATCCTGCGGGTGCTGCGGCGCACGGGCGGCGTTCTTTCCGGCCCGCGGGGCGCTGCCGCCGCGCTGGGTCTGCCCCGGAGCACCCTGCTGCACCGCATGCGCAAGCTCGGCCTGCGCTGAACGCCCGGTTTTGCCGCAACCGGGCGACCCTGTCGGGCAAGGCAAGGCTGGTCACCCCCGCATGAGGACGGTTGACCTGTCTGGCTTGCAGCAGGCCAAAAAAATCAGGAGCTTCAAAAAGTCCGCGAAAATATCCGGCGCTTTACTCCCACGCCTGCGTGATCAGTTCGTACAGCCGCAGGGAAAGGGCCACCAGATCCGGCTTGGTAAACTGGGCATCCGCGCCCACCACCGCGCACTTCTTGGACAGGCTGTCGTTGATCATGGACGAAAAGATGGCCACAGGCAGTTTGCGCAGAATGGGATCTTCCTTGATGTGCTTGCAGAGAGCCAGACCATCCATGGCGGGCATCTCGATATCCGTAATGACACCCTGCACAAAGTCGGAAATGGGGCGCTGCTCGGCCTCGCACTGCTCGCGCAGAGCCACGAGCCTGTTCCAGCCCTCCTGGCCGTTGACGCTCTGCTCCACCTCAAAGCGCCCTTCCTTGTTGAGCAGGTCCAGCAACAGATTGCGCACGCTGCGGGAGTCGTCCACATGCAGGATCTTGTACGTCCTGCCCTCGCCAAATTTCACGGCATCCGCCTCAAAACGCAGGGCCATGGCCGGATACAGTTCGGCCACAATGGCTTCCAGATCCAGCAGAAAGACCACACGCCCCTCAAGACGCACAACCCCCGTGACCGAACCGCGGCTCATGGTTTGCAAAAACTGGCCCGGAGCTTCCACGTCCGTCCAGCTCAACCGGTAGATGCGGCTGACGCCGGAAACCAGAAAGCCCGTGCGCACGCCGTTGAACTCGGTCACAATGACCTTGGCGTCGGCATTGTCGATGGGGGCGCTGTCCAGAAACTGGGCCATGTCGATGAGCGGCACAATGCTGCCGCTGCGGTGCAGAAACGCGCCGAGAAGCGCCCTGTGGCGCATTTCGGGCATGACCGTGACGGGTTGGCGCCGCCCTATCTCCACCACCTTGGCCACGTTGAGCCCGTAATGGGCCTCATAGCCATCCTGGTTGACGTAGAACTCGACAATTTCGAGCTCGTTGGTGCCGGTTTCCAGCAATATATTGGTCTGGGCCATCAAAAAACTCCGTCGCTATCCGAGTCCGGGCTTGGGTACGCTCTGCCTTCTTATCGGCGCGGAGCGGCAGCCGTTTAGGGCCAAAGCCCATTTTCGCTCCGGCAGGCTCAGGGCATCTCCGCAAAAAGTGCCGTGGACATATAGCGTTCGCCCGTATCACAGGCAAAGGTCACGATATTTTTGCCCTTCATCCCGGGCCGCGCAGCCACGTCAAGGGCCGCGCGCACGTTGGCGCCGGTGGATATGCCTGCCAGTATCCCTCTGGACATGAGCAGGCGCGCTGTTTTCAGGGCGGCCTGACCATCGGCCAGCAGAATTTCGTCCAGCAGGCTGCGGTCAAGAATTTCCGGCACAAAACCCGCACCAATGCCCTGAATGGGGTGCGCCCCCGCCGTACCGCCGGAAAGCACCGGCGATGCCGCAGGCTCCACGGCAATGACCCGAAAGCCCGCAATGCGCTCCTTCAAAAAACGGCCCACGCCGGTGATGGAGGAACCGGAGCCTACCCCGGCCACCAGAACGTCCATCTTGCCCACGCTGTCCCTGAAAATTTCCGGCCCGGTGGTCTTGTAGTGCGCCTGCACGGCCTCGGGATTGGTAAACTGCCCCAGAAGGCGGCCGTCCTCCTGCTCCGCAATGCGCCGGGCTTCCGCCACGGCGCCGGCCATTCCCTGCCCGGCGGGAGTGAGCACAAGCCTGGCCCCCAGCCCCTTGAGCAGATTGCGGCGTTCCAGGCTCATGGATTCGGGCATGGTCAGAACCGCGCGCAGACCGCGCGCAGACGCCACCAAAGCCATGCCGATGCCCATGTTGCCGCTGGTGGCCTCCACCACAAGACCGCCTTTTTCCAGTTCTCCCCACTGCAAGGCGCTCTCGACAAGGTGAAAGGCCACCCTGTCCTTGATGGAGCCGCCGGGATTGCGATTTTCCAGCTTTATCCAGACTGTGCCCGGCAAATCGTCGGACAGATCCAGACGCAACAGGGGAGTATTGCCGATGGTTTGCAAAACAGAAGTAAACATGGCTGCACCCCGTGGCGGGAGGTTTTGCCTGCGCGCCGCTTTTTCGCACGCACTGTACGAAGCCCGGGGCGGGACGCAAGCTTTACAAAGGCTGTTTTTTGCCTGACACTGCACGGAAAGAGTAGAGGAAAGTCCTTTTTTTGGCAATTTTTCCCAAACCCGGCTGCCAGCGCAGTGGAGGCTCCCATGAGATTGCCGCAGACAGTGTTTCTGCCCCTTGCTCTCGTTTTCTGCCTTTTTGCGGGCACGGCCCAGGCCAAACCGGACACCATAGCACTCTACATCGAAGCCCTGCTTGCGGGTGATGCGCCTGCCCTGGAAAAACTCCTGGCCCCCAACTACTGGCATGTGAGCACCAACGGGCACATTCAGGACAAGGAGCATTTCATCAACAGCATCAGGAACAGAAAGCTGGTGGTCAGCCGGATGACCTTCAGCAATGCCCGCACCGTCATGATCGGCGAGGCAAAGCTGGTCACTGCCACCGGCTACCTCAAGGCCACATCGCCGCATCCCTTGCCGGAAGGGCTCCTGCGCTTCACCCTTGTCCTTGTCAAGACCGGCCGGGGCGAACAGGTCGTCCTCTATCAGGGCACTCCGGTGATTCCCGGCAAGGACTGCGACGACGGCAATTGCGACATTCAGTAGACAGACGGTGCCGGACGGCGCGTCCGGCACCGGATCCGTATTCAGAAGCGTCCCGCCGAGGTGATCAGCACCATATCGGTGGGGACATCATCGTGCATGCCCTGGGACTTTGTTTTGACGGCGGCGATTTTGTCCACCACGTTCATGCCTTCCGTGACCCGGCCGAAAACGCAGTAGCCCCATCCGTCCGGCGTGGGGGAAGTGTGGTCCAGAAAGGCATTGTCCACCAGATTGATGAAAAACTGGGCCGTGGCGCTGTGCGGGTCGCGGGTACGGGCCATGGCCAGAGTTCCGCGCGTGTTTTTCAGGCCGTTGTCCGCTTCGTTGGGCACAGGCTCGCCGGTGGGCTTCTCGTCCATGCGCGGGCCGAGGCCGCCCCCCTGGATCATGAAGCCCTTGATAACCCTGTGAAAAATGGTGTTGGCGTAAAAACCGCTGTCCACATACTGCAAGAAGTTGGCAACGGTTTTGGGAGCCTTGTCGGGAAAAAGCTCCACCAGAATGTCTCCGGAAGAGGTTTCCAGCAGAACCGTGGGATTGTCAGCCATGTATGCTCTCCTTCAAGGATGTATGGTGCCGACGGCCCATCGGCCCCCTCCGGGGGCAGGGCTGCGGCTTCAGGGCTGCGCAGACAGCGCCTGCTGCACAAACGTGCGGGCAACGTGCCTTTTGCGCCCGAAAAAACATAGACCAAGGCTCCGGGGATGACAATGCAAACAAAGCAGGCTACACGAAAAGGCATGCCCGCCACTTCCACCCCCGCGCCTCTTTTCGCCGCGTCCCCGACAGCTTCCAGGCATCTGCCGCCCGCAGAGCATTTGCCGGAACTGGGGCAGGCCCTGCTGGACTGGTTCGCCGCCAACCAGCGCGCCCTGCCCTGGCGCAACGGTTATGCGCCCTACCAGGTCTGGATATCCGAAGTCATGCTCCAGCAAACCCGTATGGAGCGCGGTGTGGACTATTTTCTGCGCTGGATGGAGCGTTTTCCCGATGTCGCCACGCTGGCCCGCGCCGATGAGGAGGAGGTTCTGCGCCTTTGGGAAGGGCTTGGCTACTACTCCCGCGCGCGGCATGTGCTGGCCGCTGCCCGCCAGATCATGGAGCGGCACGGGGGCGTTTTTCCGTCGGACCCTGCCCACATCCGCGCGCTCCCCGGCGTGGGGCCGTACACGGCGGGAGCCATTGCCAGCATCGCCTTTGGCTCCATGCTGCCCTGCGTGGACGCCAATGTGGAGCGCGTCATCGCCCGTGTTTTTGACGTGGACGGGCCGGTCAAGCAGGAGCCTGCGGCGGGCGTGGTGCGCGTCTGGGCCTTGCGGCTGGTGCCCGAGGGCAAGGCGCGGGAGCACAACCAGGCCATCATGGAACTGGGGGCCCTGATCTGCGGCAAAAAACCGCGTTGTCCCGCCTGCCCGCTGCAAAGATATTGCATCAGCCACTATCTGGGCATTGAGAAACAGCGCCCCGTGCGCGGCAAACCTGCGGCCATCAGGCCCATCCAGACCGTTGCCGGCGTGCTGCGCCACGCTGGACGCCTCTTTGTCCAGAAGCGCCCGCCTTCGGGCGTCTGGGGGGGGCTGTGGGAATTTCCGGGAGGCCGCATCGAACCGGGTGAAGACGCGCCGTCCGCCATTGTCCGCGAATTTCTGGAAGAAACCGGCTTCACCGTACGCGTAACGCACGGCCTGGGCCTCATCCGGCACGGCTATACCACCTACCGCCTGAGGCAACACTGTTTCGGGCTGGAACTGGAAAGCTGCATGCAGACGGGCAAACCTCCCCTGCCGCCCTGCCTGACAGCGGCCACCGACGCCCGCTGGGTCACCATGGACGAACTGAACTGGCTGGCCATGCCCGCTGCCCACCGCAAACTGGCCGATCTTCTGTAGGCTTTGCGGCGATGCATGCGCAACGACATCCCGTGCCGGGCAAAAAAGCGGGCAGCGCGGACTGTCGCCCCAAATACTGCTTGACAAAACTTCCGTCCCGGCATAAAAATTTTTATTCAAAGCGGCGATGCACGCGTTGCCGCAACATCCTGATGAGGACAATGTTCCACGGGGTGGCCTTTGAACGGGCCCCCTTTTTTTTGTCCGCAAGGAAGGGCATGACAGACAACGATCTCAAAGCCGCCGTCACCCGCCTGGCCGCGCCCGTGGTCACAAGCCTGGGTCTGGTCATATGGGGAGTGGAGGTTCTCCGCGCCGGGCGCACCGTGGTGCGCCTGTTTGTGGATGTTCCCTCTCCCGGCGGAGCGCCCTGCCCGACGGACCTTCCCGCCCGGACAGACGGTGACGAGCAGGACATGGCCGCCCTTTCGGCCAGTCTGGATCAGTGCGAAGAAATATCCCGCCATCTGGGCCTTGCCCTGGAGGTGGAGGACGTTGTCCCCGAAGCCTATGTGCTGGAGGTTTCCACGCCCGGCCTGACCCGCCTCTTTTTCTGCCTCGCGCAGATGCGTCCCTATCTGGGATCCGTGGTGGAAGCCCGGCTGCTGGAAGCCGTGGACGTTCCCGGCGGCGGGCATCCCCGTCGGCTGTGGCGCGGCGTACTGGACGCCGTGGAAGACGATGCCTTTGTGCTCTCTCCGGCAACCATTTCCCCGGAGGGGCTGGTAGAACCGGAAAATGTTTCGCCCGTGCGCATACCCTGGCACACGGTGCGCCGGGCCTGCCGCATGTATATTTTTGCAAAACCGCAAAAACCGGGCAAAGGGCCGAAGCGCGCCCCAAACAAACCGGAACGCGGCAAACAGACGGTGAAACAGCGTTGACCCGTGACGCTACAGGTCGGACAACCATGCCGGAATCTGCGATTTCATGCCGCATGCGCGGCTGCCGGAGGCACTCATGAATCTCGAACTCAAAAAGGCCATTGACCAGATCAGCAAGGACAAGGGCCTCAATCGCGACATGCTCATTTCCACCCTTGAAGATGCCGTGCGCACCTCCGTTCTGCGCCGCTTCAACGAGAATATGGACGTGGAAGTGAGCTATAACGACGAAACGGGCGACATTGAGGTCTACCAGTTCAAAATAGTCATGGCCGACGGCGATGTGGCCAATCCCGACCTCCAGATCGAGCTTTCCGAAGCGCGCACCCACGATCCTTCGGTTCAGGTGGACGACGAAGTGGGCTTTCGCGTCAAGGTGGAAGACCTGGGACGCATCGCGGCCCAGTCGGCCAAGCAGGTGATCATCCAGCGCATGCGCGATGCCGAACAGGAAATCATTTTCGGGGAATACAAGGATCGCGTGGGCGAAATCGTGTCCGGCACAGTGCAGCGGCGCGACAAGAACGGCTGGGTGGTCAACCTGGGCCGCACCGAGGCTCTATTGCCGCGCGAGGAGCAGATCCCGCGCGAACACTACAAACGGGGCGACCGCCTGCAGGCCCTGATTATCGAAGTCCGCCAGGAAGGACGCGGCCCGCAGGTCATCATTTCCCGTGCGCACAGGGACTATATGGCTGCCCTCTTTCGTCGCGAAGTGCCGGAAGTGGATGACGGCGTGGTTCAGGTCATGGGCGTTGCCCGCGACCCCGGTTCCCGCGCCAAGGTGGCCGTGCTCTCGCGCGAGCGGGACGTGGACCCGGTGGGCGCCTGCGTGGGCGTGCGCGGTTCGCGCATCCAGAATATCGTGCAGGAACTGCACAACGAGCGCATCGACATTGTCGTCTGGAGCCCCGACATCGCCACCTATGCCCGCAACGCCCTGGCCCCCGCTCTGGTCTCGCGCATTGTGGTGGATGACGAGGAAAATCTGCTGGAAGTCATTGTTCCCGACGACCAGTTGACCAACGCCATCGGCCGCAAGGGGCAGAACGTCAAGCTGGCTGCGCGCCTTCTGGGCTGGAAGCTCGATATCTTCACCGAGAGCCGCTACAACGAGGCCAATGCCATCGGGCACGGCCTGGAGCAGGTGGCCAGCGTGGCCGAAGTTTCGCTTGAGGCTCTGCTCAGCGCCGGATACAGATCGCTGGACAGCCTGCGCACGGCTTCCGATGAGGACCTGGCCGAAAAACTGGGCCTCAGCGCGGCGCACATTTCCGATCTGCGTTCGGCCATCAACTTTTTGGCGCCTCCGAGCCCCGCGCCGGATGCAGCCGCAACACTTCAGGGCGAACCCGCCGGGGACGGCGCGAATGGCGGAGAGCAATAGCCGCAGGAAACAGCGCCCTGAAAGCCCGGTGCGCATGTGCGTCATCTGCCGCCGCCGCTTTCCCAAGGAAACCCTGACACGCAATGTTCTGGTGCAGGGAGTTTTGACGATTGACGCGGAAAAAACCAGTCCGGGCAGAGGCTGGTATGTGTGTTCCGATCCTGTCTGCATCGCGCGATTGGCAAGGTTCAGACCCGGAATGCGGCGCAAGGGGAGAAAACATGTCTGACGGAAGAATCAAGCTCAAGGCCCTTGGTGAGGAAATTTCCCGCGATCCCAAGGAAATTCTGGCCCTTGCCCGTGAAATGGGCATGGCGGTAAAAGCCGTTACAGGCTCGGTGAGTCTGGAGGAAGCCGCGCGCCTGCGCAACCGCTTTGCCGAAGAAAAGCGCGCCGAAACACAGCCCAGCGTCATTGTGCGCCGCCGCCGCAAGGAGACGCCGCCCGTTGCCGAAAACTCCGGCGGGCCGGACTCCCCGGCCACGGAAAAAGCCGAAAGCCCGGCAAGCGTTGCCCCTGTGGAAGAAAAGCCCGCTCCCCCGGCGGATGAACCGGCAGAAGACAAGCCCGCCCGCGCGCCCGGCAAGGCGCAGCCCGCCGCCCGCGTCATCAGCCGCCCGGACGACCTGCCGTCCGCTCCGGAAGACACGCCCGCCCCCCCTGTCGCAGAGGCATCCCTGCCCGATGCCCTGCAGCCCGATACGCCCCAACCTGCGGCGGTTCTGCCTGATATGCAACCCGGCACACCTGCAGACAAGCCCGTCAAGCCGACCCGCCTGGCCCGCCCCGATGCCTCGGCAGTGCCCGAAGGCTCCTCGGCCCCCACTCTGCCCGCTGCGGCCGCCTCTCCGCGCGCTGATGCGGATGACGCAGAAGCCGACCAGGCCGACGGCGAAAGCGCCCGCGGCATCCGGCGTGAAAACGCTGCTCCCCAGGTGCGCATCATTTCGCGGCCCTCCCCGGCCAGCCAGCCCCGTGGCGATGACCGCGCGCAGCGGCCTGCGGGCGGGCGGCCCGGCGCCCCGCGTGACGCGGCAGCCCGTCCCCCCCGTCCGGGCGGAGGACGCCCCGGCGGCGCGCCCCGTCCTGCTGGCGGCAGGCCCGGCGGTTTCGGCCAGCAGGCCGCGCCTGCGGCTCCTCTGGACAGCCGTGACGGCCAGAGCAAGAAAAAACGCCTCAAGGGTCGGCGTACCGTGGAATTTCAGGGCGATTTCGGCCGCCACGGAGACGACGACAGCGTGCGTCTGAACCGCGGCAAGGGGCGGCGCAAGGGCGGCAAACAGGCCACCCCGCAGACGACCCAGCCCATCAAGGCCGCCAAGAGAAAAATCCGCGTCACCGAGGCCATCCGCGTGGCCGACATGGCCCACCAGATGGGCCTCAAGGCCAACGAGATCATCAAGGTTCTCTTTGGCCTCGGCGTCATGGCCACCATCAACCAGGCGCTGGATATCGACACAGCCACCCTGGTTGCCGCGGAATTCGACTATGAAGTGGAAAAGGCCGGTTTTTCCGAAGACGACTATCTGCTGCCCAAGGAGGCCGACGCGCCCGAAAATCTGAAGCCGCGCCCGCCCGTTGTCACCATCATGGGCCATGTGGACCACGGCAAAACCTCCCTGCTGGACGCCATCCGCAAATCCAACGTGACCGTGGGAGAAGCGGGCGGCATCACCCAGCACATCGGCGCCTACCACGTCAAGACCAAGAAGGGAGAAATCGTCTTTCTGGACACGCCCGGCCACGAAGCGTTTACCGCCATGCGCGCCCGCGGCGCGCAGGTCACGGACCTTGTCATTCTTGTAGTCGCCGCCGACGACGGCGTCATGGAGCAAACCCGCGAGGCCATCAACCATTCGCGTGCCGCCAACGTGCCCATCATGGTGGCTGTCAACAAGATGGACAAGCCCAGCGCGGACCCTGACCGCGTCCTGCGGGAACTGGCGGAACTGGGCCTTCAGGCCGAGGAATGGGGCGGCGATACCATTGTGGCCAAGGTTTCGGCCAAGAGCCGCCAGGGCCTGGACGACCTTCTGGAAATGGTGGCCCTGCAATCGGAAATCATGGACCTCAAAGCCAATCCGGACAAAGCCGCCCGCGGCCATATTGTGGAAGCCAAACTGGACAAGGGGCGCGGCCCCGTGGCCACGGTGCTCATTCAGGAAGGCACGCTCCGGCAGGGCGACAATTTTGTCTGCGGGCCTTTTTCGGGCCGCGTGCGCGCTCTGGTCAACGACCAGGGCAAGAAGGTCAAGGAGGCCGGGCCGTCGCTGCCGGTGGAAATCCAGGGTTTTGAAGGCGTTCCGGAAGCGGGCGAAGAGTTTTTTGTGGTGGCCGACGAAAAGCTGGCCCGCCGCATCGCCGACTCGCGCGCCATCAAGCAGCGTGACCGCGAGCTGGCCTCGGAATCGCGCGTCACTCTGGAAACATTCCTCTCCCAGCGCAAGTCCGATCAGGAAACCCTGACCCTCAACCTCGTGGTCAAGGCCGACGTGCAGGGCAGCCTGGAAGCCATCAGGGAAGCCCTCATCAAGCAGAGCACGGACAAGGTGCGCATCAACGTGGTGCACGGCGGCGCCGGGGCCATCACCGAATCCGACATCATGCTGGCCGCTGCCTCCCAGGCCATCATCATCGGCTTCAACGTGCGCCCCGCAGCCCGGATCAAGGACGTGGCCGAGCACGAAAACGTGGACATCCGCTTTTACGAGATCATCTACAAGCTGGTGGACGACATCAAGGGCGCCATGGCCGGCATGCTGGCCCCGGTGCAGCGCGAGGTGTATCTGGGGCAGGCCGAGGTGCGCAATACGTTCAGCGTGCCCAAGGTCGGCCTGATCGCCGGTTCCTATGTGGCGGACGGCAAGATCGTCCGCAATGCCGGAGCGCGCCTGCTGCGCGACGGCGTGGTCGTGTACACCGGAAAAATCTCCTCCCTCAAGCGGTTCAAGGACGATGCCAGAGAAGTGGTCAAGGGCAACGAATGCGGTGTGGGCCTTGACAACTTCAACGATATCAAAATCGGCGACATCATTGAAACCTTTGAAACTGTTGAAGAAGCGGCAACTCTTTAGCCAGAAGGCGGGCCGCCCTGCAAGGCGGCCCGCCCGTTCGATGCCATGCCCCTTTTTGTGGCGGTTCTGACCGTGGAGTTCAGCCTGGACGGCAACGACAACCTCAAGGCCAAGCGCCGCGTTGCCAACAGCCTGAAACAGAAAACACGCAATACGTTCAACGTGGCCATTGCCGAGGCAGGCACCGAGCAGAGCCTCAGCCGCCTGCGCCTTGCGGTGGTCTCCCTTTCCAACAGCGAAACCCATCTGCGCAGCCGCATGGACAAGTGCGCCCTGATGATGGAGGCCGTCTGCCCGGAAAGAATGACGGACAGCCAGGTGGAAATCTATGCAGCAGACTGACCTTGTGCCCGCGCGCTTTCGCGACGGCGCAGCCCGTATGGCCCAGGCTCTCGCCCGGACGGACAAAATCATCGTGGCCGGGCATGTTGCCCCTGACGGCGATGCCGTGGGCTCCCTGGCCGCCGCAGGGCATGTTTTGCGCGCTATGGGCAAGGAGTTTTTTCTTTACGCCCGCCCCGACGTGCCGCAGTACCTGCGCTTTCTGCCCTTTCCCGGCGTGGTCCGCACCACGCTGGAGCATCCGCCCTTCACCCCGCAGGCCGCCCTGCTGCTGGATTGCGGCGAAGCCTCGCGCCTGGGCGAGGAACTGGCTGAACGCCTGCCGTCTCTGGAAAGCCTGAATATTGACCACCATCTGGGCGGCAGCGGCATGGGCAGCAAGGCCAACTGGGTGGAACCGGAGGCCGCCGCCACCGCCCAACTCATGGCCTATGTGACGCACATGGCCGGACTGCCCCTTGCCGGCGATGTGGCAACCTGTCTGGCGCTGGGCATCATTACCGACACGGGCGGCTTCTGCCACGGCAATACCGACAGTGATGTGCTGGCCCTTGCCGCCCATCTGGCCGCCAACGGCTGCGATATTTCCCTTTTGCGCCACAAGCTGGAAAATGACTGGAGCCTGGGCCGCATGCGGCTGTGGGGAGAACTCATGAGCCGCATCCGCCTGGAGTATGGCGGCAGTGTGGCCTTTTGCCCGGTATTTTTGAAAGACATGCAGGTCTTTCAGGCTCTCAGGGAGGATCTGGAAGGCTTTGCGGAGCAGATGCGCCGCTTGCGGGGGGTTTCTGTGGCCGTGTTCCTGCGGGAAGACGCTCCCGGCCTGTGCAAGTTCAGCCTGCGCTCCTACGGAGCCACGGACGTTCGCGCCGTAGCCGCGCTGCTGGGCGGGGGCGGCCACCGCAACGCGGCCGGCGGCACCCTGCACATGGGCATGGAAGAAGCGCAGACCACACTGCTGGCCGCTGTTTCTGACGTGTTGGGCGGATTGTGCCCCCCTAAAAATAGTACACAGAAAACGGATAATGCCTGTGCAGAGGCAAACCTTCAAGGCTACTCTTCCGCACGCAGAAGCGCGTCCACCGCAGATAGCTTAAAGTTCTCCAAATAGCACTGTAGAGATGGTCCCCACTGTTCGAACAGTAATGTCTCCTTTTTTCAGAAAAAACTTGCTGCCACAGCACCATCAGCTTGTCTTTGCTTTGCGGATAACGTAACTTAAAAATTTGGTGCGCTTGGACATAACTATGCTCCGGCATTGCCGTTGCCGTAAAAAAACTGGCGCTTTTCAGACAAAAACCGGTGCCCGTGCCGGAGTAGAAACGGAATAACATGTTTAACGGAAAAACAATTCTTATCACCGGCGGAACAGGGTCTTTTGGCAAAAAATGTGCTGAAATCCTGTTGAAGAACTACAAGCCGAAACGGCTGATCGTTTTTTCGCGCGACGAACTCAAACAGTTTGAAATGGCGCAGACATTCTCCCTCCAGGCATACCCCTGCATGCGTTATTTCATCGGTGACGTACGCGACAAGGAACGCCTGTACCGGGCCTTTCGCGGTGTCGACTATGTGATCCACGCCGCCGCGCTCAAGCAGGTTCCCGCTGCCGAGTACAATCCAACGGAATGCATCCGTACGAATGTCACCGGTGCAGAAAACATCGTGAACGCCGCTGCGGACTGTGGCGTGAAAAAAGTTGTCGCTCTGTCTACAGACAAGGCAGTGGCCCCGGTCAACCTGTATGGGGCCACAAAACTTTGTTCAGACAAGCTCTTTATTGCCGCCAATGCCTTCACCGCCTGCGAGACGGTCTATTCCGTAGTGCGCTATGGCAATGTCATGGGCAGCCGGGGCAGCGTTATCCCTTTCTTCATCAAGCAACGCGAGGCAGGCGGCCCACTGACCGTCACCGATGCCCGCATGACGCGCTTCTGGATCACTCTGGAGCAGTCCGTGCATATGGTGCTGCGGTCTTTTACGCTCTCCGGGGGCGGTGAGGTTCTCGTGCCCAAGATTCCCAGCATGAAAATTACCGACCTGGCCGAAGCTATTGCTCCCGGCATGTCCACCGTGGAGGTGGGAATTCGCCCCGGCGAAAAACTCCACGAAACCATGATTACCCGCGAAGACTCGCGACACACCATCGACATTGGCGATTACTACGTCATCAAACCGGAAACCTTTCCCTATCGAGGCCCGAACGGGAAGCCCGTGCCCGAAGGTTTTGAATACAATTCCGGCACCAATGGACAATGGCTGAGCGTGCCCCAGTTGCGCAGCACCTTGCGTGAACAGGGTTTTGATGTCAGGTAACCGACATGGACGATACTTCTTTTCTTCCCTATGGTCGTCAAATCATCGATGATGCCGACATTCAGGCTGTCGTGGAGACGCTGCGTTCGGACTGGCTGACTACAGGCCCGGCTGTGGAGCGCTTTGAAGCCGATGTCTGCGCGTACACCGGAGCGCGGTACGGTGTGGCCGTCAGCAACGGTACCGCAGCCCTGCATGCGGCCATGTTTGCTCTGGGTATTGGCAAGGGGGATGAGGTCATCGTCACTCCCATGACCTTTGCCGCTTCGGCCAACTGCATTCTGTATCAAGATGGTACGCCTGTTTTTGCCGATGTGGACGCCGACACTCTGCTGCTTGATCCGGCGGCAGTGAAGGCGGCCATTACTCCGCGTACCAAGGCCATCATCGCAGTGGATTACGCAGGGCAACCCTGCGACTGGGATGCGTTGCGCGCCATTGCCGACAGGCACCATCTGGCTCTGGTAGCGGACAGCTGCCATGCTTTGGGCGCGGTATACAAAGGCCGTCGCGTAGGGACGCTGGCAGACATCACAGTGTTCAGCTTTCACCCTGTCAAGCATATCACCACGGGCGAAGGAGGGATGGCCGTAACCGCTGATGCCACGCTTGCGGCCCGGATGCGGGCCTTTCGCGGGCACGGCATCACCACTACGGCCAGCCAGCGCGAAAAGACCGGCGCATGGTTTTATGAAATGACCGAACTGGGCTACAACTATCGCATCACGGACTTCCAATGCGCTTTGGGCAGTGCGCAACTCAAAAAGCTGGACACCTGGATTGAAAAGCGCAACCATCTGGCACGGCGGTATGATGTCGCTTTTGCGGGCACGGCCTTCTGCCCGCTTGCCAGGCATACGCATGTTTTCCACGCTTACCATTTGTATGTGGTGCGCACGCCAGCCAGGGATGAGGTTTTCAAGCGCTTGCGCGGAGCTGGCATCGGCGCCAACGTCCATTATGTGCCCATATATCTGCATCCGTACTATCAGAGCTTGGGCTACAACGCAGGCTTGTGCCCTATAGCAGAGACGGCCTACGGACAGATTTTGACACTACCCCTCTGGCCAAGTATGGATGATGAAGATATAAGGCGAGTGTGTGTTGCCGCCGGATTGTCCCGAAAAAATCGGAATCCCTGTCAAGAACCATCTCTTCATGCTGATGAGGATTTTTATGGAACCGGAGATTCTCACAGAACGTCTTTTACTTCGCAGACCAACAGTATCTGACATTACGGAAGAATATATACAATGGATGAATAATCCCGATGTAAACCGTTTTCTGGAAGTGCGTCATCGCAGGCATACCAGAGAAAGTTGCGCTGCCTACGTCAAAATGCGCCGTGAAAATTCCCAACTCGGCCTGCATTTCGGCGTGTTCGCAAATCATGGCAAACTTTTTATAGGGACAGTGACATTTAACGGATTTCACGCGTTGTACAAAACAGCGGACATCTCTTTTGTCATCGGGCATCCACAGGCGCAACGCAAGGGATACGCCACGGAAGCTGTTGCGGGCGCGTGCCGTTTTGCTTTTCGTGAACAAGGACTCTTCAAGGTTACCGGAGGGCACTACGCCAATAATATCGAATCGTTGAGAGTCTTTCAAAAAAATGGATTTCATATTGAAGGAATTCTCCGTGCACAGCATGTCAATGCTGAGGGCGTACGAGGGGATAGCATTGTTCACGGACTCTTGGCCACAGAGTTTGAAAGTTTCCATTCCCAGCAAGCATGATAAAAAAATGACAAACAGACTCATCCTTGGCACCGCGCAACTGGGACAAGCTTACGGCATAGCCAATGCCAGCGGTCAGCCGGACCAGCAGGAGGCCAATGCCATCGTCCGTACCGCGTGGGACGGTGGTATCGTATATTTTGACACGGCGCAGGGGTATGGTGCTAGCGAATCCGTGCTGGGGGCAGCCTTGCGGGCTTGTGGTGCGGGGAAGGCCGCCCGTGTCATCACCAAACTGGTTTCCGTGCTTCCCACAAACCCTTCCTCCCTCCGCGCTTCCGTCATGCGTTCGCTGACGGAATTGGGCATACCGAAGATCTTCTGCCTCATGCTGCACCGTGAGGAACAGCTTGCCCTGCTGGACGGCTGGCAGGGAGCAGTTATGGAAGATCTACTGGTTCAGGGAAAGACGGATTACATCGGTATCTCGGTGTATACCCCTGAGGCTGCCTTGCAGGCATTGGCTCACAGGCTCGTTGCCGTGGTGCAGATCCCTGCCAGCCTTTTCGACCGAAGGTTTGAAGCCGCGGGAGTTTTCGCCGCCGCCCGTGACATGGGCAAGGAATTGCATGTGCGTTCCGTTTTTCTGCAAGGGGCTCTGGGAATGCTGCCGGAGCATTTGCCGGATTTTTTGGCTGGCTTGGCGCCAGCGCTGGTCTCCCTGAGGCGGATTGCCCTGGAAGTGGACTGCTCTCCCCTGCAACTGGCGCTGGTATGGATGTTGCGGCGCCATCCTGACCAGCGCATTCTGTTCGGCGCGGAACAGGCTGCGCAGGTACGGAACAATCTTGACTTTGCTCATGCGGCTGCTACCTTTTCTCCGGCGGTTCTGCAGCGCCTTGATGCCGTTTTTCCGCCGCAGCTTCCTGAACTTCTCAATCCTGCCCTGTGGCGAAGGTAGATGCCATGCTCCAGTCCCAAAAACTTCAGCTTGAAGGTCGCAAGCGTATACCGGGCATGACGCAGTTGTTGTCCAAGCGTCCCGACATGTTCTCGTTGGGCGTCTGGCCCGGATATTACAGCAGGGCCAAGGGCGCGAAAGTATGGGATCTGGACGGCAGAGAATATCTCGACATGTCCATCGGCGGCATTGGCGCGTGCGTGTTGGGCTATGCGGATGATGAGGTGGACGATGCCGTCGCGCGGGTTGTCCGCAATGGCGTGGCCTGCTCGCTCAACTGCCCGGAAGAGGTGGAATTGGCCAACCTTTTGTGTGATGTTCACCCGTGGGCGGACATGGTGCGCTATGCCCGTGGCGGCGGCGAGGCCTTGAGTATCGCCGTACGCATAGCCAGAGCGTACACGGGCCGTGATGTGGTGGCCTGTTGCGGCTATCACGGTTGGAGCGACTGGTATTTGGCCGCCAACCTGGCGGAAGATTCGGCCTTGGACGGGCATCTCATGCCGGGGCTTGCCCCGTCCGGCGTACCGCGCGGACTTCAAGGGTCCACCCATACGTTTCGCTATAACCACCCGGAGGAGCTGTGCGCCATTGTGGAAAAACATGGCCGGTCATTGGCAGCGGTGGTTATGGAGCCTGTACGTTCGGCCATGCCGGATCCCGGCTTCATTGAAACCGTCCGGCAGCTTGTCGACGATGTCGGCGCTGTGCTCATCATGGATGAAGTTTCGGCGGGCTTCAGGTACTGCTTGGGCGGAGCGCACTTAGTGCTGCACCAGGTACAGCCGGATATGGCGGTATTTTCCAAGGCGCTGGGCAACGGATATGCCATTTCCGCTGTCATCGGCAAGGCGGATGTCATGCAGGCCGCCCAGAAAACCTTTATCTCTTCCACCAACTGGACGGAACGTGTCGGGCCTGCGGCGGCGCTTGCCTGCATGAAAGCCTATGCCCGGCGCAAACCGTACGAAAAATTTACCCGCCTCGGGCAGCGTATCAAAAAATCCTGGGTGGAACTGGGTGCAGCCCACGGCTTTGCCGCCCACGCCGAAGGCATGGATGCCATGTCGCATTTTGTCTTTGATGAAGATGACTTTCTTGCCTTCAAGGCGTATTTTGTGCAGTGTATGCTTGAGGAGGGTATCCTCGCATCCAGCCTCTGTTACCTTATGGACGCACATACTGATGCGGATGTAGAGCGCTATCTCGCCGCTTGTGGTCGATCTTTCGCCAAGCTGGCTGACGCCAAGAAGGCGGGGGATATTCATGAGCGCCTCAAGGGTGCTCCCGCGACCAGTGGTTTCAAGAGGTTGGCGTAGTAGAGAGTGCGCATGGATATTGCCATCATTACCGCCCGTGGGGGATCCAAGCGTATCCCACGCAAAAATATCCGTCCTTTTCTGGGCAAGCCCATGATCGCTTGGCCTATTGAGGCGGCATTGGCGTCAGGCTGTTTCGGGCACATTCTGGTCAGCACGGATGACGCGGAAATTGCTGATGTTTCCCGCCAGTATGGCGCGGAGGTGCCTTTTTTGCGCCCTGCGGAACTGGCCGATGACTTCACGCACGCGCACAAGGCGGCAAGGCATGCCTTGGAGTGGGCAATGGAATGTTGGGGGGCTATAGAACAATTTTGCCATCTGTATCCTACTGCTCCTTTTTTGTCAGCAGAGCATATCCAGCAAGGCCTCATGCTGATCAGACAAGGAGCACCCAATGCCTATGCCATGCAGCGCGTCCCTTTTCCTGTTTTTCAGATACTTGTACGAAATACAGCCCACGAACTATCGCCACTGTTTTCACAGGATAAGGCGAGCATGCGTTCGCAAGACATGCCAGAGGCTTTTGTTGACGCTGGGCAAATGTACTGGTTTCGGACAGCATATTTTTTGGCACACGAAACTGCGGTCAGTCTCAAAACCGGAGTGATTGAATTGCCCCGGGAAGCCTGTATAGATATTGATACCTTAGAAGACTGGCTTTTTGCTGAGCGAATGGCTGCTGTGATAAAAAAATGAAAATATCTGCTGCCTCTGCTGTACTCATCAGGGCAGATACGCCTACGGGGCTAGGCAGTGGGCATATCCTGCGTATGATTGCACTGGGTCAAGCTTGGCGAAGTAACGGTGGACGGGTTATTTTTGTTACCAACACAGTGTCTGAAGTGCTGCTTTCCCGGTTACACAATGAGGGTTTTGAGGTACATCGAACTATTGGAGCACATCCTGCAAGAGAAGACATTGAAAAAACATTATACCTCGGCCAAACGTGTGCTGTTAGGCATATCGTGCTTGACGGTTATCATTTTGATCGTGTTTATGTACAACACCTCAGGGGGGCTGGGTTTTGTGTTGCAATGGTGGAAGATATCAACCAGCAAGATTTTTATGAGCCAGATATCCTCTTGGTGCCGGCACCTGATGCAAAAAATTATGGCTTTTGTACCGCTCCATGGACAAAAAAATTGTTTGGCCCTGAATATGCCTTGATTCGTAAAGAATTTTTACAGGCAAAGAAACCTCAACGGCTACTTGGACCTTCCCCGCATGTCTTGGTTTCCTTCGGTGGGGAGGATACCCCCAACGCTACCGGTTTGGTCTTGCAGTCTCTGATGACCATTGGATGGCTGGGAAGAGTGTCCGTTGCGTTAGGAGTCTTAAACCTCCACAGAAAGAGATTGATGGAATTTTTGCATAACAACATGCTTGATATTGAAATATTGCCCTTTCAGGATAATATGGCGGATATATTTGGAGAAGTGGATATTTTGGTAGGGGCGGGGGGCGGCACTTGTTGGGAAGCTTGTTTTTTTGGTGTCCCTTCGTTTTGTTTGGCGATTTCGAAAAATCAGGAACCTGTTCTGGAATCTTTGTCCAAGCTCAAGGCTCTTGTCTATGGTGGAAACATATTAACATTGAACAAAAAAGAATTTACATTGCAACTACAAAAATTTTTGCAGTGCCCATCTGATCTGCAAGCTATGAGGGAACATGCACTACAGCTTGTGGATGGAAAAGGGGTTGAAAGATTCATCTATGAAATGTTGAGGAATTCATATGGAAAAGAAATATGTCATAGTTGAGCATCCTGAATATGGATACCGACATTTGTCCCCTATCCCAAGCACTGAAGAAGTTGAAAGATTTTACCGTGAAGAGTTTTACTCTTCACGGTATGGATTGTGCAATGACTCTTCACAAGAAAAGCAGAGCGAAGATCGTATATTTAATCATGGCAGATATGAAGATATATGTACAATCTTGGAAGGACAACTGGGATCTTTGCAGGGGAAATCACTTTTTGACATCGGGTGTGGATTTGGCGAGCTGCTATTATTTGCTCAAGGAAAAGGCATGCAAGTAGCCGGGATGGAAGTTGCTCCGGAGGCAGTTTCTTTTCTTCAGAAAAAAAACATTTCAGTTTTTTTGTCTAATATAGACACAGATTTTTCCCATATCGTGCAAGAAAAACGCTATTCTGTTGTCACGTTGCTGAATGTGCTTGAGCATCTGCGCGAGCCAGCAAGAACGTTGCGAGAAATTCGAGAGCAGCTTTTAGAGCCGAATGGTGTACTGGTAGTTGATGTTCCCAATGAATTTAACCCATTGCAGATGGCTGCACGCGATGTGCTTGGACTTGGCGAATGGTGGGTTGCTGCCCCTGTCCATATTAATTATTTTACTCCAGTTTCATTGCAACGTTTGTTACAAGCTTGCGGATATGAAGTAATAGACTTGCTGTCCAGTTTTCCGCTGGAATTATTTTTGCTGATGGGAGATGTATACGTTGGAGACAATATTTTGGGGCACCAATGCCACAAAAAACGTGTATTATTTGAAGAGAATCTGCGCAAAGCAGGGAAGTCTGCAGAATTGCGTGACTTCTATCGGATGTTGGGGAATGGCGGGTTTGGGCGTCAGATTGTATGCTTTGGAAAAGTTGACGTCTACTCTATGGCTACCCCTCCCAAACAGATAGAGAGGTAACTCATGGAATTTATGGATATATCGCGCTGTGGCGTCAAGCAGAAGGCTGGGGTAGTGCCCGATTTCAGGCAACTCAGGCAACTGCCCAAAGTGGAAGTGTCAATGGATCTGGAGTTTATTGATACGGCAGAGAATAAAAGACGATTGAACGAAACCCTTGCCCAAGGAAGCGCTGTTGTCAATATTTCAAAGATAAACCTGCATGCTAAGAAAGACTGTTTAGATGAGTTTCCGAGAAGAATTTTGTTTGAAATGACAAGTGTATGCAATGTCCTCTGCAAAATGTGTCCCAGGAATCACCTCTTGCGCCCTGCCATGCATATGCCCAAAAAGGATTATATACGTATTTTAAAGGAAATTGGTGAAGTTGGCGTAGAAGGATTATGGCTTTATCATTTGGGAGAATCGTTGATGCATCCAGATTTTAGAGAAATTGTCAATGCGGTTAGCAGGATTGGCAATTTTGGATATGTATGGATGTCAACGAACGGCCATCTGATGAATGAATCAAATTGCCATTTTATTCTTGACTCCTGCATTGATTATATAAACTATAGTATGCATGGTGTATCCGAAGTCACACATAAGTCTGTGATCCCGCAAGGGAATTTTGCAAAAGTCATGGCAAATTTTGAAACCCTGATAGAGTTGAAAAAAAAGTCATCGAAGCGTCTGCCCTATATTCATCTGCAGATGATTGAACAAGAAACAACGAAACATGAAGTCAAACCTTTTATAAAAAAATTTTTTCCCAAGGTTGATGTCGTGAGCATCAATATGCTTGAATATGTGAACCTTCCTGAAAATTCATTTGGATATGCACAGCGAGAGCGCCGTCCTCGTGGGCATTGTAAGCGTATCCAAGGCAGAGATTGCTTCATCTGCTCAAATGGTGCGGTTACACTTTGTGATGCTGCATATAATTGTGAAAAAAAATATGTTGGCCCACTGTATCTGGGGAATATTCATGAAAACTCTCTTTACGATATCTGGAATGGCGATAGGAGAAAAAAACTTTTGGACATAGAAAGAGAAGGATTGCTGACCTCTATTCCTCTTTGCAGCACTTGTACCGATTACGATTTTTGAGCCATGTATCTGCGCTTATCTCCTTTGAGAACCCGCCACTTGGAGCAAACACTCCACTGGATCAATAATTCTGAAATTGCCAAACCGTTTGGGGTGGACAGGCATATTACGCATGCACAGCACATGTTTTGGTTTATGTCCTTGCAAGAAGATGAGACTCAAGCCATTTGGGCCATAGAACAAGACAGTTTGGGACATATCGGCAATATCGGATTGAAAAATATTGATCGTCAGCACCGCCGGGGCGAGTATTGGATATATGTCGGCAATGGCGATGCTCAAGGTCGTGGGTTTGCCACTGCAGCGACAGAATTGATTTTGGAGCAGGCTTTCGACGCGCTCGGATTACGCAAGATATATTTGCATGTGAGGCCTGACAATCATGCGGCGTTGCGCTTGTACGGACGTTGTGGTTTCGAGCATGAAGGATTGCTCATACAAGAGTATGAAGGTGCACAAGGGCGTTATGATATACTTCGGATGGGGATCTGTGAGTCTTCATGGCGAACAATGAAAAAATTAAAACCACGTGTTGCATTGATGCAGCCCACATTTATGCCATGGCTTGGGTATTATGAGTTGCTTGAGCAGGCAGACATTTTTGTTTTTCTGGATGATTTTCAATTTTCACGGCAAAGCTGGGGGCAACGGAATCAGTTGTTTCTGTCACCTGGCCGGGCGGGCATCATAACACTTCCTGTACAGCATCCAAAAAATATTGCTGCAACGTTTTTGGAGATTTCTCCGGCACATACAGCGCATTGGATGAAAAAATTTTTTACTTCCATGTCTCAAAGCTATGGCAAGGCACCGTATTTTCATGCCGTAATGCCATTGCTCGAGGAATGGTTAAAGCGTTCATATGCAAATTTAGCGGACATGTTGACATACTTTATTTGTCAGACCGCCAAATATATTGGCATACGCACACACGTTCTATGCAGCTCAAGGTTAAATTATGAAAGAAATGAACAGCGCTCGTCAAAAATTTCTTCATTGCTCCATTCTGTGGGGGCTCGATGCTACTATTCTCCCAAAGGGAGCTTAACCTACATGAAACAGGATGCACTATTTCCTCTTAAAAATATTATAACATATTTTCAGTACCACAATCCAAAGGAATACTGTCAATATGGAAATGCAGTTTTTGTTCCCTATCTTTCTGTTGTAGACGCATTATTTAATCTTTCCCCTTCACAGATTCGTAAAACATTGCGCGGGACACGGCGCTGGCTGACTTGGGAAGAGGCGATCGTGCATTTTAGTGCGGAACAAAAGGATAGCCCTGATGAAATCACGCGTTGCCGATGACGCACAGAAACCTTCTTTTTCTTGTTGTATTGTGGCAGAAATTTCCGCAAACCATAATCAGAGTGCGGAAAGGGCCGAAAATATCATCCGTGCGGCTGCCATGTCTGGAGCAAATGCTGTCAAATTGCAGACATACACAGCAGATACCCTCACAATTCCTTGTGACAATGAGTATTTCCGTATCAAAGGAACTCTTTGGAAAGGACGAACACTGCATGATCTGTATCAGGAAGCGCATACGCCTTGGGAATGGACTCCGCGTCTGATGGCACTCGCAAACGATCTGGGCATGGACTGCTTTTCCACGCCTTTTGACCTTACTGCGGTAGATTTTTTGGAGAAATACGGCATCGCGCGGTATAAAATCGCCAGTTGTGAGGTGGTGGACATTCCCCTTCTGAAAAAAATCGCACTCACAGGCAAGCCGGTTGTCATGTCCACAGGTATGGCGACCCTGGGAGAAATTGACGAGGCCGTACGCTCTTTGCGAGAAAACGGTACCACGGATCTTACTCTGCTTAAGTGTACCAGCGCTTATCCCGCGCCGCCTGAAGAGGCCAACCTACGCACCATACCGCATCTGGCCCAAGCTTTTGACTGCAAGGTGGGACTCTCCGACCATACTATGGGGAGCGCGGTAGCTGTAGCGGCAGTGGCGCTCGGCGCAACAGTTGTGGAAAAGCATTTTACCCTTGCGCGTGCCGATGGTGGTCCCGATAGCTCTTTCAGTATGGAACCCCAAGAACTCAAGCAGATGGTGCATGATATCCGCACGGTGGAAAAGGCGCTGGGAAGAGTATGCTACGATCTGACGGAAAAACAAAAAGAAAGCGCTGCGTTCCGTCGTTCACTCTTTGTGGTGCGAGACATGCGCGTCGGTGAAAAGTTCACCCCAGAAAATGTGCGCAGCATTCGCCCTGGGTATGGCTTGCATCCGCGATATCTGGATGTTGTTTTGGGAAAGCACGCGAAATGCGATCTGGCCACCGGGACACCCCTTTCTTGGGAACATGTGGGATGAGCCAATATGCTTAGTTCCAGAGTTTCATATTGGGGACGCACCAGGTTTCTGCCGGTGCCCGTCCTGTTCCGAACACGAGAGGATGACCGTGCGAAAAGTTATCACTCTTGCAACATGCCCTCTCAAGGAAAACATGTCGCATGTCGTGCGCCTTCAGAGCTTGTTGCAGGCGGGGATTGACGTTGCCGCTTGGAACGTCTGCGGTGCTCTCTACGGGAGGTTTATTCCGCAAGGGGCAAGCGCCTGTCCGGAGCGCGAAAAAAATATCATGTCTTTGCTGGAGCTTGAAGCCGCTGTGGCGGATGAGGATCTTGACCAGACGCTCTTTTTGGCTTTTGTTGGACATGAAATCGCCAGTAAAGACTTATTTTGCCATTTGCGTGACAAACGTGCTGTCACGGGCTACCTCGACAACATGACTTGGTATTTTTATGAGGATATTCCCCGCTGGCGGCGTTTGTGGCTACGTGCACATTCCCCCAAGACATTTTTGCCTTTTCTGCGCGAAAAGCTGCTGCGCTGCAGGCTTGCGAACGATACTGCAGGGTATGATGTTGTTTTTTACGATGCTGCTATCCGTAAACCACAGGGCTGTTGCTTGGCTGTGCCGGTCAATTCCGTGTTGTATGAAGAAGCCCTGTTTGCTCCCGTACCGTCCCCCTTTCATGGCGGGTCGTATGCGGTCTACTTGGACACGGCCATGGGCGCGCACCCGGATGTCCTGCAGTTTAATGTCGACCAAATTCCCGGCGCGGAATACAGGGCGTCGCTCCTCCGGTTTTTTGACAAACTGGAACGCGATCTGGGGCTGAAAGTTGTTATTGCCGCGCACCCGAAGGCCCAATATCAAGGAGATGAGTTTGCGGGCAGGCCCATCTTCCGGCAACAGACCTGCGCTCTGGTGCGCGGCGCGCAACTGGTCCTGAGTGACGGAAGCACATCCACGCTGTATGCTGTGGCCCTGCACAAGCCTATCATCTTTATTTTGAACGATTGCCTGCTGCGCTGGAGCCACGCTGTGGGCGGACTTAACCCTGCCTATGGTGCGTATTCACAAATTTTGTCTCTGCGCGCGCAATCGTTGGACATGCCCCTGCTGAACATTGACAGGTGCGGCCCAGCTCCCCTGCGTTTGCCGCAGGTGGACAAGACCGTTTATCAGCGGGAGTGCTTCAAGTGGCTGACCCATCCGGGCATGGAACATATCAGATCTGAAAAAGTTTTCCTTGAAACATTGCAACAGATGGATATAAGGCAATTGCGGCGTGCCATATCCTGTGAATCCTGATGCAGCAGCCATGCCGGAACTGAGCAGGGAGAGGACTTACCCCCTGTGCTACGGGCGGGATTTTTCTGTTTCTTGCTGAAGTTTGTATCTTTTTGTTCTTCTTGGTCGGCCAACGATATCCAAAATGAGCCGGACAGACGCAATGGCATGATGCCATAAAAATCCCTTTTGGAAATGTGCACCAAGTCCTTCGGCGTCCTGCATATTACGCTCTCGTCCATGATCGGCGGCGGTCCGGAGCATGTCTGGCAATTGGTACGCCATCTGCCGGATCACATCACGTCTTTTGTCGCCGCTCCTGATACCCGCCCCTATGGCTCGCGTTTTTTGCAGGCCGCAGGCCGGGAACGCTTTTGTGTCATGCCGCAACGAAAGTTTTCCCTTCCCTCCCTCTGGAGGTTGATATATTTTCTGAAGCGGAACAAAATTGATATTGTTCATTCTCACGGCAAGGGGGCGGGAGTCTACGGCAGGATCGCGGCACTTGTCACTGGCATCCCCAATGTACATACGTTCCACGGTGTGCATCTGCCCGCCAACCAAGTCAAGCGCAGGGCCTATTTATCGCTGGAGCGCGCCCTTTGTTCTATCAGCAAGGCCTGCATTGTGGTTTCTCCTGGTGAGGCGTCTTCCGCAGAAGCACTTGGCCTTTGTTCCAACAAGCTTGTCGTCATTGCCAATGGGGTTGAAGTTGGTGCGGATTTGCCGCAAGGTACGCAGCCCAGCCCCTTTTCGCTGGTGCATGTGAGCCGTTTCGATCCGGTAAAAAACAGCCTGTGGTTGCTGGACTTGGCGCAGGGACTGCGTCAGGTCGGATTGCTGGATCAATGCCGCTTCCTGCTTGTGGGAGACGGGGAAGAACTGCCCACAGTGCGTCAAAAAATTCAGCAGCACGCTATGGAAAAATATTTTCAGATTCTGGGCAGCCAGCCCTCATCGCGCCCTTTTCTGCGTGAAGCCGGCTGCTATATTTCCACCTCCCGCCGGGAGGGCTTGCCCTTGGCGGTGCTGGAAGCTCAGGCAGAAGGAATCCCCGCCGTGGTGAGCCGGGTGGTGGGAAATACGGATGCTGTAGAAGATGGCATTACCGGATTTACATACCCCCTGAACGATGTGCCCAGAGCTGTGGAATGCATCCGCACTCTGATAGAAAACCGGGATTTGTGGCAAAGGATGCGTACCGCCGCCTACCGGAGAACAAAAAAACACTTCAGTGTGGAGTGCATGGCTCGAGAAACAGCGCAATTGTATAAAAACATTCTTCATGCTTGACGGAACACATTCTGAATAGGAATCAGGCTGCGTGCACTACGTTGAACTATATGAAACTCAAGGGAAATTCATGTATAAAAAAATCATAAAGGCATTTTTTACAGCAGGGATTTTTCTCACAGCAATTCTTTTGTCTTATGGATATTTTCTCACAAATATTTTGTCTGATACAGCCATTCCGGATAAACTTCTGCATGGTAATGCATTCTATATTATACAAGATAACCCTTTTTTTGATTATGCGCGTATCAAGGATGCCGTCCATGCTGCCCGTAATCCTAGCGTCATTGCCATTGGTTCATCCAGAGTTCTTCCATTTCGGGAATCTTTTTTTACCAAATCTTTTGCAAATCTCGGGTATGGCATAGGCAGCATTAGTGATATGGAAAAAACATACCAAATTCTGAAGGAAAGAAAAAAAGAAGGAAAAGAAGAACTTGATATCATCCTTTTTGGCATTGATTTCTGGTGGTTTTCCAACGGATATGATGATGCGATTTTGGGAGATCCGCCACGCTGGTACACTCCACTCAAATATTTGCCAGTTTTTTCCACTATCCGAGAATGCCTCCTCCCCTATAAAAAAATCTGGCTCAAGCCAGGTTATCTCAAAAGTTTGGTTATCCCTTATTTTCAGGATGTATTTATGGTACAGGACGGTAGCTATCCTCTCAATATAGCAGGAATAGGTCCGGATGGTTCCGGATACTACACAGACATTGTTGTGGGAAAAAGAAAATCGGATATCCGGTTTGGAGAAACCCTCCAAGCCATATGGGAGGGGCATTTCCATTTTTCACGAGTTAAAAAGATAAATTTGGCCTATGTGGACAAGTTTATGGAGAATGTGAAGAAGCTACGAAGCCTGCATAAGAATATTATCTTTTTTTTCCCGCCATTGGCAAATCCCGTATATACGGAGCTGCGATCGCGCGAGGCGGAATACCAGCATGTTTTTTCGCTTAAACAGATTCTTGAAGAAAGGGGGATAGTTGTTCACGATTATTCTTCGTTGTCGTCCTTTGGATCGAACGACTGTGAAATGGTCGACGGTTTTCATGGCGGAGATGTGTCTTATGCACGCATCCTGCTGCATCTGGCTGCGGCCAGCCCACAGGTGAAGGGCGTTATCAACGAACCATATTTGCGCGAAGTCACGGAAGAGTTTTCCGGCAATGCGATGATCCCGGACAAGAGGGTAACTCTTGATCCGGAAGTGGATTTTCTGGAACTGCAGTGCGCCAAGGGCAGACGGAGATCCGCTTCCCATTGACGGCCAGCAGAGTGTCTGCCCATCTGCGGCACAGAAGGCATATGGGCGAGGCGATGGCAACCAACTGTGACGCATGCGTCTGACACTGACAGGAGAAAACCTCATGCACTTGCCCCTGCCGTTCAAGCAAGGCTTTGCGCAAGGTGCCCGGGCCTTGGGGCGCTTGCCAGGTATGAGGCTTGTGAGCGCTCCGTGGCGCGGAAATCCTGTTATTGTGGGGTATCACCGCATTCTGCCCAGAGAAGCCTGGCTGCGCTACCCGTGTCTTCATGCCGATCTGGCTGTCACTCCGGAACGCTTCAGGGAGCACATGGCCTATTGGGCACGCGCCGCCAGCTGCGTCAGCATGGATGCCGTTGCGGCCGGTACTCTGCCCAACCGTGCTGTTGCCGTGGGGTTTGATGACTTCTATAGCGACGTAGCCTGCCATGCCCTGCCTGTGCTGGAAAAATATAATATTCCCGCCATATTGTATCTTTGTACCGATTTTGTGGAAGGTGACCCTTTTTTGTGGTGGTACGGTGTGGATGCCGCAGTCAACAGCGGCAAGGCGTCACTGGACGTCCGCTTTGAAGAGTGGCATTTTTTCGGTTCACTGAAATATGCTTGGCAACGGCAGAACATGTTTCGCCGCCTGAGCGCCTGCTGCTCCCGGCTCGATGCGCCACGGCAGCGGGCCTTTCTGGACTGCTTGGGCACAACAGCCCACTGCCGACAACCGGGAATCCTCCCTACCTGGGAACTGGTGGAGAAACTGGCCCGCCACCCCTGCATCACCATAGGCGCTCATACCTTGAGCCACGGAGCGCTGTGTTCCCTTTCTCCGGAAGAAAGTCGTCGCCAGATGGAGCAGTCCCGTCTGCATATTGAAAAACATCTTGACATGCCCGTACACCATCTGGCGTACCCTTTCGGCGGTCACGATGCCGCTGCGCAACGCGAGTATGTCCTGGCCGCCCAGTCGGGCTTTCGTACGGCTGTGACTACGGAACGCGGGACCAACTCCCCAGACACGCCTCTTCAGGCCCTTCATCGTTCCATCATTTTGCAAGAACACAACACAACCGTACTGGAAGCGCTTAATTCCGGCTGGGACACAGTTCTGCGCGCCGCGCGCCGAAAGTTGGCGGGGCAATAAGCATGCCTGAAGTCACCGTCATTATTCCCGCCTACAATGCCGCCCCTTGGCTGGCGGATACCTTGCGGTCGGTACAGGAACAGGACTTCACGAATTTTTCCTGTATTGTTGTGGATGACGGTTCAACAGATGCCACAGCGGAGATTTTTGCGCGCGGCGTAGCCCATGATTCGCGTTTTCTTCTGGTGCGGCAGGCACACGCCGGGGTGTGCGCGGCCCGCAATGCGGGCATGGAATTGGTGCAAACTCCCCTTGTCGCCATGCTGGACAGTGATGATATCTGGCATTGCTCCTTTCTTCGCCGCATGGTGCATGCGTTGGCCAAACCCGGGGTACGGCTGGCCTGTTGCCGCTATGCCCTGTTTCATGACAAGACCTGCCTGCGCAAGCCACAAGCCTGGATCAATATTCATGCCACGGGGAACATCTGGTGGGATATGCTTCTGGATTCCGTTTTCTGCATGGGGGCCTGGGTCGCAAGAACGGCAGACACACGCATGGTCGGCGCGTTTGCTCCCTCCCTTGCCTGTGCCGAGGATCGGGACTTTCTGCTGCGCCTGTTGGCTTACTGCGCTGCCGGAGGAGATGGAAGCATGATTTGTATTCCGGAAGAGCTTCTTTTTTACCGACAGCGGCGGGAAAGCGCTGTGCGCACCACCACACAACCTCTGGAAACGGAATGGACGCTCATGAGCGAGCATCTGGAACACCCCTCTGTGCCTCCAACTGTCAGGCGGCGCGGCTATTCTTTCCTGGCTTTCAAGATGGCCGTGATCGCGGCCTGTGCACACCATGATCTGAAGGCAGCCCTGCGTTGGTATGCCAAAGCCGTTGTCCTTTGTCCTGCGAACATGAATCTCTATCTGCTGCCGCTACGCAAGCTCATGCTGAGCCTCTCCCCTCCCCAAAAACTGCCCTGGCTTTGCAGCTTTCTGTCCCGTGGAGATGAAGGATAATTCTTATCCCTTCCGGAACAGCCGCAATGCTCCGCGTTTTGCGCCGAGCACCGCGGCATAGGCTAGGCCGCGCACTCCCGCAGGGTGGCAGTGTGCATATATCGGTTGTTCCTCATTGCACCAGTCGGATTTATAGGCTTCGCCGCCAACGGTAAAGTCAAAGCAGACGCAATGCTCGTCAAAAATTTGTTCCATAAGCCACTCCAGCAGCAGACGCCCGCAAGAATATCGCTGCCATTCCCCCCCCTCATAGGATGGCATAAGATAGCTGAACGTATGCCGCCACACAAAACCCCAATGGACAGCAAGGATTTTGTTGTCCAGCAACAGGGCGGAAATGTGTACATGAGGGAGATTTTGTGAAGCACAGCCGTCGTCCCGCGCCAGCGAGAGGTAAAACGCCTTATGCCCCGGCAGGGAAAAAACGTCAAAAACGCCAGTTTCCTTGTAGCGGCGCTGTTTTTGCGCGATCATGGTTTGGGTGAACAAAAGCCTCTCTTCGGGGGTGGACGCGGTGACAAAACGCAGGTTCCCCAGAGCGCCCAGTCTCTTCAACTGACGCCGTGAGTCTTGGGTCAGACGTTTTTTCCGGATGCGTTGCAGAAAGGCTGCTCCGGCTTCGCCGTTGCTGCGCGCGGCGCAGGCGGTTCCGTTGTTCCAGAGAGGCAGCAGGGTCAGGGGATTGGTGCGAGATGTGCCGTTGACATTGGGGATATCTGTGCAAACCTGCCGCAGATGAGCCGCCTGGGCACCGCTCTGGCACACCAGTGCATGCCAGATATCGCGCATGGCTGCCTGATCCGGCTGGGGGCAGCGGGGAGCCAGCACCGGAGCTTCATAGTCGCAGAGCAGACCACCGCAAAATTCCAGTATGGTCATACCAAATCGCTGGCGGAGAGCCAGAGGAAAAATCATTGCCGGGGTGTTGTCCATCTCCACCAGCGCAAGGCAGGGTTCACGGCGCTGCGCTGCAGCCGCAGTTTCAAGCCATGTTTGCACAAAGGCCCGTGTCTGGAAGACGTGCAGGCTGCCCTGCTCTTCCCAATGCCGCCATAGAATTTCCAGAGGGGCAATGGATTTTTCAATGGTGATGCGCATGCGGGGCTTCTAACATGGAGGCGTCAGGCTGTGCAACAGGTGGGACAATTCATGCGAATCCACTTCTTGGTGTATGGGAAAGCAGACCAGGCGGTTCCAGCGATCCATGATGCGGGACAGGACGCGCAAATTTTCGGGCAGGGTCGGCCAGGTATGCACAGCCATGTCGTGCAGCCAACCCCAGCGCAGCCAGTCGTCCCGGCTGCCGCGGTCCGGAGCATATGCCGGAAAGCACAGAGGCGCGGCCCCGGCGTGAAGCGCGGGGAAGACAGGGCGCAGTCCTGCGGCGCTCGTCCAAGTTTCCCAGATGCGGTATACGGCCCTCCGGCGGGCGGCATCCGCGGCGGGGCGCTGTTGCGCCAGCCAGCCGGCAACAGAGGGCGACATTTTCTGTGGCTGCTCGGGAACACTTGCGGCGGCTACTTCCGGCAGGTACGCCGGACGCATATAGCGCAAACGCAGTTGCGGAGTGAGGGTCAGCAAAGCGCGCAGTCGAGACTTGAAAAAAGGCGCAACATACCGCACCCGCCGGGCACTCAGCGCCGTGCAGAGCCGCAGGGCCTCATCAAACGCGGCATCCGGACGCAGATACAGAAAAGCGCCATGCGGAATGGCATATTGCTTCCAAGGGGAGGCAAAGCCCATGTCGCCAAATGTCCCCAAAGGCTGTCCGTCACGTTCGGCGCCCCAGCCGTGTGCGTTGTCCTCTACAAAGAGGACTCCCTGCTGTCCACAACATGTTCCGAAGCGGACACTGTCCTGCGGCTGCCCGAAGGGATGGAGCAGTACAGCCGCCTCTGCGGACGGCAGCATTTTTTCAAGACTCTCCCAATCGGGAGAGAGATGGTCGTCCAATTCATAATAGAGCGGGCGAAGATTCAGACGCTGGAAAGGTACCAGCATGACATCACAGATATACTCCGGCAGCAGAACGCGCGCACCCGGTCTGACGCCCAAGGCACGAAGGCCGATTTCAAACGCCGCACGCCCCGTTGCCAGCGGCAGGGCATGCGTGAAGGCAGTGGCATCGCGCCCGTGGAGCAGCAGGGCGGCAAAGGCTGTGGACGGTTTGCGGGCAAGGCGTCTGATGTGCGGCATTATTTTTTATGCCTGACTTCCACGCAAAGAATGGGGGAGCGTTTTCGCAGCCTGTGCAACAGCGGTGCTGCGATACGGGATGCGAACAGGGAAACCCTGTTCATCCCCATGATATCCGTCATTTTTTTCATGGGGAACTGAAAGACATGAAAAACGGCTTTGCCCGCCAGCTCCGCACAAACATCCCGCAATGTCACGTCAATGCATGGCAGGGTAATGGCCTGGTTGATAAACATAACGCCGCCGGGCGGCAGGCTTGCCAGCAACGTGGCAACAAGACCCGCATGCATTTTCGCGTCATCAATACGGCTGAACGGATAAAATTCATTGCAGACGATCATGTCATATGGTTCCGCTGCGGGCAATTTTGCATATGCGTCTACCACATGAACAGAAAAATTGACGGAAGAAAAATGTCTTTTGGCAAAAAGAATGGCGCTTTCCGACGCGTCGAAAGCGTCAACTTCGGCTTGGGGAAAACGGGCCTTGAGGCAGCTGCTCACGAACCCGGCCCCACATCCCACGTCGACGATGCGCGCGGGCGAGGGGATTCCGCAGGATCGGGCCAGAAAGGCGAAAGCTTCCGCACAAAAAGAAGCATGTTCTCCCATGACGTTGTGGTCGCTGACAAAGGCGGCGTCCTCATTTTTCAGCAGGCCGTCATAAGCGGCAAAAACACCAACCCCCTGCCTGCTTCTGGAGCGAATCCCCTCCGGTGAAGCCCAGTGAGCATTTTTTTGCATGAAAATTCCTTTGCAGATGCCCGGCGGCATGGTTACGGGAGTCTTTCGCATTCCTCCGGCGAATGCGGATAGATCCGGCCTTCCGGCCGCCATGAAAGTGTCATGGCCGCAGCATACCCCAAGGCGCGCACGGCATACTGAAACGCCTGGAACCAGTGCCTGTTCCGGGCCATATCCAGAGCACAACGCCCGGTAAAGCGAAACATCCTTCTGTACACGGCCCAAGGGTGCCTGGGCCTGTACGGGAGCAGATGCTTGCGCAACACGGCTTCCGTAGCGTCAAAGTGACGCTTGAGTCGTGCGCTGGAATTGCCGCCGTGCAGACGGTAGCAGCCCAGCACATCCTGCAGGAAGACGCTTTCACCCAAGGGGCATGCGCGTATCCAGAGATCATAATCTTCAGCTGTAACCATGGACGGATTTTCATCAAAACCGCCCACACGCACAAAAATATCCCGGCGCAGCACGGTCGCCGCCGTACTGAACGCATTGCCCCCAAACAGCAACCCGGAAAGCAACTCCGGCCCGCGCGGCCCGTAGTGTTGCGTGGCGAAAACCTGACCATCCTGAAAAATGTGCTCCGCATGACAAAACAGCACCGCCTCAGGGCGGGCCGCAATGGCTTCTTTCACCATCGCGAGCTTTTCCGGCAGCCAGAAATCGTCTGCATCCAGAAAGGCCAGCCACGGAGCTTTTGCGTGCGCAGCCGCAAGGTTGCGGGATGCCGCAATATTGCCGATGATGTCAATGCTGAAAACCGTACAGGCAAGATCGGGAAATTCCTTGGCTACGGAAGCCGTGCCGTCCGTGGAGTGGCTGTCGGCAATGAGAACTTCAAAATCTTTGCAGGTCTGCTGCCGCAGGCTTTGCAAGGCCTCGCGCAAAAACCCGGCACAGTTGTAGGCCGGGATGATGACAGAAAAAAAGGGGGAAGGCGGTATGCACGAATCCGCAGACATGAAACATTTCCTTATGGGACAAGACTGCGAGCAGGGGCATGGACTGCCACGGCATAACGCGCGGCCATCCGCTCCGGCGTGAACTCCCGCGCGCGGATCTGTGCCGCGGAACCCATCTGCCGCCGCAGGACGGGATTTTCAACAAGTTCACAAATGCGCTGAGCAAACATGGCAGGGTCTTGATGTGCAACCACATATCCTGTCATGCCGTCCTGTACGACCTCCGGCATGCCTCCCACATCAGTGACGACAGCGGGAACGCCGTGGCATCCTGCCTCAATGATGGTAAGACCGAACGATTCAAATTCCTGCGAGCCGGACAACAGGAGATACGCCCCTGCAAGAAGATTGCCCGGTTCCGGCAGAAAAGGCAAGACATGCACATGATCTCTGGCGTCCGCCGGGATGAGGGAAGTCACACGCAGCATTTCCGCCGGGCAGCCATAGCCGCAGAAAACAAGATGCAGATCCCTGTGCGCCACGCGCGCCTCCAGGAAGGCACGGAGCACAAAAGCATGCCCCTTCCCTTCTTCGTATGTACACAGCATGAGCAGATAACGTTCCTGCGGGCGCAAGGGGAAAAGCTCTTCCGCAACAGGACCGCGCCTTGCAAGAGGGGAAAGCCCGTTATGGACGACCTCAACAGGGCAGTGCCCTTCAAGGCCCGGCCTGCCGGAGAGACTCTGCCGCACCGCACAGGAGACCACAAGCATGGTCTTGCACGAAGCCGCCACAAGACGATCCACCACATATTCCGGCCAGACCAGCAGACGCGGCAACGGCGCGGCGAGGCCGTGCAGATTGCAGACAACGCTCCCCCCCCCTGTGTGCAGCATGCCTGCGATGGTGGCGGCGCGGCAGGAATCCCCGCCGGGATATCCGCCGTTGACCACCAGCACGGCCTCGCAGTGCTCTTTTTTGAAAACGCGGAAAAAATGCAGGACATGGTATGCCAACAAGCCATACTTGAGGAAGGGGATGAAAAGTTTCCGCCACCAGGTGCGCGGGATGCGGGCCTGAACGCTGGCGAACACAGGCCAGGAGTGCGCCAGGATGGTCACAGGCCGCTTGATCTTTTCCCGATAGGTGGCAATGCCGGGGTGGGAGGCGTTGCAGACGATCGTCAGATCGTCATCAGAACGCGGCCAGTGGTTGCACAATTCCACAAGAACGGTATCCATACCGCCCTTGAAGAAATTTTCGGTAACCAGAAAAATTTTCACGCTTCCACATCCGTACACATGTTCGCCTGCCCAGGACGGGCGGGAGTCCTTTCCGCTGTGCCGCATGCGTCAAGATACGCTTGATAGACGGGCAAAATTTTGTCAGGCGCACCGGCGGATCTGACCCGGCCATCGTGTATCCAGAAAATATTATCGCAGTCCCGCACGGTGCTGAGCCGGTGGGCGACCAGAATTACGGTGAGATTTTTCTTCAGGGACAGGATGGTCTGTTGAATGGCGCTTTCCGCAGCGCCATCAAGGGCGCTGGTGGCCTCGTCGAAAAACAGAATTTCGGGCTGCGCGTAGAGTGCCCTGGCAATAGCCACACGCTGCAACTGACCGCCCGAAAGACGCACTCCGCGCTCTCCCAGAATGGTATCCAGCCCCTGCGGCAATTCATCCACAAAATCCAGCGCCGCCATGCGACAGCATTCCCGCACCCTGTCCATGTCGGGCGCTCCGCCCGCTTCACTGAAGGCGATATTCTGCGCCAGACTGGCGTCCAGCATATAGGGCTGCTGCGGCACATAACCGATGCGCAGGTAGCCGGGAGAAGGTTCCACCGCAATGCCGTCCACGCGCACAATACCCTGTGAGGGCGCAACAAGACCGGTCAGAATGTTGATCAGAGTGCTTTTGCCCATGCCGGAAAGCCCCACAAAGCCTGTCAGCCGCCCCCGCCTGATGGTCAGATCTATATTGCGGAGTACGGGCATAGCGCTTTCGGGATATGTAAAAGAGAGACCTTCCACCGCGAGGCTGTGCCGGAACGGGCGGGGTTGGGCAGATTCTTCCGCAACGCGGAGGCTTATGGCTTCAAGCAGATTTCCGGCCGCCGCGTGGTGGGTTTTGTACTCCAGGCTGGATGCCAGAAACTTGTTGCACGCGGGCAAAAGACGCCAGCAGGCTCCCGCCAGAAGGGTTAATGTCCCTGTTGTAGCGGCAATGCTTTCGCCCCTGAGCGCCATGAGCAGCACCAGGCCCAGAAGCACAAAGAGCCCGATGCTTTCAAGGCACCACTGGGGGATGGAAGGAAAAACGGCCCGCCAAGCCATGATTTTTGTGTACTGGGGGTAAAATCCGTCAAACCGGCGCCACAGCGCGTCCTGCTGACGGTATATCTGCACCTCCGCAATGCCGTTAAGCCCGGAAACAAGCATTTTGCTGCTTGCCATGTGCAACGACGTCAGGTCGTCACCGTTCTTCTTTGCCCTCGACTGCACAATCCTGTAGACAAGAAAGGCGGAGAGTCCGATTGTGCCGTAGAGCAGAGCGGCCTCCAGCGGGGAAACAAAAAGCGTTGCCGCCACAAGCACGCAAATGATGCAGGCCTGGCTGGCCATGTTCATGCAACCGACAACAAAAAAGCCCAGATAGCTGCGCCATTCGATTGTTGTGCGCAGATCGGAACTGTTGTGACGCGCATGCCACAGCCAAGGTAAAAAAAGATAGGTACGAAAAAGCCTGCTGGTCAGTTCCCAGGACAGGCCGTGCGCGTAACGGTTGAGGAAAAATGTTTGCAGGCTTGTGGCGAGATTCTTGCCAAGAGTTGCCGCAAATGCCCCCAAAAAAGCAAAAAGCAGCATGGCGAGCGCGGGCGAATCCACGCCACACACCTGTTGCGCCAAAGCGGCTCCCCGGCGCAATACCGCAAACCGCTCCAGACTGGACGGCGAGGCAAGCGCCACGCCCAACAGGGAAATGGTGGCAGCCAGAAGCAGTTCGCTCAAGCCCACCAGCACCATGAGGAATACTAAAATGGTACCCTGTCGGCGGCTGACAGGGGTAAGCTGGCCCCAAAAAAGCCTGATCAGTTGTGGCATGAGTGTCACATATAGTTTATGGGATGGCGGTACGCCGCAATTTTCCTATCTCCATCTGTTGCAGCGCGTCAAGGAATACTTTTTCAAAATTGATTTGTCCATGCCCGCGAAGGGGAGTCATGTAGGGTACTCCCGTGAGACATTGGATTTTTTGCTTTGCATTGGGGCAATGCCTCTATGGACATTGCTGTCCGGCTAAGGGCTGAAAACAAACCCATTATGTAAGGATCCGCGATCAATGAATGCTCTACCAGCTTTAGCCGATGGAGTATTCATTTCAAGATCGCCTTCTTGACAGGGAGTCATTGGATATCGGCTGTCGCTTTGTGTGATTTAAAAAGGTGAAGAAAATTTGGCTCTCTCAGGATAAACGCTCTTTGAAGTCCCTGTAGCCGAACTCGCGCAGCAGCCGGAACTGCGGCCCGCGTGAGGCATCTTCTTCGCAGATGCCGATGGACGGCAGCCGCAGACCGTTGAACGTGGTCGTCTTGACCATGCTGTAGATGGCCATGTCCGTAAAGACCAGCCGCTGGCCCACGCGCAACGGCTGCGCAAAGGAATACTCTCCCGCCACATCGCCCGCCAGACAGGACTTGCCCGCCAGACGGCAACTCCATTCCCCTTCGCCGGGCAGCCCCGCTGCAGCCACGCGCCCTTCTTCCCCGTACAGAACGCCGGGGCGGTAGGGCATTTCCAGCACATCAGGCATATGGCAGGGCACGCCGATGTCCAGAATGGCCACAGGCATATCTGCCTGCACCACGTCCAGCACGGTGCAGGTCAGCCAGCCCGCGTGGAGGGCCACGGCCTCCCCCGGCTCCAGATAAATCTGGGCATCGTACCTGTCGCGCCAGGTGGTGAGGCAGCGGCAGAGCAGATCCAGATCATAGTCGGGCCGGGTGATGTGGTGGCCGCCTCCCATATTGATCCACCGGCAGTTCGGCAGCCAGCGCCCGAACTTTTTTTCCACCGCAGCAAGCGTGCGCTCCAGGGCATCAGCATTCTGCTCGCACAGGGTATGGAAATGCAGGCCGGATATGCCTTCCAGAGCGGCCTCGTCCAGATCGCCGCAGCGTATGCCCAGGCGCGACCCCGGCGCGCACGGGTTGTAGATGGCCGTTGCGCCTTCGGAGTGTTCCGGATTGATGCGCAGCCCGCACTGTATTTTCCGGTCAGGACAGCGGCTCCTGTTTTGGGCCTCGACGGCTGGCCGGAACCTCTGCCACTGGGCCACGGAATTGAAAACCAGATGGTCTGCCAGTGTCAGAAGCTCCGCCATTTCGCGCTCGTTCCAGGCCGCGGCAAAGGCGTGCACCTCGCCACCGAACTCCTCGCGGGCCAGGCGCGCTTCGTCCACCGAACTGGCGCAGGCTCCCCACAGGGGCCCCTCTCCCCTGTCTCTGGACAGCAGGGGAAAAGTGGCCCAGGCCGCGTATCCCTTGAGCGCCAGCAATATCCTGGCTCCGGTACTCTCCTGCACCGCGCCGAGCACCGCCGCATTGGCCCGCAGGCGGCCCGCATCCAGCACAAAGCAGGGGGAAGGCACAGGCAGGGGATCAAACAGGAAAGCCGGACAATCCATACGCAACCTCGCGCTAGATCCTGCTGTGGGGCACGTCTTCGCACTGCCACGGCAGGCCGTAGGCGGCAAGGTCCGCCAGGAAGGGATCGGGGTCCATCTGCTCCATGTTCCAGACGCCGGGCTTGCGCCACAGGCCTCCGGCCACCATTTTTGTGCCGACCATGGCAGGCACGCCTGTGGTGTAGGAGATGGCCTGGGAGCCCACCTCGGCGTAGCAGGCCTCATGGTCGCAGATATTGTAGATGTAGACTGTTTTTTCCTCGCCGTTGCGCAGGCCGCGCATCACGTTGCCGATGCAGGTTCTGCCCCTGGTCAGGGGGCCGAGGGATGCAGGATCGGGCAAAAGGCGGGCCAGGAACTGGATGGGCACAATGTCCTGCCCCTGGAATTTTACCGGATCAATGCGGGTCATGCCCACATTGCCCAGCACCTTCAGATGGTTCAGATAATTTTCCGAAAACGTCATCCAGAAGCGCGCACGGCGGAGCCCCTTGAGGTTGCGCACCAGAGATTCCAGTTCTTCATGGTACATGAGAAAGCACTTCCGGGAGCCGATACCGTCCGGAAACGCAAAGTCCATGGACCAGGACAGGGGATCGGTTTCCACCCATTCGCCGTGTTCCCAATAGCGCCCGCGCGCCGTCACCTCGCGGATATTGATTTCAGGATTGAAATTGGTGGCAAAAGGCTGGCCGTGGTCGCCCGCATTGCAGTCGATAATGTCCAGCACGTGCACTTCGTCCAGTTGGTGCTTGAGAACCCAGGCCGCAAACACATTGGTGACGCCGGGATCAAAGCCCGATCCCAGCAAGGCGGTCAGGCCCGCCTCGCGAAAACGGTCTGCATAGGCCCACTGCCATTTGTACTCGAAGCGGGCGGTGTCCGGCGGTTCATAATTGGCCGTGTCCACATAGTGGACGCCGCATTCCAGGCAGGCGTCCATGATGTGCAGATCCTGATAGGGCAAAGCCACATTGCAGACCACATCCGGACGCACCTGCCGGATCAGGGCGCAGAGTTCGGGCACATTGTCCGCGTCCACCTGCGCCACGGCAACCTCCGCCCCCAGGCGGTTCCTGACACTGCGGGCCACATCCTCACAACGGGCAAGGGTGCGGCTGGCCAGGGTAATGCGGCCAAAAGCCCCTTCTCTGGCGGCCGCCTGAACACATTTGTGAACCACCACGCTCCCCACGCCGCCCGCGCCGATAATCAGAATATCCGCCATAGCATCCCTCTTTCCAGACATCATTGCACACATATCCGGGCACAGTGCGCGCCCGCCGCCGGGGCAACCCCGTGCCCGGCCAGCCTCTCACGCCAAAAAGTCTGTTTCTTCCCCGTCCCCAAGGCAACAGGCCGCATCCCCGTCCAGCAGAAGAACATGGGCGTAGCCTCCGTCCCCGCGCGCCCTGCGCGCCAGATCAAGCCCTGTTTTCCGGCAGCGCGGGCAGGCGTGGCGCGGCACAAGCACACAGAGGGAGCGCGCCGTCCGTTCCGACACGGTTTCCGTGCGCCCCAGACCGGAGCAGTCCGGGCACAGCCGCCATGCCTCGATCTGGTTTTCGCGCAGCATGTCCGTATCATAAAAGATACGCTTGCGGCGCACCCACCAGCCGTCCTGCTCCCCGCCTTCCGCAGGCCGGGAAGGCGGATGAAAATACTGCCTACGAACCTGCTCGCACAAGCGGGCGATGTGTTCTCCCGTGGCGCCGCTTTGCCGCGCGGCGTCCGGGCTCCAGTCCGGCTCCCGGATCTCGTCGGTCGGCATGCCCGCCAGCGCAAGACAGATAGCCAGATTGACGTAGGGAAGCGCCCCTCTCACGGAATATCCCCCCTCCAGCACTGCCACATGGGGGTTCAGAGCGCGGGTGAGCGCGGCATAGCCCTGCGCCGAAAGCTTCATGCTGGCCAGAGGGTCGGTGAAATGATTGTCCTGCCCTGCGGAATTGATGACAATGTCCGGCCTGAAGTCTTCCAGCAGCGGCAAAACCGCATGCTCCACGGCGTACAGATAGCCCTCGTCCGATGTGCCCGGCGGCAGGGGAATATTGACGGTGCGCCCCAGCGCCCCCGGACCGCCGCATTCCTCCGGAAAGCCTGTGCCGGGATACAGCGTGCGGCCGTCCTGATGCAGGGAGACAAACAGGGTGTGGGGGTCATTCCAGAAAATATCCTGGGTTCCGTCGCCATGGTGCACGTCCGTATCCACAATGGCGATGCGCAGGGGGCGGCCGTCAGGGTGCGGATAACGGTCACGGATGTATTCTACCATGACGGCTTCGTTGTTGATGTTGCAAAAGCCCCTGTTGCCGTGCACCACGCGCATGGCATGGTGCCCTGGCGGGCGGACAAGGGCAAAGGCGCGGCGCTCGCGCCCTTCCAGCACCAGACGCGCGGCGCGTATGGCCCCGCCCGCAGATGCCCGGTGCGAATCGGTGCACACCGCCTCCACCGACGGCAGGCAGAAATGCACCCGCTCCAAATGGGCGTCGCAGGCAAAAAAAGGGCGGTATTCGGTGATGCCCGGAAGGTCGAACAAGCCTTCCTCAAGGAGTTGGTCCCGCGTATAGAGCAGCCTTTCCTCCCGCTCCGGATGGGTGGCGGAAATGGCCCAGTCAAAAGCAGGAAAAAAAACCACCCCCAGGCGTCCGGACGCTTCTTCGGGCAGGCCGGAATCAGTCGTCCGCATCGGCAAACTCTTCAAAAACATCCGCTCCGTAACGCGCATGGGAGGTCAGCGCGCCAAAGTGCGCCAAACCCGCGGCATAGGCCAGATTGCTTCTGGCCACGGCGGCAAACAGCTCGCCCTCACGGTCGTACACCACAAACAGACCTCCGGGTCCCGTGCGGCAACGCCAGACCACGCAGTGCAAAAGAGCGGGATCTCCCATGCGCCCGGCCACTTCATGCCCTTCCGGCGGGCAGCCCCCTGTTCCGGCGCAGAGCGCGCCCTCTCCGGCGACAAAACGCAGGGACGCGCCCTCCGCTTCAATGGCATACCACTCGCCCATGCTCACCTCCCCATGCGGGCTGACGCCCGCACAGACGCCGCGCCGGGAAGATTCAGTCCAGCCCCCTGCCCCGCAGGTGCAGGCACGTCTCCAGAGCAGACCGGCATTGCAGCACAATGTCTTCCGGCGACTCCGCAGCCTGTACAATGGCAAAGCGGTCCGGTTCTTCCGCAGCCAGGGCCAGATAGCCCGCGCGCACCCGCTCATGAAAATCCAGACTTTCGGCGTCAAAACGCCCTTCCGCAACCACTGTGCCCAGGGCCTTGTTGCGTTCCCCCGCCCGTTCCAAGCCACAGCGCACGGGCACGTCCAGCAACAGGGTCAGATCCGGCTTCAGCCCGCCGGTGGCCATCTGGTCAAGGCTGCGCAGTTGCTCGATGTCCAGCCCCCGCCCGTAGCCCTGATAGGCCAGAGTGGAGTCCGTATACCGGTCACACAGCACCACCTGACCGGCCTCCAGCGCGGGTCTGACAACCTCGGCCAGATGCTGCGCCCTGTCCGCCAGAAAAAGAAAGAGCTCGGCGCGGCTGGACAAGACTCCCGTGCGCGCATCAAGCAAAAGCGAACGCAGGCTGCGCCCCAGTACACTGCCGCCGGGCTCACGCGTGCAGACAGGGTCATGCCCCTGCTCCCGCAAAAATTCGGCCAGATGGCTGATGGCCGTGGACTTGCCCGCGCCCTCTATACCTTCAAAAGTGACAAACATTCTCTTTTCATCGCTTTTTTGCGGGGTTCCGGCGATTTTTTTTCCGGCGTGCGCTCAATCCGGCACAAGGTTCGCCCCAGGCTTGACTGCCACGGGGTCCAGCCCGGTCCGCCGCCCTGCTGCGCAAAAAGCCCCCGGCACTGCGCCAGCTTGGCATCCAGATTGTCGGCATAATGCAGGGTCAGGGCTTCCGCTGTCTGCGGCAGACGGACGGCGCCGTATTCCAGTTCCCCATGATGGCTCAGGATCAGATGCTTCAGATGCATCTGCAGGGCTTCGGACAGCCCGCTGCGCGCCAGAAACGGCTCCAGCATGGCAACGCCCAGCATGATGTGCCCCAACAGGCGGCCTTCGTCAGTATAATCATTGGCCAGACCACCCGAAAATTCGCGGATTTTCCCCATATCGTGAAACAGCGCCCCGGCCAGCAGGGCCTGCCGGTCCAGTTCTTCATACAGGTCGGCCAGACTGCGGCACAGCTTGAACACGCTCAGGGTATGTTCCAGCAGGCCGCCCGCATAGGCGTGGTGGATGCCCTTGGCTGCGGGGCAGATGCGAAAATCCGCGCGCAGCCCTTCATCGGCAAAAAAATCCAGCACCAGCTTGCGCCACGGTCCGTGATGAAATTCCTCCCTGCACAGGGCCAGCAGTTCGTCCAGCATGCCGTCCAGCGGGTAGGGGCTGGACGGCAGAAAGGCCGCTTCGTCCAGTGCTGCCTGCTCCGCAGGGGAGAGAAAGCGCATACGCTCCACTACAAGCTGCACCTGCTCGCGAAAGAGCTCCGCGCGCCCCTCCGCCCAAACCAGGGAGCCGGGAGCGATGTCGGCGAAGTCCGCGCTGAGCGGATGCCATATCTTGGCCTCCACACCGCCGCTGGCGTCCGTCAGGGTCAAACGCCAGTACGGGCCGTTGCGCGCCTTGCCCTGCGCGGCCTGACTGACCGCAAACACCCCCCCCACATCGGATGCGGGAGCAATATCTTTGACGTAACAGCCTTTTTCCATATAGTGTTTCCGTACGGCAGGCTGACGCTGCCCAAGCTTCCCCTTTTCCCCTACATTTCCCTTCTTTCAGGGGTATTGTCAAATGAACATTCTTCTGACCAATGACGACGGCATCAGGGCGCGCGGCCTGCGCGCCCTGTACGCGGCCCTGCGGGAGGCCGGACATCATGTACACGTGGTGGCCCCCATGCGCCAGCAGTCCGGCGTGGGGCATTCCCTGACGGTCTTTGAGCCTGTGCGCACCGTGGAGCTTGAAGAACCGGATTTTTGCGGTACGGGCGTCTACGGCACACCCACCGACTGCGTGAAGCTGGCTCTGGGGAGTCTGTTGCCCTGCAAGCCGGACATGGTAATCTCCGGCATCAACGCCGGAGCCAATGTGGGGCCGGACATTCTCTACTCCGGCACGGTGGCCGCAGCCACCGAAGCGGCCCATGAAGACCTGCCCGGCATTGCCGTTTCCCACGCAAGCCCTGTTCCGCCCGACGATCTTCTGCCGCAGGCGCGCCACCTGATACGTCTGGCCGAGCGCCTGGACTGGTCGCAACTGCAAAAACGCAGGATCATCAATGTCAATTATCCCGCCTGCCCCCTGGAAGAAGCCAAGGGGCTGCGCGTCTGCCCGCAGACCAGCGCCGTATGGGTCAATTCCTACACCCGGCGCGAGGATCCCCGTGGGGCTCCCTACTGGTGGCTGGAAGGCGAAATCCCCCCGCACACCATCGAACACGGTTCGGACAAGGATCTGCTCAACAGGGGGCACATCACCGTCACCCCCCTGCGCTTCGAGTTTACCGACAGGGAGGGTATGGACGTTCTGGGAAGCATGCCCCTGGCATGAGGGGTTATGAGTACGTCCCGTTGTATTCCACCAGCGCGGCACTCTCAAGAAAATCCGCGGAAGCAAAGGGCTTCATGAAGGCAGTGTTTCCTTTTTTGACCCTGACCTCAAGGGTCAGTTCCGTGACCTCGCGCGTGACGCTTCTGTTTTTCAGCGTGTATTTCAGGTTTTGCAGCAGCGCCTCGACACGCTCTTCGCACGGGGAAGCATAGCGCAGAATCAGCAAAAATGTCCGCGCGTCCCTGCGCACTGATCTCATGGCAAGATAGACAAGACCGATGACCGCCGTGCCAAAAATCGCCACCATGTAAAGCCGTGCCCCGGCGGTAAGCCCTGCCGCGATGCTCCAGTACAAAAAGCCCACGTCCAGAGGATCCTTGACAGGAGCGCGAAAACGCACAATGGACAGCGCACCGACCATACCCAATGACAACACGAAGTTTGTGCCGATGGTGATGATGATAAAGGCGGTGATGCCGCTGACAAGCAGGATGAGTACGCCGAAATTCTCGTTGTACACAACGCCGCGGTAAAAAAAGCGGTACAGCAGATAGATGGCAAGCCCGCACCCGAGAGCAACGGCCATGGTCACGGCCAGAGAAAAAAAGGTCAGTGCTTCCTGCTGTGAAAAAAGAAGGAGGATCTTGCGAAGTTCTTCAGTCATACATCACCGACGGCATACCGCCTGTCCTTGAGGTTACGGGACGACAACGGAGGACAGTATCCGTCCTGTCCCGTCCCGCAGATAAAGGGTTTCGCCCTGCGAAGGCCTGAAATTCACCTGCATTTTTTTCAGGGCAGAAACATGGCGCACGCCCTTGCCCACAAAGAGAATCGTCTCACCCGGCCCGAAAACAATGCCCGACAGATCGTATTTGCGCGGCTTGGCAAGCCTGTCGCTCACATATACGTCCTTGACTTCAAGGGATGCATTTGTGGTGTTGCGCAGGGAAAATCCGCAGACATGCCCATGGTCGTAGGCATTTTCAAGCACCAGCGGCGGCGGGCGGTCTTCTGTCACCAGCCGCACCCGCACATGCCCCGCGAGCGCATCGCCGGAGGAAATTGTGATGCGGTCTCCTGTCCTGATCTGCCCGTTCACCTCCCAGTGGCGCACGGCCTTGTGCGGCGGCAGAGCGGGGGTCACCGTAACGGAATTTTCCACAAAGTACCAGCCTTCGGGGTTGGGGCGATCAATGGTGTTCAGCCGGGCCGGGCCTTCCACTGTTACACAATACAAATCCGTATAACCGAAAAGGTGACGCAGTTCGTTCAGGGCATGTTCCGGACGCTGCCTGAAAAAGGCGAGGATGGTTTCGCGGCCCCTGTCGATGGTCTGCTGCAGGCCGGGCGGGCTGTACTGCCCGTGCTGCGCCGCGTAGCGAATTTCGTCAAGGCTCACGGCATCCAGATCTCCCATGACCCGCCGCACATTCTCTTCCGTATAGTGGACAAAAGCCATGTCGCACATGTTGTTGGCAAACTGCGCCGCCAGTTCGGGGCGCTCCAACAGAGAGGAAAACAGGGGACTTTCTCCCCGCGCCCAGCCCAAAGTAGGAAGGGCCGGGGACCTGGACCCGCTCCAAGAGCTCAGAGCCGTGACATCAAGGTCGTACAGCACATAGCGCCAGCGCCCGTCCAGTTCGGGCGTCTTACCGCCCTCCTGCCCCGTGTAGCGCCACACCCTGACGTTCAGATTGTCCCCGGGCCAGTCCCGGTTTTCGATATAGCACTGGATGGCGTAGTACAAAAGCAGATTGTCCACATCAACCTGCTCCTGTATGGCGCGGTACAGATCCTCGTTCATGCGCTCCTGCCCGCAGCGGCTAACTAGATCGGCAAATTTACGTATGCTGCGCCAGTGCAGCAATTCCGGATACTTGGGTGAGGAGCGCAACATCCTGACCCCGCCGTTCAGCACGACAAAGTCCTTCCTCGGTCTGGCAAAAAAACTTTCCAGCAGACCATCGTCCAGCCGGGTGCTCAGCCAGGCGTGACCATAATACGTGCCGTTGAGATACACGGCGGCCGAATGCATCGGAGTTGTCCAGGCGTAGCCAGCCTGGGCCGCGATGTGCGTCAGCAGCGGCGTACGGATCTGTGCATCTTCAAGATCCTGCCCGCCGCTGCTCAACACCAGGTTGTCATAAGCCAGTACAGGAAATCTGGCATCTTCGCGGGCCAGTTCAGGAAAAAAAGGATACTTGAACTTGCCCGCACCCGGCTCATACGCCTTGCGGGCAATGAACCGCAGGGATTTCTGCGCAAAATGCCGCGACACTGCACCTATAACACGCATTCCGGCTTTTTGCGCGAGCAGGCGGCTGCCATCAGGATGAAAAATCTCCACGTCCACAGCCCGTTCCCAGTCCCGGCCACGGCCCTTGTAGTTGGCGTTGTGGGCATGCTCTTCCTTTTCGGGGAAACGCCGTACGGACTCCTCCCGTAATTTTCCGGGCACAAGAATGCCCGCGTCATGCCCGTAGAGATCTTCCTTTTCTGCAGACAGGGAAAACACATAGGGCCCGTGGGGCAACCGGCTGCCGAAGCCGAAAAAATAGCTGTGCGTGGACACCGCGCTTTCCCGGCCGTCAATGACGGCAACAGCCTTGACAACGATACAGGTTCGGCCCTTGCCGGGCGACAGAGAAAAGGGGCCTGTATAGGCCATGCTGTTTCTGGTGGGGCGCGAGCCGTCCAGAGTGTAGTGGATTTGTGCGCCGGGCACGGCACAGATAATTTCCACCGGCACGGATTCAACCAGAAAATGCGCGGACGGCCTGAAGTGAGGCCTTTCCATGCTTTTCTTTTCCTGCCGGATGGTATAGCCAAGAATTTCGCGCGAGCGCGCGTCTTCAGCGCTCGCTCCGCCGGAAAAGTCGGGGGGGAGGAGCAGAGAAGCCGCAGCGCAGACCAGTGCTCCGGCCAAAAATAAACATATGGTAAATGTTCGCATATGGGAGGGCTTCGGGAACGGCAGCAAATCCGGGACAGGATCGCCCATGGCTTCGTATTTGTATAGCCTCCCATAGCCTCCGTCAACCGTACCCACACCTTGCAGCAGAAGAACAAGGCTTCGCGGGCGACATTCCAGGATCGGAACCATGCGCCGGAAACAATTCAGGCATGAGCACAAATACTATCTGACACCGGGAAATGCAGACATCCTGCGCCGCCGCGTCCACAGCCTGCTGTGCCGCGACAGACATTCAAACGGGGCATACCGCATCAGCAGCCTGTATTTTGACGACATGTACGACACCTGCCTGCACGAAAAGCAGAGCGGCGTCTTTGTACGCGATAAATGGCGTATGCGCTGGTACAATGACAGCCTTGACCCCGTACACCTGGAGCGCAAACACAAAGAGGGAGAACTGGGACACAAGCAGCATGACCGCGTTTCACAGGAGCAGTATCACAGGCTATGCGCAGGCGATATGAGCGTGGCCGCCGGGCAGGCCGGCGCGGTGTGGGAGGCTTTTTACCAACTGCACTGCCTGCGCCGTCTGCGCCCGGTTGTTACCGTGATCTACGAGCGTGAAGCTTTCAGCTATGCCCCCGGAAATGTGCGTGTCACTTTTGATTCTGGACTGCGGGCGGCCGTACCCGGCTCCGCCGTATCTCTGCCTGTCTGCGATGGCCTGACCATTCTGGAACTGAAGTATGACAGTTTCCTGCCCTCGGTAGTGGGGAGTCTGCTTTCGGGTTTGCAGTTTACCCAGTTGGCGCTCTCCAAGTACGTTATGGCCCGGCACGCCCTGATGGATTGCGGTTTTGCATAGGCTGCCGCAGACTGCTGCCGCCCGTTTCTCCGGATCCGCGTTACAGCCATTCCCCTTTGCCCGGATTTGCGCTACAATCTCTTCATGCCCGCGGCTTGCGGCCGCGCGCTTCTTCACGTCTGACCCCAGGGGGAAAACATGCCTCTCACCAGTCCCAAAGAAATGTTCGCCGCCGCGTACGCCGGTGGGTACGCCATCGGCGCCTTCAACGTCAACAACATGGAAATCATCCAGGGCATCATGGGCGCGGCTTCGAAAGAAAAATCTCCTGTCATCCTGCAAGTTTCCGCGGGAGCACGCAAATATGCCGGGCAGGTGTACATCATGAAGCTGGTGGAGGCCGCTCTGGCGCTGGATCCGTCCGTCCCCGTGGTGGTGCACCTTGACCACGGCCCCAGCTTTGAAATGTGTCGGGACTGTATTGACGGAGGCTTCACCTCGGTCATGATCGACGGTTCCCACCTGCCCTACGAGGAAAACATTGCCCTCACCAAACAGGTGGTGGACTATGCCCACCAGCGCAACGTCTGGGTGGAGGCCGAACTGGGCAAGCTGGCCGGAGTGGAAGAACATGTGAGCTCCGCCGAGCATGTGTACACCGACCCTGATCAGGCTGTGGATTTTGTTGCCCGGACGGGCTGCGACTCTCTGGCTGTGGCCATCGGCACCAGCCACGGCGCATACAAATTCAAGGGCGAGGCCAAGCTGGATTTTGAGCGCCTGCAGGCCATCAATGCCAAACTTCCGGGCTATCCCCTTGTGCTCCACGGCGCGTCCTCGGTGCCGCAGGAATTTGTGCAGCTCTGCAACGAGTACGGCGGCCAGGTGGGCGGCGCCAGAGGAGTGCCCGAAGAAATGTTGCGCAAATCCGCAGGCATGGGCGTGTGCAAAATCAATGTGGATACCGACATACGCCTGGCGCTCACGGCCACTGTCCGGCAGTGCTTTGCCGAACACCCCGAACAGTTTGACCCCCGATCCTATCTGTCTCCCGCCCGCGAGGCTGTCAAGAAGATGGTCGCCCACAAGATCCGTCATGTCATGGGTTCCGCAGGCAAGGCCTGAGCGCGGCAAGCAACTTTACAAGACCAGAGGAGATCTTTATGCCCGTCACACTGGGGATGAACGGTTTCGGCCGTATCGGACGCTATCTTCTGCGGATCATGGCCGACGATCAGGACGTACGCCTCGCCGCCATCAATGCCCGCGCGGACAATGCCGCTCTGGCCTATCTCTTCAAATACGATTCTGTCTACGGCCCGTTCGCAGGCACGGTGGACCATGACGAAAACGGCATCATTGTCAACGGCCGCCATATCGCCGTTACCCGCTGCAAACCCGGAGAGTGGGAGTGGAAGCGCCTGGGCGTGCAACTGGTTGTGGAATCGACAGGCACCATCAAGGACCGGGAAGGACTTGCCGGGCATCTGGACTGCGGGGCAAAAAAGGTCATCATTTCCGCGCCAGCCAAGGGTGTGGACGCCATGATCGTCATGGGCGTGAACCATGACGTCTATGACGGCGCCCGGCACAACATCCTTTCCGCAGCCTCCTGTACCACCAACTGCCTTGCGCCGGCGGCCATGGTGCTGCACAAAAACTTCGGCCTCCGCCACGGGCTCATGACCACCATCCATTCCTATACCATGAGCCAGCGCATTCTGGACGGCTCGCACAAAGACTGGCGACGCGGTCGGGCCGCGGCCGTGTCCATGGTGCCCTCCAGCACAGGAGCCGCCAAGGCTGTGGGGCAGGTCATCCCCGCTCTGGAAGGCAAGCTCAACGGCATGTCTGTGCGCATACCCACCGCCAGTTGCTCCCTGGTGGATCTGACCTGTGAAGTGGAAAAATCCTGTGACGCCGATGCCGTCAATGCCGCGCTCAAAGCCGCCAGCCAGGGGGCCTTGCGCGAAAACATGGGTTTTTCCGAAGAGCCTCTGGTTTCCATCGACTACCGTGGCAGCACCCACGGCGGTGTGGTGGATGCCCTGTCCACGCAGGTCATGGACAAAACCATGGTCAAGCTGCTCATCTGGTACGACAACGAATCCGGCTTCACCCATCAGCTCTGCCGCCTGATACGCCTGACCGCCCGCGACTGCTGATTCCCCTCCTTATATATACCATGCGCCAGAACCCGCCGCCAGGCGGGTTCTGACGCAGCGGCAAAAATTTCCCCCTTGCATTCCGGGCGCTGGCCCAATGCTGAAAAAATTTCCCTCAAGCTCTAAATTTTTTTTCTCTGCCCCCGATAAGGTGAGCAAAGGCGGTAGCACGCAAGGACGCGTCGGCATTTCGCGCCGCCTGTGACATACAGCATTCATGGAGGAATGCCATGTATATCAATAACAACCAGATGGCGACCAATGTCGGCAACACCCTGACCAGCCACTACAACAACCTCAGGACGTCGACCCAGCGTCTTTCCACGGGCCTGCGCGTCAACTCCGCGGCTGACGACGCCGCCGGCCTCGCCATCCGCGAACTGATGCGCACAGACATTGCGGCCCTGCAGCAGGGCGTGCGCAACGCCAACGACGCCATTTCCCTCATCCAGACCGCTGACGGCGCGCTGGCCGTTATCGACGAAAAGCTCACGCGCATGAAGGAACTGGCCGAACAGGCAGCCACCGGTACCTACGACTCCACCCAGCGCCTGATGATCGAATCTGAATATCAGGCCATGGCGTCGGAAATCACCCGTATCGCCAATGCCACGGACTTCAACGGCATCTACCTGCTCAACGGCAACCTGTCCGGCGACTCGCACGACGGCTCGGGCCTGTCCTCCACCGGCAAGCTCAAGGTGCACTTCGGCTCCATGAACGACTCGGCAGAAGACTATTACTACATCCAGATCGGCACGAGCACGGCCTCGGCCCTGGGCGTGGGCAACGAAGCCGCTGCCGGTGCCATGGCCTATACGGTTTCCACCCAGCAGGCCGCGCAGAGCGCGCTGGTAGGCCTGAACGAAGCCGTGATCTCCAAGGACAAGATCCGCGCCCACCTCGGCGCGCTGCAAAACAGGCTGGAAAACACCATCTCCAACCTGACCACTCAGGCGGAAAACCTGCAAGCCGCCGAATCCCGCATTTCCGACGTGGACGTGGCCACGGAAATGACGCGCTTCGTGCGCAACCAGATCCTCACCCAGTC
>NZ_RQYH01000030.1 GCF_003860215.1 Desulfovibrio sp. OH1186_COT-070 | reverse complement strand
TCACAAATATCGTGTCGTCGATGTGCGCGCATAGCTTCTCCTGTCATGCAGGAAGAGGTGTTATCATACTATTCATAGTTTGACGACACTATCTAGGGCGCGTACAGGTTTGCCATATATTTTGCAGACGCCGTCCCCTCTTTGGGGACGGCGTCTTTTTTTGTTCTTCACCCCCACAAGGATTTGCGCCATGACAGTTTCCGGAACAGGATACGCTCCTCATGTCGTCCTGCGCCAGTCGGCGCGGTGGCTCCCGGCAGACACAGACACGCCCATCAGCCTGTTTCTCGGCATGTGCCGCGACAGACACGGTATTCTCCTGGAAAGCGCGGAAGTTGACGGGCGTTGGGGGCGGTACAGCCTGCTGGCCTGCGATTTTCTGTTGCAGGCCGCATGCAGAAACGGCCGCCTGACCCTTGCCGTTGATGCTCCGGAACTGGAACCGTTCAGAGCGCTTGAGGGAACGGACTTTGTGGAGGGCCTGCGCCAGCTCATGCGCGGGCTGCACCTTGAAAGGCCGCCCCGGACGGATTTGCCGCCCATCACCCGCGCCCTGTACGGCTACTTCGGATACGGCGTTGCCGGACTTCTTGCCCCGAAGCTGCAAAGCAGCATCCCCGTGAAAGATGCGGAAGCGGCTCTGGCCCTGCTGGGCACGCTGCTTGTCTTTGACCATCTGTACAACCGGCTGTGCCAGATCAGTCTGGGCGGGCACCGCGATGTCGAGGGCGTCCGGGGGTGCGGCACGGATTTTTCTCTCCCCGCAGTGGATGAGGATTCCGTGAGCGCCCTTCCCGGAGAGCAAGGGTATATGGCCGCCGTGGAGGACATCAGAAAAAAGCTGCGGCAGGGCGAAGCCATTCAGGTTGTACCGTCGTGCCGCTTCAGCGCGCCGCTTGCGGGCGATCCCTTTGCCCTGTACCGGAGGATGCGGCGCTGCAACGCGTCTCCCTATATGTTTTTTCTGGATATGCCGGGCATCACGCTCCTCGGGTCCTCGCCGGAGGTCATGGTAAAATGCACGGAAAACAAGCTCCGGTTGTCGCCCATTGCAGGCACGCGGAAGCGCGGCGCGGATGACACGGAAGATGCCGCTCTTGCCGCAGACCTGCGCGAAGACCCCAAGGAGCGCGCCGAGCATACCATGCTGGTGGACCTTGGCCGCAATGACCTCGGCCGCATCGCCCGCCCCGGAACAGTTCGGGTGGAGCGCCTGATGGAGGTGGAGCGTTTTTCCCATGTGATGCATTTGACCTCGCGTGTGACGGCGCAGATACGGGAAGACCTTGATGTGCTTGACGTGCTGGCCGCGACGTTTCCGGCGGGCACGGTCAGCGGCGCGCCCAAGATGCGCGCCATGGAATTGATCGCGGCAACGGAGCAGGCCGCGCGCGGGCCGTATGCCGGTTGCGTTGGCTGGTTCGGGCTGGACCATGACAGCGTCAATCTGGATACGGGCATCATTATCCGCAGCATGTGGGTGCGGGACGGCATGGTGCACTGGCAGGCAGGCGGCGGGATTGTTTTCGATTCCGATCCCGTTGCCGAATGGAATGAGGTTCGCAACAAATCAGCCGTCATGCGCGCTGTCCTTGACGCTTCGGGGGAAGATCATGTTCCTGCTCGTCGATAATTACGATTCGTTTACCTACAATCTGGTGCAGGCTTTTTACGCGCTGGGGCGCACCCCTGTTGTCGTCAAAAATGACGATCCGCGCCTGCCGGAGATGGCGCAGGACCCTGCCCTGGAAATGGTTTGCCTTTCTCCGGGGCCAGGGCGGCCGGAAGATGCCGGATACTGCATGGAGGTGCTGCGCCTGCTCAAACCGGAGGTTCCGGTGCTCGGCGTCTGTCTTGGTCATCAGGCGCTGGGTCTTGCCGGCGGAGGAAAGGTTGTCGTCGGGCCGTGTGTCATGCACGGCAAGGTTTCGGAAATCGTGCATGACGGAACGGGGCTGTTTGCGGGCATTGCCAACCCCATGCGTGTGGGCCGTTACCATTCTCTGGTTGTGCGCCTGCCGGAGGAAGGGCGTGCAAAATTTTCCGTCACGGCCCACGGTCCGGAAGGTGAGGTCATGGCGTTGCGGTACAAGGATCGCCCGTGGGTCGGCGTCCAGTTTCATCCGGAGTCCATTCTGACGCCGGAGGGCCTGCGTTTGCTGGGCAATTTCCCCCAGGCAATTCTGCCCGAAGGCCGGGACGCAGCGTCCATCAGCCGCATTCTGGAAAGCCTGGCCAGAGGGCAGGATCTGACGGCCGATATGGCTTCTGCCGCGTTTTCCGCGCTCATGGACGGAGACATGACGCCTGTGCAGGCGGGGAGCTTTTTGATGGGTTTGCGCATGAAAGGGGAAAGCGCGCTGGAACTGGCTCACGCCACCCGCGCGGCCCTGGCCAGGGCTGTGCCCGTGGGCGGCATCGAAGGCCCGTGCATGGAGGTGGTGGGCACAGGCGGGGACGGGCGTTCGTCCTTCAACTGCTCCACGGCCACGGCCCTCACGCTGGCCGGTATGGGATTTCGGGTGGTCAAGCACGGCAACCGCGCTGTTTCTTCCAAGTCCGGCAGCGCCGACGCTCTGGAAGGCCTGGGGGTGGATCTGGACATGGATCCTGCAGATGCGGGCGGCATTCTGCGGGAGAGGAATTTTGTCTTCCTGTTTGCGCAGCGCTTCCATCCCTGCTTTCGCAATATTGCGCCCATCAGGAACGAACTGGGCATCCGCACGCTGTTCAATCTGCTGGGGCCGCTCATCAATCCCGCCCGTCCCTCGCACATGCTGCTCGGCGTGGCGCGTCCCGGCATGGTCAGACTGATGGCCGAAACCCTGGCCCAGTCAGGCGTGCACAGGGCCGCAGTGGTCTGCGGGGCAGGAGGATATGACGAAATAACGCCCCTCGGGCCCAACGAGATCGTCCTGCTTTCCGGTGGGGAATGCAGTTTCCTGACCCTTGATCCGGCGGACTACGGCATGGCGTCCTGCACTCCCGAAGAACTTGCCGTGGCTGACCGGGAAGAGGCGCTGGCCGTGCTGCGGGAGCTTCTTGCCGGGGGTGGCCCGCAGGCCATGCGGGACATGCTGGTTCTCAATGTGGGCATGGCCCTGCATGTGCTGGAGGAAAAGATGCCGCTGAAAACCTGCATGGCCAAAGCCCGTGAAGCCCTTGCCTCCGGTGTGGGCGGGAAGGTGCTCCATGCTGCTTGAACGCTTCAGAAAGGCCAAGGCGGCAGAGATCCGCCGCCTGCGCCAACTGGAAAAGACAGGCCTGCTGCCGCCCCCCTGTGCCGGACCCAGAATTTCTTTTCTGGAGGCTCTGCAAAGTCCCCTGCCCCGGCCGCACATCATCGCGGAGTTCAAGCGGGCCTCCCCCTCGCGGGGCGACATCCTGACGGACATGGAACCGGAAGAAGCCGCCCGTCAGTATGCCGGAGCAGGCGCATCCTGTCTTTCCGTGCTGACGGAGGAGCGTTTTTTCAAGGGGTTTCCGGACTTCCTGCGCCGCATGGAATGTGCGGGGCTGCCTTTGCTGCGCAAGGACTTCCTTTTTGACCCGCTTCAGGTGGCGGCCACGGCGGCCACGCCGGCTTCCGCCCTTCTGTTCATTGTGCGGTTGACGCCGGACGCCTTGCTGCTGCGCGCATTGCGGGAACAGGCGGAAAAATACGGGATGGACGCTGTGGTGGAGGTCTTTGACGAAAAAGATCTTGCTCTGGCCAGAGATTCGGGCGCGCGGCTGGTTCAGGTCAATGCGCGGAATCTGGATACGTTGGCTGTGGACCGTTCATTGTGCCTGAAAATGGCGGCGCGGCACAAACGTGCCGACGGCGAGGTCTGGATTGCCGCCAGCGGCATTTCCGGGCCGGAACATGTGCGGCAGGCCAAGGATGCGGGTTTTCAGGCCGTGCTTGTGGGAACAAAACTCATGGAGGGCGGCGCGCCCGGCAAGGCCCTGCGGCGGCTTTTGGACGGGTGACGCCCTTGGGAAGCAGAAAAGCGGAGGTGTTTGTGCCTGACCTGCTCGTGAAAATCTGCGGGATGCGGAATCAGGAAGACGTGGACTGCGCGGCCGCTGCGGGGGCGGACATGTGCGGCTTTGTTTTTGCCCGGCAGAGTCCCCGCGCGTTGACGCCCGCGCAGGCCGCCGCGCTGGACAGCCGCGGCATGCTCCGTGTGGGGGTTTTTGTCACAAGCAACGCGCAGGCCGTGGCAGAAGCCGCTATGGAGGCCTGTCTGGATTTTGTCCAACTGCACGGCTCCCAGCCGGAGGAATGCGCCGGGCAGCTTGCAGGAATCCTCGGCGCGCGGCGGATCATCAGAACGCTCTGGCCTGCGCGCTATGGGGGGCTGGAAGATCTGGCTGAAGACATGCAGAGGCATGCCGCCTGTGCGGGCATGTTTCTGCTGGAATCCGGCACAGAAGGCGGCGGCAGCGGACAACGTATGGACGTACCCCTGAAAGGATTGAAAATTCCCCGGCCGTGGATTCTGGCCGGAGGCCTGAACCCGGAAAACGTGGGCGCGGCCATAAAAGACTGCGAACCTGACGGGGTGGACTTCAACTCCGGGCTGGAAAGCGCGCCGGGACAAAAGAGCGCGCAGCGCATACGGGCCGCTGTGGCGGCTGTGAGGAAATACCGATGAAAAAAGGATACTTCGGAGAATTCGGCGGATGTTTTGTGCCCGAACTTCTGTTGCCGCCGCTGACGGAACTGGAAGAAGCCATGCGGGACATCATGCCGGAGCCGTCGTTTGCGGCGGAACTGGATGACCTTCTGCGCACCTATGCGGGGCGGGAAACCCCCCTGACATATTGCGGGCGGCTTTCCGCCCGGCTGGGCTTTTCCTTGTGGCTGAAGCGGGAGGACTTGCTGCACACCGGCGCGCACAAGGTGAACAATACCCTGGGCAGGCGCTGCTTGCCCGGCACATGGGAAAAACCTCGCTGATCGCGGAAACCGGGGCCGGACAGCACGGCGTTGCCACAGCGGCGGCAGCGGCCCGCCTGGGGCTGGACTGCACGATCTTCATGGGCGTGGAGGATATTGCCCGGCAGTCCGCCAATGTCAGGCGCATGCGTCTGCTCGGAGCCAGGGTGCACGCGGTGGAAAGCGGCAGCCAAACGCTCAAGGACGCCATCAACGAGGCACTGCGGCACTGGATTGCCTGCCAGAAAACAACGCACTACTGCTTCGGCACGGCGGCCGGGCCGCATCCTTTTCCTTCTCTTGTGCGTGCATTCCAGAGCGTGATCGGCAGGGAAACCCGCACCCGTTTTCGGGAAAAAACAGGACGCCTGCCGGATCTGGTCGTGGCGGCCGTGGGCGGCGGTTCCAACGCCATCGGCATGTTTTCGGCATTTCTGGACGACACCAGCGTGGATATTGTGGGCGTGGAGGCCGCCGGTACGGGAGAGCCGGGCTGCGTCAATTCCGCCCCCATCAACTTCGGCCGTCCGGGAGTTTTGCACGGTGAAAGAACCATGCTGCTCCAGACGGAAGACGGGCAGATCATGGAATCGCACTCCATCTCCGCCGGTCTGGACTATCCGGGCGTGGGGCCGGAGCACGCCTGGCTGCACTCCACAGGGCGTGTCCGGTACGGGCTTGCCAATGACGCCGAAGCTCTTGATGCTTTTCAGGTGTTGTGCCGCACAGAGGGCATTTTGCCTGCTCTGGAATCCTCGCACGCTCTGGCCTGGGTGCTCGGGCACTGTGCGGAAATTTCTGCGGGCAGCCATGTGGTCGTCAACCTGTCGGGACGCGGCGACAAGGACATGGATATTGTGGAAAAATATCTTGCCGTGTGAATGCGCGGAATTTCCGGCGCATCCGGGCAGCCGCGCGCCGGTGGGGAGAAAACAATGTCGCTTCTTGAACAAAAAATACGCCATGCGCAGCAATGCGGAAGACCGGCCCTCATTCCTTTTGTCACTGCGGGTTTTCCCACGCCCGGCGCGTTCTGGGATATTGTCCGGCAACTGGACGATGCCGGGGCGGACGTGATCGAAATCGGCGTGCCTTTTTCTGATCCTGTGGCCGACGGGCCTGTGGTGGAGGCGGCCTCGCGGCGGGCTCTGGAACAGGGCGTCACGCTGGGCTGGATTATGGAGGGATTGCGCAAACATGCCGGGAGCGTCAGGGCCGGGATTGTGCTCATGGGATACTTCAACCCCTTTCTGCAATACGGCCTGGAGCGTTTTGCCCGTGAGGCTGCGGCGGCAAAGGTCAGCGGCTGCATTGTGCCGGATCTGCCGCTGGAGGAGAGCGCGTTTTTCCGCTGTGCGCTGCATGCGGAGGGTGTGGACCTCATCGCCCTGGTCGGCCAGAATACGTCAGAGGAGCGCATGCGCGCCTATGCAGCGGTTTCCAGAGGGTACGTCTATGTCGCGTCCGTTTTGGGCACCACCGGAGCGCGGGACGCATTGCCCCCGCAAACCGGAGAAGCCCTGCGCCGGGCGCGCAGGGCTTTTGATCTTCCGCTGGCTCTGGGGTTCGGGCTGCGCAGCCCGGCACAGGTGGAGGCGCTTCCCCGTGATGTGCGGCCGGACGCCTTTGTCTTCGGGAGCGCCCTTTTGCAGCACATTGACGCCGGGGGAGAGGCAGCCTCTTTTCTTGAGGCATGGACCCGCAAGAGCGGGTAACAAGCTGCCTCAGGCGTATTTGCGGGTCAGGGCTTCACCGGTTTTTTCCACATCCGCGCGCATGGCGGCGCGTGCGGCAGCGATTTTTCTGCCCAGTTCCGGATCGGAGAGGGCGAGGATCTGTGCGGCCAGCCATGCGGCATTGCGCGCGCCCGCCGTGTCCAGAGCCACAGTGGCCACAGGAAATCCCGGAGGCATCTGCACGGTGGAAAGCAGGGCGTCCATGCCGCCCAGGGCTGTGCCCGAAACAGGAATGCCGATGACCGGGAGCGTGGTGCGCGCCGCCACGGCTCCGGCCAGATGGGCCGCCATGCCCGCCGCGCAAATGAAGACCCGCGCCCCCTGCGCTTCATGGGTACGCACCAGTTCTTCCGTGCGTTCCGGGGTGCGGTGCGCGGAACTGACGGTGATGGCGCAGCTCACGCCCAGGCTTTTCAAAACATCCACACAGGGGCTGACCCTGTCCTCATCGGACGCCGAGCCCATCAGAACAACCACTTGTGCCACGGAGGGCCTCCTTGTCCGGAAAAATGGCCGGATATTTTGGGGATTGCGGAAAAATACCGTCTAGCGGCCGCCGGATTTTCGGGCCGCCAGGCGCTGTATGCCTTTTGCGCCGATGTCCTTGCGGTAAAAACTGTCGGGCATGCGGATGTGCTGCATGGCGTTGTAGGCCGCCGCCTGGGCTTCGGCCAGCCCGTTGCCCAGCGCCGTGACGCAGAGCACGCGTCCGCCGGAGGAAACAAGGCCGTTGCTTTTGACCGCTGTGCCGCTGTGGAAAACCTTGACGCCGCTTACGGCCTCGGCTGCGGCAATGCCGTCAATGGACATACCTTTGGCGTAGCTGCCCGGATATCCCTGTGCGGCCAGTACCACGCCCAGTGCCGTGCTGGCGTCCTGCCGCAGGTCGGCAGGGTTCAGACGCCCGTGCACAGCGTCCAGCATGATGGCGGCCAGATTGCCTTGCAGGCGCATGAGCAGGGGCTGGCATTCGGGATCGCCAAAGCGCACGTTGTATTCCAGAACCTTGGGGCCCTGGGCGGTCATCATGAGCCCGGCATAGAGCACGCCCACAAAGGGATGGCCGTCTTTGGCCATTTCTCGCAGGATCGGGCGTACGGTGATGTCCGCCATTTCTTCCAGCCTGTCATCGGGCAGAACCGGCGCCGGAGAATAGGCCCCCATGCCTCCGGTATTGGGGCCAAGGTCATGGTCAAAAGCCCGTTTGTGGTCCTGGGCCGAAGGCAGGGGCAGCGCCCGCGTGCCGTCGCAGAGGCAGAGGAAGGAGGCTTCTTCTCCTTCCAGGCATTCCTCCAGCAGCACCAGATCACCGGCTGCCCCGAAGGCGCGCGCGGCCATGATTTCTTCCACCGCGTCCAGGGCTTCCTGTTCGGTCTGGGCCATGATGACGCCCTTTCCGGCCGCCAGCCCGTCGGCCTTGACCACCAGAGGGGCGCCCATGTTCCGGATTTCCCGCCTGGCTTCCTCCAGGCTGGAACACACAACACTGCGGGCCGTGGGCACCCCGGCGCGCTGCATCATGCTCTTGGCAAAAGCCTTGCTGCCTTCCAGGCGCGCCCCGTACGCATCGGGACCGAAGCAGGCAATGCCCTCCGCGCGCATGCGGTCCACAATGCCCAGCGTCAGGGGCAGTTCCGGGCCGGGAACCACCAGATCAATGCCTTCCTGCCGCGCCAGAGCGGTCAGGCCGTCCAGATCGTCCACGTTCACGGCCACGTTGCGCGCGCCTTCCTGCTCCGTGCCGCCGTTGCCCGGTGCGGCAAAAACGGCGCTGACTCCCTGGCTTTGCGCCAGCTTCCAGACAAGGGCGTGCTCGCGTCCGCCCGAGCCGATGACAAGAATGCGCATGGTTTCCTCCGGAGGGGCTGATGCAAAACGCCTGTCGGAAAAACAGGCGTTTTGCGGCATACGGCGTCAGCCCTGTGGCTTTGCTAGTTGGGGTTCACTTCAAAATCGCTGAGATCCGCAGGCACATTGGGATTGGTTGCCGAAGTGTCCAGCGGGTAGGCCACAACCATGCTCTGGCGGCTGCCTATGCCGAGATCGGGGGACGTGTTCAGCCCCACCACCAGATCCAGAATGCCGTCGTTGTTCACGTCCGCCAGATCCACTTCGCCGACAGAACCGCGGATGCGCCGGGTTTTCCACTTGAGGCCCAGGCCCACGCCGTCCCAGTACAGGGCATGGATTTCGCCCTGGGGGAAGTAGCGGTAACGGTCAAACATGATGGAGGCCGTGGAGATGGGCTTGTTGACCAGCAGCACATATTCTCCGGTATTGCCGATGTCCGCTGCGATCAGGCGCATGGGCGCAAAGTATTTGCTGGGCAACTGGTAGTTTTTGTCCACGCCCAGGCCCGGCATGCCCTTGTAGTGATCCATGCCCGTCGCCGAGCCGGAAAACCGCTCCATGGTGGTGTGGATGAGGGTATTGCCCGTGCCCTGGAAGAGCTTGAGGCGCTCGTCGTCGGTGAGCATGACCAGTTGGTCGGTTTTGTTGGTTCTGCCGCCCGGCAGCCAGGCGCAGTTGAAAACCGTGGCGCCGGCAGGCAGGTCAATCCGTGTGCTCAGGGTGTATTTGTTGCCGGTTTTGACCATGGTGTGTACGCCCGGCGAAAAGAGCTTGAGCGAATCCCAGCCCTGGCCCACCAGAGTGGGGGTGTAGGTGGGGGGCACGCGCATGACGCTCACAAAATAGGGAATGCGGTCGGCATACTGGCTGAAGGTATTGCCCTTGAAGCTGTAAATATAGGTATAGGGGCGGTTGCTCTCGCTTTCGTAGGTGGCAACGACCAACTCCAGGGCCCCGTCACGGTTGAGGTCGATGGCGCGCATGGAAAAGGCGTTGTTGGAGCGCGAAACGCTGGTTTCGCCCAGCAGCTTGAGCTTGCCTTCGGGCTGCCAGACATAGATGCGCAGGGTGTGGTCGTCCAGCAGGGCCACTTCGTTTTTGCCGTCGCCGTTGAAATCGCCCACGGCCATGTCCACCATATTGTGGCTCAGGCGCTGGCTGCGCAGGCGCGAGCCGTCATGGGCTCCCGCGCCCTGATAGCGGAACTGCGGGTTCAGGTATACCTGCTGCTGGCCGGTGTCATTGGTGATGATTTCCGCATTGGAGGCAGCGGGACGGGGAGCGCCTGCGGCTGTGGATCCCGGCGTACGCATCACGGACACGCCAAAAACTTCCTGTCCCAGAGCGGCAGTCAGGTTCTGCACTGTGCCGGTAAGGGAACTGACAGGCCCCTGGCCTGTCTTGCTCCAGGTTTTTCCGGCCTTGTCCAGACTGTGGATTTCAACAGTGCATTCGCTGCCCACCACGCTCACCGATCCCCAGACGACACTGTCCGCACCGGAGGCGGCAAGTTTTTTTTGCGCGTCTGCCCTGGAGGCGGCGCTACCGCTCCCGAGGCTGGCCGTCAAAACACCGGGGCGGTTGAGGCGGCCCTGAACGGTTGCCGGAACAGCCTTGGAAAGGTAGGCGTAATTCTGCGGCGCATTGACGGAAAACGGCAGAATCACGGCACTTTTCGCGGCGTGGGCTTGGGGCGCATTTCCTGCGGCGGCAAGCACCAGCAGGCAGAGCGCACATGTCAGTCGCATGGCGAAATTCATTGTGGAATCTCCTTGGGGCAGCAACGCCTGCCCGATAGATACGACCGGAAGAACATGCGGAAAAAATCCGCAGGGTGCGGCTCCGTTTTCCGGCCTTTCGGGGCCGGGAATGCCGCATGCCTGTCTTTCGGCGCGGGTGTTTCGGACGACGGGCGCAGTATACGCGTACTTGCGTGGTCACGCAAGCCGCAAGCCTTTGTGTTTCTCCGGCCCGAAAAAAATCTTGCGGGCTGTCCGGGCCGCCCCTACTATGCGCCATGGCCCCAAAATATTCCCGTTCGTTCCGTTTTGTCTGCGCTCCGGAGCTCCTGCCGCAGGCCGAAGATCTGCTGCGCGCCCAAGGCTATGACTTTGAGCCGGAGCCGTTTTCGGCCTGCTGCCGCCGGCTTGTGGCCGAGCCGCGCCCGCTCGGTTCTTCTCTGGCGGCCTTTTTCGGCTATGTCTATATTCAGGACCGTTCTTCCATGTTGCCGCCTCTGGCCCTGAATCCGCCTCAGGGAGGCGCTGTGCTGGACATGTGCGCAAGCCCCGGCAGCAAGACGGGTTTTCTGGCCCAACTGGTGGGCAGCGCGGGATTTGTGTTGGGCAACGAACCGTCGCCCTCCCGCCTGGGCACTCTGCGCGCCAATCTGCACCAGATGAATCTGCTCCATGCGGCCACCTGCTCCTACAGCGGCGAAAGCCTGCCCCTGCGTTCGGGATCGTGGGATTTTATCCAACTGGACCCGCCCTGTTCGGGCTGGGGAACCGCCCTGAAAAATCCCCGGACGCTCAAACTCTGGCAGGGCGGCAAGATCGGCACTCTCGTGGGTTTGCAACGGCTTTTGCTGCGGCGCGCGGCTGATCTGCTGTCCGGCGGCGGCAGGCTGGTCTACTCCACATGCACCACCAACAGGGCGGAAAATGAGGAGCAGGTTCTGTACGCGGAAGAGCATCTCGGCCTTGAGCGCGTCCCCCTGGAGCCGTTTTCCGGTTTTGCGTGGGAGGAACAGGCGGGCGGGGAAGGCACGCTGCGCGTGGACGGCGCGCGCTCGCAGGCGCAGGGTTTTTACCTTGCCTGCCTGCGCAGAAAAAGCGGAGACAGCGCGGGGCAGCCGCCGGAAGACGCCGCATGCGGCGTACGGCCGGGCGAAAGGGGCTGCCGCCCGGCGGGGGAGGCGCTTTCCGCCGAGGCCCTTGCTGTTCCCGGTTGTGAGGCAGGCCTTCCGGAGGGAGGCCGGGCCGTGCTTTTTGGCGGGCAGGTGCGTTTTGTGCCCCGTCGGGCGGCAGATTTGCTGCCTCCCCATTGCGTCTGGCAGGGCGGTCTGCTGGGCAGGCTGGTGGACGGCAGGCTGGAGGCGGCCGACAGGCTGCGCGCGCTCATGTCGGTGCAGCCCGATCCCGCCAGGGATCTGGTGCTGGAGGATGTTGCCGAAGTCACGCACCTGCTCAACGGGCAGAGCAGGCAGACAGGCCTGAAAGGGCGCGTGGCGGGGTTGTGGTGGCGCGGGCTTCCGCTGGGGCGCATCGCCCTCAGGCAGGGGCGCGCTGTGGCGCGCTTTCGGTAGTCAGCCGTTTTGCCGTGCCAGCATCCGCATGCCCCAGACGGCCTGCCCCAGAGACAGCCCGCCGTCGCCGGGCGGCAGTTCGTGGTGGGTCAGGACGTTCAGCCCCTGCCTGTGCAGGGCCTGCGGCAGCAAAAGGCCCAGCAGGGAATTCTGCATCACCCCGCCCGAAAGGGCCACAACAGAAATGCCTGTCTGTCTGGCGGTCTGTTTGGTCATGAGCGCAAAAGCCTGGGCAAGGCTCAGGTGAAAAAGCGCGGCCGTGCGCGGCGCGGAATAGTTGCGGGCCTGCTCTTCGGCGGCGTGAAAAAACAGCCGTGCGCTGTCGATTTCCAGCAGGCCGTTGACGCTGTCCGGCGTCACGGGCCAGGCCAGAGACAGGTCAGATGCGACCTCCACAGCCTGTCGGGCGGTATGCTCCAGCCGGATGGCGGCCTGCCCTTCGTAGCTCGTGGTGTGGCACAAGCCCAGTTGCGCGGCCACGGCGTCGAACAGGCGCCCGCAACTGGATGTGAGCGGGCAGTTGACGTTCGCGCGGAGCATCTGGCCCACAGCCAGCGCAGCCTGCTCCTCGTGCGGCGGCCAGGGATCGGGCAGCGGCGGGCGGGGGCAGCGGGCCGCCAGCGCCAGGGCTGTACGCCAGGGGTGGCGCACGGCCGCATCGCCGCCGGGCAGGGCAAAGGGTGACAGACGGCCCAGACGCTGCCAGCAGGGTTGATCCAGGTCCACCAGAAGCAGTTCTCCCCCCCAGACGGTGCCGTCGTCGCCCAGTCCCGTGCCGTCCAGGCAGAGAGCCAGAGCCGGTGCGCAGTGGCCGTTTTCCGCCAGCACGGAGGCGGCGTGGGCCGCGTGGTGCTGCAAGCGCCACAGGGGGAGGCCTTCGCGCCGGGCGCGATCTTCGGCGTAGCGGGTGGAGAGAAAGTCCGGGTGCAGGTCGCAGACCAGAGCGTGAGGGCGGATTTTCTGAAGATTCTCCAGATGCGTGATGACCTCGGTGTAAAAATCCAGCGTGGCCGCGTTTTCCAGATCGCCGATGTGCTGGCTGACAAAGGCCCTGTCGGCGAGAGTCAGGCAAACAGTGGCCTTGAGGCCTGCCCCTGCGCCCAGAACGCCGGGGGCGCTGGACGTGAGGCTTTTTGCCAGAAAAACCGGACGCGGCACATAGCCTCGGGCACGGCGGAAAAACAGGGGCTGGGCCGGTTGCGGGCTGCGGGAGGGCGCGGGCTGCGGCTGCAGGGCCACCACGCTGTCGTCCATGCGCACAAGAATGTCGCGGTCGTGCAGCAGCCAGGCATCGGCCAGATGCTCCAGGCGGGCCAGCGCCTCGCGGTTGCGCAGGCAGATGGGCTCTCCGGCGGCGTTGGCCGAAGTCATGACCAATACGGGCGGTTGTGTCTGCCCGGCCAGAAGATCAAAAAGAACGGCATGCAGGGGCGTGTTCGGCAGCATGAGGCCCACATGGTCCGTATCCGGAGCGATTTCGCGCGGCAGATGCGCGTCTGCCCGTACAGGGCAGAGGACAATGGGTTTTTCCGGGCACAGCAGCAGGGCTTCGTGCTGCGGCGTGAGGCAGCAGAAGGAGCGGGCGGACTCCAGACTTCCGGTCATGAGCGCCAGAGGCTTGTGCGGTCGTGTTTTGCGCCGCCGCAGTTCCTGCAGGGCGGCGGGATTGCGCGCATCGCAGGCCAGTTGGAAGCCCCCCAAGCCCTTGAGGGCCAGAATGCCGCCGTTCAGAAGAGTGTCCGCCGCCCGTTCCAGCGCCCGGCGGCGGTTATCGGGCGAGGGGCCGCTGCTGCCTGTGGAATGCCTGTCCACAAACCAGAGGGCGGGGCCGCATGCGGGGCAGGCCACGGGCTGGGCGTGGAAGCGCCTGTCCGCAGGGTTGGCATATTCCGCGGCGCACGACGGGCAAAGGGGAAAGCAGCTCATGGAGGTCATGGCCCGGTCATAGGGAATGGAGCGGGTGATGGTATAGCGCGGGCCGCAATCGGTGCAGTTGGTGAAAGGATAGGCGTGGCGCGGATTGTCCGGGTTGCGCATGTCGTCCAGGCAGGCTTGGCAGACGCCCATGTCCGGGCTGACCAGCACACTGTGCCCTGTCTGCCCCCGGCTGGGGACAATGGCAAAGGCCTGCTCGTTGTCCTGCGGCGGCAGGGGGTGTTCCGTCAGGCCGGCCAGGCGCGCCAGAGGGGGCAGTTCTTCGCGCAGCCGCCGGGCAAAGGCGCGTACGTCGCTTGCGCGTCCCTGCACCTCCATGCGCACGCCGTCCGCAGTATTGCCCACAGAACCGGTCAGCGCGCATTCGTGGGCAAGACGGTAGACAAAGGGGCGAAAGCCGACCCCCTGTACCTGCCCGGCGGCCAGAAAGGCCCGGCGTATGATCTGTTTCTGCGGCATGGGGCAGCGTACCGCAAAGGGGGCCGGCTGTCAGCAGGTGAGCAGCAAGTGGGCAACGGGCGGGCTTTGCGCCTTGCGGATTGGCGGGCTTTTCGCTAGGCTCCGGAACTGGCGGCGGCGCGAAATGCGCCGTCGGCCCCAACCATTTTGTTTATTGAGGAGCAGGCATGTCCCCGGCACACACCATCGGATCCCGCATCCGGACATTTCGCGAAGAGCGTGACATTGATCTGGAAAGTCTGTCCAAAAATACCGGCCTGACCTTGGAATATCTGGAAAAACTGGAATCCGACGCCATTTATCCCAGCATCGGGCCTGTCCAGAAGGTGGCCCGCGCGCTGGGCGTGCGCCTGGGAACCTTTCTGGACGACCAGTTTACCCGTGATCCCATCATCAGCCGCATCTCCAACGAGAACGAGGCTGACGAGGCCCTGCACACAGGGCGCATTCCGCGCCCCAGCTATACCTACCACGCGCTGGGCAAGGGCAAGAACGACCGCAACATGGAGCCCTTTCATGTGCGCATCTACCCCGATTCCAGCGAGCGCAAGACAACATCGCATCAGGGCGAGGAATTTCTGCTTGTGCTCAAGGGGGAATTGCTTGTGGTCTATGGCCGCGAGAATTTTTTGCTCAAGCCCGGCGAAACCATTTATTACAACTCCATTGTGCCCCACTATGTGGGCGCTGCGGGGGAAGAGCCGGTGGAAATTCTGGCCGTAACCTACAATCCCTGACAAGCCTCTGGCGGGAATGTGGGACAAAAAAAGCCGGTGGCCGGAAAGCGCGTTTGGGACGCGGCGGCTTCAAGCGATACCGGGGCGCGGCGGGCGCATGCGCGCACGCGGCGCGTGACCTGTGTGGGAGAGCGGCATGGAAGAAAAGGTTCGTGAGCGTCAGGCGCAGTTCCGATTGCGCGAATGGACACTGGGGCAGATACTGGATCATACGGTGGCCCAGTATCCCGACAGGGATGCCATTGTTTACGCTGATCGCAATTACCGGCAGACCTGGCGGGAATTCGGCGCCCTTGTGGACCGTTTTGCCAAGGGGCTGATGGCCATGGGCATCCAGAAAGGAGAAAAGGTTGCCGTGTGGGCGACCAATGTGCCCTACTGGGTGGCCCTGCAATTCGCCACGGCCAAGATAGGGGCCATTCTGGTCACCGTGAACACCAATTACCGCGAGCATGAAGTGCGGTACCTGCTCACCCATTCCGAATGTGAAAACATTTTTCTTGTGGACAGGGTGCGCGATCACGATTTTCTGGAGACCCTGTACAGCATTGCGCCGGAACTGCGTGTGCAGTCGCGCAAATCCCTGGTCTGCACAAGCCTGCCGCATCTGAAGAGGGTCTGTTTTCTCGGGGCGGAGAAATACCGCGGTATGTATTCCGTGCCGGAGATTCTTTCTCTCGCGGTCATGGTGGACGATGAGGAATTTGCCGCGCGCCAGGCTTCACTGGACCCCTGGGATGTCATCAACATGCAGTATACGTCGGGGACAACGGGCTTTCCGCGCGGGGTCATGCTGACCCATGTGGGGGTGGGGCTCAACGGGTACTGGATCGGCCGTCACCAGAAGTTCGGCCCTGACGACCGCGTTTGCCTGCCGGTGCCCCTGTTCCACTGTTTCGGTTGTGTGCTGGGCGTTTCCGCCGCGGTGAACCACGGTGCCGCCATGATCATTCTGGAATCCTTCAACCCTCTCAAAGTGCTTGCCGCTGTGGACAGCGAGCGGTGCACGGCCCTCTACGGCGTGCCCACCATGTTTCTGGCCGAACTGGAGCACAAGCTCTTCCAGCGTTTCGACCTTTCCTGCCTGCGCACGGGCATCATGGCGGGCTCTGTTTGTCCGGAGCCGCTCATGCGTCGCGTGGTGCAGGACATGCACATGAAGGACATCACCATCTGTTATGGCCTGACAGAAGCCTCCCCCGTCATGACCCAGTCGGACATCAACGATCCCCTGCCGTTGCGGTGCGAAAGCGTGGGTTGTGCCATGCCGGGCATCGAGGTGCGCGTGGCTGACCCCGAAACCTGCGAGGAACTGCCGCGCGGGCAGGCGGGCGAGATCATCTGCCGGGGCTACAATGTCATGAAGGGCTATTACAGAATGCCCGAGGACACTGCCAAGACCATCTCTCCCGATGGCTGGCTGCATTCCGGCGACCTTGGCGTCATGGACGAAAACGGGTATTTGCGGGTCACGGGCCGCATCAAGGACATGATCATCAGGGGCGGGGAAAACGTTTATCCGCGCGAGGTGGAAGAATTTCTCCTGGGCATGCCCGGTCTTCTGGATGTGCAGGTTGTGGGCGTGCCCAGCCGCAAATACGGTGAGGAAGTGGCCGCCTTTGTCATCCCCCGCCCGGATATGGAGATTTTTCCTGAAGACGTGCGCCATTTCTGCCGCGGCAAGATCGCCTGGTACAAAACTCCCCGCTTTGTCCATATGGTGACGGGTTTTCCGTTGACGGCCAGCGGCAAGATACAGAAGTACAAACTGCGCGAGATGGCCGCAGAACTGTGGCCCGAAGCCATGCAGTAAACCCCCGGAACAGGGAGGTTTGGAAAGTGTCCGACAACCGGCCCCTCTGCGGCGACACGGCTGCTCTTTCTGCCGATTCCGGTTTGGCCGCCCGCGGTGCTTCCGGCTGCCCTCTGGCCCATATTCCGGCTTCCGCATGGCAGGGGCTTTTGCGGCCCCCCTTGCGCAAGCGTCGGCCTTTGCTGTTCTGGGGGGGTGTGCTTCTGGCCCTGACCGTGCTGGGAGGGCTGGCTCTGGGGAGCGGGGACGAGTCTTTTGTGAGCGGCCCGCGCATTGCGCTGGTCAGTGTGAACGGCCCCATACTCAAGGCCGAGCCTGTGCTTGATTGGATACGCAAGGTGGAGCGCAATCCGGCGGTCAAGGGCGTGCTGGTGCGGGTGGACTCTCCCGGAGGCGGGGCCGCAGCCTCGCAGGAAATCCATGACGCCATTGCCGCTCTTGCCCAAAAAATGCCCGTGGCAGTGAGCATGGGAGGGATGGCGGCCTCCGGGGGGCTGATGGTCAGCGTTGCCGGAACGCGTGTGTTTGCCAACCCGTCCACCGTCACCGGTTCCATCGGGGTGCGCATGGACATTCCCCAGGTGCGGGGCCTGCTGGACAAGGTGGGCGTGGGGCAGGAAACCCTGACCACCGCTCCCTACAAGGACGCCGGTTCCTGGCTGCATCCCCTGACGCGCGAGCAGCGCGAGTATTTTGCGGCGGTTCTGGGCGACATGCACCAGCAGTTTGTGGACATTGTTGCCCGAGGACGCCGGATGGAGCGCGCGCAGGCCGCACAGCTTGCCGACGGCAGGATATTCACCGGGCGCGAGGCGCTCAAGGCCGGGCTGGTGGACGAGATGGGCGGGCAGGCCGTAGCTCTGGACTGGCTGGCCGGGGAAAGCGGAGTGCCCGCAGGCCGCAGGCTGCTTGTACGCCCCAAGGAAGGGGACTGGCTGTCCCGCGCGCTCAAGGTCTGGCTGGGAGTGGATCTTGACGGTCTGGGCGCGCTGGCCGGGCGCGGGGCCGCGCCGGTCTTTCTGTTCCAGATGTAGACTTTGCCCGCGCCGCATGCTCTTGCAGGAGGGCGCACATGGAATATCTGGCATATGTCACCGCCCCGTCCATGGACGAGGCCCGGCGGCTGGCCCGCATGCTGGTGGAAAAAAAGCTGGCTGCGGGCGTCAACGTTGTGCCGGGGGCATGGTCTGTGTACCGCTGGCAGGGGAAAATATGCGAAGCCGGGGAATGCCTGCTGCTGGCACAGGTAAGCCAAGAAGCCCTGCCGGACTTTCAGCAGGCTGTGCTGGCGGAACACAGCTACGAATTGCCCTGCATTGTGGCTCTCCCCCTGGAAGGACACGCGCCTTTTCTGCGCTGGATCGCGGAAAACAGCCGGGCGCGGGATTTCTGATTTTCTGGCGCATGCCGGGCGTGACCGGCCGCGCCGCATGCCAAAAAAACTGTCGTGAGGATCGCACATGGCCATTTATGTTTCCGGTTCCCTGGCTTTTGACCGCATCATGACTTTTCCCGGAAATTTTCAGGACCATATCCTGATGGACAAGCTGCACATGATCAATGTCAGCTTCATGGTGGACTGCATGGACGAGCGGCGCGGAGGCTGCGCGGGCAATATCGCCTATTCTCTGGCCTTGCTGGGCGAAAAACCGGTCATTGTGGCGGCCGCAGGCCGCGATTTCGAGCCGTATGCGGCAGCCCTGGCGGCAAAGGGGCTGCCGCTGGAGGGCATACGGCGTGATGCGGAGGTGTTTACCGCGCTCTGCTACATCACCACGGACCTCAACAGCAACCAGATCACGGGTTTTTACCCGGGGGCCATGAGCCTTGCCGCAGACTATGCTTTTCCGTCCGTCGATGCGGACAGGGACATGGCCATCATTTCTCCGGGCAATGTGGACGACATGCGGCGTCTGCCCGCATTTTACCGCGAAAAGGGCGTTCCCTACATTTTTGATCCCGGCCAGCAACTGCCTGTTCTGGGAAAGGACGATCTGCTGTCGGCCATTGAGGGGTCTTTCGCCTGCGTTACCAACGATTATGAACTGAACATGATCTGCAAGGCCACGGGCAAAAGTGAAGACGAACTGTTGGGGCGTACCCTGTGGCTGGTGACCACGCTCGGTGCCGACGGCGCTCTGGTGCGCGGCGCTGACGGAACAGAGGTGCGCATTCCGGCTGTGCCCCCCCGCGAGGTGGTGGACCCCACCGGAGCGGGCGATGCGCACCGCGCGGGCATGATCAAGGGGCTTGTGCACGGCCTGCCCCTGCCCGAAGCCGCCAGGCTGGGCTCTGTCAGCGCCAGTTTTGCCCTGGAAAAGCTGGGAACCCAGGAGCACGAATACGACATGCACCAATTCCGGCAGCGGTATGAGGACGCGTTCGGGCCGCTGCCTGCCTGCCTGTCTGGCGGGAAAAAATAGGAAAAAGGGGGTCGGCGACCCCCTTGTGTCCGAATTTTTGGCGGGCCGTGCGCGTCAAAGCGCACATGCCCCGCATCCTTTTTGGGGCCGCTTTTTGCGGTCAGACGCGAACAATCTTGTGGGCCGTCTGCATGCTGGTCACCACATCAAGCATGTTGGTGGTTTCGCCCACCCTTTTTTTGTCCATCAGGCCAAAGTGTTCGAGGCAGGTGCCGCAGACCAGAATGCTGACCCCGGCCTGCTCCAGTGCGCGCAACTGGTCCAGTGCCGGGCTGCCCTCGGCGGCAAGGGTCACGCCTCCGTTCAGAAGAACAATGCGCCAGAGGGCTGGCCCCATTTCCGGCAGGGTTGCGAGAAAATTTTTCATGAGTTTGGCCCCCAGCGCGTCATCGCCGCTGCCGAAGACAGGAGCGATGATCATGACCAGAGTGCGCATGTCTTCCGCTGCAACCGGGCAGGCGTATTGGGAAAGGTCTTCTGCGCTGCCTGCACCGGCATCAGTGACCGGCCCGGCAGAGTCCGTGTGGGCGCGTATGCGCCACAGGGTGCCTTCCTGCGCATGCGTGACCGCGTACTCCTTGCTGCGCAGAAAACGGCTGACGTTTTCAAGCCCGGCCTGATTGTCCACAATGACTTCAAGGTCTGCGGGGCGCGAGTTTTTCAGCAGTTGCAGAAGCTGCATGACCGGCTGGGGACAGGGCATGTTTTGGCAGTTGATGCTGACAGGTTTCATACATTCCTCGCAGGTATTCGGGATGGATGCGCGTTCAGGCGATGTGCAGCCGCGGCCCGCCCGACGCCTTCCGGACAGAGCCGATGACATGGCCGCTGTCGCCGCTTTGGGCCAGGATGTCCCTGGCTTTGTCGATATTTTCGGGATCCAGGGCCAGAAGGATACCGCCCGATGTTTGCGCGTCAAACACAATGTCCAGCCGGTAGGGATTGACGTTGGGACTGACGCTGGTGTCCTTCATGCGGTATTGTTTGTTGGCATGGCTGCCTGCGGGCAAAAGGCCCATTGCGGCCAATTCCAGCACGCGGGGCAGCAGGGGAAGGGCTTCGGACTCGATATGCACATCAACGCCCGAGGCCTCGGCCATTTCCAGAACGTGTCCCCCGAGGCCGAATCCGGTGATGTCCGTGGCCGCCGCGAGACGCAGTTCGCGGATGACCCGGCCGCCCCCCGCATTGAGCCGTGCCGCATTGGCAATCAGGGCATGCTCCAGTTCTTCCGCGCCGTCCAGCCCCACTTTGACGGCTGTGGACAAAAGGCCCGTGCCCAAAGGCTTGGTCAGCATGAGCACCTGACCGGGCTTCAGGTTGGTATTGGCGGCAAAGCTGTCCGGAGAGACAATCCCCGTGACGGAAAGCCCGTACTTGACTTCCGGATCGTTGACGCTGTGCCCTCCTGCCAGCGCGCAATGGGCTTCTTCGAGCTTTGAGGCCCCGCCGGCCAGTATCTGCTCCAGCACCGAGGCAGGCATGTCCTGCACGGGAAAGCAGACAATATTCATGGCGCACCAGGGTTCGCCGCCCATGGCATAAACGTCCGAAAGCGCGTTGGCTGCGGCGATCTGTCCAAAGGCAAAGGGATCGTTGACAACGGGGGTGAAGAAATCCAGCGTCTGCACCAAGGCCATGCCAGCGGGCAGGCTGACCACAGCGGCGTCTTCGTTGCTGTCGCTGCGGGTGAGCAGGCGTTTTTTGCCCGCCGCGTTGACCGGAAGCCTCCCCAGCAACCCTGCCAGGACATGGGGAGGGATTTTGGCCGCGCAACCGGCCGCGTGGCTTTTGTCCATGAGCCGGACAGGACTATCGGTTCCGGGACTGGAAAACATGGTCTGCATCCTTGTTGCAAGTGGGGAGAGCAAAGGCGCCAAACAGCATTTTGGCTGTTGGCAGCAGTGGTGCTGAACAAAGAGAGGAAGATGACATCCCTGCGGCAGGGGTGTGGAAAGAAGATCTTACCGGGAAGGTGGGCAATGCAAAGAGAAACCTCCAACCTGGAGGCCGGAAGACATTCATTGCCTTCGCCCCATCAGGGGATGCGCCATGTGTCTGCAATACTCCGGGCACATGAGGCTCCTCCTCGCAAAAATCCAAAACAAGCGGAACCATGAAGAGCAAAAAATACTCTTTCATCCCGTTGATGGCAAGGCGCCGCAAAAATTTTGTCCGGAGTGCGGAGGTATTTCTTCATGTCATGCCGTTTTGGATATTTTCCGGCATCAAGCCCGAAACCGTGGACAATACCACGATAATTACGGCGGCAAAAGCCCGTGGCTCTTGCCGTCAACGCCCATTTTCATTGAAGCAAAGAAAGATAACGCTCAATCTTTCAGAAGATCGGCTCCAGTGACAAGCGTCTTGATCGTAGGGAGCCTGGCCGCCGCCCACTTGGAACAGGTGCCCGCGAATGCTTGCCGGCAGGGGCGTCCGGTTGATATGGTGTGTTTGATACTCCCATCAAAACGGAGTTCCCCATTTCTCTCAAGGGTTCCCTGTCAGAGACAGGTCGGGGCTGCCCCAGTTGAGCGTCACGCGAAAACAGGCATCAATTCTGCCCGTTTTTTCTTTTCGTGCCTGTACGGTCAGACCGAAGCCGTGTATTTCAGCTATCCGCTTCACAATGGAGAGTCCCAGGCCGCTGCCGGATTCTTCCTGGCCGGGAGGACGAAAGAAGCGCTCGCCAAGTCGTGCCGCATGGGCTTCCGGCAGCGCCGGCGCGCTGTTTTCAATGGTCAGGCGATTGTTTTCAAGAAAAATGCGTATCTGGCCGTTTCGGGGAGTGTACAGGACGGCATTGTTCAGAAGATTGCGCAGCAGCATGGAAACGAGGGCAGGGTATCCTTGTGTTGATGCTTTCAGAGGTGCGCACGCATAATCCAGGGTCACTCCCTTCATCCCGGCTTTTGGCCGGTATTCCCGCACCAAATCATCCAGTTGGGCGGACCAGTCCACGTCGCCGCGCAACAGTCCGGCAGAGTGTGTGCCCGCGACTACGGTTTCATCCATGGCGTCCAAGCGTGAGAGGGCCAGCAGTTGTTCCACCAGTCTGGCACAACGGTCTATGCCTTGCAGCAGGAAGTCAAGCGCTTCCCTTCTGGTCTTTCCGGATATTTCTTCCTGAGTGGCGACCTGAGCCTGTATCCGAAGGCCCGCAAGCGGCGTCCGCAGTTCGTGAGCAGCATCGGAAATAAAAGCGCGTTCGCGCGCAAGCATCGCGTTTGTCTTCGCAAAGAATCCGTTGAGGGCCTGGGCCATGGGCAGCGTTTCAAAAGGGATTTTCCCGACATCAAGAGGTGTTGCGTCTTCAGGGGCTCTTGTACGGAGTTGCTTAGCCATGGCGCGTAACGGAGCCAGTTCGCGGCTCAGGAGGAAAACGAAACCCAGTAACAGCACGGGAAGCAATAAAAGCCAGGGAATAAGCTGTCTGCTGAGCATTCCCCACGCCATATCCTGCCGGTAATCGACTTCCTGCCCCACTGCGATGATATGTTGGCCGTCCTTTGCGGCAAGCCGGACTATGCGCCAGACGTCTCCTTTTCCCCCGGACAGCCGCACGTCGGAGAATCCCCTTTTATCCGGCTCAAAGGGGAAGTGCCGTCCGCTTTTGGCATCGGCCATGACGAGTTGCCCGGTGTTGGTGAATACGGCGAATCCAAGCGCGTCTTCTTCCAGGTGTCCCATGGCTTTTTTGCCCACTCCGGATGGTTTTTCCCTGGTTCTGAACAATATTGCGGTATTCTTAGCAAAATCCGTTTCGGCCAATCTTTTCGCAAAAAGCATCTGCTGGGTGTCGAAAAATTCGTTTATGTAGCCCTTGCATTCTATCCAGGCGAAAAAAGCTGCAACAAGCCACGCGATCATAAGAAAAACCGCGAAAAAAACGCTGAGGCGCAGATGCAGGCTTTTTCTGCTCACCGGAAAATTGTCAAAATACCCCCGTACGCGCGACAGGAAAGCCAGACCCCAGGCAAGAAGTTTGGCCGCGCCTGCTGGTGTTTTCAAAGTCCATGAGCCGATACACGACATGATGGTTGTGCGCTTTGTGTTTTCCCGGTGGATGTTCATGGTGCGACTTCTCCCAAAGTGTAGCCCACGCCATGAACCGTTTTTATGAAGCCGGATCCCAGTTTGCGTCTGATGCGATGCACAAGCACCTCGACGGAGTTGCTGCTCACTTCTTCTCCCCAAGGGTAGAGTTTTTCTTCTACCGCATTTTTGGGAAGCACGTTTTGTTTGTTGAGCAGCAATAACTCTACCAGCATCAGCTCTTTGGAGCCGAGCGTGACAGGTTTGCCGTCCAGAAAAACAGCCCGGGTTTCCGGGTTGAAGCTGACCGGGCCATGGTTGAGAAATTGCGTTGGAACACCGTGTCTTCGCCGGATCAACGCACGCAAGCGCGCCGCAACCTCTCTCAGATCAAAGGGCTTGCCCAGGTAGTCGTCCGCGCCCAGATTTAGTCCTTCCAGCTTTTGGCTGAGTGCGTCTCTGGCTGTAAGCACCAATACGGGGACTTCGTTGCCGGAGGCGCGCCAGTTTTGCAGAATATCCAACCCGTCAGCACCCGGCAGGCCGAGATCAAGAATTACGGCGTCGTAGTCGGCGGAAAGCAGCGCATCTCGACCCACGACCCCGTTTCTGAACCAGTCCACGGAAATCCGTGTTTGGGCAACCCCATTTTCAGGCCATTGCCGATCAGAGTGTCGTCTTCCACCAGCAGTATGCGCATACAAGTTTTCCCGCCCTTACCATGATGGAGCACGTGATACGCCGCGCCGGAACCGCTTCCGGCGCGGCGGCAGTTGTGCGTCAACGCTTGATTATTTGTTTGACCTCAATTTTAACCTCCGACCAGTCCTTGTCAACTTTGCCCTGAATTTCCACGAGATCATTGGGGCCGATATTTTGGGCCGGCCATCTTTTATCGCTGATTTCAACAGTGATGGTTCCGGTCTCATCCTTGAACATATAGTGTTTTCCGCCAAGGCGCTGGATAATGTTCCCCTTGAGCGCGACCCGGGTGTCGTCGCGCATACCCTTGGTCTGTTCCACTGTCACCAGGGCAGGGCCAGGGCCGCTGTAGCCGCTGCCATTTCGTCCATAGTCATCATTGCCACTGGCAAAAATCTGTTCTGCTCCAAGGACGAGCATGAGAGCAAGGGCCAATGTGAAAAAAAGGGACTGGTAGCCTTTGATGGCAGCGCCGCTGGTTGCATGCATGTTTTTTGTCGTCATGGTATCCTCCGCTGGTTGATTTTTCCGAGTTCCATTTCCCGGTTGAGTACAGTTAACCACTCCCAGCTTACGAAAAACTTACATGAAGAAAATTTTGTGTTTTTCTGCGAAAATCCCTTCAAGCCGTTCATTTGAAATCGGCTTCATGACCAGAGCCCGATCCCGGCCTGTATGACTCCACACGCGCCGGAGGCAGATTCCCCCATACGATCGAAGTCGAGATGGGCGTAAGCCGGTTGTTTTGCAGTGGAAATTTGAGCCGTAAAGCATAACGGTATTGAATGGGCATGCCGCCTCTTTTCCGCAACACCAAATCCAACTCCCGCAGTATGTTTTCAGTGCGGCGCGGCCCCAGCGTCCTGAATGGCAGAGAAGAAACCACAGCGGATATTTTTTTGCCCGGAACTTCCCGATCCAGAACCGTTTTTAACTCCTCGGCGTCCGCAACGATAAACCGGACATCGGGGCAGCGGTCTGTAAAAATTTTTTCGTCCCCCTTGACGGCCTCGGCGGGCATGGTTATATATGAAATATATTTCATAATCGGAGGCCCAAGGAGTGCATCCGCAAGCCGCAGGAGAATGTATGCGTCCCCACAAGGCCCGTATTGTAAGCCGTATTCCCAAGTGCCTTCTGTTTTGCTCCTCATCGGACGCGGCAGAGGGCCTGAACGCGGAAGCAGTGACCCTGGGGCTGGACATGCTGGAGGCCATGCGGCTTGTGGATGCGGAGGGCATGTCGCAGGAGGCTGCGGCGCGGAGGATGAACATTTCCACGCCCACCCTCTGCCGCATTCTCGGACAGGGGCGGCGGTTGGCGGCTCTGGCCTTGAGCTCCGGAAAAACCATCACCATTCAGGGAGGCAATATCATGTGCGGAAATGAAATGCAGGGACACGGGCACGGTTGCTGTCACGGGCATGGCGGGCATGGCCGGAAGAGCATGCAGTCTGCCGACGGAGCATGCTGCGGCGAAGGTTCCGGGCACGGTCAGGGCAGGCGGCGCGGATGCCACGGTAAAGGCGCGGGGCACGGATGTCACGGCGAGGGCCGCGGCGGGCGCTGTGCGGAGGACAGGGGAGATATTGCCGTATCCGGCACGGATGTTCCGGCCACGGTGGAATTTTAGGCAGTTCGGGAGGCAATGATGAAAGGCAACATTCTCGGCGGTCTTGGCGGGCTTCTGGGTATGGGGCTGCTTTCCGGAGGAGCCATGCGGGGCGGTGCCTCCCTGTTGGGCACGCTGGTCGGCGGCCTGGGCAGATCTGCAGGAGGTGGTTGCGGGCGCGGCAGTGGTCGTGGAAGCGGCAGGCGTGGCGGATGCGGCAGTGACGGCAACGCTCTGGCGGAGGTTCTGCAGCAGGCCCTGCAGCGTCTTGCCTCCTCTCCTCCCTCTGCGGGAATCGGTGCAGGCGCGGGTGCTGCCGCATTGCCTCAGACGCAGGCCGAAATCATTGATGTGTCTGCCTTGCGCAAGCCCGAGACTGAAACCGCCCAAAAGGAAGCCCTGATTCTCCTGGCCGACTCGCTTTCCAGCCATATTCCTGGACGTGCGCGTGTGCGGCATGACGGCCTCAGGAATCATGCGGCCTTCACAAGGCTGCGGCAGGCATTGCTTGCCGCGGGATTCTGCGATGCTGTTTTCAGCGCAGCCACCGGTTCCGTCCTGCTGACCTGGGACGCAGAAAAATGGGATACGGCGGAGTTTTTTGCCGCTGCTGCGCCGCTGGGCGAATATCTTCTGGCTTGTGAAAACGGAGTGGCCTGACGAGCGGGCTCCGCCAAGCGGTGGTTGCCGCCAGGTCTGGAGCGGGCCGGAACCTTCCGGTCCGCTCCGCAGGTTTTTTATCGACTTTGAATTTCTTTTTCTATAAAGTGGATTTTTGACGACTGATTTTTTCAAGCAAGGAGTATCCGACATGTACAACCGTTTCGGCACCACGGCGGAGATGGTCATCCAGCCGGTTGAGGAAAAAGGAGAAACATTTTTGCTGGCCATTGACAGCCGGGGGCTGTACATGACCACTGCCACCTATGTGGACAGGCCTTCGGCCGACCGCAACCGTTTCAGCCTGACACGGGAAAACACCAATGCGCGGCTTGTCGCCCTGGGGCTTGACCCCGATGCGCTGTGGAAAGACAACCAGCACCGCATTCAGGCAGTTGTTGTGGAAACCAGAAAAGTGAATCCGCTCAAGGCCTCCAAGCGCGGCTCCAGATAGAATATTGCGGACGGGTTATCTTCAGTTCGTATACAGAATCAGCGCGACAAACTTCAGGTCTTCCTGTCTGTCGTTGAGCACCTGTGCCGCTCGCCGTCCACCGTGACATCGCCGGCCTTGACGGGGATCTGGCGGTCATTGTCCGTATACAGGCCTTGGCCTTCCAGAATATAGCAGATTTCCTTCTCGCCCTTGTGCGTGTGGGGGGCCGATTTTCCCGGCAGACCATGCTTCTCCGTTGCATTGGCTGCAGGCCGTGGCGCATGCGTCAGATAGCTCCAGCAGTCAGACTGCGTTGCTTGGCCGGAGACTAATGAGGCCAGCGTATTTTATAGCACAGACTTTATTTTCTGCAATATTATGTCAACGGTGCTTTTTGAGATTCCTTTTTTGTCAATAGAAAATATCATGTCCGTATCTTTGGTTTCCAAGAATAAAAAAGTGTTTGAGTTTCCAGCAATATATGCTTTTTTCCCATTCATCAACTTAAAGAGTCCGTTTTTTTCTTCAAATGCATAATATGCCCAAATTTTATAACGTATATCTGGGATATCTTTTTTTGTATAATATTTGTAGATAGTATTTCATTAAATGGAATAGTTTTTTTTAAAAATCCTCCTGAATATGTTATGGATGATTCTGTAATTATAATTGTTGATTTTTGAAAAGAGTAGCAAAGAATGATTGTCATTATCACGACAACAAAAACAATAGATATAACTGCTATTTCAAATGTTGAGCTTGATGATAGTAACTTTACGGCTGTATAAAAAATGATCCCCCCAAAAAGAAAAATAAAAAAAATATTTGTTTTCTGTGAAAATGCGATAATTGTTTCTTTTTTCTCCAGCAGTTATAGCATCTCCTGTTTTTATTGATTCTTTGTGGTTTTGGCTTCTTGGCGAAAAGGGAGTTTTCTTTGTGACCCGTCTGAGACAGAACGCCGTGTACAAGCTTCTGGAACGCCGTCCGGCAGACCGGACAAAAGGAATCACCTCCCATTATCTTGACCTGTAATCCCCCCCAAAAATGGTAGCGTTTGAAAGTAGAATTTCCCATACTCATGAAGCGGGAGATTTTACATGAAAAAATCACGGTTTACAGACAGCC
>NZ_RQYH01000281.1 GCF_003860215.1 Desulfovibrio sp. OH1186_COT-070 | reverse complement strand
GCACCTGATTTGCACGGCGGCAAGGAAGGAAAGGCTTCGTTTTGCATAGCGCGTAGCGATGCCGCGCCATCTCTTGAGGTGAAGAAAGGCGTTCTCGATCAGATGGCGTACACGGTATAAAGCTTTGTCATAGTCCCTCTGCTCCTTGCGATTTTTTCTGGGTGGAATGACGGGCTGACAGCCGGACTCAACAACCTTGTCTA
>NZ_RQYH01000029.1 GCF_003860215.1 Desulfovibrio sp. OH1186_COT-070 | reverse complement strand
TCGCTACGCGCTACGCAAAACGAAGCCTTTCCTTCCTTGCCGCCGTGCAAATCAGGTGCATCTCATTGTGGGCAAAAATAATTTGACGACACTATCTAAACAACTTGGCGGGCTACGCCATTTTTCAAATGTGCGAAACTTTCTGTACGGTATCCTTCAGCAAAAGCAAGGGAGACAAAAAAGGGGTCGAAACACTTCAGGCGTAAAGCCAAGGGGACTTTGGCCTCGGACATTCCGTGACAAATCCCTCCCGAAACCGCCGCAAGGCGATTTCGGGAGGGATTTGTCACGGCAGGGCATGTGTACAACTGCCGCGCTTCGTCAGTCTTTGGAGGCTTTTTTCGGCGTGGCGGGCGCCGCATCAGCGCCAGCCTTGGCGGACTTTTTGGCGCGCGGCGTTCCCGCCCGCTTGACCACAAACTTGGTAACCGACGCCCTGCGGTGCACAGGCCCTTGGATCAGACACTTGGTGGGACATTTTTCCACGCAGGCCGAGCAGTACACGCAGGAAAAGGGATCGTATTTCCATATTCCCGCCTTGGCGTCCACCACAATGGCGTCTGTAGGGCAGACGCGGGCGCAGGAATTGCAAAAGATGCACTTTTCCACGTCATTGAAAAACACTCCCCGATAGAGGGGAAAAGGCTCACGCTCCTCCAGCGGGTACAGCCGCGTGGCGGGCTTTCCTGACAGGTTGCGCAAGACATTGGGAAGCATATACATATGGGCTACCTCTCTGTGCAGGAAATACAAGGATCAATGCTTAGCACAATCACCGGCACATCGGGCAGTTTGCAGCCCGGCAACATGTGCAGCAGGCACGGAACATTGGCAAAGGTCGGTGTGCGCACACGCATCCGCTCAAGGAATTTGGTGCCGTTGGCCCGCACATAATAGAAAAGCTCGCCGCGCGGCTGCTCCACCCGGAAGACGGATTCGCCTTCAGGATTGCCGGAGATCTTCACCGCAAGCTCACTCTCGGGCAGACGGTTCAGGGCCTCACGGATCAGGTCAATGGCCTGGAACACCTCATAAAAGCGCACCTTGGCCCGCGCGTAGCAGTCTCCGTCCTTTTCCACCACGGGGATGAAGTTCAGATCCTTGTAGGCGGCGTAGCCGTGCATGCGCTCGTCGATTTCCCAGCCGCTGCCGCGCAGGGTGGGGCCTGCCGCTCCCAGCAGGCGGGCATCGTCCTTGCTCATGTAACCGATGCCGCGCGTACGTTCCTGCACCGTATAGTCGTCCAGCATGGTGCGCGTCAGTTCGCGGTGGCCCGCTTCCAACTCCGCAAGTTTTTCCAGCATCCAGCGAATCTGGTCCGGAGCAAGATCACGCCGCACGCCGCCGACCACGTTGACCGACAGGATGACACGGTTGCCCGCCGTGGCTTCGCAAATGTCCATCACCGCCTCGCGGATGCGCCAGAACTGCTGGAACACGCTTTCAAAGCCAAAGGCATCGGCAAACAGTCCCAGCCAGAGCATGTGGGAATGAATGCGGTGAAGCTCGGACCAGATCACGCGCAGAAACTGGGCGCGCGGGGGCGCGGTGATGCCCATCATGTCTTCAATGGCGTTGCAGTAACAGTTGGCGTGGATGCAGGAGCAGATGCCGCAGATGCGCTCCACCACAAAAACCATCTGGTTGTAGTCCTTGACGCGCACCAGACTTTCCAGCCCCCGGTGCACAAAGCCCAACTGGGGCACAGCGCCCACAACGGTTTCGTCCTCCACCACGAACTTGATGTGCAGAGGCTCTGGCAGAACGGGATGTTGCGGCCCAAAGGGAATGACAGTGGTACGGTTGCTCATGCCTGCTCTCCTTTGGCCTGCTCTCCCCCGGCGGCCGCGGCGGGCCGCCGCACCGTGGTCATGGTGAAGTACGGCGCGTGCGTCACTTCACCTTCCAGATACATGGCCCCCTGATAGTCCAGCGGCATGCCCGCGAAGCGGACGCCGAACTGGTCCTGCGTCTCGTTTTCGATCAGCACGGCGCAGAAATAAATGCCCGAAATGCTGGGGATAGGCTCATCCTTGCGCACGTCCAGCCGCAAATGCGTCATGCCCTTGGAGTCCACGGGCGACCATACGCACATGTCCGCATTGCGGCGCAGATCCGACATGGTCAGGTTTTCGTCAAAGTGGTAGTAGAGCCGCAACGTGTTCTCGTCCAGCACTGTCTGCGACAGGGTGACAAAACGGTATTTTTTCTCGGCCAGCAGGCGCACTTCGTCCAGAAGCGTCTGCGGCGTCACGTCCTTTGCTTCAAACAACATGGTATGATCCTTTCCGGGCTATCCCGCGTTTTGCTGTGACTTGTCGCCATCTTTGGCGACAGGCGTATTTTCCTCGTCGCCCGGCATGAGTTTGGCCTCCGGCTGGAGTCCCATGCCCATCTTTGCCTTGAGCACGCCAAGAGCCTCCACAACGCCGTCAATGATCGCCTCGGGTTTGGGAGGGCAGCCCGGCACGAAAACGTCCACGGGAATGACCGTGTGCGCGCCGTTGAGTACATTGTAGGTATCTTTGAATACGCCGCCGGAAAGGTTGCAGGCGCCGATGGACACCACAGCCTTGGGCGAAGGCATCTGGGCATAAATCTGCTCAAGAACGTGCCTGTTGCGGTGGTTCACCGTGCCGGTGACCAGCAGCACATCCGCGTGCTTGGGGTTGCCCACATTGACCACGCCAAAGCGCTCCACATCGTAGATGGGGGTCAGACAGGCCAGCACCTCGATATCACAGCCGTTGCAGGAGCCGCAGTCAAAATGGACGATCCACGGAGACTTGAGACGGCTCCGCTTGATCATTGTGTCGACAAAACCCATAGTCCCGCCTCCTTACGCCACATACAGCCATAAAAGGTTAACCAGCGCCAGTCCCATGCCCAGCAGGAGGGACTTTTTCTGAACCATCCACTGCCACGTCAGGCGGGCGGTGATGTTGTCCACAAGGATTTCCGCAAACAGGGTGGCCATGACCAGAAGCAGCATGCCCACAACGCTGGTGTGCCAGAACATGGCGCACAGCCCCAGAATGAGAATCAGATCCAGCCAGTGGGCGATTTCGGTCAGCGCGAGGAAGGGGCCGGAATACTCGGTCTGCACGCCGCGCACCAGTTCCTGATGGCCGTGGTGGCTGGCGGAAATGTCAAAAGGCGACTTGCGCAGCTTGATGGTCAGGGCGTAGCCCAGAGCCAAAAACATCAGCGGCATTTTGAGCAGCAGAGGCTCCTGTTGCTCAAAAACCGACGACAGCGAAAACGATCCCGTGCACATGGCAAAACCCACGAACACCAGGATCAGGATGGGCTCGTACGCCAGCATGAGCAGAAGCTCGCGCTGTGCGCCCACATTGCTGTAGGGCGAGGGCACACAGATGGCTCCCACCACCTGAAAGACGGCCCCCACAGTCAGCACAAAGAACAGAATCAGGAGATTCCCCCCCATAAAGAAGATCAGCAGGGAAAGAATGGAGGAGATCAGGGTAATGTACGTGCTGAAAACCAGCCAGGCATTGGGAACCACAAGCTCCTTGCCCAGCAGTTTGAACACGTCGTAAAAGGGCTGCAAAACCGGAGGCCCGAGGCGCGACTGAAGGCGCGCGGTGATCCGGCGATCCACTCCGGTGAGCAGACCTCCTACCAGAAACGACAGCAGAACTCCGCCGATAGCGCCGAGGATAAGCATCAGAGCAGACCTCCTACCAGAACGATCAGGAACGCGGTGGAAATAATGTCAATGCCTCTGGTAATCTTGCTTTCGCCGAAGTACTGGGAAAGGTAGAAGTTGGATACCTTTACCGGCTCAAAGGCATTCATGGGGCCGCGAAAGCCCACAGCGCCGTCCTGCTCCGCCGTCAGGCCGGAAAAATACGGCCTGGCATGGGCAGAGGACGGTATTTTCCTGGCGGCCCGCCAGGCGAACCAGACGCCGATGCCCAGCAGAATGAAGAGAAAATAGATCCAGAAAAAGCTTTCCGTTCCCGTCAGCGTTGCGCCGGGAATAAAGCCTTCGGCCTTGAGGTTGAAGCGGGCGTAAATTCCCGCCACCGAAGGCTCCACAAAGGTCTTCAGAACCAGCGGCGAGATGAAGGAGAAAAAGACCGCCAAACCGCAGAGCGCCCGCAGGGAGAAAATCACCGATGCCTTGGGATGGCCGGGCGTCGGACGCTCGTGCAACTTGGTGGAAGAAACAAGCACACCCGCCCAGCGCGCCCAGAAAAGCACCGTGAAGGCGGATCCCAGAGCCACAAAGAAGACAATGGGCGTCATGGCTTGCGTGGCGCGGGCAATGGCCTCGATGGCCATCCACTTGCCGATGAGCATGCCGAAGGGCGGCAGCATCATGGTCAGAATGCCGATGAAGGTGATGATGGCCGTGCGCGGCATCTTGCTGTACAGCCCCCGCATGTCTTCAATATCGCGCGAGCCGATGCGCTGCTCGATGGCGCCCACGCACATGAAGAGAAGCCCCTTGGACACCGAGTGGTAAATGATGATGGTGGTGGCGGCCATCATGGAAGCTGCGGTATTGATGCCCACGCAGGCAATGATCAGGCCCAGGTTGGCAATGGTGGAGTACGCCAGAACTTTTTTGGCGTTGCTCTGGCTTACCGCAAGAATACAGGTGGCCACAAAGGTAAACGCGCCGAAAAGCGCCACAATGGTGGACATGGTGGTTCCCGCAAAAGCGGGCGCCATGCGCAGCAGCAGGTAGGTTCCGGCCTTGACCATGGTGGCGGAGTGCAGCAGGGCCGAAACAGGAGTGGGCGCGACCATGGCGCCGCACAGCCAGCTTTCAAAAGGCACCTGGGCCGACTTGGTGAAGGCGGCCAGGCAGAAAAAGGCGAAAGGCAGAAGCATGGCCGTGCTCTTGATCTCCAGCGCGGTCATCTTTTGCAGCACAAGCTCGGTGGACAGCGTGCCCAGCGACTTCTGCACAAAAAGCATGGCCGACACAAAGGCCAGACCGCCCAAGACGTTCATCCACAGAGCGCGGTAGGCATTGGCTTTGGACTCCTCGGTCTGGTCATGGCCGATGAGCATGAAGGAGCAGAGCGTGGTGACTTCCCAGAAAAAGAACATCCAGGACAGGCTGTTGCACAGCACCAGACCGTTCATGGCCCCCAGGAAGCAAAAAATGATGGCAAAAAAGCGCGGCTGGCGGGAAACACGCAGCTTCAGGTGCTCCTCGTGCAGATCCATGTAGCCCAGACCATAAATGGTGATCAGACCGCCCACCACCGAAATGATGATGACCATGATCAGCGAAAGCCCGTCAGGGGCAAAGGCGGTCACGGGCGCGGCATTGTCCGCCAGGACAAACTTGAGGTACAGCATGCCCACAAGCTGCAACACGGTCATGCCCATGACGGGGCGGCTGTTCAGCTTCCAGCCCAGACCGAGAATGTAGACCAGCAGCAGAATGTCCAGCACGCCGAACATGGCGTCCAGCGGCAACCCCCAAAATGTTTCCACATGCAGATGAAAGGCACCGTTGGTGCCCAGCGCCACGGCTGCAAGACCCATGACCACTACGGAAGACGAAACCAGCAGTTTTCGCAGCCCCCCATCCTGTGTGAAATAGAGGGCAAGCGCCACCAAAAAAGGCAGTGCAACACAGCAAAACACAAGTATACTCATTGTACAAGCCCCACTACAGTGCAAGTTGTGAAAAACTTCACTCTATGACAGCATCCTCACAACATCAAAAAGTACTTTCCTCCTTGCCAATACTGTCCGGAATATTCTTTTTCAGAGTTATCCGAAGCCCGCTCCTGCGTCAATAACAGCAGGCGAAAAAACTTTTCCTGTTTGCCCGCTCAACACTCAGCACAGGCCGTGAATCTTCGCGGGCAAGCCGCTCCATCATCTCCGCACGGCCCCCGGAAGCCCTGCCGGGCATGCCGCCACAACTGCCCCATGGCAAACGTCAACCTCAGAAAAAGCGGCAGGCCCGCCCACCCCAGACGGACAGGCCGCTTCCCACCCGCGAAGCAAGAGCGCCACCTCCGGAGCACCCGGCCGCAGCTTCCCTTCAGGGCAGAAAAAGGTCATACTGGTTTTTTCACACACCATGCAGCACGCCCGCGCACAGGTTCACCATGTCCGAAACACTGCCCCAGATCGTCCTGGTGGGACGCCCCAATGTGGGAAAGTCCACCCTGTTCAACCGCCTTATCCGCAGCAACAGGGCCATCACCCATGACCGCCCCGGCGTTACCCGTGACCGCATGGAAGGCGTGGTGCGCCGCAAGTCCCTGCCCCCCTTCGGCATTGTGGACACGGGCGGCATCACCCTCAACGCCCACGCCGCTGTGGTGGAAGGCCCGGAGGGCATTCGCGGTTTTGAGTCCCAGATACTGCGGCAGACCGAAGCCGCCCTGGCCTCCGCCGCGGCCGTGGCTTTTGTGGTGGACGGCCGCGACGGCCTCCTGCCCCTGGACGAGCATCTGGCCGCGCACATTCGCCGCAAGGGCCTGCCCACGCTCTGCGTTGTCAACAAGACTGACGGCATGGAACGCGAAGACGAACACCTGGCGGAATTTCACTGTCTGGGCTTTCCGTTGCTGGCCGTGTCTGCCGAGCACGGGCACAACATCAACGCCCTGCTGGAAGAACTGGTCGCCCTGCTGCCCGCCGGGCACAGCGCCGCCCCGCCGGAGCCGCCCGCCCTGCGCCTGGCCATGCTGGGCCGCCCCAATGCGGGCAAGTCCTCCCTGATCAACGCCATTTCGGGCGAGGAACGCATGATCGTCTCCGACGTGGCCGGAACCACCCGCGACAGCGTTGACGTGCGCTTTCAGCGCGACGGGCAGGAATATGTTTTTGTGGACACAGCCGGGATTCGCCGCCGTACGCGGGTCACCGACAGGGTGGAAAAATATTCCGTCAATTCGGCCATCAAATCCAGCACCAAGGCCCACGTCACCCTGCTCACCCTGGACGCGACCGAAGGCGTGAGCCAGCAGGACAAGCGCCTCATTGACATGCTTAACACGCGCAAAACCCCCTTCATGGTGCTTGTCAACAAGTGCGACCTTGTGCCGCGCGACGCGCTGGAAAGGCTGAAAAAAAACGTAGCCGGCATGCTGGCCTTCTGCTCCCATGTGCCCCTGCTTGCAGTGTCCGCGCTCACAGGCAGGGATCTGCAAAAAATCCTGCCCCTGGCGCGCAAAATCCGCGAAGAATGCGGCGTACGCATTCCCACGGGGCAGCTCAACCGGGCCATGGAAGAAGCCCTTGCCAGAAACCAGCCGCCGGTGGTCAAGCGCGCCCGCGCCAAGTTTTTCTACCTCACCCAGGCGGAAACAGAGCCGCCCACCTTCGTCTTTTTTGTCAGCGATGCCGAAAGAGTGCCCGAAAACTACGTCCGCTATCTGGAGCGCATCCTGCGCAAGATATTCGGCATCGTCCATGCGCCCCTGCGCCTGCATCTGCGCTCAAGCCACAAGAAAAAGGAGCGATGAATTGCGGGCAGGGCGCATTGACAGGCCATCTGCAATGAGGCAAGTATGAAGACCGCACCAACTCCCGGCGGCATCGTCACGCACATTTTTCAGGTAAGGAGAGGCTGATGAAAAAAGGTACGATCTGGCTCGCGGCAATGGTTTTCTGCATGGCCCTGCACGCGCCCGCCCAGGCTGCGGACCCCATCAGGATCGGCGTGGCCGGAGCCCATTCCGGTGACTTGGCCTCCTATGGCGTCCCCAGCCTCAACGCCGCCAAGGCCATCATTGCCGACATCAATGCCAAGGGCGGATTGCTTGGCCGTCAGGTGGAACTGCTGGCCCAGGACGAGCAATGCAAGCCCGAAATGGCCACCAACGCCGCCACAAAACTTATTTCCGACAAGGCTGTTGTGGTCATGGGGCACATCTGTTCCGGCGCCACCAAGGCCACCCTGCCGCTGTACACCGAAGCGAAAATCGTGAGCATGTCGCCCTCGGCCACCACTCCGGAACTGACCGAAAGCGGCACGGCTCCTTACTTTTTCCGCACCATTGCCAACGACAAGGCTCAGGGCAAGCTGACCAGCGACTTCATCCTGAACAACCTCAAGGCCAAGAAGGTCGCCTACCTGCACGACAACGGCGATTACGGCAAGGGCTTTGTGGACAACAACCGCCTGGCGCTGGAAAAAAGCGGCGTGGAAACCGTGCTGTACGAAGCCGTCACGGCCGATGCCGTGGATTTTTCGGCCGTGGTCCGCAAGCTGCGCCGCGCCGCGCCCGACATTCTGGTCTTCGGCGGTTACCAGCCCACGGCCTCCAAGCTCTTGCAGCAGATGCGCCGTGACCGCGTGACCACGCCCATGCTCGGCCCTGACGGCCTGAAGGATGAGGCATTTATCAAGATGGCCGGCAAGGACAGCGAGGGAGTGTACTGCTCCTACCCCAAAGACACCAGCGGTCTGGCCGCATACAAGGCCGCCCGCGAAGCCCATGTCAAAATGTTCGGGGCAGAGCCCGGTTCTTTCTACTACAATGCCTATGCGGCCGTGCAGGCCCTGCTCAATGCCATCGAGAAGTCCGGCTCCACGGAGACGGCCAAAATCGTGGAAGCCCTGCACACGGTTCCTGTGGAAACGCCCTTGGGCACGTTGACCTTCGGCGCCAAGGGAGATGCGGCGGGCATGGCCCTTTCCATCTACCAAATCAAGGACGGCAAGTTTGTGGAACTCGACCACAGCATCGTTCTGGACTAACGCGCGTCTCCCCTGACGGGCATCCCGGCATCTTCCGGCAGGGAGCGCGCTTTCTGCCGGGGATCGCATATCCGCAACGCGCCTGTCCGGCGTGTGCGGCATGAAAAAAAACTGCCCGCCCTGCATAAGGGTGGGCAGTGTCCCATTGCCCGCTCCGGGAGCAGCGCAGGGCAAAACCGAAAAAACTGTGGAGCAGAATACGCGGCTCCACTCCATGACGGCGTATGGATTTTCTCTTTTTCACAGAGCTTTTTTTCGGGGGCCTGACCCGGGGCAGCATCTACGCGCTCATCGCTCTGGGCTATACCCTGGTCTACGGCATTATCGGCCTCATCAATTTTGCCCACGGCGAAATCTACATGCTGGGGGCTTTTACAGCACTGTTGGTGGCCGGCGCGCTGGGCCTCTGCGGCTTCCCCGCAGGCGGCATTCTGCTGGTTTCGGCTCTGGCTGCCGTTGTCTGGTGTTCCGCCTACGGCTATACTCTGGAAAAAGTGGCCTACCAGCCCCTGCGTAGCGCCCCGCGCCTTTCCCCGCTCATTTCGGCCATCGGCATGTCCATCTTTCTGCAAAACTATGTGCTGCTGGCCCAGACATCGGATTTCGTGCCCTTTCCCAACCTGTTGCCGCCCATGGATTTTCTTGAACACATCGGCTACGTCATGGGGCCAAGCGATTTTCTGATCCTCATGACCAGCACCCTGGCCATGATCGCCCTCACGCTCTTCATCCGCTTCACCCGTCTGGGCAAGGCCATGCGCGCCACAGCCCAGAACCGCAAGATGGCGCTTCTGCTGGGCATCAATGCCGACCGCATCATTTCCCTGACCTTTGTGGTTGGTTCGACGCTGGCGGCCCTGGGGGGCGTGCTCATTGCCTCGCATATGGGGCAGGTCAACTTTGGCATCGGATTTCTGGCCGGGATCAAGGCTTTTACCGCCGCAGTGCTGGGCGGTATCGGCTCCATTCCCGGAGCCATGGTGGGCGGCATTGTGCTGGGTCTGGCAGAGAGTTTCACCACCGGCTATTTTTCCGGAAATTATGAAGACATGCTGGCCTTCGGCATTCTTATCCTCATTCTCATTTTCCGGCCCGACGGCATTTTGGGCAAAGCCTCGGTACAGAAGGTGTAGCCATGCAACGTCTTCTCCGGTCAGTCCTCGCCAGCTTCTGGTTCATGCTTCTGGCCCTGCCCGTGCTGGGCATCAAGCTGAATACCGTCGAGCGCACCCTCACCTGGCGGCTGGACCGCATTTTTGCGCTGGGCGCGGGCATTTTTTTCCTGGCCTGCATCTGGGACTGGTGTTTCTCGCGCAAGGCCAAGGGGCAGCCTCTGGTGGCGCTGCCTCCGGGCAGCAAAGCGGCGCAGCAAGTGGCAGCCTTCGCGCGGCATCCCCTGTTTGCAACAGCGAGTCTGATCGCCCTAGGCGTGGCGCTGATTGCCATGCCTCTGGTCACCTCCTTTTATCAGACCAATATCATGATTTCGGCCATGCTCTACATCATGTTGGCTTTGGGGCTGAACATCGTGGTGGGGCTGGCCGGGCAGCTGGTGCTCGGCTATGTGGCATTTTACGCCATCGGCGCGTATTCCTACGGCCTCCTGCACCAGTTTTTCGGCTGGGGTTTCTGGACGTGCCTGCCGGTGGGCGGCATTCTGGCCGTTCTTTTTGGTCTGGCGCTGGGCTTTCCCGTCCTGCGCCTGCGCGGCGACTATCTGGCCATTGTCACCCTGGGCTTTGGGGAGATCGTCCGCCTGACGCTGCAGAACTGGAGCAGCCTCACCGGCGGGCCGCGGGGCATCAGCGACATCCCGCGCCCCACCCTGCCGGGTGTGGAGATGGACATTGCCCAGTCCACAACCTACATTTACTATCTTGTGCTGCTGGCCGTGATCATCACCATTGTTGTGGTCAGCCGCCTGAAAAATTCGCGTGTGGGGCTGGCGCTGCAAGCCCTGCGCGAAGACGAAATCGCCTGTGAGGCCATGGGCGTGGACATCACCCGCGTCAAGCTTTCCGCCTTTGCCCTGGGATCGTGCTGGGCGGGCTTTGCCGGAGTCATTTTTGCGGCAAAGACGACCTATATCAACCCCTCCAGCTTTACCTTCATGGAGTCGGCCATGATCCTCTCCATGGTTGTGCTGGGGGGCATGGGCTCCATCACCGGTGTGGTCATTGCGGCACTGATCCTGATTCTCGCTCCGGAATATCTGCGCGCCTTTTCCGAATACAGGATGCTGCTTTTCGGCCTTGTCATGACCCTCATGATGATTTTTCGCCCCCAGGGGCTGATCAGTGGCGAACGCCGCCGCTACCGCATCAGCGCCCTCCACACGGGAGAAAAATCATGAAAGCCGTTCTGGAAGTCATTGATATTTCCAAAGACTTTGGCGGGCTGCGTGCCCTGAACGAACTTTCGCTCACGGTCAACAGCGGCGAGATCGTGGCGCTTATCGGCCCCAACGGCGCGGGCAAGACCACTTTTTTCAACTGCGTCACCGGCATTTACACGCCCACCGAAGGGCAGGTCTACCTGCACGACGCCAAAGGGCAGAAGCATTTGCTCAACGGCAAAAAGCCGCACAGCATCACGGGTCTGGGCATGGCCCGCACCTTTCAGAACATCCGCCTGTTCAATGGGATGAGCGTGTTGGAAAACGTGATGATCGGCCGCCATTGCCGCACCAGAGCAGGGATTCTGGGGGCTGTTGTGCGCGACAGGCGCACCCGTCAGGAAGAGCAGGAATGCATTGACAGAAGCTATGCCCTGCTGGAACGGGTCAAACTGCAGGACGCCTGGAACGAAACCGCGCACAACCTGCCCTACGGTGCCCAGCGCCGCCTGGAAATCGCGCGCGCCCTGGCGACCGAGCCGCGCATGCTGCTGCTTGACGAGCCTGCGGCGGGCATGAACCCGCAGGAAACCAACGAGCTCAAGGAGTTGGTTTTTTCCATCCGTGACGACCAGCGCCTGTCCATTCTGCTCATTGAGCACGACATGGGCATGGTCATGTCCCTTTCCGACAGGATTTACGTCATGGAATACGGCTCCTGCATCGCCACAGGCAGCCCTGCGGAGATCCGCGCCAATCCGCGCGTCATCAACGCCTACCTCGGAGAGATCGATGCTTGAGCTGCGCAACACGGACGCCTGGTACGGCAATATCCGGGCCTTGCACGATATTTCTCTGCGTGTGGACGAAGGCGATATCGTCACCCTGATCGGAGCCAACGGCGCGGGAAAATCCACCACGCTGATGACCATCTGCGGCATCAACCGGCCCCGCCAGGGAGAAATTCTCTGGTACGGACAGCCCATCCACCACCTGCCGCCGCACAAAATCGTTTCTCTCGGCATTTCGCAGGTTCCCGAAGGCCGACTGATTTTTCCCGATCTCAGCGTGAGCGAAAATCTGGATCTGGGCGCCTTTCTGCGGCGCGATGCTGCTGCGCTGAAAGACGACCTGGACTATGTGTACAGCCTTTTTCCCATTCTGGCCGAACGCCGTCGGCAGGCCGGGGGCACGCTTTCCGGCGGCGAACAGCAGATGCTTGCCATCAGCCGCGCGCTCATGGCCCGCCCCAAGCTGCTGCTGCTGGACGAACCCTCGTTGGGGCTTGCTCCCATCATTATCCAGCAGATTTTTTCCATCATTCAGAGAGTCAATGCCGCGGGAACCACGGTTTTTCTTGTGGAGCAGAACGCCAACCAGGCACTGCGCATCGCCACGCGCGGGTATGTGATGGAAAACGGGCGCATTGTCATGCACGATGCCGCGCAGAATCTGCTGCGCAGTGAAGAGGTGCGCAAGGCCTATCTGGGCATGTAGCCCACACTCCCCACCGCCTTTTTGCGCAGAGCGCCTGTATGCCCAATCTTGTGGCATCCCTGAACACGCGCTTTCGCGGAATCTGCCAGAAAAAGGCAGTATCTTCGCGGAGTTGCCGCTTCGGAAAGAGCAAGGCAGATACTCCGCCTACACTTCGCTGATGATGGGCACCACCACGGGGTCACGCCCCAGCACCCGCCGGAAAAAATTGCGCAGGGAGGAGCGGATGCCCTCCCGCATGCGGGTAAGCTGGCCCGGCTTTGCGGCTTCGATTTCATCCAGCACAAGGCATTTGGCGTCTTCCAGCAGATGGCTGTATTTCTGCTCGAACACAAAGCCCTTGGAGAACATTTCCGGCCCGTGCAGCACGCTGCCCGTATCCGCATCCACCACCAGCACCACGATGACCATGCCCTCATCGCCCAGGATGCGCCGCTCCCTGAGCACCGAATAGCCCACATCCCCCACTCCCTTGCCATCCACCAGAGTGTATTCCACCGGCACTCGCGCCTCCAGGCAGAAGGAATCCGGCAAGAGGCGCAGGGGATGCCCGTTTTCGAGAAGAATGATGTTGTCCTTCTGCACACCGCTTTCTGCCGCGAGGCGTCCGTGCTTGACCAGATGGCGGTACTCGCCGTGGATGGGCACAAACAATTCGGGGCGCGTCGCCAAAAGCATGTCCCGCAGTTCTTCTTTCTGGGCATGTCCCGAAGCGTGGATGGCGTGCACGCTTTCGTACAACACCTCCGCGCCAAGACGGTACATTTCGTTGATCAGGCGGGAAACGGCCTTGACGTTGCCCGGAATCATGCGGGAACTCATGACAACCGTATCACCCTGACGGATTTCCAGTTGACGGTGCCCGCCCAGAACCATGCGGGAAAGCGCCGAAAGCGGTTCGCCTTGAGCGCCTGTGACCACCAGCACAATACGTTCGTCTGGCAGGTCGGGCACGCAACTGTGCGCGTTGAAAAACGCCGGGGGCAGTTTGGCGATGCCCAGTTCGCGAGCTGTTTCTATATTGCTGGCCAATGATTTTCCGCTGACGACCACCGTGCGGCCATGATCGCGCGCAAGATCGAAAACCTCCTGGATGCGCGGGATATGGCTGGAAAAAAGCGTGATGACAATGCGCCCCTTGGCGGTGGCAAAAATCCTGTCCAGAGAGGCCTTGACCTCCCTTTCTGTCAGGGAGCGCCCGTCACGGGCCACATTGGTGGAGTCCGAAAGCAGCAGGCGCACCCCCCCCGGCCCGGCAAAGGAGCGGAACAACTCAAGATCTGTGCCGGAACCATACAGGGGGTGCGGATCTATCTTGAAGTCCCCGCTATGCACCACACGCCCCACCGGACTTTCCACGCCCAGGGCAAAGCCTTCGGGAATGGAGTGACAGACGGGAAAAAACCGGAACGTCAGGTCGCCCAGGGGAAGCACGGTATTGCCGTCCACCGGGCAAAGTTCCGCCCAATCCAGGATATCCCGCTCGCGCAGCTTGTTTTCCACCAGAGCCAGAGTGAAGCGGGAACCGTAAATGCGGATGCCCCGCAGTTCGGGCACAAGCCAGGGCAGGGCTCCGATATGGTCCTCATGCCCGTGGGTGAGCACCACGCCCAGCAGCCTGTCTTTCACGCCGCTGACCGCGGCAAAGTGCGGGATGACAACGTCCACGCCCAGATGGGCGTCTTCGGGAAACATCAGACCGCAGTCGACCATCACAACGCCGCCAGCGGTTTCCCACAATTGGCAGTTGAGGCCGATTTCGCCCAAGCCCCCGAGGGGGGTGATTTTCAGATACGGTTCGCTCATCCTGTTGTGTCCGGCGCGGCAAAGGCACTCAATGCCGCAGAAGATTGGGGTGGAATTCCCCCATGACCACATACATCCGGGACAGGGAGGTCAGATAGTCGGCTCTGGCGGAAGTCAGGGCGGCCTGTGAGGCAGTCAGTTTGGACGAGGCGTCCAGCACCTCGAAATTGGTGCCGACCCGCTCCCGATACTGCGCAAGTGCCGCCGCATAGGCTTCGGATGCCTGCTCCACGGATTTTTCTGCCACACGGATGCGCTTTTCCGCCTCGCGCAATGCCAGCAGGCAGGATTTGACATCATGGCCAACAGTGAGCCGGAGGTTGGCCTCCTCATGGCGCATTTTCGTCACCAGCCAGCCTGCCTCCCTGTCGGCATGGTAGGTGGTTCCCCATTGGAAAACATCCCAGGTCAGGCGGGCTCCCGCTTCCCATGTGACGGAGTGCGAGCCGTTCTTGCCAGCCTTTTTGAGATCCGGCGTATTGCCGCTTTCAGTGACGTTGTAATACGCCTCCACCTGGGGATAATACCCGCTCTGCACCATCTGCTGCGACTTTCCCGCGATTTCCACGGATTTGGCCGCCATGTACACATCCGGCCGCTGCCGCCAGGCCGCCTCAAGGCATTGCTCCAACGAGCGGGAAAAAGGCACATGCCGCAACGTGCCCACATACTTGACACGGGCGGAGGCAGGCAGACCCAGCAGGATATTCAGAGCGGAAAGGCTGGTTTCGCGGCTGGTTTCAGCCTGAATGAGCGCCTGCTCCGCCTCCCGCACATCCACCTCTGCCTGGAGAACGTCCAGCCGCGGGCGCAGCCCCACCTTGTGAAAAGCCGTGGTGATGCGCAACTGATCCTGAAGGCGCGCCAAGGCATCCCGCTTGCTGCGCATGTCTTCGTCATACCGCAGGCAGTTCAAAAACTGCGTCTGCACTTCCTGCGTCGTGTCCAGTTCCGCCTTGCGCAGGGCGGCCTTGTCGCTGTCGGCCTGCAAGGCCGCCTTCTGATAGCTGGCCAGTAGCCTGAAGCCCTGAAAAACCTGTTGGGAAACCTCCACCCCCCAGGAATAAACGCCCCTTGACGGCGGCTTGGCAGATACCGGGGAGGAAGACTCCCGCTCCTGCCTGACCACCGAATAGCTGGTACCCAGCTTGGGGCCAAAAGCACTTTGCGCCGCCTTGCGGCCGGACTCGGAGGAGCGGCTCTGGGCCTCCTGCGCGCCGAGGCCGGGGTTGAAGCGCAAGGCCCGGTCCACAGCTTCAGGCATGGTCAGCGGCGCATCGGGCAAAAGGTCACCGCCGGGCGGAGAAAGGCGGCGCCCCCCACCGTACAGAGGTTCAGATACTCCGCCTGCACGCACCCCGGCACCCCACGCCTGCCCTGATGGCGGGCAAAACCCGCACAATCCTGCCAGCAGCGCACAGAGCGCCCACCGGGGAACAAAGCGGAACAACGGACAAAGGCGCAAAAAAAAGGAGGCCAAAAGCGGTGGAGGCGAAAATGGCATGGCGCAGCATACCCGGCGACAGAAGGCTTGGCAAGACAAACGCAGGAAGAATCGGGAAGATTCTAAAAAAAATCTTGAACATTTGCGCCGTCCGTTGCATGCTTTGCCGCAGGTTTTCCGGCCATCCGGAAAACCCCGGAAAGATGACAAAAACCTACTTCACGGATTTTGCGCCGTCCAAACCGCAAAACGGCTTGACGCAACGGCACTGGAAATCCGGAAAATCTGTGGCGGCGTCCGCCCTGTACCGGGCAGGGCCCGGTTTGTTCATTGTCGGGCATTCTCCCGGATGCCCGCCGTGCATTCTTTACGGAGAAGCTCATGGAATTCAGTTTTTTTGCAATGATCGCCCAGGCCAGTCTGGTGGCCAAGGCGGTGCTGCTCCTGCTGCTCATCATGTCCATCGCCAGCTGGGGGCTGATGATCCAGAAATCCATCGGACTGAGCTCCGCCAATTCCAAGGCGCGGAGCGGAACAGACCGCTTCGAGAAAGCCCCCAATCTGCGTGATGCCGTCCAGTCGCTGGGCTCCGACCCCACATCGCCGCTCTATTACATCGCCCATCAGGGCGTTCTGGAATTCAACCGCTCCAAGGAACTGGGCAACAGCAGCGATGTGGTGGTGGACAATGTGCGCCGCGCTCTGCGCCAGGGCGTGGGCACAGAGCTCTCGCGCCTGCAGAGTTCCCTGTCTTTTCTGGCCACCACGGCCAATACCGCCCCCTTTATCGGTCTTTTCGGTACAGTGTGGGGCATCATGGGCTCCTTTCACTCCATCGGCATGCTCAAGTCCGCCTCTCTGGCCACAGTGGCTCCCGGCATTTCCGAGGCACTGGTAGCCACGGCCATCGGTCTGGCTGTGGCCGTGCCCGCCACCGTGGGCTTCAATATTTTCATGGGCAAACTCTCGCAGGTGGACACTTTGCTGGTGAACTTCGCCGGTGTTTTTCTCAACCGTGTCCAGCGCGAGCTCAACGCCCACCGTCCCGTGCAGCGCGCGGGTGCCACGGAGCTGTAGCATGGGCGCGAGTCTCGGCGGCGGCAACAAATTCGTATCGGAAATCAACGTCACCCCCTTTGTGGACGTGATGCTGGTTCTGCTGATCATTTTCATGGTGGCCACGCCCATGATGAGCCAGGGGCTGGAAGTGGATCTGCCCCAGACCAAACAGGTCGAGGTGCTGCCTACAGAGGCTGACCACATGGTGCTGACCGTGCGCAGCGATGGAAAAATCTTTCTGGATGAATATGCGGTTGAAGGCATGGATGCCCTTGAGGGGTACCTGCTCAGGCTCGTGAAAGAAAAAAACAAGACCCTTTTCTTGCAGGCTGACAAGGCGGTTCCCTACGGAACCGTGGTGGAAGTCATGGGCCATATCAAGGCCGTGGGCATCGAAAAACTCGGCGTCATTGCCGAGCAGCCCGATGCCGCCCCCAAGGGGGACAATGCCGCCCGCGCTCCCAGGTAGGTTGACATGCGCCTGGCCTCCTATGTCCTTTCTGTCTGTCTGCACACGGCGGCTTTTCTGCTGGTCTGGTTCTGGCCGGGGCAGCCGCCTCTCCGGCTTGACGCTCCACCGGTGATGATCAGTCTGGTGGAAGGCGCGCCGGGCGGCAACCGCACCCCTTCACCCATTCTGGGGCATATGGGACAGCCTTCTGACGGTCCCCTTGCGCCAACGCCTCCCGCGCCCAAGGCGGAAGTTGCCGCCCCGGAACGCCCGGAAATCAGGGAACCCTCTCCCGTGCCTCCGCAACCCCGGCAGGAGGCCGCTCCGGTCAAAAAACCAGACCCTGTTCCGGAACCGAAGCCGGAGCCGAAACCGGAGCCCAAAGAAGACGCCAAACCCGTTGCCCCCAAAAAAGAGGACAAACCCAAAGAAGCTCCCAAACCGGCGGAAAGCCCCAAAAAAGACCCGCCCAAGCCTTCGCCCAAAAAGCCGGACCCTGTGGCCGCTGCCTTGCAGCAGGCCCGCAAGGCGTCTTCGCGCTCCGAATCCGGCGACAGGGGCAATGCTGTGGAGCAGGCACTGGCCCAGGCAAAAAGACGGGCGGGCGGCAATCGCGGAGGCGGCGGCGGAGAGGGCGACGGCCCCGGCGGAGGGGGGCTTGGCGATGTTTACATGGGGCAGGTCATGCTTGCAGTGCGCCCCAACTGGGGTTTTGCCTCTGCCGGGCGTGTCAACCTGCGTTGCGTGCTCAACGTGCGAGTAGACATGCAGGGGCGGGTGCAGCAGGCCACCGTGACCCACAGTTCCGGCAACGCGCAGTACGACTCTTCGGCGGTGAACGCCGTGATCCGCACCAGCCAGAGCGGGCAGTTTCCTCCCCCGCCTTCTGTGGAGTACAGCGAGCTTGAAATGGTTTTCACCCTGGACGAACTCATGGGGCGCTGACGCCCGCAGCCGGGAGACGTTTTTTCGCGCACCAACGCGCAGACGTGACGGACAATCATGAGGAGGATGCGGTGCTTCTGTTTTCCAGCCTTTCCCGCCTGATTGCGCTTGTTGCGCTGCCCCTCTGCCTTGCCGTGCTGCCGGGAAACGGCGGTCGGGCCTGCGCCGCCACTGCGGCCAGCATTGACGCCAGCGGGGGGTATGCGGGCCAGGTGCTGGACAAGATCATCGCCCACTGGGATCCCCCGCCCGCGCTCCGGGGCGACTTTCAGGCCCGCCTGAAAATTGCTCTGGACGCCCAGGGCAACGTCACGGACTGCAAGGCTGTGACTCCGTCAGAACTGGAAGCCCTGGACAGTTCCCTCTGCGGAACCGTACGCCACATCGGTTCCTTTGGCCCTGCGCCCCACGATACGCCGCTTGACCTGCACATGGCCTTCTGGACAGGTACTCCCAAAGGGCGGCACCGCCCCAGAACCATGACCACAGAAGAAGCCATGCGCGCGGAAATACAGGCCAGAACAAAGGCCGAGGCGGCTCTGGAAGACACGCGCGCCGCGGCGGCGGAAGACCGCGCCCGCCAGCGCGCGGAGGCCGCCGCAAAAGAACACGGCAGGGAGTTGCCCGATGTGCGCCCTGCCCCTGTGGCTCCGGCCGCGCCGCCCCCGCCCCGAACCTCCCCGGAAAAAACGCCCGCCCGCAAGCGAGCAGGCGTGTCTGACGACAATTCTCCGGCAGTGGTGCTCATGGGCAGGAGCGCGCCGCGCCCGTCAACAAACAACGCCCCCCCTCCGCTGACCATAACGGTGACCGACTCTGCGCAGGAGCCCGTACCTTCTCCGGAAGAGACTTCCGCATCTCCCGCACCGGAACCGGCGCCCGATGCGCACGCGCACTATCTGACCACAGTGGCCCAGCAGGCGAAGAAGGTCATCGTCATCCCCCTGCGGGCACGGGAAGGGCGCTATACGGCCGAAGTACGGCTGCTGGTGGAAGCGACAACGGGAAAAATCAGAAAAGTTGCCCTTCTGCGCGCCACCGGGGACAAGTTTCTTGACAGGAATATTCTCAGGGATATACCCCGTATGGGCAAAATTGCGCCCCCTCCCGCGGGCTTCGGCGAGCAGGTGGACATCACCCTTACCCTGGTGCGGGGCAAAAGCGCATCAGGCAAGCGAGGAAAACGGACGCCATGAAAAAACGCTTCCTTCTCCTGATTTTCGGACTCGTCCTGACGCTGGGCGGCGAAGCGCAGGCCACCGCGCGCGTGGATATTTACGGCCCGGGGCAGAATATCGTCAACCTTGCCCTGGCCGCGCCCATCAAGGGCCCGCAGGTGCAGGCCGCCAACATGGGCGCGGAACTGCAAAAACTCGTGGAGCAAAATCTCTCCTTTCTGCCCTTCATGCGCCTGACCGACCCCAGAGCGGTGCTGAGCGGCGTTCTGCTGGCCGGGTATGAGCCCCCCAACCTTGATTTCAAACGGTTCCAACTGGCCGGATCAGACATTGTCGTCACTACTTTCTGGCCCGACGGCGACAGCGGAACGCGCCCCGTACAGATCCGCGCGTTCGAGACCAATACCGGCGGACGCCTGTTCGGCAAGGAATATACCAAGGTTTCCGCCAAGGATTTGCCGGAAGTTGCTGACCGTTTTTGCGCTGACCTTCTGGAAGCCCTGACCGGTGACGGCTCCTTTTTCCGCTCCACGCTGGCCTTTGTCAAAAAAAACGGAAAGCTCAGCGCCAACGTATGGCTGGTCAAGCCTACAGGCCGCGACCTGCGCCAGGTCACCAATATTCCCGGCGAGGCCATGTCTCCGGCATGGTCGCCCGACGGCCGCTTTGTGGTTTTTGCCCACATTGACGAAAAATCCCATTCCCTGGGCGTGTGGGACCGTTCTTCGGGCAAGGTGCAGCGCATCCGCTTTCCCGGCAACGTGGTCATCGGCCCGGCCTTCATGCCCGACAACAAGGTGGCTGTAGCCCTTTCCAACGGAAAATATCCGGTCATCTTCCAACTGAACCACGTTTTCCAGAAAGAACGCATTCTGGAACAGGACAGCTCCATCAACGTCTCCCCCACCTTTGACAAGACAGGCACCAAGATGGCCTTCACCTCCTCACGCCTGGGAGGCCCGCAGATATTTCTCAAAGACCTGCGCGGCGGGAGCGTGACCCGCGTGAGCAAAAACGGCACCTACAATACAGAGGCCAACCTGTCGCCCGACGGGACCCTTGTTGTTTACAGCCGCATGACGGATTTCGGCCACCGCATTTTTGTGCAGGACATGCTCACCGGCATGGAAAGGCAGATTACCTTCGGCCCCGGCAGTGACGAGCAGCCCGCCTTTTGCGGCGACAGCTACTTCATCTCTTTCAGTTCCTCGCGCGGGGGCAGCCGCGGCATCTATCTGACCACCCGGCACGGCGGAGATGCCAAGCAGGTGCCCACAGGCGGCGGCCCGGCCTTTTTCCCGCGCTGGGGCATGCCTGGGGCGCAGAAGTAGCGACAGGCGGGAAAAACCGGCAACAGGCCGGGCGGGGCGGTAAAAAATATTTTACGAAAATGCTGCGAACCGGCCTTCCACGGCTTGACAAAACTTGCGATGGCGATACCATTCAAGGACGTGGGGATGCCCCCGTGCCTTGAAAGGAAAGGTAAAAAATTTTTCGGAGACTGAGCTGTTCAGGAGGACATTATGAAACGCTTGGCACTTGTTTTCGCTCTGGTCATGGCTCTGGCCGCCGGTTTTGGTTGCGCCAAAAAGGCCACCGAGCCCGGCTACGATGACGGCCTGACCCCTGAAATGCGCGCCGCGATCCAGCAGATCACCGACGCCCGTGTGTACTTTGCCTTTGACAAGTTCGACATCAAGAACGAGTACAAAGACATGCTGAAGGTCAAGGCCGACCTGATGAAGCAGTACCCCTCCATCCGCGTCCGCATCGAAGGCAACTGCGACGAGCGCGGCACCCAAGAATACAACCTTGCCCTCGGCGAGCGCCGTGCCCGCGCCGCTTACGAATATCTGGTCATGCTGGGCGTCAACCCCAGCCAGATGGAAATGATCAGCTACGGCAAGGAAAATCCCGCCGTGCAGGGCAGCAACGAAGCTGCGTGGAGCAAGAACCGCCGCGACGACTTCCGCGTGGTTGCCCACTAGTTTTGCCTGCATGCGGGCCGCCACAGGTGGTTCGCACGGGACGTTTTTGGGGAACGCCTGCTGGTGTTCCCCATTTTTTTGTGCCTGTGGCACAAAAGGCGGCATCCGTTCTGCCTGCTCCCGCTTTTCTGCGCTTGTGCATTGCCCTCCCTCCGCGCTAGGATGAGCGCATCCGACATTTTTGTGCCAAAGCCTCAACGGGGGAGCCATGAACATTGTGATTCTTGACGGCGGCGTTCTCAATCCCGGTGATGTGGACTGGAGCCCCATCGCAGCCCTCGGCCGGTTGCGCGTTCATGACGCGACGCCGCCCCATCTGCTGGAAGAGCATGCGCGGAATGCCGATATTCTGCTCACCAACAAGACCCCCCTGCGCAAAAAAGATGCCCATGCCCTGTGCAACGTGCGCATGGTAGGGCTGCTTTCCACTGGCTACGATGTGGTGGATCTGGACATGTTCACGGAGCTCGGCGTGCCGGTGTGCAATGTGGTGGCCTACGGCGTAAGCGATGTTGCCCAGCATGCCATAGCCCTTTTGCTGGAACTTTGCCGACGCACCAGTCTGCATACCGAAAGCGTCAAAAACGGCGAATGGAGCCGCAGGCAGACATGGTGCTACTGGAAAAGCACCCCCCTGTGCCTGGAAGGGTTGACCATGGGCATCGTGGGCTTTGGCGTCATTGGCCGCCGCATGGGAGAACTGGCCCATGCCCTGGGCATGGACGTTCTGGCAGTGAGCCGCACCCGGCAAAACCCTCCGGCGTACAGCCCCTTCGCCTTTGTCGATCTTGACGAGGTTTGGGGGCGGGCGCATGTCATTTCCCTGCACTGCCCGCTCACCCCGCAAACCCGCCACATGGTCAACGCCCGCAGCCTTGCCGCCATGCGCAGGGGGAGCCTGCTGCTCAATACAGCCAGGGGTGCGCTGGTGGACGAGGAAGCCGCTGCCGCGGCACTGCACTCGGGGCATCTGGGGGGGATTGGCACGGACGTGCTCTCGGTGGAGCCGCCCGATCCCGGCAACCCTCTGCTCCACGCGCCCAATACATTGATCACCCCGCACATCGCCTGGGCCACCACGCGGGCCAGGCAGGCCATCATTGACCTCACGGCAAACAATATCCGCTGTTGGCAGCAGGGAAAACCCGTCAACGTTGTCAATGCCTGATCATGCGCATCGATATCCATACCCACGCCTTTCATCCCAAAATCGCCCACAAGGCCGTGGCGCACCTCAACGCATTCTACCGCGTTGCCTGCGTGGGGGACGGTACCATTGCCGGACTGCTGGAAAGCGGAGCAAGGGCGGGCATGGACAAATGCGCCGTACTCTGCGCCGCCACAACCCCGGCCCAAGTCATCCCCGCCAACAATCATGCCATCAGTCTCCAGCGCCAATACCCGGACAGGGTCATTGCCTTCGGCACCCTCCACCCCGGATACGAAAAATGGGAGACAGAGCTTGCGCGCCTTCGGGCCGCGGGCATTCGCGGCATCAAACTGCACCCGGAATGTCAGGGATTCCGCCTTGATGATCCCAGGCTGCTGCCCATTCTGGAGGCTGCGCAGGAGCATTTCGTCTTTCTTTTCCACATCGGCGACAAAAAGCCGCCAGAGAACAATCCCTCATGCCCCTACAAACTGGCGGCGCTCCTTGCCGCCCTGCCCAGACTGCGCATCATTGCCGCCCATTTTGGCGGATACCGCATGTGGGCACACGCCCTTCTGGCACTGAAGGGCAAAATTCGGGAAAACCTGTGGGTTGATACGTCAAGCACAACGCCCTTTGCCACGCCGCAACTGGTCAAAAAGCTGTTGCGTGCCTGGCCGCAGGAAAAATTGCTCTTCGGATCAGACTGGCCTCTGTACAGTCCGCTGGAAGAACGTCTGCGCCTGGAAAGCATGGGAGGGCTCTCCCCCGATGCCGTGGACAGGATCATGGGCAATGCCGCCGCTCTGCTTGCTCCGTGCGGGGCGGATTGACAGCCTCTTCTGTTTGTGGATACAAGAAAGCCAAGCCGGACGGCGGCAGCACTGCCAACCCCGTCAGGTCCGAAAGGAAGCAGCGGCAACAGACGTTGCCGGGTGTCCGGCCCACAAAAACCGCAACGGCATGCCGTTGCGGTTTTTGTATGGTCTTTTGCCCGGTTTGCGTCCCGAAATCCCTGTTCAGGGCGCGCATTCCCCGGCGGCAATACGGCCTTGTCCGGATACAAAATACGCGTTTCTTCCAGGCGCGCGCATACCGGGCGGCAATCTACAAGCCTGATCCTGACCAGAGCCGCAAGCGCTTCGCGCACAGCCGGCCGCCCACGCCGAAGGCCTCCATCAGGTCCCGCTCCGAGGGCAACGACTGCCCCACCCGGTATATGCTCGCCCGGATGTCCCGCAGCAGGCAAAAAAACTTGGGTATGCGCCCGCGGGCGCTGCATGTGACGCTTGGCATCCGCCTGGGGCAGCGTCTTCTTTTTGTCGCTCCCGGTCGGCATGGACGCACCTCCGCTTTGGATTCACCGGTTGCACTCTGCGCACCCTGCGGCCAGGGCGCAAAAATGCAATTACTTTTCAAGCCATTGCGCCAGTTTTTCTTCCAGCATATCGGCGTTCATGCGCGCGGCGGAATACATGCCTGCGGCCTCGCGCTGGCGGGCGGCCTCCGCCAGAATAACGGCCGCGGCCACCGAAACATTGAAGCTCTGGATCATGCCGCGCATGGGAATGTACAACTGGCCGTCGGCCTCCTGCAAAAGCTCCTGCTCCACTCCGCTGTGCTCGTTGCCCATGATGACAGCCGTGGGCAGGGTCATGTCCCACGCGCCCAGCGGCCGTGCTGCCGGAGAAAAAGAGGTAGCAAGAACTTGCATCTTCTGCGCCCGCAGGCTGGAAAACAGGGAGGCACTATCCTTGTGGCGCACACTGTCCACCCATTTGCGGGCAGAGGCGGAGGTTTTGCGCCCCAGCACAGGAAAAGGCGTGCCGGTATAATACAGGTGCACGTGCCCTACGCCGAAGGCGTCACACGAGCGGTAGATGGCGGAAACATTGTGGGGATCGTGGATATTTGCCAGCACAAGCGTCAAATCCGGCTGGCGGCATTCCAGCACGGCACGCAGACGTGCCCTGCGTCTGGCCGTGGGGTCCTTGGGCATGATGATTCCCCGGAGAAAACGGTCTGGCAAAGCAAAAACTTTTCGTGGGACAGTGCTATTGCAAGCAAATCCTCTCTGGGATAATATACTCTGTGGTTTCTGTCCATACCGCTTCTTTATTCATCCATGACGATAACGGAGCCCTCATGAAAAAACTCCAAGCCGTACTTGCCGCCTTTCTTGCCACCGCGCTTCTTCCTTGTGTGGCGCTGGCCGCCGAAGGGCATCCCTCCATTCCCGGTGCAACCCTTCCTGTCTACTGGGTAATCCCCTTTGTCTGCATGCTGCTGTCCATTGCCATCATGCCGCTGGCCACACCGCACTTCTGGGAGCACCATTTCGGAAAAATCTCGGTTTTCTGGGGACTGGCCTTTCTGGTTCCCTGCCTGGTGGTTTTCGGCTTCAATGTGGCACTGTACGAATTTCTGCATATCATCCTGCTGGATTACATTCCCTTCATTGTCCTGCTCTTTTCCCTGTTCACGGTGGCTGGCGGCGTTCGCCTGACGGGAACCCTGGTGGGCACACCAACAGTCAACACGGGCCTCCTGGCCGTGGGCACGGTTCTGGCCAGTTGGATGGGCACGACCGGCGCGGCCATGCTGCTCATCCGGCCTTTGCTGCGCGCCAACGCGCACCGCAAATACCGCATGCATTCCGTTGTTTTTTTCATTTTTCTTGTGGCCAATATCGGTGGTTCTCTCACTCCTTTGGGTGATCCGCCGCTCTTTCTCGGCTTTCTCAAGGGCGTCACCTTTTTCTGGACCACCAGCTATCTCTTTGTGAAAACGCTGATCCTGTCCGTGGCGCTGCTGACCATCTACCTGATCCTGGACAATATCCTCTTCCGCAAGGAGGGCAGCCCCACGCCGCCCCAAAAGCCCGATGCCGCCGGAGAAAAACTGGGGCTGGACGGCAAGATCAACCTGCTGTTGCTGCTGGGTGTGGTGCTGGCGGTTCTTCTTTCGGGGCTTTACCCCCTGGGTGTGCTGCTGGAAGTTTTCGGCATTCCCATTGAAGGCCAGAACCTGCTGCGCGATCTTGCCCTGCTGGGCATTGCCGGGCTGTCTCTCAAACTTACCAGCACGCGTTGCCGTGAGCTCAACGACTTTTCCTGGGCCCCCATACAGGAAGTGGCCAAACTCTTTTTCGGCATCTTCCTCAGCATGATTCCGGCCATCGCCATTCTGCGGGCCGGAACAGAGGGCGCACTGGCTCCCCTCATCCAGATGGTTTCCCAGGACGGGCAACCGGTCAACACCATGTACTTCTGGCTCACCGGCATGCTGTCCAGCTTCCTGGACAATGCGCCCACCTATCTGGTGTTTTTCAATACTGCGGGCGGTGATGCCCAGCACCTCATGTACGATATTCCCACAACGCTGACAGCCATTTCCGCAGGCGCAGTGTTCATGGGCGCCAATACCTACATTGGCAACGCTCCCAACTTCATGGTGCGTTCCATCGCGGAAAACCAGGGTGTGCGCATGCCCAGTTTCTTCGGCTACATGCTGTGGTCAGGAGGCATCCTGATTCCGCTGTTTGTGCTGCTCACCTGGCTCTTCTTCATCTAGGCCGGGGATTGCCCAAGCGTTGCGGGCCTGCGGAGGGGACACCCCCGTCAGGCCCGCAACAAGCGATAATGCTTGTGCCCGCCGCGCATGCTTTTGCGCGGCGGGCCGCGTACAGGTAAAATCATGCCCGCTTTCTTGCGTAGCGGCCTTTTGCCGCTTTTTTCCCTGTTTTTTCTGGCTCTGCCCGCGTGGGGCGCGCCCGGCACTGCCCTGAGCGTGGCCCTGCTGCTGGAAAGCCCGCCCGGCGATCACGGCTGGAACGATGCTCTGGCACGAGGGCTGGACAGGGCGCGTGTGCAACTGGGAGTGGACGCGCACGTTCTTGTTGCCCCGGAGGACACACCTGCTGTCTTGCGGGATTTTTTTCGGGACGCGGCGAAAAACCATGACCTCGTGCTCATTGCCTCGGACAGGCTGCACGAAACCCTGCGCAACAATGCGGCTGATTTTCGCAAAACCATGTTTGGCTGCCTTGACGCGGGCATACGCGCACCCAATATCATGTCCTTGACCTTTGCCGACGAACAGGCGGCATTTCTGGCCGGGGCCGCCGCGGCCATGCTCACGGCCCACAATACCCTTCCTGGCATCAATGCTGAAAAAACCATCGGCTGGATCTCCGGCCGCGATACCCCGGCCATGCTCTCGCTGCTCAACGGTTTTACGGAAGGCGCGCGTGCCGTGGATCCGGAAACACGGGTCATCCATGCCGTCACCGGTTCGTTCGGCGATGCCGCCGCAGGCCGCGCGGCCGCACAAAATTTGCTGGAACAGGGTGCGGATGTTCTGGCTCTGGCTTGCGGCGCAGGCAACGGCCCGGCTCTGGAGGAAGTTGCGCGGCACAAAGCCTATGCCGTAGGCTTGGATACAGACCAAGCCGCGCGTGCGCCCGGCCGCATCCTGACCTCCATTCTCAAGTATCCGGACAAGGCTCTTTTTGATCTGGTGGCCGCAGCGGCAGCAGGAAAATTTCAGGGCAAGGAAATCCGCGTGCTTGATCTCGGAAACGGCGGTGTGGACATTGCGGACATAGCGGCTTTCAGGGCCGTTGCGGGGAAAGATGTGGCGCCCCATATGGAGCGCCGTCTGCGTGAACTGCGCCACGAAATTGTTTCTGGCGGCATTCGCCTCAAATCCCTGCGCGCCCGCACCCTCTGCGACTGCCTGTAGACCAGCCGTGCCAATGGCGCAGGGCTTTTTTCATCTCCGCACCCTGCCTCCGAACCCGTGCGGATGGGCCTGATGCCAAGCCCATGCCGAAGCAAGGATATCTTCAATGCCCGCGCGGGCCTGCCAGCCCAGAGCCTGCCGGGCGCGCTCCGCTGATGCCACAAGACAGGCCGGGTCTCCGGCGCGCCGCGGCCCCACTTCGACAGCAACAGGCATGCCGGTCACACGGGATGCGGCATCCACAATCTGCCGCACGGAAAAGCCGGTTCCGTTGCCCAGATTGCAGACAAGGCTGCTCCCTCCGCCATGCAGATATTCCACTGCGCGCACATGCGCGTCTACCAGATCCATAACGTGCAGATAGTCCCGGATGCAGGTACCGTCGGGGGTGGGCCAGTCATCGCCAAAAATGGTGACGCAGCGCCGCCGCCCCAGAGGAACCTGCAACACAAGGGGAATCAGGTGAGACTCCGGCTGGTGATCCTCACCGATTTCTCCCCCTGGCCACGCGCCCGCTACATTGAAATAGCGCAGAATGACCGAGCGGATACCGTGCGCCTTTCCCGCCCAAGCTGTCATGCGCTCCATGAACAGCTTGCTCTCGCCGTAAGGACTGGCGGGACGCAGGGGACTGTCTTCAACAATGGGGATACGCTCCGGCTCGCCATATACCGAAGCTGTGGAAGAAAAAACTATCTTGTCCACACGGTGCCGGACCATGGCTTCCAGCAGAACCTGCATCCCGTGGACATTGTTGTGAAAATATTCCAGCGGCCGCTCCATGCTCTCGCCCACCAGAGAACTGGCGGCAAAGTGTACCACGGCATCCACGGCGTGCCGGGAGAAAACGCTTTCCAGCAGCGCGGGATCGCGCATGTCGCCCGTGTGCAGGCAAACATCGGCGGGCACAGATGCCGCATGCCCGCTCAATAAATTGTCCAGCACCACGGGAGTTTCTCCACGCTCCCGCAGCGCCCGCACATAGTGGGAGCCTATGTAGCCCGCACCGCCGCACACCAGTATGGCCATGAATCTTCCGCCTGTTCCTTGTTGACACTCCCGCGCCCAAAGCGCGCAAATATTTTTGCATGATAGTGTTTTTTTGACAAGCAGCTGTTTTTTTTGCTTGACCTTGGAAGATGTCTTGAGTAGAAATTCTACCTGTGTGATGATCCCCGATAGCTCAATCGGCAGAGCGGGTGACTGTTAATCACTAGGTTGGCGGTTCAAGTCCGTCTCGGGGAGCCAAGAAAATCAAGCCTCCACAGAATGAACTCTGTAGAGGCTTTTTTTGTAGGCTCTGGACCATCAGCACAACACCGGATACCCTGAAAAACTGAAAATGTCCGAAAACCGCACGACCGCAAATGGAAACGGGCACTCTTGATGCAACACATTGATATTGTTCGTCGTTACGGAATCCGGGGCAAAGGCTTCAGCAACCCCGACAACTATATCATCAAAACCGTCAAGGCCTTTCACCTGCTGGCCGCCACGGCATGGGCCGGAGGCGCGCTCTCCATGCAGGCTCTCAGTTTTTTGAGGCTCAGCACCGATGATGCGGGGGCCGGAGCGGTCATCCAGGCATCTCTGCATTTTGTGGACACATGGGTTGTCATGCCCGGTCTTGCTGGCTGCATTTTGACAGGCCTGTTCTATTCTTTCGCCACTGCCATCGGTTTCTTCAAGTTTGCCTGGATCGGATACAAATGGCTCATCACCTGCGCTGCCGGTTTTTGGGGCGTCCTGTTCTGGGGGCCGTGGGGTGACGCATACATCCTCCAACTTTCCGGCACAGGCATTGATGTTGTGCTGCGCTTTGTCCGCGCCTTCATTCTGCCGGAGAGCATGTGGCAGGGAGCGCTGCAACTGCTTGTCATCCTCTCCATGTGCCTGATTTCCGTCTACCGGCCCCTCTCCTTCCGCCACAGGCAACTGCAACCCCTGGAATCAAAACCACCCGCATAGCGGGTGGTTTGCTCAAGCCCTATAAGGGCATATTACCGGCCAGCGCCTAAATGACGCTGGCTTTCACTTCGTTCAAGC
>NZ_RQYH01000280.1 GCF_003860215.1 Desulfovibrio sp. OH1186_COT-070 | reverse complement strand
TCACCTATGCTTTCGCGAAGGCTCGCGAAGATTATTTTCCGCCTGTACTTGGGCGCGAACACGATATGATACTTGCACAGCCATTTTGTGTGAGCTAAACTTTGTGCCTTGGTTCCCATAAAAAACACCTTTCCCGTTGGTTACGATAGAGCTTGAGTAACCCTATCGTATGGAAAAGGTGTTTTTTGGGGTATAACCTTTGTC
>NZ_RQYH01000279.1 GCF_003860215.1 Desulfovibrio sp. OH1186_COT-070 | reverse complement strand
GCCTGACTATGAGTGGTTGATGATTGATGCGAGCCATTGCAAAGTGCATCCCCATGCTGCTGGAGCGGTTGGCGGCAACCAGGCGATGAGCCGCACAACAGGGGGTTCAACACCAAAATACATCTGGCCGTGGATGCGCATGGTATGCCGCTCAGAGTTGTTGTTACAGAAGGTACCAGATCTGATTGCAAGGAAGCATGCGCA
>NZ_RQYH01000278.1 GCF_003860215.1 Desulfovibrio sp. OH1186_COT-070 | reverse complement strand
GTATAGGACAGGATGCGCAAAGCCATCCAGTGGTCGGGCGTGCTCTGGAACTCCAGAAGCAGGGCCACATAGCACCAGGAGCCTTTTTTCCAGCCCACGCGCCAGACGATGTCGTCATGGCGTTCCCGCAAATCGTCCGTCACATAACTGCCCGAACAGCGTTCAAGGGTGGAAAAATCCAGATCCGCAACGAAATCCGCAGGCAC
>NZ_RQYH01000277.1 GCF_003860215.1 Desulfovibrio sp. OH1186_COT-070 | reverse complement strand
CCCGTCGAGCATCACTGGGATAGGATGTGTGTATGGGGGCTGGACGAAAGCCGGGTGCCCGCCGACGCGCTGGACAAAAGCAGGGGCCTGGCCGCGCAGCTTTTGAAGCTGGAGCGGGCGCAGGAGCCGGAAGCGGGAGGTGGATGCCATGTTGGAAGAACGCGCCGCTCAGTGGAAGGACGAATACATTCGGCAGGGCGTAGTGAT
>NZ_RQYH01000276.1 GCF_003860215.1 Desulfovibrio sp. OH1186_COT-070 | reverse complement strand
TGATCGCCCCGAACCGGAAGAAACGGGCCAAAACGCAAGATGGCCGCCCCTTGCGGCGTTACCGCCGCCGCTGGAAAGTCGAGCGGTTGTTCGCCTGGCTGCAAAACTTCCGCCGCCTTGTCGTAAGATACGAATTTCATGCAGAAAACTTTCTGGCAATGGCGCAACTGGGCTGCATCATGATTTTGCTCAGATTGATTATGAGATGACTTCTA
>NZ_RQYH01000275.1 GCF_003860215.1 Desulfovibrio sp. OH1186_COT-070 | reverse complement strand
GAATGAGGCTGCATTTTTCGCGTATCGGGTCGCAATGCCGCGCCATCGCTTCAAATGGAGGAACGCGTTCTCTATCAGGTGCCGGGCCTTGTAAAGCTCTTTGTCGTACCCACGCTGCTCTTTGCGGCTTTTCTTCGGGGGAATGACCGTTTCCATTCCCTGTTTTTCAGCTTGGGCGAGAATCTCATCCGTGTCGTAGCCCTTGTCCGCCAAAAGCTTTTCCGCC
>NZ_RQYH01000274.1 GCF_003860215.1 Desulfovibrio sp. OH1186_COT-070 | reverse complement strand
TCCACGGCGCGCCTGTACGCAGAATCCAAAGAATTCCGTTCAGGATGGCGCGGGGCTCATTGAGCACCGGCCTGCCTTGTCCTCTCGGCCCCTTGGGGCTGTCGGGAAGAAGGGGCGCGAGTCGTTCCCACTGCTCATTGGTGATGTCCATTCCCACTTCGTGCGGGAAATGGACGGAAAAGTCTAGAAAATTTCCAAACTCAAACCCTTTTGATTATGAGATGGCTTCTA
>NZ_RQYH01000273.1 GCF_003860215.1 Desulfovibrio sp. OH1186_COT-070 | reverse complement strand
TTATTTAATAATAGCCATAAGTACTGAAGTTATTGGAAGTGCATTTCTTAAATCTTCAGAAGGCTTTTCAAAATTTATACCATCCTTTAGAATAAAATTAAATAAAATACGAAAATTAAAAGGAGTTAAAAATGCCTTATATTTATTTAATAATAGCCATAAGTACTGAAGTTATTGGAAGTGCATTTCTTAAATCTTCAGAAGGCTTTTCAAAATTTATACCATCCTTTAGAATAAAAT
>NZ_RQYH01000272.1 GCF_003860215.1 Desulfovibrio sp. OH1186_COT-070 | reverse complement strand
GCGTACACGGTATAAAGCTTTGTCATAGTCCCTCTGCTCCTTGCGATTTTTTCTGGGTGGAATGACGGGCTGACAGCCGGACTCAACAACCTTGTCTATAATCTCATTGCTGTCATATCCACGGTCAGCCAAAAGCGCCTTTGCATTCAAACCGTCAATCAATGCACATGCTTCCTTGCAATCAGATCTGGTACCTTCTGTAACAACAACTCTGAGCGGCATACCATGCGCATCCACGGCCA
>NZ_RQYH01000271.1 GCF_003860215.1 Desulfovibrio sp. OH1186_COT-070 | reverse complement strand
AGGCTTTGTCGCCGATCAAACGGCCTGGAAGCTCATTGGTAAACGTGCGGTCCAAGGTGTCTTCCACCAAGATCACTTCATGAGGCGACGCGCTTGCCACGTGAAGGGCGAGAGGAAAACCGGCAGCGTCTGCCACTGCCATGATCCTGGTGCCCTTGCCGCGTTTGGTTTTACCAACGGCACGGCCCCCTTTTTTGCCGGGGCGAATGTCCCGTCAATGAAGGCTTCCCGCAAATCAAGCTTGC